>NZ_CABUOL010000013.1 GCF_902493215.1 uncultured Mediterranea sp.
TCCAATGATGATGCCATCGTACTGATGAAGGATGGGAAGCAAATCACATTGGGAAAGGATGGTGATTGTCCTTTGCCACTAATTAATAACCAAAAAACAACAGAAGAAATGGAACTGAAACTTTTGGCCCTTCAATTGGGGCTGCCGGAAACGGCAACGGAGGCTGATGTTAATCGAGCCTTAAATGAACTTAAAGCAGCCAAGGCAGAGAATGATTCCCTGAAGCAAGAAAACGGGAAGCTGACTTTGGCCCGTATTACCGGTCTTGTGGAAAAGGCAGTGGTGGAAAAACGTTTGGGAGAAGACAAGAAGACACAGTTTATCGAACTTGGCAAGAAGGTCGGTGTCGATGAACTGAAGAATGTGCTTGATGCCATGCAGCCCCAGGTGAAGATTTCCACTGTATTGAGCTATCAGGGCGGCAAGCAGCAGGCACAGCCGTCCACCTATGCCAAACTGAGCGATGTCCCGAGTGATGCGCTGCTTGAAATGCGCGAGCATAACCCGGAGGAGTACAAGCGCCTGTACAAGGCTGAATACGGCATGACCTGTGAAATTTGAAAACCTTTAAAATGAAGAAAATGGGAAAAATTGTAATGCTTTTGACGGCACTTCTGTTCAATACGCTGACAGGTGTCGTGTGTGCTTCGGTATTGGGATTCTCTCCGGTGGCCGGAGCTGTGGGAATGAATGCGGTGGCAGCCTTTATGGGAATGACCCCGCAGAGTGCTTCAATACTCCGTGAAGGGGTTTATACGGAAATTTGGACAGGGGAACTTGTCAAGGTGCTTCGTGCCGGACTGGAAGGAACCTGGCTGGCGGGAATCCCCGACCAAAGCAGTATCGTGAACAACGATGTGATTCATCTGGTAGAAGTTGGTGTAGATCCGGATGTCTTGATTAACAACAAAACCTATCCGATTGATGTGCAGGCTTTGGAAGACAAGGATATTGCCATCAAGTTGGACAAATTCCAGACCAAGGCCACGCCGATTACAGACGATGAGCTTTACGCAATCAGTTATGACAAGACCGCCCGTGTGAAAGAGGGACATGCCAACAGCATCAATGATGCGAAGTTCACCAAGGCAGCCCATGCGCTTTGTGCGAACAAAAATACGGAAACTACTCCGGTGCTTAAGACTACCGGCGAGAAAGATCCGGCTACAAACCGTCTGCGCCTTACCGTGAATGACCTTGTAGAAATGAAGCGTGCCCTTGACAACCTGCGCGTGCCGTCAGACGGCCGCAGACTGGTGCTTTGCCCCGACCATGTGAATGACCTTCTGCTGACCAGCCAGGCATTCCGCGAGCAGTACAACATTGACCGCAACAGCGGCAAGGTAGGCAACCTGTACGGCTTTGAAATCTATGAGTACGGCAACAATCCGCTTTATACTACAGCCGGAGTGAAAAAGGCATTGGGTGCAACGGCAGAAGCCGGTGAATTCCCGTGTTCGTTTGCCTTCTACAAACAGCGGGTTTTCAAGGCAACAGGCTCTACCAAGATGTATTATTCCGAGTCAAAGAACGACCCGTTGAACCAGCGTAACCTGATTAACTTCCGCCATTACTTCATCTGCATGCCCAAGAAAGAGGATGCCGGAGTGGTAATGATGAGCGGCTATCAAGCATGATGATTATGGCAAAGTTGAAATATCTGGTAATACACTGTACGGCAACTCCGGAGGGACGTGAGGTATCATCGGCGGACATCCGCAAATGGCATACTTCTCCGGTTGCCCAGGGAGGAAGAGGATGGAAGCAGGTTGGCTATACCGACCTGTTCCACCTGAATGGAGGCGTGGAACGTCTGGTAGAAAACAATGAGGATGCACAGGTGGACCCTTGGGAAGTGACCAACGGAGCCAAGGGATATAACAGTGTAAGCCGTCACATCGTGTATGCCGGGGGCGTGGAAAAAGACGGTAAGACCCCGAAAGACACCCGCACCGGCTGCCAGAAAAAGGCACTGGAGAAGTATGTGAAGGATTTTCACCGGAAATTTCCTGATGTACGCATTGTAGGACACAACGAACTGGCAGCGAAAGCCTGTCCGAGTTTCGATGTGCAGGAATGGTTGAAAGAAATAGGTATTAATCAATAATAAAACCGGGTGGTATGGACTTGAGCGAATTTATGAACATTATCCTTGGCGGCGGCCTGGTTGGTACGGTGGCGACCATTGGCTCCTTGCGGGCTACTGTGAGAAAAGCGAAAGCGGAAGCGATGAAGGCCGAGGCCGGTGCAGAGGCCATGCGCATAGATAACGCCGAACATGCCACCCGCATTTTGATGGAAAATATTGTAAAACCTCTAAAAGATGAATTTTGTGAAACAAAGAAAGAACTGGCCCGCAATACGCGCGAGATGGCCCGTCTTAGAAAAGCTATTGATACAGCCGGAAACTGTCCTCATCGTGACGATTGCCCTGTGCTTGACAGGTTGCGCGAGTCACCGAAAGAGCATGAACCGGGAAGTCCGGACGGAATCGGCAAGCGCCGACAGCGCGAGCGGAAGCCGACGGGCGGGACTGGTGATGGCGGGGATACCGGCGAGTTCGGTGAAGCTGACTATACCGGCGGACAGCCTCCGTAAGCTTCCTGAAGGTGCCGTGTACCGTGGCAAGAGCGGACAGGCCAACCTGACCGTAGGCAGTGACGGCAAGGGAAACCTTGTGGCCGAAGCCTCGTGCGACAGTCTGCAGCAGCTGGTGCTGTGGTATGAAGAAGAGCTGACACGCATCCGGAGCGAGACCAGGAACGAAACTTCGAATGACGTTCAAACGGTAGAAAAACGCCCTCCGAACCGGATGCGGACGTTTATCACAGGTATATTGGCCGGCTTGTTGGCCGGTGTGTTATTAACCATCAAACTGAAAAAACGATGAACAAGAATTTTATGTACGGCCTCGGTGCCGTAAAATACAAGGATTTTGTAGTGGGTTATATCGAGAAAGGTTCGTTTGACCTGGGCGGGCAGAAGCCCGAGGCTGCGAAGATCGAGGCGGAACAGGTGCCGGGAGCCCCGGTGCTGATTATTCCTCAGAGCAACGGCAGCATCGCGCCCACATTCAACGTAATCCAGATGGACTACAAGAACCTGCATGCCTTGCTGGGCGGATCGCTGCACTACAAGAAAGAGGACAGCGAGAAGAAGACCCCCGTTGGCTGGACTGCCCCACAGGCCGCCATTCTGATGCAGGGACCGTGGGAACTCAGCCTGGTGTCCGGACAGAGCGTGCTGATACCGAACGGCACGCTGCTTTCCAATCTGGGCGGCAAGCTGACGCTTACGGAAACGGCCAAGATAGAATGTACGTTGGAGGTGGCTATGCCGGAGGACGGTTCGCAGCCCTACGGCGTGTTTGACTCGGAAACCCTGCCCGAAGAGTGGGGAGAGCACAAGCTGCCAGCAGCGGAAGCCGCGGCTGCAGCATCGCTCCAAAGCGAGGAGGGCTAACGCATGGCAGACCGGCTGGAACGACTGATAGAGATGGAGTGTGCGGACGCGCTGCTGGACAGCGGCGTGTCCGTTCCTCTTAAAAGGTGGAAGCTTCCGTGGCTGAAACGCCCGGTGGAGGTGCGCGTGACGATGAAGCGTCCGAGGCTGCGGGGTCAGATTCTGCTGGCGCGGGAATACCTGAAGATGGGTGTCAAACCCGACTGGCAACCGAAGGACAAGACCGAGGAACTGGCCTTTGTAGCGGAACACGGCAAGGCCGTGAGCCGTCTGCTGGCCTATACGGTATGCCGGGGCTACGTGTCGCGGCACGTGGGCATCGGGGTGACGGCATGGGTGCTGCGGAACTTTGTGGAGTGGCGCTATCTGACGGCCATGTTCCGGACATTCGAGCGTCTGATGGGCACGAAGGATTTTATGAATATTATCAGCTCGGCGGCGCGGGCGAACCCGATGACTCCGAGACTGAGCCAGGCAAGGATGGGGAGTTAAGGACCCGGTATGAGGGTTCCCATAGCCCTTTCGGCTTCGTGTGGCAGATAGCGAGTGCAACGGGCTGGAGTGTGGACTACATTCTGGACGGTGTGAATTACCAGACGCTGATACTGATGCTGAGCGACGCGCCGCGGTATGTGCGGAAAAAGCAAGGCGGCGGAAACGGTGTTCCCAGCCCGGAGCGCAGCGCCGAGGATGAAGCGAACGATATAGTAGGATTTTTTCAAAGCAAACTGGAATGAGCAAACCTGTAGAAGTTGAATTTTTGATGAAGGACAAACTCACGCCCGGCATGAACAAGGCCGAGCGTGAGGCACTGGAACTGCGTAATACCGTCAGGCTGCTGGAGGCTGAACTGGAAAGGCTGCGCCTTGCCGGGGAGACGGCTGCCCCCAATCTGGACCAGAGTGCCAATATCGCGCAGATCCATGCACTGGAGAAGCAGCTTGAGGAATTGCGAAGCCAGTTGAAACTGCTGCAGGAGGAATCGGAATCCGTGCAGGTTACCCCTGCAGATGTACCCAACGCACAGCGCCAGTTCAATGGTCTGCACAACAGTATCCAGCAGATAGCCCGTGAGATGCCTTCACTGGCCATGGGACCGCAGATGTTCTTCCTGGCCATATCTAACAACCTGCCGATTTTTACGGACGAACTGGCCCGTGCCCGCAAGGAATACGATGAGCTGCAGAAGTCCGGTAAGAAAGGTACACCGGTATGGAAGCAGGTTCTGTCCTCGCTCTTTTCCTGGCAGACGGCCATGACCACCGGCATCATGCTGCTGGTAATGTACGGTGATGAAATCTGGGAGTGGACGAAAGACCTGTTCAGCGCCAAAAAAGGCGTCGATGAATTCAGCATCTCGCTGAAGGAAATGACCGAGATAGAGAAGGACGGCCGTGCCCAGATGGTGCGTACACGCTTTGAACTGAAATCGGTCATCGATGAGATAAAGAACTTCACCGGCAGCAAGGAACAGGAAAAGGCCAAGGTGGAGGAATTGAACCGTAAATACGGAGAATCTTTCGGGTATTATAAAACACTTTCTGAATGGTATGATACCATCATACAAAAGAGTGATGATTATGTACAATCCCTCTTCCTCCAAGCGAAAGTACAGAATTTAGTAAAAAAAGCGTCAGAGGTTGATGAAAAAATAGCCGAGGCAGAAGCGAAGGATGAGAGTGAATTTGATACTTGGTGGGGATATGGAGGAAAGGTTGACCGTTTCTTTTCTTCGGATCAATCATATAAACAGAATAATAACGGACGTTGGAAAAAAAAGGAAGAAATAGAGCGGCTTAAATCAGAATATAACGGATATATATTAGCAGCGGAGAATTTAACCAAGGAGCGCTTGAAACTGGAACAGAAGTCAGGTATCGGCGGGCATATCGACCCCGAACAGCCCGGAAAGAATCCGGAAGCGGAAGCCAAGCAACGGCTTGCCACAGAGCGCAGGCTGGCGCAGGATCTTGCCGCCCTGCAGGCCGAGAACCGGAAGGAAGAGATAGACCGTATGCAAGCCGGTACCGAAAAGAAACTGGCACAAATCGAATATGACTATAACGCCCGGAAAGAAGAGATAAACCGGCAGGAAGCCGACTGGAAGCGTGAGAACAAGGAAGCCGGTCTTTCTACCGGAGATAACGGACTTACCCGGGAGCAACAGGATGAACTTGAAAAAGCCCGTGCCTCAAACACCGAGTCAAGGAAAAAAGCGGAGGCGGACGTGTACAGGGAAGAGGCGGAAGCCATGCGTGACTATCTGAAGGAATACGGGACCTTCCAGCAGCAGAAACTGGCCATCGCTGAAGAATATGCCGAGAAAATCCGCAAGGCACAGTCCCAGGGCGAAAGGCTGACTTTGGAGAAGCAGCGTGATGCGGCTGTGCACAAAGTGGACATGGAAGCCCTGACCCAAAAGATAGACTGGGGAGCAGCATTCGGGGATTTGACAGGCCTGCTTGCAGACCAGATGAAGAACCTGCTTGGCGAGCTTAAACAGTATGTCAAGACGGATGAGTTCAAAAAAACGGGAGCCGCAGACCAACAGGTCGTCTACGATGCCATTGAACGTATTCAAAGCATGCTTCCCGGTGGTAACGGCACATTGGATTTTGCCCGGTTACAAACGCAGATGCACGCTTTGGGGGATGCCGTAACACGTGTGCAAAATGCGGAACTGCAGCAGGAAGCGGCATTCATCCGGTTGAAAGCGGCGCAGACCGATTACAACAAGGCTCTTGAAAGCGGCAACCAGGCAGAAATTGAACGTACCAAAATCGCCCTTCAAACGGCCCAATCGTCCAGCGTTTCAGCTGACGAGGAATACCTGAACGCCACCTCTGAAATGAAGGCGCTTGCCGGGGAGGTGAAAAGTGCCTCCCGGGACACGGTTGACGGGTTGAACATGGTATCCGACGGGTTGCACGGCTTTGCGAGCGGAACCTTGCAGGGATCATTTGAGGGAATCCAGAACATGCTTACCGGTCTGTCAAAACTGAATATCGGAGGCAAGGTCGGTGATGCCATCAGTCAGATGTCCGAGACCCTGTCAAGTGCCGGAGTCATCGGGCAGATCATATCGGCCATCCTCTCCATACTGGATTTGCTGAAAGACGGTATCGGTCCGATTATCTCATCATTGATAGACACCATTTTCAATGCGATAACCGGAATACTCGACAATATCCTCAGCGGGGACCTGTTCAAACAGATAGGCGGTTCCCTTGTGAAAGGTATCGGGGGACTGCTGAACACGGTGTCTTTCGGAGGTTTCAACAAACTGTTCGGCATCGGCGGAAACGCCAGGGAAGTGCAGGCGGCTATAGACCGCCTTACAGACCGGAACGAGAAACTGCAGACTTCCATCGAAGACCTGACCGATACCATCAAGGCAAGCAAGGGGACGAAGAGTGTGGCGGCTTACCGCGACGCGTACAAGATGCAGCAGGAAACGAATTCGAACTACCTGCAGATGGCGATGGCTCAAGCCGGATACCACGGTAGCCACCACAGCTGGAACTACTACTGGGGCGGCTTCAGCCAGGCACAGATAGACAAACTGAGCGGACAGATCGGCCGCCGGTGGGACGGGAACCTGTGGAGCCTGAGCCCGGAGGAAATGAAGGCACTGCGCAGCAACGTGGACATGTGGACGCAGATACAGAACACCGGCAAGGGCGGTTACGGCGGGCGACTGACCGAAAAACTGGATGACTACATAGACCAGGCCGGCAAGCTGGAGGAACTGACCGACCAGCTGTATGAAGGGCTGACGGGCATTTCGTTTGACGGAATGTACAGCAGCTTCATCGACAACCTGATGAACATGAAGTATGGCGCGAAGGATGCAGCGGAGGATATATCCGAGTACTTCATGCGGGCGATGCTGAGCAACAAGATCGGCGAACTGTACAGCGAAAAACTGAAAGGCTGGTGGGAGAAGTTCGGCAAGGCGATGGAGGACAACGAACTGACCGAGGCGGAACGGAACGCGCTGACTGAAGAGTACATGCAGTATGTGGACGAAGCCCTTGCCCTGCGTGACAACCTGGCTGCCGCTACGGGCTACGACAAGACCGAAGCCGGCGGTACCAGCCAGAGTGCGAAAGCGGGCGGCTTTACGGCCATGACGCAGGACCAGGGCACGAAGCTGGAGGGCATGTTCACCAGCGGGCTGCAGCACTGGAGCAGCATGGACAAACAGCTGGAAAGCGTGGTGGAGAAGATGGACACGGCCGAAGGGCATCTGGCCCGGATAGCCGAGAACACCGGTGTGAGCGCCGGACACCTGGGCGAACTGAAGGAAGTGATAAAGAAAATGATACGTGACGGACTAAAAGTGAAGTGATATGGGCAATATACTGAGCGGACTGGTGCTGGTGAACGGCACGGACATCTGGACGGAATACGGCGTGTTCCTGGTAGAAGACCGGCGCGGCGGCATGGAGAACCTGACGGCCATCCTGACCCCGAGCAAGGCCAAGAAGGATACCGCCGTGGACATACGGGAAGAGGACGGTGAGAAATACTCGGCAGTTCTTAACCCCAAGAACGAGGCGCGGGACGTGACGCTGCACTTTGCCCTGTACAACAAGACCCAGGCAGGCTGGATGAAGCAGTACTTTGCCTTTGTGAATTTCCTGAAGCAAGGGAAGGCCGGCTGGCTGGAAATCCGTTTCCCCCAGCTGGACCTGCAGCTGCGGGTGAAGTATGCCGACTGCACGAAGTTCACCCCGCTGACCTATCTGTGGAGGGAAGGCGTGCATGCCGGAAAGTTCCGGGTAAAGTTCCGGGAACCGAAACCGATTATATAACCATTCAGCAAGCTGATTGTCGGCTGCGCTCGGTCAAATCGAGCAAGCTCTTTGACACTCGCTTGCACGACAATTCAAACGCTATTAGAATATGCTTCTAACGATATATGACAAAGCCGGGAACAAGCGTGCGGATGTGGCCGTGAACGACAGCTCGACGCAAAGCAAGGAGGTACAGGGAGACAATGTGCTTTCCCTGTCGTTCAGCTACTATGATTTTCTGCCCCTGGACGTGAACGACTACACGGACTATCTGGGTGAACGGTACTGGCTGACGGAACGCTACACTCCGAAGCAGGTGAACGAGGGCGAATGGGACTATGACCTGAAGCTGTACGGTGTGGAGAGCCTGATCAAGCGGTTCCTGGTGCTGGAGACGACGGACGGGGACACGAACCCGGTGTTCACCCTGACAGCCACGCCCCGCGAGCATGCGGCGATGGTGGTGAAAGCCATCAATGACGGCATGGGCCACACGACCGACTGGAAGGTGGGTACGGTGGAAGGTACGGAGCTGATCACGATAGACTACGAGGGGATGTACTGCGACGAGGCGCTGAAAGCCATTGCCGAAAAGGCCGGCGGCAAGGTGGAATGGTGGGTTGAGGGGCAGACGGTGAACGTGTGCCGCTGTGAGCACGGGGAAGAAATCACCCTTGGCTATGGCAAGGGGCTGACCTCGCTGGAAAAAGACACCAGCAACACGGCCAAGTTCTACACCCGCCTGTTCCCGGTAGGTTCGACCCGCAACATCGATGCGGAGAAATACGGCAGCCCGCGTCTGATGCTTCCCGGCGGCAGGAAGTACATCGAGCAGGGCGTGGATGAATACGGCATCTATGACCATTACGAGCAGGATGCCTTCAGCGGCATCTTCCCCCGTCGGGTCGGTACGGTAAGCTCGGTTCGCAGCGAGGAGGTGACGGACGAAGAAGGGAACAAATTCACCGTCTATTATTTCCGGGACGGGGAACTGGACTTTGACCCCAACCAGTACGAGCTGGCGGGTGAGACCAAGCGTGTGTCGTTCCAGACGGGCGACCTGGCCGGGCTGGGAGAAAGCGATGACCACTACTTTGAGGTGAACTACGACAGTGCGGCAAGGGAATTTGAACTGATTACCATCTGGCCCTACGATGACGACACCCAGCTGCCGGGCGGCCAGATGGTGCCCCGAGCAGGCGATACCTATATCCTGTGGAACATCCGGATGCCGGATGAGTATTACCGGCTGGCCGAAGAGGAATTTGCGGCAGCGGTTGAGGAGTACAACCGGGACCACTGGCTGGATATTGCCGCCTACAAAGCTCCGACAGACCCGGTGTACATCGAGGAGCACGGCATCGACCTGTTTGTGGGCAGACGGGTGAAGCTAGAGAGCCGGAAGTATTTCCCGGAAAAAGGCTACCGTCAGAGCCGTATCACCAAAATCAGCCGCAAGGTGAACGAACCCGGGCAGATGGACATCGAGATAAGCGATGCGCTGCAGGTGGGCAAGTTTGACAAGGTGACGGACAGCATCGGTGCGCTGAAAAGCTATACGAAATCAAAGACGGAAGGCGCTGCCCTTCCGGACATTATACGAAGCTGGGACAAGACGATGCCCACAGACAACAACCTGTTTTCCGCCCGGCGCAGCCAGAAAGAGTTCCTGAACAAGAGCAAGCCGGACACGGCCAAAGAGCCCATCCGCTTCCTGAAAGGTGTGACCTTTGGCGAGGCTGCCGGCGGCAAGCCCTGCGGCAGTGTGGACGGTGAGGGCAATGCCGAGTACCTGACTGCCGTGATCCGCGAACTGCTGCGCAGCACGGAGTTTGTGGACGGGCTGACCGGTGAGGGCTGGCAGCTGTGGATTGACCAGCTGACGGGACTGACGAACCTGACGGTGGACAAAGTGACTGCCCGGCAAAGTCTGGTGGCGCTGGAACTGCTGATTGAGCAGGTGCGCAGCGTGTGCGGCCAGCTGGTGGTGTCGGCAGCCAACGGCAAGATCAAGGACGTGGTGAAGCAGGGTGACAACTACCGCATCCTGTTTGAGCAGGAATCGGGCTTTGTGGCTCATGACCTGATGCGCTGTGCCGTTACAGGCGGGGCAAAGCTGAAATCCTACTGGGTGGAGGTGGCCTCGGTGATAGCCGGCGGGGTGATGGTTCCGGTTAGCGAGTTTGGCGGGGTGAAGCCGGAGGCCGGCGATGAGTGCGTGCTGATGGGCAACACGGAAAACCCGCTCCGGCAGAACCTTATATCCATTGCGGCCACGGAGGACGGGCGGCCCCGTATAGACATTTTGGACGGTGTGAAGGCCAAGAACTTCAACGGCTGCCTGCGCTGCCGGCTGGGCAAGCTGGACGGCATCAAGAGCAGCGATTTCCCGGCAGACAACCAGCCGAAAGGAAACGGCCTGTATGCCGACAACGTGTGGCTGAAGGGTACGTTTGTGCTGATGACCGGCGAGGACATCCTGACGCGGTTTGAGATAACCGAAGGCAAAATCCATTCAGCCGTGGAAAGTTTGCGCAAGGAGATACGCGAAGAACAGAGCTATCTGGACAACAGCAGTTTTGCCGACGGCATGGACAAATGGAAGACGGGCAGCAAGGCTACGCTGTTCACCCTGGGCGGACGCTGGATCTGGGCGAACGGCGGTCCTTACGGTACGAAGCCGGACGGGCATGCCGAGATACGGACTGACGGCAAGGTGCCTTATGCCTATATCCGGAACAATTACATCATGCAAAGGCTGAAAGACTTCCGCCTGGTACCGGAGTACCGGCAGACGAACAGCCAGGGCGAACGGGTGCCCGGTGTGGTGTATCTGTCGTTCAGTTACCGGGTAGTCAAGGCCGGAAGGCTGAAAATAGAATTTGTGGGTGCTGACAAGACCGGGTTTGAGAACTTCAACATGTTCGGCCATGAAGAAGACCTGCCCGCGGGCGGTGAGAAGATGTTTACGCTGGACGGACTTTGGAACGGAACGGGCGACTTCAAGCTGTCGTTTACGGGCGTGATTTACATTTCGCTGCTGGTGTTCAGCACCAACAAGGCAGACGCACTGGCCTATAAATACCGGACACTGTTTGAACAGAGCGACCGGCTGGTGAAGATTTCAGCAGCGGTGTTTGACAAGGACGGTGAAGCATTGAAAGAAACCGGGCTGGTGATCAAGCCGGAAGGTGCGGGGCTGTATGCCCAGGATGCCAGCGGCAAGGTGGCCCTTATCGGAGTCAGTGTGGAAGAAACAGACGAATACGGCAAGCCCGTGAGCAAAATCAAGCTGACAGCCGACCATATACAGCTGGAGGGACTGGTGACAGCCAACGGAAACTTCAGGATTTTAGAAGACGGTAGTATTGAAACAAAGAATGGTAAGTTTACCGGAGAAATTGACGCAAACACCGGAAAGATAGGCGGGTTCAGCATTTCGTATGGTCACATCGGAATTGACCGGGAAGGAGACCGCAACGGCATGTATCTTTTTGATACGATGATAGGATTCAACGGTGATGAGATGCAATCCATTATCGGCACCTGGTCAGATTTAGGAACCCCTCTGTTGGGGAGATTCATCAATACACGAAACGATTATACGAATTATGGGCTGATATTTAACGTGTCTGGTAGCTTGAGCAATCGAAACTATGCGTTTTTAGGTACGGGAGACGGTATATTGAAAGGCGTTGTGGAAGGCTTCAGGCTGAACTGGATTTCTTTCGATAAAGAAAACGAAGCCAAATATGTCAATCTGAATAAAGGGAAATATGTGGAAGTAAACGGTAGTTATAACAATTGCGTGTTGATGCTTCCCCGCCTGCCGGATTTGCGTACGGCTTTGGGATTGGGTATCCAATCCACTGAAGATATGGCAGTCAGGTTGACTGTGGTAAAGCGCAGCGGAGTGAATGTGAAAGTTTACGGCAGAACAAATAAGATAACAATAAACGGTAATTCTGTGGACAATGATGAACATCCCTATCTGCGAGACAACAATTTTGGGAATACCCAATATTGGGAGATTGGCAACGGGGATACAGTTGAATTCCTGCTGACCTTCAGCGGGAATGAATATAATGCCTATACAGTGAGTATTCATCGATAAAAACTATACGAATATGAAGTTGAACTTTAAAGAATTCCGCATTCCGTCCGGAATCAACAAGAGGAACTGGCGGATTACAGACGTGCGTGAACAGGTGGCAGACCTGCTCTATACCCATGCAAACGGCATCAAGGCCCATCGGCTGGCCTTCAAGATACTGGACAGTACCGGTGACGAGGAATACAGCACCGAGGAAACCGGCACGGTGCGGTATGTGATAGAACAGTTTTGCCTGCCCTGCGTGATTGACGGACTGAATGAACTGCTGCAGGCAGGGAACCATAAAAACGAATGAGTATGGCAGAAATGACGCAAGAAGAAATGGTTCAGGAAGTGCTGGACCGTGTGCTCCAGTCCTCTACCGGTGTGGAGGACCTGGAAACTGTTACCTCGCTGAGCGGTGTGAAATCACTGCCCGGCGAGAAGGACGGCAAGATGGTGAACGTACCTCTGGAACTGATAGGGAAACCTGCGAGCGATGCCGCCGCCCGTGCCGAGGCTGCCGCCAAGAAAGCGGAAGGAGCCGTAGCCGGACTGGAGGAAAAGACCCAGGCCGCCACGGAAGCCGCGACCAAGGCCAACGAAGCGGCAGCCAAGGCAGAAAATGCCGCTTCCAAGGTGGAACAGACTACGGCAGCAGCCGTCGGCGGGGCTACTGCACGCTTTTCCTCATGGATGGAAACCGGAAACGTTTTACCTGACAAGTGTACCAAGCCGGGCGGCAGCGTGGTGTATGTGGCCGGTGCCGGGAAATTCGCCTACCACATGGACTCCACCCTGTACGGGGACTGGGACGTGGCGGGTGTGCCTCCTGCCGGCATGTTCATGAATGCGGACCGGACAGCCATCCTGCCGGACAAGCTTTACCTGTTGGGCGATGCCGTATATACCGGAACAGAAGGCCGCCTGAGACTGCTGGCCTACCGGCATGAGGTGATGAGCGGGGATGCTTACGAGGCACTGCCGGACAAGGATGCGAATACGCTGTATCTGATTTATGAGGAGGATTGACGATGATAACCATAGGCGGTAAGGAAATAACGGCTGCGTATGTGGGGAAACGTGCCCTGTCGGCTGTCTATGCCGGGGCAAGGCTGGTATGGTCCGCAATCAGCAGCTGTTTCGGACTTGGATACTGGAAAGGCGACGAGCCGTGGAACGGGTCGGACGCATGGAACGGTAGCAGTAAAACTGATAAATGAATGATTATTATAAAAGGACAGTATTATGGCAAAAAGGAAAATAAGCGGAATCATCAATGCGACTGAACATCCGATGAATCTTGAAACACTATGGAACCAGAAACAGCCGGACGGCACCTATCATGCCTATGCCGGGGACGATGTCGAAGCGTTTCTGAAGAAGGAACTGTCAAACCGTACCCCTACCGAGGAACTGGTGGGCGGCGAGACGAAACCCCCTACATCCGGAACGGTGTTTGATGCAATGGTGGGTACGGTGACGGACGTGGATGTGCAGGACAGCGAGGACGGCACCCAGTACGTGATGACCGTCAAGCAGAAGGATAACCAGGGCGGCGAGAGCTCGAAGGAGGTGCGCTTTTCCAAGTACACCGACGACGACAAGGTGGTGGTGAACATTGACCTGACGGACAGCGGCGGAGCGGGACTTCCCTCCCAGCAGTACCTGGCACTGGGAAGCGGCTTTGTGGTGAAATACTCCGTGAGCGTGGGTACTGCCGGTGGCGGTACGGTGGACGGCTACAGCGACCTGAAAGCCCGCGTGATTGTGAAACGCGGTTCGACCGTGATCAGTGAGTTCCAGGATGCGGAGTTTGCGGGTGTGACAGCCGGACAGAGCTACACCTTTGACGCATCGCCCTACCTGAAGGATGCTACCGCCTATACCGTGCAGGTGGAGGCGCAGGCTACCTACCAGGGAGGCACGCTGATGAAGACGGCCACAGCCAAGGTGACCATGGTGGCCATGACGCTGGAGACCACCTACTCGGTGGGCAACGGGCTGGCCGACGGCGGGTACCGGAACGATGTGAACATCCCCTTTACGGCCAAGGGTACGAGCGGCGAGAAGAACATCTACTACCGTGTGAACGGCGGCCAGGCTTTTACCCTCGGTCTTTCGGCCGGCAGCGGGGTGCAGCAGAAGAACGTGACTATCCCGCTGACGCAGATGCAGGAAGGTACGAACGTGGTGGAAGCCTACGCACAGCATGAGAACTCCGGTGTGGTGAGCCAGGTGCATTACATTACGCTGCTGAAGGCAGGCGGAGGTGTGACAGCGTATGCCGGCCTGATGTTCAGCCACCGGGCAGCGGGGTTCCAGCGTGACTGGAAACACCCGGTGCTGGAGGCAGAGCAGTTCACGGCATGGAGCTTTTCGTATGCCGGTTATGACCGCGATGCGTACACGGCCCGCGTAAAAGTGACCAATCAGGGCAGTGTGGTGAAGGAAGACCTGCTGCAGCGCGGTGAGACCGGCAGCTACGGGCGGACGAACGTGAACGTGGAACCGCTGGACTACCGCGTGTCGTGCGGTGATGCCGTGCTTGAGGTGCGGGTGAACACCGCATCGCACCCCGACATTGAAGCTACGCTGGCACCGGATGCGGTGTGTACGTTTGATGCCTTCGGGCGAAGCAACACGGAAAACAACCCGGCCAGCTGGGTGAGCGGTGACAAGCGCATGGAGTTCCGGGACGTGCTGTGGAGCGTGAACGAATACGGGGCAGGAAGCGGCTGGCACAAGGACCGCCTGCTGCTGGCCGGCGGTGCAGGCATGACCCTGACGGCCGACGGAGGATACCGCCCCTTCAACGAAGCGGACAAGCCGGAGGGCTTTGCCATCCGTGACGTGGGCATGACGCTGGAGATAGAATACAGCACGGCGAACGTGACGGACACGAACGCGGAACTGATTACCTGCCTGGGACAGCTGGACAACGGCAACCGGTACGGGCTGATTGTGACCCCGGAAGAGGCCAAGTTCCTGACCGGTGTGGTGACCGAGGCGATGGATGCCGGGCAGGTGCTGCGCTATGAGGACTCGGTGGGTACGAAATTCCAGCCGGGTACGAACATCCGCATTACCTACGTGTTCTACCCGAACGTGCAGACGAACGAACAGCGCACGCTGATCGGCTTTTATGTGAACGGTGAAGAATCGGCAGCTTCCAAATGGCTGGACAAGGTGAATTTCAACATCCAGAGCCAGCTGGAGTTCAAGTCAACGGGTGCCGACCTGAACGTGAAGAGCGTGCGCATCTATAACAAGGCGCTGACCTCGGACGAGGTGCTGAACAACTACATCGTGGACCGCAACCACCTGGAAGATGCCGACGGGGAACCGGGCGTGCGCTCGCTGGATGAGGACAACCGCGTGCTGAACGAGGGGGACACAGTGAGCATGGAGAAGCTGATGGGACTAATGAAGAAGCGCCGGAACTCGATCCTGGTACTGATAGGTACGGGCAGCGTGGGCAGTGAGGTGCCGAGCGAGAGCGACACGCTGAACGTGATGGATGCGCTGGCCCAGCTGAACAACAAGAAGGCCAACAAGCTGTGCCGGGAAGTGAGATTCTACAACGGCGAGAACCGGGCGCTGGACTGGATAGCCCGTGACATATATCTGCGTATTCAGGGTACCAGTTCGGTGAACTATGCCCGCAAGAACCTGCGCTTCTACTTCCAGAAGACAGCCAGCGGATATACGGCACGGATGAGCTACGGCGAGATAGACGGTAACGGGCAGCAGAGCAACCCGACAGCTACGGAGGGCAAGAAGAACCTGTTCCGGCTGCGGGGCAACTCGGTGGGCGCAAAACTTGCCTGTGCGAAATGTGACTTTTCAGACTCCTCCATGACGACCAACACGGGCGGTGCGAAGTTCATTCATGACGGCATGAAGGAAATGGGAATCCTGACCCCTGCCCAACAGTATGCCGCCGACCATGCAGATACGTGCAAGGAAGATATACGCTCGGCCATTGACGGCTTGCCCTGTGACCTGTTTGTGGCCAAGAGTGTGGACGAGGACCTGACCTATTACGGCCAGTACAACATGAACAACGAGAAGAGCGACAGCTACCCGATATTCGGTCAGGACAAGACTATCGGCGGCGAGCAATGGGGAACCGGCGACACCCTGAACTACCTGCAGGCGAACGGCGACCAGCCGAAGGAATACCTGCCCATCTGCATCGAGACGCTGAACAACTCGAATGACCTGTGCCTGTTCCGATGGCTGCCGTCCACGGAGCCCGACCATACGGACTTCATGGATTTCAACTTTGACGGCGGTTTCGAGTTCAACCACCCGAAAGACGTGTTCTGGAACGACGGCGGTGGCGATGCCGAAGAAGAACCGAACATCAAGGAACACTTGGGCACCGGTGACAAATATGACAAGATGTACAAGGCCCTGGACCGCATGATGGGCTTCCTGTACAGATGCGTGAAGGAAACGCCTGCCGGCAAGAATCTGACCTATAACAGGGAGTCGCACACGTTTGACGGGGTGGACTATGAGGATGACGGCAACAGGTTCCCGACTGCGAAATGGGTGAGCCCGACCTTCAGGAAGGAAGCCGGGAAGTATTTCAACCTGCCCAACCTGGCTGCCTACTACCTGTATGTGCAGTTCAACCTGGGCGTGGACCAGCTGGCAAAAAACATGCTGGTGCGGACGTGGGACGGTGTGATGTGGTGGATAACCTATTACGACGGGGACTGCCAGCTGGGTTCGGACAACAAGTCGTTCCTGACCGGGAAGTATGACGACAACCGTCAGACGAAGCGCGACGGTGCCTACGTGATGCAGGGACACAACAGCTGGCTGTGGAACCTGATACTGGGCAACATGGGCAATCTGCTGGAGGAAGTGATGACCAAGGGCGTGAACGGCGGTACCAGCTTCATGAGCGCCTTCAGTATTCAGAAGGCCGTTGACCATTTTGACACCGAACAGATGAAGAAGTGGTGCTCACGACTGTACAACAAGTCCGGTATCTTCAAATACATCTACCCGTTCCTGAACGAAATGCCGGTGGGTGCGGACGGCGCGAAACAGACCTATCCGCAGATCTACGGTCTGAAGGGTTCGCTGAAAGCGCACCGGAACTATTTCATCCAGCGCCGGTACGACCTGAAGCAGGTGGAGTACGGCTATGTATCTACGCTGGGTGCCCAGTTCTACCAGAGTACTGCATCGTTGGACAAGGCTTATAAGCTGAAACCGATGCAGTACCGGCTGACCATCCCGTACCGTGTGCAGTTATCTACCAGCAACGGCGTACAGGCTGACAGCGGTGTGGTGGATGCGGACGTGCTCCATTCCCTGCAGCTGACCCGTTCGTTCGGCGAAAATGACCCGCTGAAGATTATCGGTGCAGCCAAAATCAAGGAACTGGTGTGGCATGAAGATGCGTTCGCCATCGGGTTCAACTTCGGTCTGCTGACCTCACTGGTAAAACTGGATATGAGCGTGGAGAAAGCCAGCGGATACCGGAACGGCTCGTTCATGGCCTCGACGAACGGGATGCTGCTTCTGGAAGAAGTGAACATGCGGAATAACCTGCTTGCCCGGAACGGGGACAACGGAAACGTGGCCACCTTGGATTTGAGCTGGCAGGGGCGGCTGAAGAAACTGGACGTAAGAGGTACGGGACTGACCCGCGTGAAACTGGCCACCGGTGCGCCCGTTGTGCAGTTATGCCTGCCGGACACGATTGAGGAACTGTTCCTGGAATATCTGACCAAGCTGCAGGACAGTGGCCTGATACTGGAAGGCATCAATAATGTGCGGGGCTACCGCTACACCAACTGCCCCGGCATTGACGGGTTTGCCATGCTGGAACGCCTGCATCAGGCCAGACTGAACGGCAGCGGCAAGCTGGAGCGCTTTGTGCTGGAGATAGACAGGGAAGACGACGGAACCCTGCTGAAGAAGTATTTCGATTACGGAACGTACACGCAGACGGGTGCGGTGGATGACAGGCATTCGGGACTGAGGGGCAAGCTGACCCTGACGAAGTATCTGGCTGATGAGGAACTGGAGAAGTATGCCGCCCGTTATCCAGAACTGACCATCAAGCAGCCGCCCTATACGATGATTGAGTTTGACGACAGTGTGGCCGACGATGCCAACATTTCGAACCTGGACAACAAGACGGGGTACAAATACGGCAATACGTACAAAATGAGCGGGCATGTGAATGCCATCCTGTCCAAGCGCCACCGCGTACTGGCCAAGGTGACCAAGATGCCAACGAGCCGGAAGGTGGAGATAGCCGGGCAGCAGGTGGAAGTGAACAACCCGGACGGGGAGATGACCTATTTCCCCCTGCATGACGAAAGCTCGAACTTCTATGCCGATGCGGAGGATATGAACGACTGCACGGTGGCGAAGCTGGACGGCAGCGAGGGTGACTGGATGATGTATGAGCCGTTCTACTGGAGCAAGGGTATCAACGATTATCTGAACAACAAGAAGTATGCCTGCTACAGCAGTTATCCGGAGGACGAAATGCCCCCGATTCCGGAGGCGACAGTACTGACGCTGGATGCCATCAAGGAAACGCAGGGCGGCTGGCTGGGTGAACGCAAGATCATGAGCGGAAAACCTACGTTGATGGAATCCTATACGACTGACAAGGCCTATTCGGTATGTAAGGTGGATGTATCCGGCTACAGACGTGTCCGCTTTCCGAGCGTTCCCGGTACGGGGCTTATCGGCAGTGTGTTTGTGGATGATGCAGGAAACATCCTGAAGAGCATCGTGGTGCCGACCATCGGCTTGAAATTTGAAGCCGGCATGTATCTGATAGCAGACGTTCCGGAACGTGCTACAGCCCTGCATTTCTCCATTCTGAACACGGCAGAGTTTGACTGCGTGGTGCTGAGCAACAGCGACAAGATAGAGGACATGGAACCGGATTGGGTGGCCAATGAGGAGCATCTGTGTGCCGTTGTGGGCAGTTCTGTAGTGGGCAGCAAGTTGCGCGCCTGCATAACCGGCGGCTCGACCACTGCCAGCATGACGTGGACGGACTTCCACTATTACAGCCAGCAGCGTGGCATGCAGCAGATAGACTCGCTGATGCACAGCCGCATCGCGAACCTGAGCTATGCAAAGTACGGGCGTAGGGACATGCAGGAACAATGCGGTGCCGGTCAGCATAACAATAACCGGACAACAGGTGGAACGGCAGAACACGGGATGACAGACACCATCGGCTACGATGAAGCGTATGCCATCAACAACAAAATCACGAATTCGCTGATTGAAGATCTGGTGCACCAGTTTGCCTGGTATAAGAGCCGTGACGAATACGGACAGGCGACTGTGGTGCAGGTGAACAATATCTGCTGCCTGGGCTATGAGGACATCTACGGCAACAAGTATGACATGATGGACGGCGTGGATCTGCCGAACAACAGCGGCAACGTGGGCAAATGGCGTATCTGGATGCCGGACGGAACTGTTCGCTGGGTACAGGGAAAAACGGCCAGTGATCAATGGATAACAGGCGTGGCGCACGGCAAGTATATGGACCTGGTTCCGGTGGGTAATCTGAACGGATCGTCTTCTACCTACTATACCGATAAGTACTGGATAAGTACCGCCACAGTCCGTGTGGTCTCTCGCGGGTACTACAGTGCGAGTGCGAGTGGCGGTGTGTCGAGTGCGCATGCGAATAACGATGCTTCGAATACGGATGCGTATGTCGGCTCGCGTCTGGCCTTCCGCGGCAAAATCGTGCGGGCGCAAAGCGTGGCAGCGTACAAGGCGATACGCGAGGTGGCGTAAGCGCAAAGCGCCAAAGCGTGGAGCGAAGCGACTAAAACGAAAGAACGGGATTCGGAAACCATCCGAATCCCGTTTAAAAGGTATTCAAATACCGGCAAAGCCGGTCGAATTTTTAAAGAATATTGATAGGGTAGGGGAATACAGAACTGAACTGATTTGAGGGTAAACGACCTCAATTTAACTATGTAAAGATAGCACTTTTTGCTGATATTTGCAAGTGATTTTCTGTTATTTTCAGCCTATAAATGGCTTGTTGAAATGGAATAAGGAGTTGCTTAAATTATACGTTTCGTTTTGTGAAATGAACTTTTCGTTTTGAAATGCCCGAACATTTCGATTTGCGGATTATAGTTGGAGGACATTTTTTTGTGGAAAAGATTTTGCCGTTTCATTTTTCTTTGTCAAATTTGTAACCAACATTAATAACTAATCCTTTAAACAAAAAAAGAAAATATCATGAATACGAACATGGAGAAACCCTATGTGGTAGGTATTGACATAGGTGGTACGAATACCGTTTTCGGTATTGTGGATGCACGTGGTACGGTCATTGCAAGCGATTCTGTCAAGACAGGCGCCTATGCGGAAGTGGAAACTTACGTGGACGCCGTGTGTGAGGCTTTGTCGGCCCTGCTCGAGGCAAACGGCGGCAAGGACAAGGTGAAAGGCATCGGTGTGGGTGCCCCTAACGGCAACTACTATACGGGTACCATCGAATTTGCCCCCAATCTGCCGTGGAAGGGCGTCATTCCCCTGGCTTCCCTGTTTGAGGAGCGGCTGGGCATCCCGACGGCGCTGACCAACGATGCCAATGCGGCTGCCGTGGGCGAAATGACCTATGGCGTGGCACGTGGCATGAAAGACTTCATCATGATTACGCTGGGCACGGGTGTGGGCAGCGGTATCGTCATCAACGGCCAGCTTGTTTACGGCCACGACGGTTTTGCCGGCGAGCTGGGACATACGATTATCCGCCGCGAGAACGGCCGTGTGTGCGGTTGCGGACGCAAGGGCTGTCTGGAGACCTATTGTTCGGCCACGGGTGTGGCACGTACGGCCCGCGAGTTCCTCACGGCCCGCACCGAACCGAGTCTGCTCCGCGCCATTCCGGCCGAGAACATCACGTCGAAGGATGTGTACGACGCTGCCGTGAAGGGCGACAAGCTGGCTCAGGACATCTTCAACTTTACGGGTGAGATTCTGGGTGAGGCGCTGGCCGATGCCATTGCCTTCTCGAGCCCCGAGGCCATCGTGCTCTTCGGCGGTCTGGCCAAGTCGGGCGACTATATCTTCAAGCCCATTCAGGAGGCCATCGACAAGAATGTGCTCAACATCTACAAGGGCAAGACCAAGCTGCTGATGTCCGAACTCAAGGACGCCGATGCAGCCGTGCTGGGTGCCAGCGCGCTGGGTTGGGAGCTGAAGTAACTGCTGCTTGCAGGTAGATAAAAGGATTGATACAGACCGTTGCAGACGAAGTTTCCTGCTCGGTTTGTATCAATCTTTTTTTATACGCTTTCGAAGGAAAAGCGCTTCTCTCAGAGGAAGGTGGGACGGAATTCTATTTTCAAGGCGCGGGCTATTTTCAGGAAGCTGGAGAGCTGCATGTCGGTTTCTCCCTTTTCCACACGGGCAATGTAGCTTCGGGCGGTTCCTGTCTTTTGGGCGAGTTCGTTTTGCGTCATTTTCAGTTCTTTGCGCCTGTCGCGCAGGATGACGCCGAAGTAATAGGCACGGGCCTTTTCCTCGAAATCGTTCCGGCTTTCAGTGCCGGGCGTGCCATATTTCCCGTCGAGCAGCTCGTCGGCGGTGTGCAGGCGGGCCAGTTTCTTTTCGTCAAAGTGTGTCATCGCTTAATCCTCCTAAAATGTGTAGAGCTGTCTCTATTTGTTTCTTGTAATCTTTTGTTGATTTTTTCAAAAAAGCGTTCAGGACAAAAATCTTTGTTGCGTTCAAGATGTTGTCATGGTCTATGGCGAACAGGATGGTTCTGTATTCGTTTGTGGCGACCGAAACGCGCATCTCATATAAATCTGTATTCTCCAGATGCTTTATGAATTTTGTGGTTATGACGCGTTCCGTGCGGACTATGCTGAGTACATAGTCGAATTTTTCCTTGACTTTGGGTTGCTGCTGGTGGTAAAAATCCCAAAATTCGTCTGAAAAATAGATGGTACGTGTCATCTCCTTTCCCTGTTTTTGTTTGCAAAGGTAACGAATAAGATACAATTTTGCAATAGGCACGCTGAAGAAAAACAGGTGCTTTGGGTCGGCCGCCTTCGTTTTTTGTCATAAAAAAGGGAAACCTCCGCATGTGGAAGTTTCCCCTTTTTATCTCGTTCAGGCCGGACGGCCTTGGCCTTAGGCGTTGGCTCTTTTCTCTTTGATACGAGCTTTCTTGCCGGTGAGGTTGCGCAGGTAGTACAACTTGGCGCGACGAACTTTACCAATCTTGTTCACCTCGATGCTGTCGATAGCCGGTGACTCGATGGGGAAGATACGTTCTACACCTACAGTGCCCGACATCTTGCGAACGGTGAAACGCTTCTTTTCACCATGGCCGGAAATCTTGATAACAACGCCGCGATACAGCTGAACGCGTTCCTTGTTACCTTCTACGATACGGTATGCTACGGTTACGGTGTCACCTGCCTTGAAGCTGGGGTGCTGCTTGCCGGTAGCAAATGCTTCTTCTGCAATTTTAATTAAATCCATTGTTTTGTTGATTAAAAAAGTTATCGTTACTACGCAACATGCCAGGCTTCTCTCTGTTTTTCCTGACAGCGATTGCGCGAAAGCGGATGCAAAGGTGCGAATTATTTGTCGGATACACAAATGTTTGGCTCTATTTTTACTCTTTTTTGCGAGGAAGAGCGGCGTGTTCGGTTTCCCGAAGTGGGGCGTTCCTCCTCGCGAAGCCCGCTTTTTGCGGCGTGTGCTTGCCGTGGCGGGGAGAGCGACCTCTGTTTTTCGTTTCGGGTAATTGTGATTTGTGATTCGTGATGCCAGGCTGGTTTTCCGGTGAATCACGTGTAAATATCTTTTATTATTGATGTAAATATCTTTCAAGTGTTTGTATGCGAGTATTTTAGTCAGCATCCGGATATGTGGATATCACAATTATCACAAATCACAAATCACAATTACCCGAAATCAGCTTTACGGCCTGGTAAAAGAGAAGTGTTAAATAATTTAATATTATATATAATATATATAATATTATTTTTCTTTCCCAGTTGCCGGAGGGGTGGACGAAAACTCATTTTCGGTAATTGTGATTTGTGATTTGTGATAATTGTGACAGAAGGGGGGAGGACGGTTGAAATCGGAATCTTCTACATTTTTCGGCAGAATAGCGCAAGAAGTATCCAGCGCAAAAAAAGTTTCGGAACGGGTGAAAAAACGCCGGTTTGCGAGCCTCCATTTTTGGCCGTTTCGAGTAATTTTCTTAAATTTGTGACGTCTAATAAAACAAAAACGAATTGATGATGGAAAAGAACGAACATAGAAAGTCCGGATGGATGTGGGGCCTGCTGGTGGCCTGCCTGCTGGTGCTGGCATCCTGCCGTGCCGGATACGAAGTGACGAAAGTTGAGGCCCGTCGGGTGGCCATGGATTCCGTTTGGGATGCCCGTCCCTGTGAGGAAGCGCTGGCTCTGCTGGCTCCCTACAAGGCTGGGGTGGACAGCGTGATGGGCGAGGTGAAAGGCGTGGCTGCCGTGTCGATGGACCGCTTCCGTCCCGAAAGTCCCTTGTCCAACCTCATAGCCGACGTCCTGCGTCAGGCTGCCGCCAGCGTGCTGGGCCGTCCGGCCGACGTGGGGCTGGTCAACGTGGGCGGCATCCGCAACGTGCTGACCGAGGGCGACATCACCACGCAGAACATCTACGAAATCCTGCCCTTTGAAAACTCGCTCTGCGTGCTCACGCTGGGCGGCGCCGACCTGAAGGAGCTTTGCGCCAACATCGCCGCCCGTGGCGGTGAGGGAGTGAGCGGGCTGAACCTGGTCATCGATGCCGAAGGCCGTCTGCTCGAGGCGAAGGTAGGCGGACAGGCCATCGACGAGGGACGCACCTACACCGTGGGCACCATCGACTTCCTGGCCGAGGGCAACGACGGCATGTCGGCCCTGACCCGCGCCAGCCAGCGCCAGTGTCCCGAGGGAGCCACGCTCCGCGGCCTTTTCATGGACTACGTGGAACGCGAGGCGGCTGCCGGACGGAAGATAGAGGCACGCATCGAAGGCCGTGTGGTGATGAAGAAATGAACAATGTAAACTCAAGAAAGAAAGGATTATCGCAATGATGAAACGAATCTATATGCTGCTTTGGCTGGCCGGATGCCTGGCACTGAGCCTCTCCGCCCAGCAGACAAAAGAACTCTACCTGCTCCACACGAGCGACATGCACAGCCGCGTGGAACCCCTGGCCGCCGATGCTGCCGACGCCGATGCCGGCAAGGGCGGATTGGCCCGCCGTGCCGCCTTCGTCCGCCAGTTCTGCGCCGAGCATCCCAACACGCTGGTGCTCGATTGCGGCGACATCTCGCAGGGCACGCCCTACTACAACTTCTACAAGGGCGAGGTCGAGATCCAGCTGATGAACCTCATGGGCTACGACGCCATGACCATCGGCAACCACGAGTTCGACTTCGGCATGGAGAACATGGCCCGCCTCTTCCGTATGGCCCGCTTCCCGGTGGTCTGCTCCAACTATGAGGTGGCCGGCACGCCGCTCGAAGGGCTGGTGAAACCCTATGTGGTCATCGAACGCGGAGGCTTGCGCATCGGCCTTTTCGGCCTGGCTCCCCAACCCGAAGGACTGATACAGGCCGACAAGTGTCAGGACGTGGTTTACAAAGACCCCATCCCCGTGGCGCAGGCGATGGCCGACCTCCTTCGCGACGAGGAACATTGCGACGCCGTCATCTGCCTGTCGCATCTGGGCATCCGCGGCATCGACCCCGAAGCCGTGAGCGACGAGAAGCTGGTGGTAGCCACTTCGGGCATCGACGCCATTCTGGGCGGGCACTCGCATACGTTCATGAAGGAACCGGCCTTCTACCCCAATGCCGAGGGGCGCGAGACGCCCGTGTTCCATACGGGCCGCAACGGCGTGTATGTGGGAGAGTGGAAACTGACTCTGACGGCAAAGAAATAACGGAAAGGAGGAACGGCTATGAGAAGCACAACATTGAAACGGATTGGCTTGCTGGTGGTGCTCACCCTGGTATTCATTGCCCGCCCTGTGTCCGATGCGCGTACCTTGCCCGTACCGTCGGCCGGAGTGATGGAGAAAAGCCCGATAGGCGCGTTGACGGAGGATGCCCGTTGCCGCCAGTGGGTAGACTCCGTGATGCAGACGCTTACCCTGCGCGAACGCATCGGCCAGCTATTCATCTACACCATAGCCCCCACGCAGGACAAGCCGAACGTTGACCTCCTGCGCAAGGTCGTGAAAGACTACAAAGTGGGCGGATTGCTCTTTTCCGCCGGAACGGTGCCCAACCAGGTGGCGCTCACCAATTTGGCTCAGGAGTGGGCCGACGTGCCTCTGATGATTACTCTGGACGGCGAATGGGGCCTCTCCATGCGTCTGAAGGACACGCCCCGCTTCCCTCGCAACATGGTGCTGGGATGCATTGCCGACGACCGCCTGCTCTACGAATACGGGCGCGAAGTGGCCCGCGAGTGTCGCGAAATGGGTATCCACGTCAACTTTGCCCCCGTGGCCGACGTCAACATCAATCCTTCGAATCCCGTCATCAACAACCGCTCTTTCGGCGAAGACCCGGCCAACGTGGCCCGCAAAGTGGTGGCCTATGCCCGCGGCCTCGAGGACGGAGGCGTGTTGTCCGTAGGCAAGCATTTCCCCGGTCATGGCGATACGAATGTCGATTCGCACAAGGCTCTGCCCACCCTGCGCTTCACACGCCAGCGGCTCGATAGTGTGGAACTTTATCCCTTCCGCCAGATGATTGGCGCGGGGCTGAACGGCATGATGGTAGGACATCTGGCCGTGCCCGCCCTCGAAGGGAAGGAAGGGGTGCCTGCCTCCCTCTCGCGCAAGGTGGTTCACGACCTGCTGAGCGAAGAACTTCAGTTCAAGGGGCTTGTCTTTACCGATGCCTTGGCCATGAAAGGAGTGCAGGGTGGCGGTTCGGTGTGCCTCCGGGCGCTGAAGGCAGGCAACGACCTTTTGCTGGTGCCGCGCCGCATCAAGGAAGAAGTGGAAGCCGTGCTTCAGGCCGTGAAGCGGGGCGAACTTTCGGAAGCCGACCTCTCTGCCCGTTGCCGCAAGGTGCTGGCCTATAAATATGCCCTGGGCTTGAAGAACAGGCCTTTCGTCCGCCTCTCGGGGTTGAGTACACGCCTCAATACGCCCGAGGCCCGCGATTTGGTGAGCCGCTTGTCACAGGCCTCTGTCACCGTCTTGTCCAACAAGGACCGTGCCCTCCCGATGGACCCCACGGTAAAGGATGTGGCTGTTGTCCACATCGGTGGCGGGCGTGCCGACCTGACACCTTTGATGCAGGAGATGGCCATCTTCGTGGAACCTGACAAATTTGACGTGGGACGCGATATGGACGGGGCACAGAAGGCTGCCCTGAAAAAGAAACTGGCCGGATACCGTCGTGTCGTGGTGTGTGTGACGGATGAGGGATGGACCGATTATCAGTCACTCTTTGCCGGATGGCCCGAGGAGGTTCCCCTTGTCTATGTGCTCTTCATTCAAGGCCATCGGGTGAAGGCCGGCTTGCGCAATTGTCTGGCCGCGGCATCGGCCGTGGTGCTGGCCCATTCGGCCGACGAAGATGTACAGCGCCATGCCGTCAATGTGCTTTATGGTGCGGCAGGTGCCGACGGACGGCTTTCGGCCAGTATCGGCTCCGTGTTCAAGGCTGGGTGTGGCGTGACCCTCGAAGCCCGCGACCTGCCCCGCTACAATCCCGACGAACATGGTATGGATGCCCGCATCCTGAAGCAGATAGACGACATTGTGGACGAAGGCCTGCGCAAGGGAGCATTTCCTGGTTGCCAGGTTGTGGTTCTGAAGGACGGGCGCGAAATGTACAACAAGGCTTTCGGTACGTTCATGGGCGAGGGCAGCCAGGCGGTCACAACAACCGATGTGTACGACCTTGCTTCGATGACCAAGACTTCGGCTACCTTGCTGGCCGTGATGAAGCTCTACGATCAGGGATTGCTGAGCCTCACCGACTATGTTTCGGCCTATCTTCCCTTTCTGAAAGGGACAGACAAAGAGCGCATTACCGTGAGCGACCTGCTCTTCCACGAATCGGGTTTGCCTTCTACCATCCTGTTCTATCAGGATGCCATCGATAAGGAGAGTTATACAGGTACCCTGTTCCGCAACAGGGCTGACGCCCAACATACCGTCCGCATCGGACGCGACACATGGGCCAATCCCCGTTTCAGTTTCCGTCGTGGCTTGACGTCTGTTGTCCGCAACGATTCCTGTACCCTTCAAGTGGCCGATAACTTGTGGCTGGCTGCCTCGTTCAAGCAGGAGATGATGCGGAAGATAGCCGATTCCCGCCTGCGCGACAAGCGTTATCGCTATAGTTGTGTGGGTTTCATATTGCTACAACAGATTGTGGAAGCCCGTACGGGCATGCCGATGGACAAGTTTCTGGAGCGGGAATTCTATCGTCCGATGGGGTTGAGGCACACGGGGTTCTGCCCCTTGCGCTTCTTGCCCAAGAGTGGAATTGTACCCTCGTCGGTCGACGGCTTCTTGCGGAAAACGACCCTTCAGGGCTTTGTGCACGACGAGTCGGCCGCTTTCCTTGGTGGCGTATCGGGCAATGCCGGCCTCTTCTCCAATGCTTCGGAGGTGGCCCGCATCGGGCAGATGTTGCTTAACGGTGGTACGCTGGACGGGCGCCGCTATTTGAGCGAGAAGACTTGCCGGCTCTTTACGACCCACACCTCCCGCCTCAGCCGTCGTGGATTGGGCTTCGACAAGCCCGAAACGAAGGAGGGGCGATACAGCCCTTGTTGCGCTTCAGCGCCTTCGTCGGTTTATGGTCATACAGGTTTTACAGGTACCTGCATGTGGATGGATCCCGACAACGGTTTGGTTTATGTGTTCTTGAGCAACCGCATTTGCCCCAATGTGTGGAACAACCTGCTCATGGAGCTGGACATTCGCGAACGCATTCAGGAAACAATATACAGAGCCCTGCTGGAGTCGTGAAGCAGGGATGTGAAGGAGGGTAACGGAAAAAGAAAACCGCTGATAACCAATGGTTGTCAGCGGTTGTTTCTTCTCTGGTGATCCGCTTGGGGCTCGAACCCAAGACCCCAACATTAAAAGTGTTGTGCTCTACCTGCTGAGCTAGCGAATCAAACCTTAGTGCTGTTAAGCGGGTGCAAAGATAGGGCTTTTTGATGAAATGGCAAATTTTTTTTTGATTATTTTTCTTCATCGGGCGAAGATTTTGGCGCAAGGGGAGTGCTTTCGCTCCTTTCATCTTGTTTGATTTTCTCTTTATTGATGATGAAACGCTGGTAATAGGACAACATGAGTGTCGTCAGCGGCAGGGCGATAATCATGCCCAGCATGCCCATCAGAGAACCCCATACCGAAAGCGAGAGGAGGATGATGGCAGGGTTGAGGCCTGTAATCTTCCCCATGACACGCGGCACGATGAAGCCGTCCTGAATGGCTTGTACGATAGCAAATACAGCCAGGGCAGCGGCCAGAATAAGCCAGAAGTTGCCACCCGTGTCGGCTGCCTTCAGGATGGCCAATATCACGGTGGGGATAAAGCCGATAATCTGCAGGTAGGGCACCAGGTTGAGGGCGCCGATGAACAATCCCAGGCCGATGGCCAGCGGAAAGTCGATGATGAGGAATCCGATGCTGAACAATATGCCCACGCAGAGGGCTACGAAGGCCTGCCCGCGGAAGTATCGGTTCATGCCATCCTTGACATTGTTCATGATGCCGCTCAGGAAGGTGCGGTATTTGACGGGAAGCAGGCGTGGCCATCCTTCTGCAATGCTCTCATAGTCGAGCAGGATAAATACGATATAGAGCAGGATGATGAAGAACGTGAAGACTCCATAGAGCAGGTTGACCGACTCGGTAACCAGTGACCATAGCGGAGGGACGGCTTCCTTCAGGGCGTCCAGCAGGCTTTTTTCCTGGAAAAGCTTCTGGAGGAACTGGGGGTCGACGTTGTCGCGAAGGAATTCGGACAGGTTGCGGGGCACGTTGCTTCCATAGTTGTTGTTGGTGAAATATTCCATCAGCAGGTCCTTCACGCGGCCGAATTCTTGTATCATGGGCGGTACGAGCAGATAGAAAGCCGCCGTGGCGATGCCGCCCAAGGTGAGCAGGGCGCAGAAGATGGAGATAACGCGATTCTTCAGCTTCAGCCGGTATTGGAAGAAAGACACCAGCGGATAGATCAGGTAGGCGATGAGCCAAGCTATGAAGAAGGGGAGCAGGGCTCCGCTCAGCCGTTTGATGAGGATAAGGACGCCGATGATGATACCGCCGATGATGACTCCGCGGATAAAGCTGTCGAAAGTTATCTTTTTGCGTTCCATGTGGACTTGCTCTTTTTTATTCAGTTTCGTCTGCCTGGATGGCCTTCTGATAGCACGTCCGGCACAAGGGTTCGTATTGGGCCGTTTCGCCCAGCAGGACCTGCTTGTCGTTCTTGACCGTCCGATGTGAGAAGGAAGCCAGTTCACCACATTTCACACAGATGGCATGCACCTTGGACACTTCGTCGGCAATGGCACACAAGCCGGGCATCGGGCCGAAAGGCGTGCCGCGGAAGTCCATGTCGAGACCTGCGACGATGACGCGCACTCCGTTGTTGGCCAGTTGGTTGCATACGTCAATCAGGCCATTGTCGAAGAACTGGGCTTCGTCGATGCCTACCACGTCTATTTCGGATGTGAAGAGCAGGATGCTGGCCGAAGAATCGATGGGAGTGGATGAAATGGAATTGCTGTCGTGCGACACCACCTCTGCCTCCGAATAGCGGGTGTCGATGGCCGGCTTGAAAATCTCTACCCGCTGGCGTGCAAACTTGGCACGCTTCAGCCGGCGGATGAGCTCTTCGGTCTTGCCCGAAAACATCGAGCCGCAGATTACTTCGATCCGGCCTCTTCTCTTGGTCTCTTGTATATGGTCTTCCGAAAATACGTTCATGCTTGATGGAATAATGATATTTCGTACAAAAGTAATCATTTTGTCGGCTTCACAACGTTTTTTCATTATTTATTTCTACATTTGTGGCGTTAACGTATGTACGACAAGGATATGCAGAATTTGTTGGATGATATAAGGACGGAGATGGACACCCTCAAAGGGTGCATCGGGCGGATGGAGCAACGTTTGGACGAACTTCAGGCCAAGCTGGCAGAATTGAGCGGCTTGCTTCAGTCGGGGCCGAAACCGCATGTTGCCGAAGAAGTGCCGCCACAGGTGGTGGAAGAACCGGTCGTGGTTCCCAACCAGCCCGAGGTTGTTCAGGAAACACGCCAGCCCGTTGAAGAACCGGCCGAAGAGCCCCTTTCGGCCTCTATCCTGGCAGAACGCATAAGGCCTGCGGCCGATTTGCGCCATGCGCTCAGCCTGAACGATTCGTTTCGTTTTGCCCGCGAATTGTTCGACGGCAATGCTTCGCGTATGAACCGCGTCCTTGAATCCTTGAGCCATGCCGCCACCTTCGCAGAAGCCGTTTCCTTGTTTGAGGCCGAGGTTCATGCGACGGAAGACAATGAGGCGGCGGCCGATTTTATAGAGCTTCTGCGCAAGTATTTCAACTGATAAAAGCAGGGACGGACTATGGGAAAATTGTATATCGTACCGACGCCGGTCGGCAATCTGGAAGACATGACCTTCCGTGCCATCCGTGTCTTGAAGGAGGCCGATCTGATATTGGCCGAAGATACTCGTACCTCAGGAATTCTTCTGAAACATTTCGAAATCAAGAATTCCATGCAATCTCATCACAAATTCAATGAACATAAAACGGTTGAAAGTGTTGTTAATCGTATAAAGGCTGGTGAAACGGTGGCTCTGATATCGGATGCCGGCACGCCAGGCATCTCCGATCCAGGTTTCCTGATGGCCCGCGAATGTGCTCGCAATGGAATCGAAGTGGAGTGCCTGCCCGGAGCAACAGCATTTGTACCTGCTCTGGTAGCTTCGGGATTGCCTTGCGACCGCTTTTGCTTCGAGGGTTTCCTCCCTCAGAAAAAAGGCCGTTCTACCCGCCTGAAAGCATTGGTTTGCGAGCAGCGAACCATGGTGTTCTATGAATCGCCCTATCGGTTGGTGAAAGCCCTGACCCAGTTTGCCGAATGTTTCGGCCCTGAACGTCAGGCGTCCGTCTCGCGCGAAATATCCAAGGTGCACGAAGAGACGGTACGAGGCACCCTGGCCGAGCTGGCGGAACACTTTACGGCCAATGAACCCCGTGGCGAGATTGTGATTGTAATAGCAGGAATAGACTAAAAAATAAGTACCAAAATTAAAACGTAAAAACGAGAGCGTATGAAAAAATTAGCTTTTTTAGTTGTATGTGCGGCCGTTGTGGCTTCATGCGACAGCTTCTCAGGTGGTAGCAAAGACCAGCTGAAGGCCGAGAACGATTCTTTGAAGATGGAACTGAACCAGCGTAATGCCGAACTGGATGAAATGCTGGGTACATTCAATGATATTTCCGAAGGCTTCCGCCAGATCAATGCCGCCGAGAACCGTGTTGACCTGCAACGTGGTGCTGTGGCCGAGGGTTCGCCCAGTGCCCGCCAGCAGATAGCTTCCGACATCGAGTTCATCCGCAAGCAGATGGAGGAAAACCGCCAGCAGATTGACAAATTGCAGCAGATGTTGAAAAGCAGCAAGAACAATTCGGCCCAATTGAAGCGTGCCGTCGACCAACTGACTCAGGAGCTTGTCACCAAGACTCAGCGCATCGAAGAACTTCAGGCCGAACTGGCGTCCAAGAACATCCGCATTCAGGAGCTGGATGCTGCCGTTACCGATCTTTCTGCTCAGAAAGAGCAGCTGACCGCCGAGAATACGGCCAAGGCAAAGACGGTATCCGAGCAAGACAAGGCTCTGAACACCGCCTGGTTTGTATTCGGTACCAAGAAGGAGCTGAAAGACCAGAAGATTCTTTCGGGAAGCGGCCTGTTCAAGAAAGGCGAGGTGATGCAGGATGCTGAAATCAACAAGGACTACTTTACCGAAGTCGATATCCGTACGACCAAGGAAATCAAGCTCTACTCCAAGTCGGCCGATATCCTGACTACCCATCCCGATGGAACCTATGCATTGGAAAAAGATGACAAGGATTTGTTGACCCTTAAGATTACCAAACCTCAGGAATTCTGGAGTGTGTCCAAGTATCTTGTCATTCAGGTCAAATAAACCGTTAGACGAATAGCTGGAGACGTAGGTTCATGCGAAGGAAGCATAAGCCTGCGTCTTCTTCTTATTTATTAATACAGTCGGAAGTTATGGATACAATTTTACCTTTTGCGTTGTTGTGCCTCACGTCCTTTTTCACGTTGACCAATCCCTTGGGCACCATGCCCGTATTCCTTACCATGACGCAGGGAATGAGCGACAAGGAACGTCAAAGTGTCATCACACGAGCTACGCTCACCGCTTTCATCATCATCATGGTGTTTACGTTTGCGGGGCAGTTTCTGTTTTGGTTCTTTGGAATTTCCACCAATGGCTTCCGCATTGCCGGAGGTGTCATTATATTCAAGATAGGCTTCGACATGCTTCAGGCCCGCTACACTCCCATGAAGCTGAAGGATGAAGAAATCAAGACTTATGCCGACGATATTTCCATTACGCCGCTGGGCATCCCTATGCTTTGCGGCCCTGGTGCCATAGCCAATGCCATTGTGCTGATGCAAGACGCCAATACCTTTGAGATGAAGAGTGTGCTGATTGGTTCCATCGCTTTCATCTACCTGCTTACCTATTTCATTCTTCGTGGTTCCACCCGCTTGGTCAATGTGCTTGGTGAGACGGGCAATAATGTCATGATGCGTCTGATGGGTCTTATCCTGATGGTGATTGCCGTAGAATGTTTTGTAGGCGGTATGAAGCCTATTCTGGTGGATATATTGAAAGAGGGGCTTTCAGGAATTGTCAAGTGAAAGATAAATCACGTGTATTCTTATTATAATTTCGGCACGGAATGGGCTGGCCATTCCGTGCCGAATGTTTTTGTTTGTGTTCGAGGAATAATCCTGTTGTTATTTTATTGAGATTGTTTGGTTAGTAAATACAGGTGGATTGAACGGTCTGGTTGCTTCTTCGTAAGTTGCCCGTGTGGCCGCTTCTGTCGGTGTGGGGAGATGGGCCCGGTCGAATGTTACAAATTCTTCATAATCATATTTCCAGCTTTCTCCATATGCCGTGCTCATCACACGTTTGTAGATAGCTTCACGAGAAGGAGCATTGAAGCCATGCATATTGCTTCGCATCATGCTTTCGGTTGTCGGTCGGTAAGCACCGCTCCAGTATGTACAAGCCCCTTCGTAGATACCTAAAGTTTCACCGTAGTTATCCTTTCCTTGGTAACGTGAATCTTTCAGAAATTTACTCCAGAGTACGGCATTTCTATCATTGGTGAAATCTACATTGGCTGCCCATCCCATTTCCTGCATCTTTTGTGTATCTGTTATTTCAGAGGTTGGTATTCTTCCCATTTCTTGGTACGAATATTCATCCATCAGTTTGCTGAAACCATGTCCGATACATTCATGGCAAAGCACTCGGCGGAACATGTCATCTTCCATTCCGTAAATCATAGGGCAATAGCCAATGGCCAGATTGATGGTTTTTACTCCGTCGTTAAAGCCAAAATAACAGGTCCCGGCATACTCTTCTGTATTTAGGATGACGATACAGGTCGCTTCATTGAACAGTTCGGGATTTTCTTTGAGAGTAGGTACTTCCATGGCATATTCTTGTACTTTGGAATGGTTCCCTTCTATCAGTGTACTTCCGCCCCCTTCCAACCGGCAACTGAACTTTGTATTGAATTGATTTCCAAAAGCATTGTTTAAAGAAACGGCGGTCACCATCCATATATCAAAATAACTGCGAAGAGATTTAATAGGCTCTTCAGTAAAGAAATTCTCTATACCTTTTTCCATGGCTTGCCGATAGTAACCATTGCTGATATCTGTATCAAGAAAACCATCTCCTAAAAATATGAGAGGAATTCCGTTCCCTTCGGTATGTTCTTGTATTAAAATTACTTTTTTATCTTGTGTGGTCAAGTCGGATGAAGTACCGACAGGCGCTTCTTTTTGGTTGATATTGATGGTGGCTGATTCCATTAATATCTGATTCTCATCATTTATGTTTACGACCTGTACCTTGAGTTTGGCATTTCTGGCCGAACGCCTTTCGTTGGCTTGTATTTTTAGGATGATTTCTCCTTCCTCTATTGCGCGGGTCAGGGTGTTTTCTTTGGGAGTAATCCACGAGTAATTGTCTTCAGCCTTTAAAGTGATTTTTCCATTCTGTATATTGGTAGCGAATTTTATGCTGATTTCCTGTTCGTCAGCAGAAAGATCATAGACGGTCTGTTCTATATTTAGAACATCCATTGCCGCTTGTGTAAAAGTAACTTGAGCAGTTGCTTCTCCGCACGATAAAGTCAAAAGTCCTGTGCGTACTTCTCCCGTTCTGTTTTCTTCCTTAGCCAAAATTCCAATACTGGCTGTACCTGCTTTGCCAGATGTGGGAGTTATTACAGCCCAAGAAGCATCTGTAGACGCTTTCCAATCATGTGTACTGGTAAAATCAACGGTAATTCGTGAATTAATGCCAGAGTCTAAAATTTGATTTTGACTTTGTTCCGTTATAGTAATGGAAGCTGGTGTTTCTTCTTCCTTGGAACATGCTGCTATAATCGTAAATACAAAAAGCAGACATAATAGATGATAAATTTTTGTTTTCATGTGGATTAGGTGGCTGTCTTAAGTTAAAAAGGGCATCCTCATTAAACTGGGATGCCCTTTACATATTGGTTTCAGTTTATTATTTGGTCGTTTCTACCTTTCTCATTACAGTATCAGCCGTAAACCATGTGTATCCTGTAAATTGGCCTGTTGCAGAACTGAATAAAGCAGCAGTCATCGGATAATCAAATAGAATTAAGTTCAAATCTTCATTCCAGGAGGCTGACAGTGGATCGGTTACAAGATAGTTTCCGTCGATATAAGCAAGTACAGCATCTGCTACTCCTACAGGATCTCCAAAATCAAGTCCTTCTGCCAGTACTGTGTTCATTTTTACAGTAAGACCCTGAGGTGTGTATGCTATTGTAAATGGCATTTCAACTCCTTGGAGGGTCATTGTGCAATCGTAACCAGAGCGATCTTCACGAGTATTTAATACGATTGCCAAATTGCCTGCTCTACCGGCACTCAACGTCCAGTTCCCTGCCAAATTTGCATAAGGATCGGGAATTTCTTCGATGTTAACTTTACATGTGGCATTCCCTATAGTTGCACCTTCAGCAGATGTGATTTTTACTGTAAAAGAACGGTCTAAGTTATCTTCAACAGTGTAAACTGATGAACGCAATTCTGCTTGAACAGTTTCTACACCTGAAGGCATAATAAGACTATTACTTGTCAGAATGATGGTTTCATCATTGGTAACAGAGGTCCCATTACAATCTGTAACTTCTATATTGACTCTTACAGGGCCTGTATGGTCACCTTCCAATGAGATGGGAATTTCTACCATGGAAGTATTTTCCGTCACTGATAATTCAGTGGATGCAAAGCCTACGGTAGCGTTTCCGCTATTCATTTCCTCATCATCGCTACAAGCGGCAAATGATATCGGAAGTAAGCATAAAGCTAATAATTTGAGATATTTCATATGTTCTGTTCTTTTTAATTAAGTATATCAATTAATAACCAGGATTCTGTTGGCCTTTCAGCTGAGGATTTGCATCATACTCTGCTTTGGGGATAGGCCATACGAAACGATTATCACCAGCTTGTTTGGACAATGCAGTGGTGTTCACTCCACCCGGCTGAAGAACCATGGTTGATTCTTGGTATGCATTAGCACGATCGATGCCAAGATTCCAACGCTTCAGGTCGATTAACTGGAAACCTTCACCCACCAATTCTTTGTGGCGTTCGTTCTGAATGGCTGTCAATATCGTGGCATTTGTATAGCTCTTGTCAGTATATTCTGCAATACGTGTACGACACAAATCGTTCAAGTATTTGCTGGCATTTGTTACATCATTCTTTGCGGCGTATGCTTCCGCAGCAATCAGATATTGCTCAGCAATACGGAATGGTTTCGGCTTGTTGATATAGTGATTATCCACAATTGTTTGCGAATATATATCGGGGTTGCCGGGGTATTTGTCGAAAACATATACGTCTGCTTCCGAGCCGTTTGACAGAGCTAGATGATAGGGAGCAAAGAAAGACGTGAAACGAATATCTTTGTCTCCATCCGTATAGAGGTCAATCAAGCTTTGAGAAGGAATAAAGTCCATTACTTGTGGATCTCCATTCTTGTATTGTCCCCAGAACATTGTACCATTTGTAGAGCAGAGTTCATCTGGAGCGGCAGTATATATCTGCCAGATAACTTCTGTACCATAGTCTGTTACCCACATAGCACGGAATGCTTCTCCGTCATTGATAAGAGGGTACTTATTGCTGCTTATCAGTGCTGTTGATGCGCTTATTGCTGTATCATAGTCTTTTGTCCATAATGCAATGCGAGCGCGCAGAGCTGTTACCAAATCCTGGCTGATGTAGTTGTATTTGGCCTGAGTATTGGAATTAACGGTTTTGTTTTCATTTACCAATCTTTCAGCCTCTGCCAAATCTTTGTTGATCTGCTCAAATGTAGCTTGCAAAGATGAGCGGCCCGGATATTTACTGTTGTCGGTAGCATTGGAAACGTATGTCAGCTGTAAGGGAAGTCCATAAACCTCAGCGGCAGTGCTGGGATCGTATGCCTCGCAGAAGAACGTTGCCAGATTGTAATAGGCAAATGCACGTGAGAAATAAGCTTCTCCTGCCCAACAGTCAATTAAAGCACGGTCTGCTTCACTAATACCGGGTATTTCACCGTTTACCAATTTCTGATAAGAATCAATATAATAATTGCTACGTGCAATCAAAGTGTAGAAGTTACCCCAAATGGCTTCGATGTTACCATCAGAAGACTGGAAATCCCATCTGTATTGATTTCCATACGTGTTACTGTAGCTGGCGGTAGCATGAAAGTCTGCGCATTGGAATTCCGGTGTCAGAACGTGTCCACCCGAAGTCAGAGTCCTATATGGAGAATATAAGCCGATACGGGCACTTTTGAAGTCATTGGCTGTAGTCATGTACTGACTTTCTTCTACAGCATTGTAGGGATATTTCTCCATGTCACAGGAAGTCAATCCTACTGCTGCAAACAAGACGGATAAAATAATATTTCTTTTTTTCATTTTCATAAATTCGTTAGTGGTTCATGTTTAGAAAGTGAGTTCAAGTCCAAACGTAAACTGCTTGGTATTCGGATAGTTACCCAGCTGCATGTTGTTGTCAATTTCCGGGTCATAACCTCTATACTTGGTAACAGTCCACAGGTTACGGCCTACGAAGAATACGCGAGCGCTTTCCATGAAACCCGTGCGACGCATCCAGTTCTTCGGCAGGTCATAGCTGACAGTCAGGTTTTTCAGACGCATGAACGATGCATTCTCCAACAAGTGGGTGTCAAATTGCATCGGCGAGTCGGGAGTTGAGATGTTGGTAATATCACCCGGCTTCTGCCACATCGTGAGCATATCAACAGTCTGATTCATAGAGTTGGCAAATTGTGTATTCTCAGTAAACCAGCGTTCGTTGTTGAACATATATTGCCCCAGCATATAAGCAAAATCTGCTGAAACTGTGACGCCTTTCCAGCTAAGTTTGCTTCCGAAACCGCCGGAATAAGGAGCAAATTGCTGTTTACCTGTAAATACGGCATCGTCTTCAGAGTAGGTTTTGGTCAAGTTGCCATTCTTGTCATACCACATGTTGTAACCATCACGTGGGTCAACACCAGCCCAACGGGTACTGAAATATTCACCATAAGGCTTGCCGACCTGAAGTTTCAGACCTGTGTTAGCCAATACATATTCGTCCAAACCGTTGAACAATTTGGTAATTTCATTTTTGTTATAGTTAAAGTTGGCAGATACACTCCAATTGACGCCTGCCACATCTTTAAGAATGTCTACATTTGCTGTAATATCCACACCACGGTTGCGCATGCTGGCTACATTACCCCAACCTGCAGAGAAACCAGTTGTGTAGGAGAAAGGAATCTGCATCAACATGTCTTCTGTCAGACGGTTGTAGAATTCTACATCCAAATTAACTCGGTCGAACAAACGGGTATTCAAAGCTACATTGGCAGTTTTTACAACTTCCCATGTCAGGTCTGGATTGGCAGGATTGCCAATTGCTGTACCAGTTTCTCCACCGTACATGGAACCGGAGCTGATAAGACCATAAGCCATGTATGCAGAAAGAGCTGAAGAGTTACCTACTGTACCGTAGCTGGCTTTGAGTTGTAAGTCGTTAATCCATTCTACATCGCTCAGGAAGTTTTCTTTCTTCAAATCCCACATAGCGCCTACAGACCAGAAGTTACCCCATTGGTTATTAAGACCGAAGAGTGAAGAGCCGTCACGACGATAAGATGCGTCAAAGAAGTATTTCTCGTCGTAATTGTAGCTCAATGTTGCAAAATAGGAGTTGAATACCGTTTCTGATTTGGAATGTGAAGGCTTTTCCGTGGTAGCACCTGCATTCAGTAACATAAGACGACTGTCTTTCAAACCATTTACTCTAACACCGAATGACTGGTCTTTTGAGATGATGGATTCCTGACCACCCAGTAAGGTTACGTTGTGACTGTCAATGTTGAATTTGTACTCAGCAGTATTCGTGTAGGTGAACGAGTAGTAACGTTCAAAACTTTCTGATGCAGTTCCTGCTCCAATGAAAGGTCCTTCCGGATAAGCGACCTGAGAATTTCGGTAATCAAAAGCTTCCACAGCTTGGGCTGCACGGATATTCAAACCTTTAATTGGGTTGATGTTAAGGTAAGTATTACCGTTGATACGAATCAAATCACGGTTTGAAGGTTGTAATTCAGACAAGTAATAAGGATTGTATACACCGCCTTGTACTCTGTCGAAGAAATCCAGGCGTTCACCGAATCCTGTGAAGTTTCCTTCCTCGTCGGTCAGAATCTCATAATAGCTCTGGTCAGGACGATATACACGGGCAGCAAAAGCTTTGTTGTAAAAACTATTGGCAGTATTTCCAAATGCGGCAGTATTGTATTTCTGGAAAGACAAGTTGAGGTTGACACCTGCTTTCATCCACTTGTTGATGTTGGCTTCGATGTTTGAACGGAGTGTTTCACGACGCAAGTCTGAATCGTCCATAATACCTTCCATGTCGTAATGTCCGAAAGAGAAGAAGTAGTTAATAGTTTCCGTACCGCCTGTTACACTCAAGTTGTATTCTTGCATCGGAGCAGTTCCTCCAAAGAATACATCAGACCAGTCGGTAGAAATACCATTATTAATATAGAAGTTCTTTTCTGCCTGGAACTGGGCATTGTTTGCCAGTGACGGATCCAGAATTTCCTGGAAATTCAGCCACTGTTCGGCATTCATCATTGTTACGTTATCACCTGTCATTTTGGACAGACCGTACTGGGCACTGATATTGATTTTGGCTTTTTCCCCTCTTTTACCTTTCTTGGAAGTTAAGATAACAACACCGTTGGCAGCACGCGAACCATAGATTGCTGTAGATGAAGCATCTTTCAGTACGGTCATATTCTCGATGTCGTTCGGGTTCAATGAGGTGAATGTACTGGCTGAGATAGGAGAACCGTCCAATATAAACAGAGGTGCGGAGCTACCTTCGATGGAGCTTACACCACGCAGACGCATGCTGACGCTTTGGCTGGGCTCACCGGAAGGTGTGAAGACCTGCAAACCTGCTACCTGACCTTGAAGAGCGTCACCTACGTTGGCAACCGGAGTATTAGACAGCTTTTCTCCTCCTACTGCCGTCACAGAACCAACGACGCTTCCGAGTTTTTTGCCAGAACCATAACCGGTGATTACAACTTCATCCAAAAGTTCTGTATTCGGCTTCATCATAACCTTCAGATTGGGCCGGATTGTAACTTTTTGTTCTTCCATACCAATGTAGGAAACTACCAAAGTCTTCGCGGAACTTGGTACGTTCGCAATCTGGAACTTACCGTCTACATCAGTAATAGCACCGAGCTGAGTATTTTCAACTCTTACTGACGCTCCAATAACTGGCTGCCCGTCTTCTTCAGAAATCACAACACCTGTGACGGTCTGAGTTTGGGCAGTTACCAAGCCTATTCCTACAAAGAGGCAGGCCAATAACAGCATTAATTTTCTTTTCATAAATTCTCTCTTAAAGTTTAACTTTACATTAATTGTTTCTTTACTCTAACGAAATGCAAATTTATTAATAAATATGAAATGCGCAATTGTTTTATCAAGAAAAGCTGCAAAATCTGTCAAATTGTTATTCGAAATCTTTATTTTATGCTTAATAACAGATTTTATAGAGAAAGAATGCCTGAATTAATGCGACTGGCGTGTCAATATGAAGCCTCGAATTAAACACTCTTTCCAAATAAATATATGTATTTTATGCAAAAATGTTAATTTTAGGCTGGGGTTTTATTTCAAAAAACAATATTGAAGAACATATTTTTTTCAATCAGACACGAAAAACAGCCATCTTAACCGGGTAAACACCGCTCGAAAAGGAGGATTTTTAAGATTTGTTTTCGGGTCTTCCGCAGAGGAAGCAGCGGCCTTGAAACATGCGCCTGAAAAACGTTAAAGGTATGGATAAAATAGTTTACAATCTGGTATACAACCGGAAAAAGGCATTGAATAAAAGAGGAATGGCACTGGTTCAGATAGAAGCGTATCTGCACCAAAGGAAGAAGTATTTCTCCACCAAGGTGTATCTGAAGCCGGAACAATGGGACGAGCGGAGGCAACTCGTAAAGTGTCATCCCAACAGCGAGGCGCTGAACTGGTGGCTGAACGAATGTGTGGCACGAATCGAAAAGGTCGAACTGGACTTGTGGCAGCAAGGGAAGGCTATATCGCTGGACGCTATCAAGGAAGCGATACGCAAGAAGGAAAATGTCAGGTCTTTCTTTGCATTCTATGCACACGAAGCTTCGCAAGCCGTCCTGAAGGAAAGTACCCGGAAGAATCACCTGACAACCCTCGCTTTGCTGAAGATGTTCAAGCCCGAAGTGGAGTTTGCAGAGGTTACTTTCGACTTCGTTTGTGGGTTCGAGCATTTTCTACGCCAAAAGGGCTATCACGTCAATACCGTCGCCAAGCACATCAAGCACCTCAAGCGCTATGTCAATATGGCCATCAACAAAGAGCTGATGAAAGAACAGCAATATGCTTTCCGGAAATATAAAATAAAGACGGTGGAAAACTCCCATACCCATCTGACGCCCGAAGAATTGGAGAAGATGGAAGGGTTGCGGCGAAATAAACGTCCGTTTCGGCAGAGAAAAACGCTGGATGCCTTCCTGTTCTGCTGCTATACAGGGCTGAGGTATTCGGACTTTGTACAGATGAAGCCTCAAAACCTGATTAATATCCGCCAGGAAGTGTGGCTCACTTATAAATCGGTCAAGACAGGGAATGAAGTGCATTTGCCACTGCACCTGTTGTTTGGCGGTAAGGCCATTGCCATTTTAAAGGAATATGAGAACGATTTAGGAAGTTTCTTCCGCCTGAAAGACAATTCGAATATCAACAAAGAGCTCAGACTGCTTGCCAGACGGGCCGAAATCAACAAGCGGGTATCATTCCACACCGCCCGCCACACCAACGCAACTCTTCTTATATATAATGGTGTAAATATTACGACCGTACAGAAATTGTTGGGGCACAAAAGTGTGAAGACGACCCAGGTCTACACCAATATCATGGACCGTACCATTGTGCACGATTTGGAATCGCATCAGGGGGCATAGGGGACAATAAAAAAGGGAAATACCGAAATGTAAGGATAATTCATTTTTCGACTTTCTATCAACCGACAATATCACCGGAGGTGTATTGGGGAATGTTTGAAACATAGGGGGCTTATGTTTCAAACATTCGACCCCAATGTTTCAAACATACGGCCATTGGGGTTCAAACCTTCTTCTGACACGACCTGCTTGCAGATTGCGGAATTGTTGTCAGATGTTGGATATTTTCATTTTACACAAACCGGCACGAACGGTTGTTTCTTCTCCTTGTCGAGCGGAACTGCCTGATAGGCCACCCGTGTGAAGTCTATTTGCGACAAGTCGATGCGGCGTATAGCGCTGTTGTACATGGTGCGATAGTAGATGACCTTGTTGGTTATGTCGGTCGCGGTTGTCCATTGTGTCGCGCTGGGGATGTCTGCCGGTATCTTTCCGTCTGCAAATTCTACGCCGATGGGGATATCGAAGTTGTTCAGTATCTGAAAACCTTGACGTACGGCATCTTCAGCCTTGTCCTGCAAAGGCGCAGTTGCCTGATAGAAGGCTGCCCGGACGAAACGCGACGGAGGGGTAACATCGCCGGGGATTCCCAGAAAACCGCTGCCCGCACCGAAAGAGGCAATCTGTACCCCGTCCAGCTTCTTGGCCTCGGCCGTACCGGCATAGAGGTTGACGTAATTGTTCAGGTTGGTCATCTGCCATTCGAAGCCGGGCGAATTGGTCAGTACGCCCAGCTTGTTCTCATAGAAACAGGGCTTTCCACCCACGATTTCCAGTACAATCTGTCGGCCCGTAGTGTCGGCAAACCGCCAGTGGACGGTCGATGCGCGCGGATCTATCGCTATGACATGTGCTTTGGAGACGGCTTCCTTCACCTGCTCCACGGTTGCACAGCTGCCCAATATCCAGGAGACAAGCTGCAGGTCGGTGACGCTTTGCCCCTTTACCGCCGCGTCGTACGCTTCATATTGTCCATAGCCGGGGAAATAGAAAAGTCCCGCAGACAATCCGGCCTCATTCAGCCCTTCGACTACGAATTCCTTTTGCTCGACAGAAAGTCCCACGTAACCGTATCGGGCCACCATTTTCATGCCGTCCAGCGTATAGCCGGGTACGTATGAGTGCTGCACATATCCTCGGGGGACAACGACATATTGGCTGTTCAGTTCGCTTCCGCCCCATTCGATGGTACGGGCCACGATGCGTGCGCTGTCTTTGGCTGTCAGTGTAATGCCGGTACAGGCGTTTGCTTCCTGTTGCATCAGGAATGTCATGGCCAGAGCCATGCAGGTAATAAAAATCTTTTTCATCGCAATCAAGTTTTATACAAGTAACAAATTTACAGTTAATATGTTTATGTTGTATGCCTCTGAGCAAGAAATATACGTGCAGGCGCATTCCAATCTGTTAAAATGCGCCACGGCCGGGTATCAAATGGGTAACGGCAGGTACAGACATCCCTTTCCCGATAGCCTCCGGCAGCCTACATCCGTTTGTTTGAAATCGAAAAAGTGCATAATGCCCTCATGCAGAGGGGCGATAGGGGCGGTTGGGAGTTCCGCGAAGACTTTGGTAGTTTCCTACATTGGTATGCAGACTGTAGAAGTTCCTGTAAAGCCCAGTGTGAAAGTCTTCTTGAAGTCGAATACTGAGCTGCTGGACGAGGTGATGGTTGTGGCTTATGGTACAGCCAAGAAATCTGCCTTTACAGGTTCGGCTACCGTTGTAGGCTCGGATGAAATCGGTAAGATACAGAGCTCTAACGTGGCCAATGCCTTGACTGGTAAAGTGGCAGGTGTGCAGTTGAATACGTCTTCCGGTCAGCCGGGCGCAACTACTCCTTCTATCCGCGTACGTGGTATCAGCTCTATCAATGCCGGCAGTGATCCGTTGATTATTCTGGATGGTGCTCCTTATGATGGTGACCTGAATAATATCAGCTCTCAGGATATTGAGTCTATGACTGTGCTGAAGGATGCTGCATCCAATGCCTTGTATGGTGCACGTGGTGCCAACGGTGTGATTATCATTACTACAAAGAAGGGTGCTGCTGGCCAGGCTCGTGTAACAGTCGATGCCAAGTGGGGATCCAATTCGCGTGCTACCCAAGATTATAATTTCATCAAGAGTCCGGCTCAATACTATGAAATGTATTACGGGGCATTAAGCAGCTATTTTACTCAGTTGACAGACGACAAGGGTAATCTGGTTTATCCTAATCCTCAGGCTGTCTATGAACAGACTAATGCTGCTATGACTGGTTCCGGTAGTTATGGTTTGGGATATAATGTATACAGTGTTCCATCGGGACAGTATCTGATTGGTACGAATGGAAAACTGAACCCCAATGCAACTTTGGGAAATGTAGTCGAATATAACGGAATGCAATATATGCTTCGTCCCGACAACTGGTTGGATGAGGCCTATAGCAACGGTTTGCGTCAGGAATATAATGTCAGTGTTTCGGGTGGTACAGACAAATCGTCTTTCTATGCTTCTGTAAGTTATTTGAATAATGAAGGTATTACTGTAAATTCAGACTATGAACGTCTGACTGGTCGTTTGAAAGCTGATTATCAAGTGAAGGAATGGTTGAAGTTTGGTGCAAACATGTCGTATACTCACTTTGATGCCAATTCTTTGGGAGAAGATGGTTCTTCTAATTCTTCTGGAAACATTTTCGCTTATGCTACCCGTATCGCTCCTATTTATCCGTTGTACATCCGTGACGGTCAGGGCAATATTATGACTGACAAAAACGGTATCACAATGTACGATTTCGGTAATAAGGATAATGCAGGTCTGAGCCGTCCGTTCTTGAGCGGTGGTAACGCTTTCGCTGCCAATCTTTTGGATACCAATAATGCTGAAGGCAATGTGATGACTGCTACCGGTTTTGCAGAAGTTCGTTTCCTGAAGGACTTTAAATTTACGTGGACAAGTGGTGTGGCAATTGATGAAACACGTACCAATGGTTTCACCAATCCTTATTATGGACAATATGCAACTTCTAATGGTATTGCCAGCAAGTATCACACTCGTAATTTGGCATACAATCACCAGCAGTTGTTGAACTGGAAGCGTTCATTCGGTGCTAATAACTTTGAAGTGATGCTGGGTCATGAATACTACCGTTATAAATATTATTATTTGTATGCCAGCAAATCCAATGTGTTCGATCCGAACAATATTGAATTGAGCGGTGCCATTACAGAAAACGGCAGCAATTCATATACTACCGATTATAACACTGAAGGTTATTTCGGCCGTGTACAATATGACTTTGCTGAAAAGTACTTCCTTTCTGGTTCTTACCGTCGTGATGCTTCTTCACGTTTCCATCCCGATAACCGCTGGGGTAACTTCTGGTCGGCAGGTGCTGCCTGGATTATCTCCAAGGAAGACTTCTTCGATGTAGACTGGGTGGACATGCTGAAGATTAAGGCATCATATGGTTCTCAGGGTAACGATAATATCGGTGACTACCGCTATATCAATACTTATAATATAGTTAATTCGGCCGGTAATCCTGCTGCTATACCTAATACAATGGGTAATAAGGATATTACTTGGGAAACAAACGGTAACTTCAATGCCGGTTTCGACTTCGAACTGTTCAAGGGCCGTTTGACTGGTACTGTGGAATACTTCCTCCGCAAGACAACAGATATGTTGTTCTCATTCCCGCTGCCGCCGACATTCGGATATACTTCTTATTATGCCAATGTAGGTGACATGCAGAATATGGGTATTGAGGCAGAATTCAACGGTTCTATCATCAAGACCAATGATTTCACTTGGGATCTGGGCTTGAACTTGACTCATTACAAGAACAAGATTTCTTATCTGCCTGAGGAACGTAAAACAATGGTTGTAGATGGAGTACCGGGATACAGCAGCGGTAACTATTACTATGGTGAGGGTGAAGCTTTGTACACTTACCGTATCAAGAAGTATGCTGGTGTTGATCCGGAAACAGGTGAAGCTTTGTACTATAAGAATGTAACAGATGAAGCTGGAAATGTAGTGGGTACCGAGAAGACTGCCAAGTATGATGATGCAGATTATTATTTGTGTGGAACAGCTCTTCCCGACGTATATGGTGGTTTCAATACCTCGTTCACCTATAAGGGTTTTGATTTGTCGGCCGACTTCACCTATCAGATTGGAGGACAAATTTATGATGGCGACTATGCCAGCATGATGAGCAGTCCTACTACCAGCTCCAAAGGTTCCAATTTCCATGCCGACTTGCTGAATGCTTGGACACCGGAAAACAAGAACTCCAATATTCCTCGTTTCCAATTTGGTGATAATTATACAGCTGCAACATCGGATCGTTTCCTGACAAGTGCATCTTACCTGAGCTTGCAGAATATTAACTTCGGCTATACATTGCCTACCAGCTTGACTAGACGTGCACAGATTGAGAAAGTACGTGTTTATGTGACGGCTGATAATGTATGGATATGGTCCAAGAGACAAGGCCTCGATCCTCGTCAGAGCATTACAGGTTCTGTAACCAATGCATATTATGCTCCGATGCGTACAATCTCGGGAGGTATCACATTAACATTCTAATTTATTGATTACAAATAATATGAAAACAAATATATCTAAATTAATAGCGGGAGTTTGTCTCTTCTCATCCCTGGGCCTGACTACGGGATGTATTGAAGAAACGATTCCGACTAGTGTAGCGACAGAAGATCAAGTAACTTCTTCGGATATGGCTGCTGCAGCCATGCTTTGGGCGATGCCAGCCAGTTTGAATGTAGTAGGAGTAGTCAGCTCCAGTTACCATTGGGACTGGGGATATGGTTCTATTATGCACGTACGTGACGTGATGACTGGTGATATGCCTGTAATCAGCTCCGGTTACAACTGGTATACCAACTGGGAGGTTGCTGAAGCGCAAGGTGAAAGCTATGTATATCCTCAATTCATTTGGAACTATTATTGGCAGGCTGTTTTGACAACCAATAAATTGATTGCAGCTATTGATGCAGAGACTGCTTCGTCAGCACAGTTGGGCTATTTGGCTGCCGCACATGCTTATCGTGCATTCTTCTATATGGATTTGGCCCGTATGTTCGAGTTCTTGCCCAGCGATAAGATACCTTCAGGTGTCAATGATGCAGGCAATGATGTGACTGGACTTACTGTACCTATTGTTAAAGAGACCATTACAGAAGAAGAAGCCAGAAATAATCCTCGTGTAAGCCGTGATGTGATGGCCGAATTCATTTTGAGTGATTTGGATTTTGCAGAGCAGAATATCGGAAAACTGGAAGAAAGCTCAAAAACACTTCCTCATTTGGATGTTGTATACGGTTTGAAAGCCCGTTTGTACATGTGGTTGGAAGATTATCCGAAAGCTAAAGAATATGCCCGTAAAGCTATTAACGCAACAGGTGTATCTCCGATGACAGAATCTCAATGCTTGAGTACCACCAAAGGTTTCAACGATCTTTCTTGCTGGATGTGGGGCTCCCAAATGGTATCTGAAGACGATGTGGTTAAGACCGGTATTTTGAACTGGGCTTCCTGGATGTCCAACGAAACCTCTTTTGGTTATTCAGGTCAGGAACCTTTCTTGATGATTAGCAAGAGCATGTACGATCGTCTGAGCAATACAGACTTCCGTAAGAAGATGTGGAAGGCTCCTGAAGGCAGTATGCTTGATGGCCAGACTGAGTATCTGACTTCTGCTGCATTCGGTAATTTTGGCGACCGTTTGGCTGATTATGCTTCGGTAAAATTCCGTCCGGCCGAGGGTAACTGCGATGACTATACTACTGGAGCTGCAACCGCTTATCCTTTGATGCGTGTAGAGGAAATGTACTTTATTGAAGCTGAAGCTGCCGCTCATTCAAATGTAGAAGAAGGAAAAACTTTATTGACTAACTTTATGTTAAGCTATCGTGATGGACAATACGAAACGACGGCATCTGGTGTTGATGAAGTTATAGATGAGATTATTTTCCAAAAACGTGTTGAACTTTGGGGTGAAGGTTTGACTTTCTTTGATATTAAACGTCTGAATCTGCCTGTTACCCGTGGTTATACTGGTACAAATTATCAGGATGATGCTCGTTATAATACCACGACACGCCCGGCTTGGATGTCTATATGTATTGTTCAGACAGAGAAAAACAACAATGCGGCTCTTATCGGATTTGAGAATCCCGAAGTTGCAGATGAGCTGTATACTCCATGGGCAGGTAATTGATAGGACAATACGAATTAATTAAAGGAAAAATTTTATGAAATCGATAAATAAATTATTTGGAACATTTGCTGCAGTGTGCCTCCTGTTGGGAGGTGCAGCCTGCACAGACGAGGTGGAATATACGGGTGCCGAATTGCAAACTGCCAGTCAGCCTTATTTCCCGACCAATTTGGCTAGTCAGATTGATTTGACCTCGGATGCCACAAGCTTTACCGTACAGGTAAGTCGTATGGCCGCTGGCTCAGAACTTACGATTGATTTGGCTAAGTCGGGTGACGAAGACGCTTTGTTTACCGTACCGGCTACGGCAACTTTTGCTGCTGACGCTACAACTGCTGATATCACTATCAGTTACGATCCGTCAAAGTTCGAGTTGGATGTTTATAAACCTTTGACATTGACTATTGCTACTGAAGGTGTAGACAATCCGTATTCGTCGAATACATATTCTTTTAAGGCAGGTATTCCTGCACCCTATAATTTGATCGGTGAGGTAAATTTCCGTGATGACATAGTAAACTCTCTTTATGGATTGGCACCGACTGTATATAATGTAGAGTTGTATGAGAATTCCGTAACTCCAGGCTTATATCGTATTCTGAATCCTTATAAGAACCATCCGTATGCTTCTGCGCAAACTTATGATAGCTCTAAAGACTATTATCTGACGATCGATGCAAGAGACCCGAATGGTGTTTATATGCCGGATGTACAGCCTTCAGGTTTGGCGTTGAATTCCTCTGAGGGTATGATTTATACTGCAAGTATGGCTGGTTACAATATTTCTAATGGAAGTAGCCTGGAAGCAGAAAAAGCTGCTGGAACTTGTGGTACATTGGTAGATGGTATTATCACTTTCCCCTATCGTAGCCTTTTGGGTGGCCTTCAGAATGGTGGAAATATATCTTTGTATTATGCTAACTCGAATGAGGCTTTTGCATTGTCTGTAGATCCCGAGATTGGTATTAAGGATTTCTCTGTGAACATGTCTTATGAAGGTAAACGTACAGACACTTATGGTAGAAATTATGCAATCGCTAATGTGGAGTTGGGAGCTGATGTAGAAAGCGCACAGATAGCTATTATTAAAGGATATCCGTCAAACGATGATGTAACCAAGATTCTGAATGGTGAGATTCCTTCGACTACAATCCGTTCTGACAGCGAGGTTGAGTTGGCGTGTGCTACAACAGGATTGCATTCAATTGTTGCAGTGTCTTATGGTATGAGTTCTTCTGAAACAGAAGCTACGGCGAAAGAGGTATATTCTATCAGTTTCCGATATGCGGTCGGCGAATCGATTCCTGTATCCTATTATGTAGGAGATTGGATTGTTTCCGGTATTCAATATGGAGTAGACGAGAATAATAAGCCTGTTACAGCACCTGTAACAATGTTAGCTACTATCACAGACAAGGGTAACGGTGTGTTGGGCGTTTCAGGTTTGGCTCCTTTTACACAAACTTACAATGATGAGATTAAGTTGGTTTATGAAACCGAAACCGGTAATGTAATTTTGGCACCTCAGCAATTGCCTGACTTGGAAGGCATGTCTATATTGGCCCTGCCAAGTAATTCGTCCACTGGATATGTGACTCAGAAAGAAACTTTATGGGGCGAAGCCAATGAATATGGTGAGCTCTCATTCTTCAATGCTCCTGAAAACGAAGGGGATTGGACCGACTTTATGATTATCATAGCTACAGAACAAGGATTGTCTCCGCAGCTGATGTATAGCTTGAATTGGCAGCGCTATGTACCTGAGACAGGAGGACAACGTGTCGTGACACGTTCAACCGAGACTTCCTTGAGTCTTTCTTTCCAGAGTTATGTTAAGGAATTTATGGCTCCTTTATCGCAGACCAAATCTTCCTTACCAATTATCAAATGTACTGATGGTACACCTGAATTTAAGGGTGAGGCTGTAAAGTTCTGAATCTTTTAAGAACAAATAGATTTAGATTGGTTGGGAGCTGTGTCCGAATGGGGCACAGCTCCTTTTTTATATCTTATTCTTATATCTTTCTAGTTTGTAGAGCTCGCTTTTTCTCATAAATCAGTATCTTTGTCACCGTTATTCATCTATAAGAAACGAACAATGGCAATGAAAGAATTTGTAATTTCCGAAGCGCAGGTAGAGACTGCGGTGCTGGTGGGACTCATTACGAAGACGCAGGACGAGCGCAAAACGAATGAGTACCTAGACGAACTGGCTTTTCTGGCTGAGACAGCCGGAGCGGAAGTGGTGAAACGGTTTACACAGAAACTGGATCAGGCTAACTCGGTGACGTATGTCGGAAAGGGAAAGCTGGACGAAATCAAGCAATATATCAAGGACGAAGAGGAGGCGGAGCGGGAAATCGGTATGGTTATCTTCGATGACGAACTGTCGGCCAAGCAGATCCGTAACATCGAGGCGGAACTGAAGGTGAAGATTCTGGACCGTACGTCGCTCATCCTCGACATCTTCGCCATGCGTGCACAGACGGCCAATGCCAAGACGCAGGTGGAGCTGGCACAATATAAATACATGCTGCCGCGTCTGCAACGACTCTGGACGCACTTGGAACGCCAGGGAGGTGGTTCCGGTGCCGGTGGTGGTAAGGGTTCGGTAGGTCTTCGTGGTCCGGGTGAAACCCAGCTCGAAATGGACCGCCGTATCATCTTGAACCGTATGTCGCTGCTGAAGGAACGCCTGGCCGAGATTGACAAGCAGAAGGCTACGCAGCGCAAGAACCGCGGTCGTCTGATTCGCGTGGCTTTGGTAGGATATACCAACGTGGGCAAGTCTACGTTGATGAACCTGCTGGCCAAGAGTGAGGTGTTTGCTGAGAACAAGCTGTTTGCTACACTCGATACGACAGTACGCAAGGTGATTATCGACAACCTGCCCTTCCTGCTCAGTGATACGGTAGGGTTCATCCGAAAATTGCCTACCGACCTGGTGGACTCCTTCAAGTCGACGTTGGACGAGGTACGCGAAGCCGACCTGCTGTTGCATGTCGTGGATATCTCGCATCCCGACTTCGAGGAACAGATTGAGGTGGTGAACAAGACTTTGGCTGATATCGGTGCGGCAGGCAAACCCATGATTTTGGTATTCAACAAAATAGATGCCTATACGTATGTGAAGAAGGATGAGGACGACCTGACTCCGCGCACCAAGGAGAACCTGTCCCTGGAAGAGCTGATGAAGACGTGGATGGCGAAACTGGAGGATAACTGCATGTTCATTTCGGCCCGTGAGAAAATCAACATCGAGGAGATGAAAACAATGGTTTACCAGCGTGTGAAGGAATTGCATGTGCAGAAGTACCCGTATAACGACTTCCTTTATCAGACGTACGACGAGAACGGGGAGTTGTAATATAACATATAGAAAACCTCTTCGGAGGGTTTACGGATAAGAATCTCTATGAAACGTGGGTGGATATAGCTGTTTGTCGGCCTGTCCGCCTGCGTTTCATGCGTTTATACAAGGAACTAAACAATAGTAACATGGAAATTTACAGAAACCTGACCGGGGATGAGATTTTTCGGTTGAAGAACCAGGCATGTCTGTCAGACGACTGGGAGAAGATTCGTGTATCAGAAAACTTTTCAACGGAGTTTGTACACCATGCGCGTTTTTCGGGAGAAGTTAAATTGGGTGTTTTTCAGGCGGAGTTTACGCTACCGGGAGGTATCCGCAAGCATTCTGGCCTGCGGCATGTGACGTTGCACAACGTGACGGTGGGCGATAACTGCTGTATCGAGAATGTCCAGAACTATATTGCCAATTACGAAATCGGGCACGATACGTTCATCGAGAATGTGGATATCCTGTTGGTGGACGGGGTATCGAAGTTCGGTAATGGGGTGGAGGTGTCTGTACTGAATGAGACGGGCGGTCGTGAGGTGGTTATCAATGACAAGCTGTCGGCACACTTGGCCTACATCATGGCACTCTACCGCCACCGGCCCGAACTGACTGCCCGTCTGAAAGAGATTGCCGATTATTATGCCGGCAAACATGCTTCGTCGGTAGGAACCATTGGCTGTCATGTAACCCTTATGAATACAGGTTCGGTTAGGAATGTCCGTATCGGCGACTATACTCATATTTCGGGAACCTGCCGTCTGTCCAACGGCAGTATCAACAGCAACGAGGCAGCGCCTGTATGGGTGGGCGACGGTGTTATCTGCGATGACTTTATTCTTTCCAGCGGTTCGCATGTCGACGACGGTGCCATGCTGACACGTTGTTTTGTGGGGCAGGCCTGCAAGCTGGGGCATAATTATTCGGCTTCGGATTCCCTGTTCTTCAGTAACTGCCAGGGAGAGAACGGTGAAGCATGTGCCATATTTGCCGGTCCCTTCACCGTGACACACCACAAGAGTACGCTGCTCATAGCGGGTATGTTTTCGTTCATGAACGCCGGTTCAGGTTCCAACCAGAGCAACCACATGTATAAGCTGGGCCCCATCCATCAGGGTACATTGGAACGTGGTGCTAAGACTACATCCGATTCCTACATTCTTTGGCCGGCTCGTGTGGGAGCCTTCTCGCTCGTTATGGGGCGTCACGTCAACCATTCTGACACGTCGAACTTGCCGTTCTCTTATCTGATAGAGCAGAACAACACCACCTATCTGGTGCCGGGCGTCAACCTGCGCAGTGTGGGAACCATACGCGACGCACAGAAGTGGCCCAAACGCGACGGGCGCAGGGACCCCAATAAGCTGGATTTCATCAACTACAACCTGCTCAGTCCTTATACCGTGCAAAAGATGTTCAAGGGGCGCGAGACACTGCTCAACCTGCGTCGGGCCAGCGGCGAGCTGTCCGACATTTATTCTTTCCATAGTGCCAAGATACGCAATTCGTCGTTGGTGAACGGTATCAGGTTCTACGAAATTGCTATCCACAAATTCTTGGGCAACTCCGTCATCAAGCGCCTCGAGAGCATCGATTTCCGCAACGACGACGAAATCCGTGTCCGCCTTCGTCCCGATACGTCCATCGGCAGTGGCGAATGGGTGGACATCTCGGGTCTGATAGCACCGAAAAGCGAGGTAGATGCGCTGATAGCTGAGATCGAAAGCGGAGCTGTGAACAAACTGAAGGAAATCAATGCTGAATTCGAACGGATGCATCGCAATTACTATACCTACGAATGGACGTGGGCTTACGAACAGTTGGAGGAGTTCTACGGGGTGAAGCCCGAAGAGATGACCTCGGCAGACATCATCCGTATTGTGGAGAAGTGGAAAGATGCAGTTATCGGCCTCGACCGCATGGTTTATGAAGATGCCAAGAAGGAATTCTCTCTGGCTTCCATGACGGGTTTCGGTGCCGACGGTTCACGGCTGGAGAAGGAAATGGATTTCGAGCAGGTGCGTGGCGACTTCGAGAGCAATCCGTTTGTCACCGCCGTGCTGAAGCACATCGAGGTGAAGAGCGCGCTGGGCGACGAACTGATAGAGCGGATGAAGAGGGTGGGCAACTGAAATTATTCCTAAAAACCTCCCTCCCCGCCGAAGAAAAGGCTTTCAATTAAAGAAATATTTCGATAATACTTCTTACCTTTGCATTAATCAAGATTGAACAACCTTTTAAACAAATTGTAATTATGGCAACAACACCTCCGTTCAAGTATCAGCCCATGTTCGAGAAGGGCAAGGATACGACTGAGTATTATCTGCTTACCAAGGACTACGTGTCTGTAAGCGAGTTTGAAGGAAAACCCATCCTGAAGATCGAGAAGGAAGGATTGACCGCCATGGCCAACGCGGCCTTCCGCGACGTGTCGTTCATGCTGCGCCGCTCGCACAACGAGCAGGTGGCCAAGATTCTGAGCGACCCCGAAGCCAGCGACAACGACAAGTACGTGGCACTGACCTTCCTGCGCAATGCCGAAGTGGCCGCCAAGGGTCTGCTTCCCTTCTGCCAGGATACCGGTACGGCCATCATCCACGGTGAGAAAGGCCAGCAGGTATGGACGGGCTATTGCGACGAAGAGGCCCTGTCGCTGGGTGTGTACAAGACTTATACTGAGGAGAACCTGCGCTACTCGCAGAACGCTCCGCTCACCATGTACGAGGAGGTGAACACCAAGTGCAACCTGCCCGCACAGATTGATATCGAGGCTACCGAAGGCATGGAATACGAGTTCCTCTGCGTGACCAAGGGCGGCGGTTCGGCCAACAAGACTTACCTCTATCAGGAGACGAAAGCCATCCTGAACCCCGAGACGCTGGTTCCGTTCCTCGTAGAGAAGATGAAGACGCTGGGTACGGCGGCTTGTCCTCCTTACCATATTGCCTTCGTCATTGGCGGTACGTCGGCCGAGAAGAACCTGCTGACCGTGAAGCTCGCCTCCACCCGCTTCTATGATAACCTGCCCACGACGGGTAATGAATACGGCCGTGCCTTCCGCGACATCGAGCTGGAAAAGAAGGTGCTCGAAGAGGCTCACAACATCGGCCTCGGCGCACAGTTCGGCGGCAAGTACTATGCACACGACGTGCGCATCATCCGTCTGCCGCGCCATGGCGCATCGTGCCCCGTAGGTCTGGGCGTATCGTGCTCGGCCGACCGCAACATCCGTTGCAAGATCAACAAGGACGGTATCTGGATTGAGAAGCTGGACAGCCATCCGGGCGAACTGATTCCCGAAGCTTTGCGTCAGGCAGGCGAAGGCGACGCTGTACGCATCGACCTGAACCAGCCGATGGCCGACATCCTGAAGGAGCTGACCAAGTATCCCGTGGCTACACGTCTGAGCCTGAACGGTACCATCATCGTAGGCCGCGACATCGCACACGCCAAGCTGAAAGAGCGTCTGGACCGTGGTGAAGACCTGCCCCAGTACATCAAGGATCACCCCATTTACTACGCCGGACCGGCCAAGACGCCGAAGGGTATGGCCTGCGGTTCGATGGGCCCCACGACGGCCGGACGTATGGACCCGTACGTCGACCTGTTCCAGAGCCACGGCGGCAGCATGATTATGCTGGCCAAGGGTAACCGCAGCCAGGCCGTGACCGACGCCTGCAAGAAGCACGGCGGCTTCTATCTCGGCTCCATCGGTGGTCCTGCAGCCATTCTGGCACAGAACAACATCAAGAGCATCGAGTGCGTGGAATATCCCGAACTGGGCATGGAAGCCATCTGGAAGATCGAGGTGGAAGACTTCCCCGCCTTCATCCTCGTGGACGACAAGGGCAACGACTTCTTCAAGCAACTGAAGCCCCGCTGCTGCAAGTAACCCCTGCGCGGCACAAATATAGAAAAGGATGCGCTCCCCATTGCGGGGAGGCGCATCCTTTTTTTGTCTGCATCCGTTCGTCTTGCAGGCCCGAGGCCGGGCTTCCTTTCCGTTTCCTACGGAGAAACTCCGTTTCCCATACGAGGAAACGCCAGTTACCCTTGGAGGAAACGGGCGTTTCCATGCGCAGGAAACGAGCGTTCCCCTTGAAGGAAACGGCTGTTCCCTTTTAAAGGTAACGGTCGTTCCCTTTAAAGGTTACGGCCATAAGGTCCTATGCCGGCTGGCAGATGCGGGCAGGATATGGATTTTTCAGGCTTCTTTTTGGCAGATGTCAGCATACTTTCCTATCTTTATGCCTTCAAACTTTTAATGAATAGACTTTATGGAGAAAACAGTTTCGACACATGAGTCTGGGCACATCGTGTGGCTGGACGTGGTGCGTCTGGTAGCCATGTTTGCCGTGGTGTGCTGCCATTGTACGGACCCTTTCAATTTTTATCCGGGCACTTCGCCCGACATCGGTGAAATCAAGTTCTGGGGAGCGGCCTATGGGGCGGTGCTGCGTCCCTGCGTGCCGTTGTTTGTCATGATTACGGGCGCACTGCTGTTGCCGGTGCGGGGCAGCAGCGGGGCTTTCTACAAGAAGCGCATCACGCGCGTGTTCTTTCCGTTTCTCATCTGGTCGGTGCTCTACAACCTCTTCCCGTGGCTGACGGGACTGCTGGGTGTGGAGCCGCGGGTCATCCTCGACTTCTTCCCTTATTCGGGCGAGGACGTGATGCGCCAGTCGCTCGGCGTCAGCCTGGGATACATCGGGGGTATTCCGTTCAACTTCTCCATCCTGGCTGTGCACATGTGGTACATCTACCTGCTCATCGGGCTTTACCTGTATCTGCCCATCTTCTCGGCTTGGGTGGCGCAGGCTTCGGAGCGGGCCAAGATGGGATTCCTGGCGCTGTGGGGCGTGACGCTGCTGTTGCCCTACTACAATGAGTTTGTTTCCGAATATCTGTGGGGTTCCTGCTCGTGGAATTCGTTCGGCATGCTCTACTACTTTGCCGGATTCAACGGCTATCTGTTGCTGGGTCACGTGCTGCGCCATAGGGAGTGGAGCGGGCGGACGTTGCTGCTGGCCGGTGTGCCGATGTTTGTGGCAGGCTATGCGGTGACCTACCTGGGCTTCCGCCACATGACGTCGTTGCCCGACTGTACAGATGAAATGCTCGAACTGTTCTTTACCTATTGTTCGCTGAACGTGGCTCTGATGACGGTACCTGTCTTCATGGTCTGCAAGAAGATACGCATCCGTTCGGAGCGCCTGCAGCGGATGCTGGCCAATCTGACGCTTTGCGGTTTCGGCGTCTATATGATACATTATTTCTTCACGGGCCCGTCGGTGGTACTGATGCGTGCGTTGGAGGTACCCATCCCGTTGCAGATACCCTGCGCCTCGGTAGTGGCGTTCGGTGTGTCGTGGCTGTTGGTTTCGATGGCCTACCGCTGGTTCGGCCCGCGGACGAAGTGGGTGCTGGGCTGATAAAAGCAAAGAAGGTGTGTCAAAATGAAGTGAGACAATTTTAACTCCCCCTCCTTCCAGAAGGAGGAGAGGCTCAGATACCTCTATTTTGACACACCCTCTTTGTTTCTGAGTAAGAATGATTATTCCAGGTATTTCGTGACCTTGCCGCTGATTTGCAGCAGGGAGATTTCGCAGAGTTTGGTGTTGTACTCGGCCGTCAGGATACGTTCCTCGGCGTCGAGGAGACTCTTCTGTGCTTCGCGCATCTCGATACCCGAAAGGTTGCCCAGCATGTAACGCTCCATGGCGATGTCGTGGTTGTCCTTGGCGGCGATGAGGTTCTGCCGTTCCAGGTTCAGCATCTCCAGATTGTTGCGGTAGGCCTGCCACAGGTTGCTCAGGTCGGCCCGCAGAGCCAGTTCCAGTTCGTCGCGTTGCAGGCGTGCGTTCTTCACGGCGATGCTGGCATTGCGCCGCTCGCGCTTGCGGTTGCCGTCGAAGAGGTTGAACCCAACGGTGATGCCTCCGTTGAATCCGAAGTTGTTGCGGCGGCTGTAGCTGTTGATGTCATACTTGTTGAACGTATAGCCGTATCCGGCGTTCAGCCGCACGTAGGGATAGTTGCGTGAATTCACTTTCTTGTAGTCCATCTGTGCCAGCTGGGTGTTCTGGTCGGCCTTCAGCAGGGAGGAGTTTACGCTCAGGGTGGCTTTCCACAGCTCTTCGAAGTCGAGCGACTGGTTCACGTCGATGATGCTGTCGGGCGTCTGGATGAGCTGGTCCACGTCTTCGTTGCCCATCAGCTCGTTCAGGTTGATGCGCGAGGTGTGCAGCAGCTCCTGCTGCTTCATGTACTGGGCGCTGTCGGCGTTGAAGTCCACCTTGGCCTGCTGGTAGTCGAGGCGCGAGAAGTCGCCCACATGGTAGCGTGCCTCCACGATGCGCAGTCGTTCCTTGGAGAGCTGCACGGCATAGAGCAGGTTCTTCATGCGGATTTTCTGCTGGATGAAGTTGTAGTATTCGGCAGCCAGCGAGGCGATGAAGTCTTCCAGCGCGATGCGTGTATTGGTCTCTCCCTGTTCGCGGAGCAGCTTCAGCTGTTGGTAGGTGGTGGAGATGTTGAAGCCGTCGAAGATGGTCCAGTTCAGGTCGATGCCTGCATCGACGGTCTGGTCGAACACGTTATGCTGCTTTTCCGTAACGCCTGTGCTCCGCACGGTGCTGTTGGTGTTGTCCAGCGTAGCCCGGTAGCCGCCTGTCAGGTCGATGGTGGGCAGGGCGCCTGCGTTGGCCAGGGTGGCGTTGTTTTTACTGATCTGCTCCTCGTTGTGCGTGATGCGCAGGGAGTAGTTGTTGAGCAGCCCCTGTTCGAGGCACGACTTCAGGGTATAGGTGGTCGCCTGCTGTGCCTGCAGGGAACACAGGGCACAGAATGCGGCTATCATAGACAAGGCGATTCGTTTCATATCTTTCTTACTTTACTTCGGTTGGTTGACACATAGCTGTAGATGGCGGGCACGATGTACATGGTGAGCAGTGTGGATACCAGCATGCCGCCTACCACAGCCGTACCCATGGCGATGCGCTGGTTGGCACCTTCGCCTGTGGCGAAAGCCAGCGGGATGAGGCCGATGACGGTCGAGGCGCTGGTCATCAGGATGGGGCGCAGACGCTGGAGGGCGGCGTCCTTGATGGCCTGCAACTTGTCTTCGCCCGCTTCCTGCTTCTGGTTGGCAAACTCCACAATGAGGATACCGTTCTTGGCTACCAGACCGATGAGCATAATAATGCCGATCTGGCTGAAGATGTTCATCGTGATGTCACCGAAATACATGAATATCAGGGCTCCGGCAATGGCCAGCGGCACGGTGAGCATGATGATGAGCGGGTCCTTGAAGCTCTCGAACTGGGCGGCCAGAATCAGATAGATGAGGAAGATGGCCAGGATGAAGGCAAACATCAGGCTGGAGGCACTCTCACTATAGTCCTTCGAGTCGCCTGCCAGTGCCGTACGGAAGGTTTCGTCCAGCACTTCGTCGGCTATCTTGTCCATTTCTTCCAGTCCCTGTCCGATGGTCTTGCCCTCGGCCAGACCGGCCGAAACAGTGGCCGATACGAAACGGTTGTAGCGGTACAGCTTCGGAGGAGCCGTGCCGTAGACCAGTTCCACGAGGTTGTCGAGCTGGATCATGTCGCCTGCATCGTTACGGATGTACAGGCCGACGAGGTAGGCCGGCTTGTTGCGTTGCTGGCGGTTGATTTCTCCCAATATCTCGTATTGCTTGCCGTTCATGTAGAAGTAGCCCATACGCTGGCCGCTCAAGCCGTATTGCAGGGTCTGGGCAATGTTCTTGGTGCTGACGCCCATGGCGCCGGCCTTGTCGCGGTTGATGCTGATGCGGGCTTCAGGCTTGCTGAACTTCAGGTCGACGTCGGCCATCTGGAAAACATCGTTTTCGTAGACGCGTTCCATAAACTTCGGCAGCACTTCCTGCAGCTTTTCAAGGTTGGTGGCCTGCAATACATATTGCACGGGCATGCTGGCACGGCGTCCGCCGAACGAAGACTGCTGGCGCAGGAAGGCGCGGGCTTCTGTTTCGGACTTCAGGGCGCGGGTCAGCTTGGCGGCCACATCCATCTGGCTGTAGTCGCGTTCGCGGATATCTTTCAGCGTGATTTGTACGTTACCGCTTCCGCTCGATACACGTGCCGTGACGGCTTCGGCATCGGGGATGATGGAGTCGACCACGTCGTTGATGCGTTCGGTATAGTCGCGGATGTATTCGTAGCTCACACCTTCGGCACCGATGGTACTGATGGTGATTTGTGAGCGGTCTTCCAATGGAGCCATTTCGGCAGGTATGCTGTTCCACAGCACGAAGATGATGCAGAACGTAATCAAGGTGAACACCAGTGCTATCCACCGCTTGTGCAGGAAGGCGGCCAGTGAACGGCTGTACAGGCGGTTCATCCCTTCGAAGAAGGGTTCCGTCTTGCGGTAGAACCAGTTTTTCTGTTCCTGTCGTTTCAGCAGCTTGGTGGCCAGCATCGGCGTGAAGGTAAGGGCTGCAAACGAGGATATAATGATGGAGCCCGAGATGACGAAGCTGAACTCGCGGAAGAGTCGGCCAGTGGTACCTTCCATGAAGACAATGGGGAAGAACACGGCCACCAGCGTGATGGTGGTGGAGATGACGGCAAAGAAGATTTCCTTGGCTCCCTCGATGCCTGCTTCCTTGGGCGGCATGCCTTTCTCGATGCGGACATAGATGTTCTCGGTCATTACGATGGCGTCGTCCACCACCAGACCTACGGAGAGGACGACGGCCAGCATCGTCAGTACGTTGATGGAGAAACCTGCCACGTACATCACGAAGAAGGCACCGATGAGCGACACGGGAATTACGATACAGGGTACCAGCGTGACGCGCCAGTCGCGCAAGAAGAGGAAGATGATGATGATAACCAGCACGAAGGCTTCATACACGGTGCTTTCCACCTCGCTGATGGAGGCGCGGATGAACTTGGTGTTGTCGAATCCGTAGCTGTAGGTCACGTCTTCGGGCAGATCTTTCTTCATGCGCTCCATGCGTTCGTACACGGCGTCGGCAATCTGGATGTGGTTGGCACCCGGCTGGGGAACGACGACTACACCTACCATCGGCACGCCGTTCATCTTCATGTAGCTCTTGATGTCGGCGGCTCCCAGTTCGGCACGGCCGATATCGCTGAAACGGATGATGCGGTTGGCATCTTCCTTGATGATGAGGTTGTTGAACTCTTCGGGTGTATGCATCAGACCCAGGGTACGGATGGTAAGCTCGGTCGTATTTCCTTCGATACTGCCCGACGGGAGCTCGATGTTTTCCTGGTCGATGGCATTCTTTACGTCGACGGGGGTGATGCCGTAGCCCGACATCTTGGTGGGGTCGAGCCAAAGGCGCATGGAGTACTTCTTTTCACCCCAGATGCTCACGCTACTTACGTCGGAGATAGTCTGAAGCTGTTCCTTTACGGTGAGGTCAGCTATCTCGCTCAGCTCCAGCAGCGAGCGCTTGTTGCTCTGCAGGGCTACCATCAGGATGGGCACGGCGTCTGCATCGGCTTTCGATACGGTAGGAGGGTCGCAGTCGCGGGGCAGGTAACGCTGGGCACGCGACACCTTGTCGCGCACGTCGTTGGCGGCTGTCTCCAGGTCGACAGACAGTTCGAATTCGACGGTGATTCGGCTTTGCCCCTGCTGGCTGACACTGGTCAACGAGCGGATACCGGGGATACCGTTGATGTTCTGTTCCAGCGGTTCGGTAATCTGGTTCTCGATAACGTCGGCGTTGGCACCCGTGTACGAACAGGACACGGAGATGATGGGGTTGTCCACCGACGGATATTCGCGCACGCCGAGGTAGGTATAGCCAATGAGTCCAAAGAGCAGGATGATGATGGTCAGTACCGTCGACAATACGGGGCGGCGTATGCTTAGTTCGGATATATTCATTGCATTGATGAATTAAGAATTAGGAATTAAAAATGAAGTTCTGTTGGATGAATCATTCGGAATGAAGGCCTCGTCTCTGCTGGTCCGCAGGTTGATTCTTCACTCTTCGTTCTTCATGCTTCATTTATTCGATGTGGTCGATGGTAACGTCCATACCTGTACGGAGCTGCTGGGTACCCGATATGATAACCGTGTCGCCCGCAGCCAGTCCCTTGACGACTTGCACCAGTGCGTCGGTACGGATGCCGGTGATGATATCCACCGGTTCGGCCTTGCCCGAGCGGTAGAGGAATACCTTGTCCTTACCCATTTCGGGAACGATGGCTTGCGAGGGGATAGCCAGTGCGTCCTTGTATTCCTGCTTCTTCAGCGTGATGGAGGCGTAACGGCCCGGCATGATGCCGCTGGGGTTGGGATAGAGGGCGCGCACGGTCAGGGTGTGCGTATTGATGTCGAGGCTCGACTCGCGGGCATAGACTTGTGCGTGGTAGGTGTCCAGCGAGCCTTCCAGCGTGAAGCTCAGGTTGGTGCCCACCTTGATGTCGCGGGCATATCGCTCGGACACGGCAAACTCCAGCTTCAGGGGGGATATCTTGGTGAGCTTGGCCACGATGGTGGTAGGCGAAGCGTAGGTACCCACACTCACCTGGCGCAAGCCGATGATGCCGTCGAAGGGGGCGCGCAGCTCGGTTTGTGCTATCTGCGCCTCGACGCTTTCGATGTCGGCGTTCAGCGTGGCGAGTTCGGTCTTGACCTGCTCGTAGGCTTCCTGGCTGACGGCGTCGCGCTTCAGCAGGGCGTCCTGACGGAATACGCGGTCTTCGGCCAGCTTCAGTTGTGAAACCAGTCGTTGCAGCTGTGCCTGCAGCGGGCGGTCGTTTACCTTGGCCAGCAGTTGGCCTTTCTTCACCGTAGTGCCTTCTTCGAAGTTGATTTCAACGATTTTGCCCGACGTCTCGAACGAAAGGTTCACTTCCTCGTCGGGTATCAGACTGCCGATGATGGGAACTTCGTCGGTCAGTACGCGGGGCTGTACGATGGTGGCGTTGATGTTCAGCGCCTTCTTCCCGCGGCTTTGATTGGTCATTACTTTGTCGGCTTCGGCCAACTCTTCATTCGGTTTGGGCATTTGTGTATAGACTCCCCAACCCACTAGTCCGGCAGTCACAACCGTGACAATGCCCCATTTTACTCTCTTCTTCATGCTTCCAGTTGTTCGTGGTATCAGTATATAAAATCAGCCTTTTTGGTTTTGAAGAGCTAAGATAGGGAATAGTTTAATATCTAACTATCAGATTATGCTTTATTAACAGAGGAGGCGCCGCTTCTTCCTTTCCCGGGTGGCGGTGCAAAGGCAGGGTCAGTAGCCCGTACGGTATTTTCCTTCCTCCTTGTCGTCGAGCATGCTGAGGTAGGACTGGTAGCGCGACTCGCTGATGTAGTGTTCCTCGACGGCACGGCGCACGGCGCAACCGGGCTCGTGACGGTGCGTGCAGTTGCCGTAGCGGCAGTCGGCCGAGGTACGGAAGATTTCGGGGAAGTAATGGCCTATCTCTTCCTCTTCCATGTCGAAGGTACCGAAGCCTTTGATGCCCGGCGTGTCGATGAGGTAGCCTCCGCCTTCGAGGGGGAACATCTCGGAGAAGGTGGTGGTGTGCATGCCTTTGTTGTGGGCGGCGGATATCTCGCCCGTGCGGGCTGCGGCGTCGGGCAGGATGGCGTTGATGAGGGTGGACTTGCCCACGCCCGAGTGGCCGGACAGAAGGGTGACGCGTCCGCTCAGCTCGGCCTTGAGGAGGTCGATGCCCGCGCCTCCCTGCTTGGCCGAGACCTTGAAGCAGGGATAGCCGATAGTGGTATAGAGGTGGACGAGGCTGTCCAGGTAATGGAGGTCGTCGGCATCGTAGGCGTCTGTCTTGTTGAAGATGAGCTTGACGGGGATGCGATAGGCTTCGGCCGTGGCGAGGAAGCGGTCGATGAACGTGGTCGACGTTTCGGGGTAGTTGACGGTTACGATGAGCATGCACTGGTCGAGGTTGGCCGCGATGATGTGCGACTGCTTCGAGAGGTTCGAGGCACGGCGGATGATGTAGTTGCGCCGGTCTTCGATTTCGCTGATGAAGGCGGTGCCTTCCTGATTGAGCAGGATGTGTACGTAGTCGCCCACCGCCACGGGGTTGGTGCTGCGAATACCCTTCAGGCGGAAGTTGCCTTTGATTTTGCACTCGACACTGCGTCCGTCTTCGGTGCGGACGAGGTACCAGCTGCCTGTGTTCTTGATGACGAGACCCTTCATTAAGTTGAGAGTTGAGAGTGGAGAGTTGAGAAGTTGAGAATGGATAATGGAGAATGGATAATTGAAAGCTGGATGTTATCCGTTTGCGCCATTATCCATTTTCCATTCTCCATTGTCCAGTGTTATACGGTCATGATTTCCTTGTCCTTTGCGGCAAGCATGTCGTCAATCTGCTTGATGTACTTGTCGTGCACCTTCTGCAGTTTCTCTTCGCCGCCCTTCTGGGCGTCTTCCGCCAGGCCTTCCTTGACGGCTTTCTTCAGCTGGTCGATAGCGTCGCGTCGGGCGTTGCGCACGCTCACCTTGGCCGTTTCGCCTTCGCCCTTGCACTGCTTGGCCAGCTGCTTGCGGCGCTCTTCGGTGAGGGGCGGGATGCCGATGCGGATGATTTCACCGTTGTTCTCGGGCATGATGCCGAGGTCGGAGTCGATGATGGCCTTCTCGATGATGCGGAACATGGACTTGTCCCACGGCTTGATGGCGATGCTGCGCGCGTCCGGAGTGGTCACGGCGGCTACGTTGTTGATAGGCACCATGCTTCCGTACGAGTCTACACGGATGCCGTCCAGCAAGCGTACGTCGGCCTTGCCGGCACGTATGTGGGCCAGCGTTTCCTCAAGGTACATGATGGCCATGTCCATTTTCTCCTGTGCTTCGTTCAGGATGTCTTTTACGTCTTTCATATGGGTCTGTTGTTTTTGGGTAATTTCACTGTGCGCAAAAATAAGTTTTTTTTCTGAAAGCGCAAAGGGGCGGGGCGCCTATTTGCTACGTGTGCATGCGAAAGAGGGCGCGCCTGCCGTGCAGGTGCGCCCTCCGGATTGTTGCGATATGTCTTTTATGCCGCCCGGGCGGCGATGCTTAGCGGTGCAGGCGGCGCAGTTGCTTCCCGGCGGCTGCGCTGTAGCCGTATTCGGTGGGGAAGGTGGCCGTTTCGCCGTCGTATGCGTAGACGTAGTAGACCTGACCGTTGGCCTTGAGGGCGGTGATGCGTCCGTCTTCGTCCTTGTCGACGCTGATGTTGACGGTGTACTCACCGGAGCCTTCCTCCCGGCTGGTCATCGAGGTGGGAACCTGCTTGCACGTCTTGCCGAAGCGGCCGGCGTAGAAGAGGAAGTCCATATCGAGGTCGGCCATCTGGGGCATGTAGATGCCGCTATTTTCGACGGCGTCTGCTCCGTAGCCGAAGGTTACGGTCTGGTCGAGGTCATCTGTCCAGTCCTCGCCGTCCTCCTTGTAGCGGTAGACGTTGTGTATGGAGACGATGTTGCCGTCCTGCCACGTCAGCTCGTAGGTGTCCTCGTCCATGTCGCCGTCCTCCGTTACGCTGCTGACGAGCTTCGTGAGCTGGCCTTCGGCGTTGTACTGGCAGGTGAGCGTACCGGTATCGGTCCAGCTTTCGGTGGTTCCGTTGTAGGTTTCTTCGCCCTTATAGGTGAGGTTGGCCGAGGTGATGAAGCCGTTGCCGTCGGTCACGATGTTGTTCATCTCGAATGCGTCTTTCCATCCCTCTCCCTCGTCGCTGGCCTTCACCGTGAACGGTGCGTAGTTGATACTGAACTTGCCGGCGTACATGTCGGTGCCGTCGGTCATCGCGCCGCTGTCGTTGTAGCGGAAGGTGCTGACACCGTCGCTGTTGGCCATGGATGTTACGGGAGCTTTGATGCCCAGGTCGGGTACTTCGGGAGTCTTCGGTTCGTCGTCGTCACTGCAAGCTGTCAGGGTCAGGGCGCCCACTGTGAGGCCCAGGCCCAAGAAATAATTCCATTTTTTCATGTCAAGTATAGTTTTAGTTTTTAGAATACGGCGACAAATTTATGGATTAATTCCGCATGCTGTCCTGCCTTACCGTTAATTTGTGTCAACATAATGGCGCGCCCCCAACTCTATGGGGACGCGCCATAAGAAATGATGCGAGGTCCGGGCGGCCGCGCAACTTAACAATAATGAAAAAACGTGGGGGAGATTCCCCCTTTGCCCGGATGTATTTGCCTAAATGACTGCTGGTTTTAGTAGCTGCCTCAGGGTGCCATCGGCAGGCGGCAACGGAGTTGTGTCGGCCGCATACTGGAGGTTTCACAACCGTCGTATGCAACATTATTCTTGTTAACCTTTGACTAATATAATTATCTCCATGGGCAATCTCTATTGCCCAACTACCATTTAATACATATACTACGTTCTTTACTTATTGTCTAACCAACTTCTCCGTTACCACCTGCCGGTGGCGCCTCAAAGGGGACTTTCGTCCTGTCCGCCTTCGCCCGTACCGCCTGTGCCTCCGCCGCCGGTGCCGCCTTCGACGGGCAGTTTGCCGGTCTTCTTGTACTCCAGGTAGGCTTTGGTCGAGGCAAAGGTGAAGCCGGACTCGACGACGCCTGTGTTTTCGAATTCGATGCCTTGCCGGATGGCCGTCATCAGTTCCTTGCTGGGCGTGAAGACGACTTTGACGTTGCGTATCATCGACGTGGCGTCGAACTGGTTGATGTCCGTCACTCCCTCGCTACTGAACGAGAGGCGGATCCAGCCCAGCGAGCCCAGCTGGACGCTGTTGCCCTGCTGCAGTTCGTGGGGGACGCTGTCGCACACGAGGTTGAAGGTTGACTCGGCTTCCGTGGGGTGCGTGCTCGAGCCGCGGGTTACGACTTTGCACACAGATTTCGTTGTCAGCCTGTTTACGATATTTGGGATAGCATACCACTTAGCGGGGTCATCCGGCTTGGCCGGATTGCGCTTTTGGCTGAGTTTGTACTTTACGGACATAATGTTCTATGGTATTATCGGGTTAATAAATTCATCTTTTTTGTCAGGCAACGGCTCCGTCCCACCTGCGGTGCTTGGGCGTTGAAAATACGTAGTTACGCGGTTGAAAATGCGTAGTTACGCGTTTCAAACTGCGTAGTTACGCATTTTTAACTGCGTACTTACGCATTTTAGCCCCCCTTCAGAAGCAATTCTGAGGCCGTTTTAGTCCGACGCTGCTAAGGTAACGATTCCTTTTGAAAAAAGCAAGCCGGCAGGCGATTTTTTTTTACCTGCCGGCTCGGTTCCGGTCGTGGGGCGTGCGGGGCGGCGTCAGCGCACGTATGGCTCCAGCTCGCGGGCCAGCCGCCGATAGCCCTCGTGGTTGGGGTGGAGGCCGTCGCTGAAGAGGCCCTCGTCGATGCGGCCGTCGCGGCTGAGGAGTACGCGTCCGGGGTCGATGACCTCCGTGCGCGGGCTCGCCTGCAGCGCGTCGGCGATGCGGTCGTTCAGGTGGGCGAGGCGCTCTTCGTAGCCGCGGCGGGGCAGGATGCGGACGACGTAGATGCGGGCGTCAGGCTGCTTGGCGGCAACGGCGGCCACGGTCTCCTGCAGCCCGAGCACGATTTCGTCGTCACTGTTCAGCGTGAGGTTGTTCGTGCCCAGCAGGAGGAAGACCTTCTCCGCACGGTATCCGTCCAGCTCGCCGTGGCGGATGCGCCACAAGGCGTTCTCGATGCGGTCCCACCCGAAGCCGAGGTTGGCGGCGCGGCGTCCGCGGAAGAGCTTGTCCCACACGTCGGGTGCCACCCGACGCTTCTCGTAGGGTTCGCCGCCCCAGAAGTGGGTGATGGAGTTTCCCAGCAGGACGATCTGCGGCGGGCAGGCGGCCACGTGGCGCAGCACCTGCTCGTGGCGCTCGTTCCACCGGTAGGTGTCGGCGTCGCGGTGCTGGCGGCAGGGGGTGAAGTGCATGGCGGGTTCGCCGCCGTACAGTATCTGCGACACCTTATTATAATAGGCTTCGGCATACTGCGCCATGCCGAGGTCCGTGGCGTGTACGCCGTCCACCTGGCTGTCCATACTGAGGCCCAGCTCCTCGAAGCCGAGGTAGTGCAGGCCGCCCAGCTCGGCGTTCAGGCTGTCGTAGGCGCGGCGCAGCTCGCGGTTCGTGCGGCGGAACTGCTCCTCACGGCTGGCCGAGGCGGTGTAGCCCATGTATCCGTCGTGCTCCACCAGCAGGATGGGCGCGCCGGTACGGCTCCGCAGCAGGCGCAGGCCCTTTTCGAGGCGCGGACGGATGAGGTCGGCCCGCTCGTCGGTCATGTTCGGCATGCAGTCGATGACGTACAGCGCCGCGTCCGTCTCGGCCAGCAGCTGGAACATCGCCTCGTCCAGCTGCCCGTTGCCCGAGAAGCCGAGGTTCACCACGGGCCTGTCCAGCTTCCGCTGCAAGATGTTGGTCCAGGCCATGCCCGGGCGCGACGCGCAGGCTCCCTGCGCAATGGAGGTGCCGTAGACGATGACGGGTTTCTCGGCGGACGGGCGCTGGAACAGCAGCGGGCTGCCGTCCGGTACGCCTATCTCGAGGGTCTTGACGCCGTTGTACAGGGGGAGGTAGAGCGTGAACTCGTTGCCCTTGGCGTGCGTGTTGCGGTACGTCAGGTCACGGTACGTATAGCGTATGGTGTCGCCAAACTGGTACTTCGCGGCGCACCAGTGTGTCCGTCCGTCGCAGTCCGTCATGTAGAGGTCGACGCCACTCACGCCCGTTGCGGGCATGTGCGGCATGGCGTGTCCGCCCGTCACGGTGTATTTCACTTCGATACGCGGCGCGTTGGTGCGGAACTGGATGTAGAGTCCCGCCGTCTGGCGCGAGAGGTTCCACACGGGCTGCCTCACGAGCCGGGCCGCGCGCTGGGGCAGGCGCTGGTACACCGGTCCGGTTTCCCGGTTCCAGCAGCGTCCCTGTATGGGCAGCAGGCTGTCGGCCGCGGGGTTGTACCAGGCTGTCTTTTCCGGCGCTCCGCCGTCGGCGGGGCGGGCCGGTTGTGCCTGCACGGCTGCGGTGCAGAGCAGCAGCCACAGGCAGGCTTTGAGTTTGTTTCCGAGGTTCTTCATGATGATTTTTCGTTTGATGTCTGTTTGCAGATGGATGCCTGCGCGCGGACGGCTGCGCTGCGGCGGTCAGTTGTGCACCAGCGTGCCTATTTCCTCGCCGTCGATAACCTTCTTGAGGTTGCCCACGGTGTCCATGTCGAACACGATGATGGGCAGGTTGTTCTCCTTGCACATGCAGGTGGCCGTGAGGTCCATCACCTTGAGACCGCGGCGCAGTACCTCGTCGTACGTGATGTCGTGGAATTTCACCGCCGTCGGGTCCTTTTCCGGGTCGGCCGTGTAGATGCCGTCCACGCGGGTGCCTTTCAGCATCACGTCCGCCTCGATCTCGATGCCGCGCAGCGACGAGCCGGTGTCGGTGGTGAAGAAGGGGTTTCCCGTACCCGCCGACATGATGACCACCTCGCCTGCCTCCATGCACTCGATGGCGCGCCATTTGTTGTAGAACTCGCCTATGGGCTCCATGCGGACGGCCGTCAGCACACGTGCCTTTACGCCTGCGGCCGTCAGGGCCGAGCTCAGTGCCAGGCTGTTGATGACCGTGGCCAGCATGCCCATCTGGTCACCTTTCACGCGGTCGAAGCCCTTGGAGGCGCCGCTCAGGCCACGGAAGATGTTTCCGCCTCCGATAACGATGCCTATCTGTACGCCCGTGGCGTGTATCTCCTTGATTTGCGCCGCGTATTCGGCCAGACGCTTTTCGTCTATACCATACTGCTTTTCGCCCATGAGGCTCTCACCGCTGAGCTTCAGTAAAATTCTCTTGTACGTTGTCATAATCGTTCTTGTTTGGGGTTTGCGGCAAAGATAGTGAAAGCCATCCGGAGCGGCAAGGATATGCGCCGCTTTTTCTGCGCGTTCTGTGCCGGACGGCTGCGGCGTGTCTGTCGCGTTTCGGTGCCGCCGGCTGCCGCTTCGGGGGCGTTTTCCGACGGTTCGGCGGCTTTTTCCGGCCGCGTACCGTCCCGGGCGCTACCTTTGCGGCCGATAGTTATCAACCGAAGTGTAAAGAGATATGAAGCAAAACTTAGTAGGAAACGTTTTTTCAGTTGTGTGTCTGTCTGCCCTGCTCGTCGCGTGCGGCAAGCAGGAGCAGGCCGTCAGCGCCCGGCCAGCCGTGCAGGTGGCTCGGGCCGATTTCGACATGGCCGCGAACGAGCTGGCCGACACGCGTCTGCTGGCTCCCTTCGACGGCTACGACAGCAGACCTACATCGAGCGCCATCAGACGGTGCGCCCGCAGCAGGCGGTGGTGACCTTCATCGACCTTTCGCAGGTGAAGGCCGAAGTCTACGTGCCCGAAGACATGGCCGTGGCCCTGCGCGCCGGCGTACCGGACTCGCTCGTACGCATCCGCTTCGACCGTCTGCCGGGCCGTGTCTTCACGCCGTCGGCCACGTATCTCACCCAGTCCGCCGCCGGCAACAATCTGTCTTTCCGCCTCACCGCGCTTGTCGACAATACAGACCGCAGTCTGCTTGGGGGAATGGCCGGGACTCTCTCGGTGTCCTTACCATCAACTTCTACTTCTGTCTCTTCCCTGGCCATCCCCCAGGCGGCTGTCTGTCAGGACGACCGCCTCGGCCCGTACGTTTGGGCGGTATCCGATGACGGACACGTATCCCGCCGCGCCGTCACACTGGGCCGTCTGCTCGCGGGCAGCAGGGTAGAGGTCACCGCAGGCCTCGCCGCCGGACAGACCATCGCCCTGACGCGTCTTGCCTTCCTCAGCGAAGGGCAGACGGTACAGGCCGAAGACCCCACTGCCACGGAAGGAGGCCGCCCATGAAGACGCTCGCCAAGTTCTTTCTGAAAAACCGCGCCCTGAGCTGGCTGCTGCTGGCGCTGATTCTGCTGGGCGGCGTCGTGGCCTACGAGGGCATGGGCAAGCTCGAAGACGCCCCGTTCACCATCAAGCAGGCCGTGGTGACCACTACTTATCCGGGCGCATCGCCTCTCGAAGTGCAGCAGCAGGTGACGGACGTGCTCGAGGAGGCCATCCAGTCGCTGGGCGAACTCTATTACCTCAAGACCGAGAACCGTGCCGGCCTCTCCAAGATAACCGTCTACGTCAAGAAGGAAATCCGTGCCGACGCCATGCAGCAGCTGTGGGACAAGCTCCGGCGCAAGGTGGGCGACGCGCAAGGCCGCCTTCCGGCCGGCGCCGGCACGTCGGTGGTCAACGATGACTTCGGCGACGTGCTCGGCGTGTTTTATGGCCTGAGCAGCGCCGTTCACACCTACCGCGAGCTCGAGGAGCAGGCCGAACGCCTCAAGAACGAATTGCTGGCCGTGCCCGATGTGGCCCGCGTCGAGCTCTATGGCGTGCAGAACCGCACCATCGAGGTAGAGGCAGACCCTTCACTGCTCGCTGCCAGCGGGCTGACGATGGCCGACATCGCCGCCACCTTCGACCGCCAGAACCGCATCGTAGACGCCGGCGCCGTCGAGACGGCCCATAACCGCCTGCGCATCGATGCGGCAGGAAGCTTCACGACGCTCCAGGAACTCGAGAACCTGACCGTCACCTCGCGCGACGGCTCCTATTTCCGGCTGGGCGAGCTGGCCGCCGTCAGCGAGAGCTATGTCCGTCCGGCCCGCAGCCGCATGGAGATGGACGGCCTCCCTACCATCGGCATTGCCATATCGACGGTGGCCGACGGCAACGTAGTCGACATGGCCGAACGCGTAGCCGCCCGCCTCTCGCAGCTGGAGCAGACGATGCCCGAGGGCTACCGTCTCCGCACCGTCTACGACCAGGGGCATGAGTCGTCCGTTGCCAACGACGGCTTTGTGCTCAACCTGCTCATCTCCGTCGTGACCGTCATCGCCGTGCTGCTGTTCTTTATCGGCATGAAGAACGGAATACTGATTGGCAGCGGACTGGTCTTTTCCATTTTCGGCACCCTCATCTATATGTATGGCACGGGCATCGCCCTGCAACGCATGTCGCTGGCGGCCATCATCATTGCCATGGGCATGCTGGTGGACAACGCCATCGTGGTCTACGACGCTACGCTGGTCAACATGCAGCGCGGCATGCGCAAGCGTACGGCCATCCTTGCCGCCGTAAGCACGACGGCCATGCCGCTGCTGGGCGCTACGCTCATTGCCGTGCTCACCTTCCTGCCCGTCTATCTGTCGCCCCACATTACGGGTGAGCTGTTGTCGTCGCTCTTCATCGTCATTGCCGTATCGCTCCTTCTGAGCTGGGTGCTGGCCGTTTCGCAAAACGTCTTCTTCGTGCAGGAATTCGTCCGTCGTCCGCGCCCCGACGAGTTGAAGGGCGAACTCTTCCAGGGCCGCATGTACGACCGCTTCCGCCGTGCCCTGCGCTGGACCATCCGCCGCCGCTGGTTCGTACTGGCCTCGATGGTGGTGCTGCTGGCCGCCAGCGCGTTGGGCTTCCGCTGCATTCCGCAGCAGTTCATGCCGTTGCTCGACAAGCAATACTTCTCCGTCGACGTCTGGCTGCCCGAGGGTACCCGCGTGGAGGAGACCTCGCGTCAGGCCGAAGCCCTGGCCGAGAAGCTGATGCAGCATGAGGGCGTCCGCCACGTGTCGACCTTTGTCGGCCAGACACCCCCACGCTACTACCTGGCCAATGCAGCCTACGGACCTCAGAGCAACTACGCACAGTGTCTGGTCGAGGCCATAAGCCCGTCTGTGGCGCGCAGCATGCAGGTGGGACTGCAAGACGAGCTGTCGCAGACTTTCTCCGATGCCCTGATCCGCGTCAACCGCTTCGAGCTGAACAGCATTCCGCAGGCGCTCATCGAAGCCCGCTTTTGCGGTGACGATCCCCGTGTGCTCGATTCGCTGACGAGTATCGCCATCGACATCATGCGCCGCAATCCGAAGGTGATGAACGCCCGTAACGAGTGGGGCAACAAGGCCATGCTGGTGCGTGCCGCCTACGACCCCGTGAAAGCCGGCCGCCTGAACCTGGGCAAAGCCGATCTGATGACGGCCGTGAAGAGTACCAACGACGGTACGCCGGTAGGCATCTACCGCGACGGCGACAAGCAGGTGCCTGTGCTGTTGCGTACGGTGGGCGGCGGGCAGCTGTCGCAGGCCGCGCTCGAAGACCTGCCCGTGTGGAACGGACGCAACTCCGCCCCCTTGGCTCAGGTGACCGACAGCATCGGGATCGGCTGGGAATGGCCGTTGGTGAAGACCTATAACCGGCGTCTGTCTATGGCAGCACAATGCGACGTACAGCCCGGTCATACCATGAAGGAGGTACATAGTGAAATCCGTGACGAGATAGAGCGCATCGGGCTTCCCGCCGGATACAGTTTCTTCTGGGACTCGCAGTATAAGGACCAGAAAGAGGCTATGGAGGCGCTTACCAAGTATTTCCCGCTGGCCATCGTCTTCTTGGTGCTCATACTGGTAGCCTTGTTCGGCAATTTCCGCCAGCCTTCCATTATCTTCCTCATCCTGCCTCTGTCGGTCATCGGTGTGGTCGTGGGGATGCTGGTCACAGGTTTCCAGTTCGGCTTCTTCTGCATAGCCGGATGGCTGGGCCTGCTGGGCATGATCATCAAGAACGTCATCGTGCTGCTCGACGAGGTGAACCTCCAGCGGCGGGCAGGTGTCGCGCCCGGTGAGGCCATCGTTGAGGCTACCGTTTCGCGTACGAGGCCTGTACTGATGGCAGCCATTACGACCATCTTCGGCAGCATTCCCCTGCTGTTCGACGTTGTGTTCGGCGGCATGGCGGCTACGATTGTCTTTGGCCTGTCGTTTGCTACGCTGCTGACGCTCTTCGTAACTCCTGCCCTCTACGCCGTGTTCTATCCCGAAGCGGCAAAGAGAGTGTGAACACTGTCCATTCAATGAAATAAAAACGAAAAGACATGAAACAACTATATCTCATTATGACGGCCTCTGCATTCCTGACGGCCGCGTCGGGACGGGCACAGGATAACCCGCTGCTCGACGCCTATCGCGCACAGGTAGAGGCCTATAGCCCCGACCTGCGTGCTGCCGAATATGCGGCAGGCGCGAGCGGGGAAGCAAGACAATCGGCACGGGCCGACTTCCTCCCCAAGCTCTCGGGTGGAGCCAACTTCAACTATACGGGCCATCCGTTGCGTAAGGACATTGCTTTGCCTGGCACGGATGACGTTTACACCTTCGAGGGACGCAATACGAAATACGGCGCTTCGGTCAGCCTGGCGCAACCGCTTTATGCGGGCGGTGCGCTTCGGGCGGGCTACGACAAGGCGCAGGCCGAGGACGAAATGGCCCGTCAGGAAATCAGACGTGTGACGAATGACCTTCGCCACGAAGCCGATGTCCGTTATTGGAACCACGTGGCCCAGTGCGAACTGGTCAGCGTGGCCGACGGTTACCGCCAGTCGGTGGGTCGGCTGGTGGAAGTCGTCCGCCAGCGGGTGGAGGCGGAATATACCGACCGCAACGACCTGCTCATGGCCGAAGTGCGGCTCAACGATGCCGACTATCAGGTGCAGCGCGCCCGCAACGATGCCGAAGTGGCCCGCCTGTCGCTCAATGCGCTGGCCGGCATCCCTTCCGACCAGCACATTGCCACCGATACGCTGGTGGTGCCCCTCACCGTCGTCCAGCCCTTGACCGATGAGGTGGACGACCTGCTGATGCGCCGCCCTGAGATGGGAATGGCCGAAGGCAATGTACGCGTACAGCAGTCGGCCGCCCGCCAGGCCAACGCCCGCTATCTGCCTACGCTTTCCATCGGCGTGGACGGCAGCTATTCGTCGCCCGGCTATGACTTCCGTGCCGACCTCGATCCCAATTATGCCATCTATGCCAAGCTCAGTGTACCCATCTTCGAGTGGGGCAAACGCCGCCGTACGAAGAACATGGGGCGCTATCAGGTAGATATTGCCCGCGAACGGCGTATACAGGTGGGCGACGGCCTGCGGCTGGAAGTGGAGACGGCTCAGTGCAACTATGCACAGGCCGTGGAGCAGGTGCGGCTTACCGAAAGTTCGTTGCGCAAGGCGGCCGAGAGCGAGGAGCTGGCCATGGACAAATATCGCGAGGGAAGCATCTCGATTGTCGAGGTCATCAATGCGCAGCTTTTCCATCTGGAAGCCCGCCAGAACCATATCCGTTCGAAGCTGAATGCCTGCGTGGCAAAAAGTGCCTTGCAGAGGGCTTGCGGCGAATGATAAATTCTGTATCTTTGTGGAAGTACAGCGTAAAGCATTGCTTTGTCGTCTTTAAAACATCGTTTTACGGAGGCGAAAGCACTGCTTTGCCGATGACAAGCCATCGCCTTGCATCCGATAAAGGAAAAGGATTTAGGAATATAGCTGATTTTTACTGTTATGCAACCGAACAGCCGACAATACCTTTGGGACATCCTGCTCTATTCGGGGCTGGGATGTTTCTCTTATTTCTTCCTGGTGCGCTTTGCCGATATCCCCTTGCGCTATCAGGACCGCCTGCTCACGCCCGAAGCCTTCGTGGCCGTGATGCTGCTGTTCAACGGCGTGGGGCTGGGCATGCGCTACATTCAGTTGAGGCTTCGGCGCAGCTATCCGACGTTCCTCGGCAGCCGTCGGCAGATGGTACTATTCTTTGTCTTGTCGGGCGCTTTCCTTTTCCTGCTCAATTACTTGTTGCTGGTATCTGTAAAGCTCTTGCTTGATATGCCGCATCCTTTCCAGCTGGTTTATAAGGGGACGCGTCTGCTGCTCATCACGTGGCTGACGGAGCTGGTCATTGTCAGCCAGTCGGTCAGCAACCGCTTCTACAAAGACCTGCTTGTCGCCTACCGTCGCACGCGCCAGCTGGAAGAAACAGCCTTGCAGGCCCGCTACATGGCCTTGCAGACCCAGCTCAATCCGCACTTTCTGTTCAACAGCCTCAATACGCTGGTGGCCGAGATTGAATACAATCCGCAAGGAGCCGTCAGCTTTACGCGCAACCTTTCCGACGTCTACCGTTACATCCTGGCCTGTCAGGACAAGCGGCTGGTGGGCTTGCGCGAGGAGATGGAGTTTGTCGATACCTACGTGGAGCTTCATCGGGTACGCCTGGGCGATTGCCTGACGGTAGATTGGCAGGTGGATGAGGCTGTGCGCGAGGATGCGCAACTGCCTCCGCTCACCCTGCAGGTGCTGGTGGAGAACATCGTGAAGCACAACGTCATCAGCCCTTCGCGACCGATGACGGTGGAAGTGGAGGTCGTGTCGGACGAGGAAGGAGGCCCTTGGCTGCGTGTGTCCAATCCTTTGCGTCCCAAGCTGGGAGCCGTTTCGGGCGGGCATGGGCTGGACAACCTGACGCAACGCTATCGCCTGCTTTGCGGCAAGGAGATTTGTGTGCAGAAGGGAGAAGATTGTTTTACTGTAAAAGTTCCGTTGTTGTATGAATGATGTTCAGACAGACGCCTGGAGCGGAAAGAAGATACGGGCCGCCATCATCGAAGACGAGTTTCCTGCCGCCCGCCTGTTGCAGGGGATGCTGGCCGAATTGCGTCCCCAGTGGGATATTCTGCTCCTGCCGGGTACGGTAGAGGAAGCCGTACAATGGTTTGCCACCCATCCGCATCCCGACATCCTTTTTCTCGACATTCAGCTGACCGACGGCCTCTCGTTCTACTTCATCGAGCAGGCCCGCCCCGAAAGCATGATTGTCTTTACTACTGCCTACGACGAATATGCCGTCCGTGCCTTTACCGTCAACAGCATCGATTATCTGCTGAAGCCTGTCCGTCGTGAGCGCCTGGCCGATTCGCTTGAGAAGTTCGAGCGCCTGACCGTTCCCCGCATTCGTGAACAGAATGAGCGGATGGACATGCAGGAGCTGCTTCGGATACTGGCCGACCGCAACGCCTGTCCTTATCGAAAGCGTTTCCTCGTCAACGGTGCACGGAGCCTCTATACCTTGGCTGTGGACGACGTGTGCTATTTCTATTCGGAAGAGAAAGTGACCTTTGCCGTGACGGCCGACCGCCGTACACACATCATCGACCTGCCGCTCACGAAGCTGGAAGAACAGCTCGACCCGCGCCGCTTCTTTCGTGTCAGCCGTCAGTTCATCCTTTCGGCCGATTGTATCCGCGACATCGAGCCTTACTTCAACGGCAAGATGGTGGTGCACGTCACGCCTCCCTTCGACGGCAGCGTTCAGGTGAGCCGCGAACGGGTGGCGGCGCTGAAGGTTTGGCTCAACAGTTGATTTCTTTTTACAGCCGGCATCGTTTCAACCGCAGGCTGTTTGTCACCACGCTGACGCTGCTGAACGCCATGGCCGCCCCGGCTATCATGGGGTTGAGCAGGAAGCCGCAGACGGGGTAGAGCACACCGGCGGCGACAGGAACTCCTATTATATTGTAAATGAATGCCCAGAACAGATTCTGCCGGATGGTGCGCACGGTGAGGTGGGAGAGGCGTAGGGCTTCAGAGAGCTTGCCGAGGTCGCCCTTCAACAAGGTGATGCCAGCCACGTCCATGGCGATGTCGCTGCCCGTACCCATGGCGATGCTCAGGTCGGCCTGTGCCAGGGCGGCGCTGTCGTTGATGCCATCGCCCACCATTGCGACGGTTTTCCCCTCTTGTTGAAGGCGGCTGATGTAGGCTGCCTTTTCTTGTGGCAGTACGTTGGCCTGGTAGTGTCGGATGCCTGTCTGTGCAGCGATGGCGCCGGCGGTAGCTTCGTTGTCGCCCGTCAGCAGGTGGACGTCGATGCCCTGGCGTTGCAGGCGGCGGATGGCTTGGGCAGAGGTGGGCTTCACGCGGTCGGCGATGGCGACGACGGCCAAAGCTTCGTGCTCATCAGCCAGCCAGACGACGGTTTGTGCTTCGGCCTCCAGACGGTCGGCTTCCTGCGCCAGTTGCGGGGCGACGGCAATCTCTTGTTCGTCCAGCAGGCGACGGTTTCCGATGTAGTAGCGTGTGCCGTCGACGCGGCCGCATATACCCCGTCCCGTCAGGCTTTCAAATTCCCCGATTGAAGAAATATTTTTCTCCAACTGGGGAAAATTGTTTTCCAGGTAGTGCGTGAGGGCTTCGGCCAGCGGATGTTCGGAACGCTTCTCCAGCGCATGGAAGGCGGCTGCGTGGCGGTCGTCTTCGTGTTTCCAGAGGAGTGTGGTCACTTGCGGACGGCCTTCGGTCACGGTACCCGTCTTGTCCAGCACGATGGTGCCTACCCGCCGTGCACGCTCCAGGCTTTCGGCGTCCTTGATGAGGATGCCCCGTTCGGCTCCCTTGCCGATGCCCACCATGATGGCTGTCGGTGTGGCCAATCCCAGAGCGCAGGGGCAGGCGATGATGAGCACCGTCACCAGTGCCAGCAAACCGTGGGTGAAGCCGTCGGTCGGGGCCAACAGTACCCAGCCGAGGAAGCTTAGCAGGGCAATGGCCATGATGGTGGGGACGAAGATACCTGCAATACGGTCCGCCAGCTTCTGCACGGGGGCCTTGCTGCCCTGAGCATCTTGTACGGCACGGATGATGTGGGCCAGCAGTGTGTCGTGTCCCACCTGCTCGGCGCGGAAGACGAAGCTGCCCTTCTGGTTGATGGTACCTGCCAGTACACGGTCGCCTGCGCGCTTGCCCACGGCCAGCGGTTCACCGCTCAGCATGCTTTCGTCTACGTACGACTCGCCGCTTACCACCGTGCCGTCCACGGGCACGCGTTCGCCGGGCTTCACCAGAAGCAGATTGCCGACGGTGACCTTCTCCAATGGATAAGATTCTTTTAATGAAGAATGAGGAATGAAGAATGAAGAATTTCCTTGCGGACTGTCAGGTGCAGCGCAACCTGATTCTTCATTTTTCATTCTTAATTCTTCATTTACCAGCGTTACCGTCTGCGGTTGCAGCCCCATCAGCTTCTTGATGGCATCGGCTGTCCGGCTCTTGGCGCGTGCCTCGAGCAGGCGGCCCAGCAGGATGAAGGCGATGATGACGGCCGAGGCTTCGAAATAGACATGCGGTTCGATGCCCCGCGACCGCCAGAAGTCGGGGAAGAAGAGGTTGAATACGCTGAACAAGTAGGCTATGCCGGTGCTGACGGCCACCAGCGTGTCCATGTTGGCTGCGCGGTGCTTCAGCAGGCGCCAGGCGTTGGCGTAGAATCCGCGGCCCAGGCCGAAGACTACGGGCGTAGCGAGCAACCACATCACGTAGTTGGCATAGGGCAAGTCTATGAACGCCATGCCGATGACGGCCACGGGCAGGGCGAGGGCGATGGCCCACGCGGTACGCCGCTTCAGCGTGCGGTACTGGCGGAGTTGCTCCGCTTCCTTGTCTTCTGCCTCCGAGGGGGCGGGTGTTTCTTGTTTGGGAGTCAGGCCGAACCCCACGGCCTCTACGGCCTGTTGCAGGGCGGCGGCGTTGCAGACGGACGGATCATAGGTTACCGTAGCCGTTGCCGTGGCCAGATTGACGGCCGCCTGGACGACGCCTGGCTGCCGGTTCAGGGTCTTTTCCACACGGGCGGAGCAGGCAGCACAGCTCATACCCTGTACGTCGAAGTTCTGTTGGAAGGTATGTTCGTTTTCCATTGCTGACGGTTGGTTTTGATGTTTACGTCTGCAAAGGTACGGCGGACTTTCCGGTCGGTTGTTATGGAATTCTGGGAATAAGTTATAAGATTGTGTCGTGACTTTATTTCAGATTTCGTCCAGCGGCCTGCGGCGTTTCTCCTTCTGCTGCCTGAATTGCGTGGGAGTGAGGCCTGTCACGCTCTTGAACTGCGCGCTCAGGTAAGCGGTACTCGAGTAGCTCAGGCGGTCGGCTATCTCGTTCAGTGTCAGTTCGCCATAGGTCAGCAACTCTTTGGCCCTCTCTATTTTCTGGGCGATGACATATTTCTCGACGGTGGTACCCGTGGTTTCGGAGAACAGCTTGCTCAGTGTGCCGTAGTCTTTGCCGAGGGCGTGGGCCAAGTAGTCGGACAGGTTGGTCTGGAGGGGAGCGTCCGTGGGCTGGTGCACTAGGCTGACGATGAGGTCCTTCATCTGTTGCACCGTCTGCATCCGGCGGTCGTCTATCAGTTCGAATTCCAAGGCTTCCAACGCTTCCTTTACCCGCAGACGGAGGTCGGGTGTCAGCTCTTCGGCGGTGACGGCGATACCCAGCTCCACAGACAGCGGATGCAGGCCCAGCGTGCGCAGGGCGTTGTCGACGGCCAGTATGCAGCGGTGGCATACCATGTTCTTGATGTGTAGCGTATGGGTTTCGTCTGTCATCGGGATGCAATGTTTGGTTGGTTGCAAAGGTAGTGAAAGGCGAGCGCAGAAACAAATGAAAACCACGTTTTCAATTTGTTTCTGCCGAGCCGCATCCTATCTTATCAAAAGGTGGTGAAAGGTGAATGCTTTGAATGGTTGAGTTGGCAATGAAAGTTAAATACCTGATGAATCTTCGGAAAATATTTCATCCTTTCGCCACAAATCCTTTCTTTTGCGAAAAAATATCTCGGCATGAAAAAACTGATTCCTTTTGCCTTGCTCTGCCTGGCATTGCTGTCGCTCGGGCTAGGTGCCTGTTCCGATAAAGACGACAGTGTTCCACGTATCCAACTGGCGTATGAAAACCCGAATGAAGTTTTCGATAACGAAAACCCTCGTATCTCTTTGAGGGCTTTTGAAACGGCCGACCGTGTGTATCTCATACAGGGTGGTGACGGGAATTTCCGTTTGGAGGTTAGCAACGACGAGGTTGTGCAGGCCCGTTGCGAAGGCAGTAAGCTCTTTATCCGTCCGCTGAAGGCCGGAAAGGCGGAAGTCCTTATCCGTGACGGTTACGGATGGAATTATCTTTTGTCGGTTACAGTGGGTTACCCCTATTATCTCTATGGCGTGATAGATAACCGCGTGATGTTGCAGGGCGCAGGGCTGACCGATGAAGAGAAGAGCGCGTTGGAGCAGGAGATGCTGAGTGCTTCTTCGGGGCCTGCCGTCGTCAAGGGTTATACGTTTGTCTATCAGAACGAAGTAATGAATGCGGGGCAGCTGGTTATCGGTTCTTCGCACTATGCCTTCGATGCTTCGGCGGAGCCCATCGGACTCGAAGATCCTCTGGAGCTCAATGTGCGGACGGCCGATGGTTTTGCACGCAAATTTTTCTTCGAACGCTTCACGCCCGTCCGTCTGTCGTCGGGCAACCGTTCGGACGAACTGTTTCTGAGCGAGTCCAATGGCGGCGTTTCGCCTGATACGCGTGATTTCAATTCGGCTCCTCACTTCCGTTGTGTGATTGCGGACCGCACTTCTCTCTATCGGGAACGTTATCCGGCGTTGGAGCATGCCTATCATGTGCAGGTGGTCATTGAACAATATGAAGGATTGACCTCCGAAGAATAAAGTCTCCGGCCGCGGGCCGAAGGGTTTGTGCGGAAGGATTTCCTCCTGACTTACCGAGGCGGTCAGGGGGAAATCTTTTTTGTTTCTTCCCCGCATCTGTTCACTCCCCTGCGAGTTTCAAAATGGTTTCATGCTTTGAAACCATCGGTTTCATTGAATGAAACCAGTGGTTTCTTTCAATGAAACTACTAGTTTCATGCGACGGGACGATTGTGAAACTAGTAGTTTCAATAGTTGATGTGCGAACGAAACCTTTAGTTTCAATAGTTAGTGTGCGAACGAAACTGGTAGTTTCAAGCCGCAGGACACGTATAGAAACGGGATTAAAGGCTTTTTAGAGAACGTATTGAACCTCTTTGAACAGGTATCGGCGCAAGCGTCCCGCTTCGTCTTGCAGGACGAAGCGTCCGTCCGGCTCCACGTCGGCCAGGCGGGCCAGGAAGCGTCCGTCGGCATCTTCGTAGAGATGCAGGCCCTCACGGCGGAAGAGGGCGTCGGCGTATCGGCGGGCGATGGAGGCGGCAAAGCGTCCGTCCTCATCACGGCGCAGAGCTTCGTAATAGGTGTGCAGGCGGCGCAGGAAGCCGTTGAGGACGGTCGGCACATCGTAGTCGCGGCCCGTAATCAGCTTCAGCGAAACGGGGTTGGGCGCGGGGCTGCGGAAGACGGTCTGATTCAGGTTAATGCCGATGCCGGGGATGCAGCGGCCGATGCGGTTGCCCTCCAGCACATTCTCGATGAGCATGCCGCAAATCTTTTTCTCGTGCCAGTAGATGTCGTTGGGCCATTTGATGGAGATGCCTTCCGTGTAGGTGTCCAGCTCTTCCTTGACGGCCAGCGAGACAATCTGCGACAGAACAAACTGGCGGCGTGCCTCGACGAAACGGGGATAGAGCACGGTGCTGAACAGGAGGTTCTGCCCGGCTTCAGATTCCCACGAGTTGCCGCGCTGGCCCTTGCCTGATGTCTGGAAGCGGGCGGTGACGGTAGTATATTCAGTGGGGGCGGACGGGGCGTTGTCGCACAGGTCGCTCAGGTAGCGGTTGGTCGAGTCTGTTTCTTCCAGCCCGATGATTGGGTAGGAGGGTTGTTCAGGGCAGTTCATCATATTCGGTACGCATTTTACGGGTAAACTTCTTCAGCACTTCGTCGTAGGAGTGGTCAATGAGGTGGCGGATGAGGGTATCGTCGGCATCGCGGTCCAGAAACACTTGGTTCCAGTATTTCTTGTTGAAGTGCCAGGCAGGCTCCACGGCGTTGTAATGGTCGCGCAGTTCGATTGCATAGTCCGGGTCACACTTCAGGGCAATGTAGTTGGCCGATTCCAGGTCGATGAGGATGAACATCTTGCCCATCACCTTCATCACAAGGGAGGTCTCGTCAAAAGGCAGACATTCCGTTACAGCCTTTTTCGTCAAGCAATATTCTCGTATGGTTTCTACATTCATCGTTCGTTATCTGTTGAATTAGAATTGCGGGGGATAGAAAGCATTTTCCAGATGTTCGATCAGGAACGGAGGCTGGTCGCCAACGGCCGTGACGATGTCGAAGCGGACGGGCAGGTCGATGCCGAAATGCTTGATGTAGGCATCGGCCGCCACGACGATGTGGCGCACCTTCCGCCAGTCCACGGCCTCCTGAGGCTCCTTGTAGTCGGTGTTGGTACGGGTCTTCACTTCGACCACCACCAGCTCGCCGTCGTGCGTGGCTACAATGTCCAGCTCCAGGCGGTTCTTGCGCCAGTTGCGGTGAAGTATCGTGTAGCCTTTCCGCTCCAGATAGGCTGCTACGGCATCCTCGCCTTCCTTTCCCAGTCTGTTGTGTGCTGCCATATTACCGTCTTTTTTCTTCTTGGGAGACAAATTTACGCTTTTTCTGCTTTGAATTTACGGCAGGAACACTAATTTTGCAGGAAATATGAGAAAGAGAGACAAAACGTGTGCGAAAGCAACACCCGACGAGCCCAAACGCGAACAGCGCATCGTGTGCCTGATGAGCGAGGAGGAACTGCGGATTGTGGACCGTTATCTGGAGAAGTACAAGATAACCAACAAATCGCGCTGGTTCAGGGAAACTATTCTCATGTTCATCCACAAGAATATGGAGGAAGACTATCCGACCCTCTTTGGAGAACACGACATGAGGCGCTAATCTTTGGTAAGCAAAGTATCGGCTTTAACTTCCCTAACTTCTTTAATTCCTGAGCAATATGGACGACCAATATTACATGAAGCAGGCTTTGGCCGAGGCACGGAAAGCTGCCGAGCGCGACGAAGTGCCCGTCGGTGCAGTCGTGGTATGCAAGGACCGCATCATTGCCCGTGCCCACAATCTGACCGAAACCCTGACAGACGTGACGGCTCATGCCGAGATGCAGGCCATTACGGCCGCGGCGTCGGCTCTCGGCGGCAAGTATCTGAACGAATGTACGCTTTATGTAACGGTGGAACCTTGTGTGATGTGTGCCGGTGCCATTGCTTGGGCGCAGACGGGGCGTCTGGTCTTCGGTGCCGACGATGAGAAACGGGGTTACCAGCGCTATGCACCGCAGGCTCTCCATCCCAAAACAGAAGTCGTGAAAGGCGTGATGGCCGACGAGTGTGCCAGCCTGATGAAAGAGTTCTTTCTGCGGAAACGGCGTTGAGTTTATTCCTTTATTTCCTCGTAATCCACATATTCTCCGTCATCCTTGGAGAAGATACGCTCCTTGTGCCTGATGCGTATCTCGCCCTCTTCGGGACGGATGCCGTCGTTTGTGTCGGTCGTCGAGGTGCGCGACGACTGCCGGTTGTCTCCGTAGAACGTATAGCCACCCTGGAAGTTACGTGAAGACGTTTTTTTTCGTCCGATGCCGAAGAGGCCACGCGCAATGCTGAAGATGATGCTGACTCCGATAATCAGTATCGCTATGATGAGTATGAACAGGAATCCTAAGAAATGTAACATGTGTATCGAGTATTTAAGTTGTTTCTGATAACTCTCCTACAACAATCGTGCCAAACGAAAAGTTTATTTCTTTCGGTCTGTAAACCATGACAGCAGGATGTACCAGACAATACAGGTGGCAAAACCGCGCACTTGCAAGGTAACCAGGAAGAGGATACAGAACAACAGGAAGATGAAGCTCACCTTGTTGTCCTTCCACGACAGGTTCTTGAACTTCAGCGAGAACATCGGAATCTCCGACACCAGCAGCCACGAGAACAGACAGACTACAGCCAGCAGACAAAGCGGATGAACATCACCGCTGACCAGCAGGGAATGGTAACCGGCCACGAGTGAACCCCAGAACAACGCGTTGGCAGGTACAGGCAGGCCGATGAAGGAAGTCGTCTGGCGTGTGTCGTTGTTGAACTTAGCCAGGCGCAGGGCCGAAAATACAGAAATAAGGAAAGCCGAGTAAGGAAGCCAAGTCGCCATGCCTTCCATATAGGCGGGGTAGGGCATCTCCTTGAACAGGGAGAAGACGATGAGCGACGGTGCCACGCCGAAACTGACGTCGTCGGCCAGCGAATCCAAATCCTTGCCGATGGTGGAATGTGCGCCTAGCGCGCGGGCTGCCAGCCCGTCGAAAAAGTCGAACACGGCACTGATGATGATAAACAACAGCGCCAGTTCGTAGCGGCTTTCGAAGGCCATCACGCCGGCGATGCAACCCGAAAACAGGTTCAGGCAGGTCAGTACGTTGGGGATATGTCGGGTGATGCAGTTGGCCATATTCGTGTTATTTTAGTTTGGCAATGATGGTTTGGTTACCGGTAGTCATTTGTCCCATTTTAACAAGAACTTCCGTGCCCAGCGGCAGGTACACGTCTACACGCGAACCGAACTTGATGAAGCCCATGTGCTCGTCGATGTAGCATTCTTCGCCCGGCTCGGCATAGGTGACGATGCGTCGTGCCATGGCTCCGGCTATCTGTCGTGCCATTACTTCCACACCTTCGGGCGTTTCGATGACAACCATTGAGCGTTCATTGTCCGTGCTGGCCTTGGGCAGCCACGCCTTCATGAACTTACCGTTCTGATGGCCTACCTTCTTGATGGTTCCGTCTACGGGATACCAGTTGGCGTGCACGTTGACCAGGCTCATGAAGATGGAAATCATGAGGCGGCGGTCGTGGAAGTATTCATTCTCCTCCACTTCCTCGATGACCACTATCTTGCCGTCGGCGGGGGCTACCACAACTTTCTCGGTATCCTGACCGAAAAGGCGGATGGGGCAACGGAAGAAGTTGACCAGAATGCCGTACACCACCAGGCTGATTGTACCTACAATATAAAACGGAATCTTGCATTCCACCCCGAAATATAAGGCGAAGTTGACCGCCAATATCAGTATCAGGCTTCCTATCAGCGTATTGGTTCCTTCACGGTGTATGCGTATTTTCTTTAGTCTTTTCAGTCTGCCCATTATTTAATGTAGTATGTTAGTACATTCTTATTATAATAAAGTAGAATACAGTTTGCAAAAATAGGTTTAATTTGAGAACCTAGCAAATAATGAGGGCGGAAAAGTTGCATTTGTGTGTATGAAAGTGTATATAGTTTGATTAAACTGTAAAAAGAATGAGCATCATTGGTGAAGCATTTTTTGTTTTGCAGGATGGGATGGTTACCATAGATGATGTTATTATATAGAACCCGTTGGCGGAATTAGATTATATTTAACTTTGCCGTTTTTCGTTCCGAGGTTGGCATCACTTGTCTCTATATAAGATGGCATACTTGGTCTTTGTAAATAAAAATCCTCCTTATTTCTTCATGTATGCCCAACTTCGCCTTTCATGCCTTCAAACCGATCCTTAGGGAATGTTTCAAACATAGAGGGGGAATGTTTCAAACATTCGACCCTTATGTTTCAAACATAAGCCTCTTGGGGTTGAAACCTGTTTTTCGGGAAGGAAAAGGCCGGAGGGTACAGACATTTCTGCTTTGTAAGAATAATTCATTTGTATTCTTCTTGGAAATGGCTATAACTTCTGCATCGGGGAAACGAGGTACAGAACCGGGACGAAGGATATTTCCCTGCTCAGCAACCCCATCTTTGGGGAATTGCCTGCATATCTTCAAGAACTTTACGGATTTTGTATAGAGGTTACACATAACAAGATTATGCAATTTAAAAGGCTGATGCCATAAGTCGCTAATGATCCGAAACATGTGCAACTCTTTACTATACATCGTTTAATTCCGCCAACGGGTTATATAGAATGCTATTAGTGTATTAATGTTTAAATAATGTTATTTTAAGGGACTAAAGTTGCTTTGTAAAGAATAATTTTGTTTTTTGCAATAGTTAAATTATCTAATTGTAAGCTTTGATTAAATTGACAATGAGGAAAATAATGTGGTACATATTACTTGTGCTGTTTTTCTTACCTTTTCATTCGTGTATTGAAGTGTCTGTAACAAATACTGCAACAACTGTGAATGAGTGGATGGGGAGAAAAATATGTTTTCCTGTTCATTCCGTTTTTACTATGAAGGGGAATGAAAAAAGTGATTATGGCATACCAAAATCTGATTATAAAATAGTTTCATATGTTGATACGGCTGGATGCCTGAGTTGTAAGTTGGAACTTTCTCGTTGGGAAGGTCTTATGCATGAAATTGAGAATTCGCATTCTGGACGTACAGTATCATTATTGTTGTATGTGTATCCTAAGAAGAAGGAAGATGTAGAGAATTTGCTTTATTATGAAGATTTTATATATCCTATTTGTATTGATATGCGAAACGAATTTGATAAGATTAATAATTTTCCGAAAAATGAACGTTTACGTACTTTTTTATTGAATAAGGATGATGAAGTTATTGCTATTGGTAATCCAACTTATAATATAGCAGTTAAAGAATTATATTTTGAGGTCACTACTGTCCCGTAAAAGTGGATAAATAGTTCTTTGAAATTATTGAAATATAGT
>NZ_CABUOL010000014.1 GCF_902493215.1 uncultured Mediterranea sp.
GCAACACCGAGCTGCGCAAGTGCACCCGCGTCACCGAGCTGGCCGTCTACACCGCCGGCGGCACGCTGACGGACGACGGCACCGAGCCTGAACCCGGCGGCGGTGACGACGGACAGGACGAGAGCCCGCTGTAACACAGCGGTGAGCGGTGAACGGTGGATATTTAGCGGTGAGCGGTGAACGGTTAGCGGTTAGTATACTCACCACTAACCACTAATCACTGACCACTAATCAACGCCACCTACCGCTCACCACTAACCACTAACCGTTAACCACTAACCCCTAAAAACATGGACAAGAAAACTATTTGGAAAACCATCATCCAGACGCTGGTCACCATCCTGACCGCCATTGGAACTACGCTGGGCATCACCAGCTGCATGATGTAGCCCTGCCGCTGCATGCGACGACACAAGCACTGAATAAAACACCCGCTGCCTCGGAGAAGAATGAGGGGCGGGTGATTTGTTATATAATTCAATAAATATTACTTTACGGTGGTTGAACTGACCCTTATTTCATTGACTCAAAATTTTAGGCCGTGTTAAATTCACGATTATCCGATATTATGATTCTTATATAAATAATCTATCATTGTATAAAATTCTCCCAAGCATGTTTGGGTGTCATCTAAATGATGAATAATATCATCTTCGGTTGACATCTCATCAGTAAAAAAATCTATCAATACCTTTCTTTGGCTGACTAATGTCCTTGAATTCAGATTGTAGATTGTTATTGCTTCATCCCCCCTTGCATCTGCACCGTGAATAACTCCATCCATCGTATACCAAAAATGACTGGCACAATCAGTCTCCAAAGGCGACAAGAGCGTAGCAGTAAAAATATTCCCTTTTTTGTGCCCGCATTGAGGCTCAATTCCATCCGACAGATACTTTATACAAGAAGCATGCAGATTATTATAATCCAGTTCCAGACTTTTATACAAAGGATTACCCTTAGGCTTGAAATGCTCTATGTGACTATCTGCATTGGTTATGCGACGTTCACAATAACAACACAAATGCTTCTGCTCTGCAATCAAAGAATTTTTCAAATCTTGCTTGGTAACGTCCTTCAAATCTTTATACCCAAGCCTGGGATTATCACGTTTCCATTTAGTAAAAGAAAAGGGTTCGGAAATTTTTATTATATACTTCATCAGAGTGAACGGGATTTAATTTCTATGAACTTACGAATTTTCACCAAATCAGGAAAATCAGGCGAAAGAGCTTCCAAATCGCCACATAACTTTTTAGCTTTCTCCAACTCACCGTCATGAATGGCCTTATACAAGTCAGGCAACAATTCTTTTTCTATCGCATAAGGCAATTCATTAGAAATCATCATAATATCCTTTAAAATAACAGAAACCGGTAGCGCATAACCACTTGAACTACGTAAGACCTCTACTTTCCCATCTGCCGAAGACAATATTCTGAGCTGTTTGCTTTGAACATTGGTAATAACTAAAGGTGAATGGGTCGTAACTATAAACTGTATATTCGGAAAAGTTTCACACAACTTTGCGGCTATCTCTGTTTGCCATTGCGGATGCAAATGTAAATCCAATTCATCAATCAAGACAATGCCTTCCCCTTGTAGAGGATCATCCATTGTAGGATTGGCTAATGTCAGTCTTCGGCATAAATCACCGACTAAAGCCATATAAATCTTTTCTCCATCGGACAACTGGTTCACATTAAGAGAAAACCCATTCTTTTCAATCCGCATCTGTAACGGATTTCTTGTCACACGAATTCCATCAAATGCCGGCATAAAAATTCGTATAGCTCTCCGCACAGTTTCAAGCGCCCTATCTGGATGAAAACGATTCTGATTGCCCCTATTGAACAGACTATATGATTCCCTCAATTTCTCATTTTCAATATCCTCTTGATTTCTATACCATTCAAAGAAATTCCTAAAGTTGGCATCTCCTCTAAGTGAATTTTCATAAGTCTCAAACAAATCAAAGATATGAGACTTCTTGATTCGCAAAGGAATATCTACTACAGCACGACGCACTCCATATTTTACAAGAACAGGCAAAGATGTCCGTTTCTGGGTCTGTTCTATATTTCCCCTTAAGATTTCGCAATACTGGTTCAGATCTCTTAAATCTGTTGCATACTCTTTTGTAAAACCTTTCTGTGCTTTGCTGGGTATAGATAAAGAAGAAATATTATCAAAATTTGCGTCTATATGCCCACCGTTACTACCATTATAAATTTCATCATCTGCTATATACGAACCTTGACCTTTAATATTGCGCACTCTCGCTATTATCCAGCTTAAGGTAATAGAAATTGCATCCAAAATAGTTGATTTCCCAGAGCCATTAGCTCCAACTATGACAGTCAGATTTCTATCAAAATCCAAATGGACGTCTTGGCATCCTCTAAAATTCAAGATTCTTATTTCATTTAATCTCATATCTCATTATTTATATTCCAAGTTTGGATAATTGTGCAGAATGCAAATTTAGAAAACTTTTTCAGAAGCTTTGCAATAATCCCCCTATTTTATTGAAAACGCATCATACACTATGCACCGCGACAAATGACAAATATAATTAGTGAAATACCTATAAAACAATACACAAATGATCCTGCTATATATTTGATAATTTTGCACATACAAGTTACCTCGTCAACTTTACCAGGCAGCATTAGATGCAGTTTCACTTGAAATATTCACTACCATCTGATAAATTAATGAAAAAGAGGAAGGGAAACGAAAATGCTCATTTTATCTATCCCAATGTGTTATTTACGCACAATTATATATTTAATTATAAGAACTTTATTATAGATATATAATTAATTTATACCTTTGTAGCGATTTAGCAGCAATGCTATTTCAAGACATACTATTGAACTTTAGCGTTTGCTATTGTTTTGGGCTGATAAAATCGCCAATTTAATCAATGCCCCAATTAACAATAAGTAAATGCTCACGATATGCGTGGGCGTACTTTGTTATGGGGCAAGGTGTTTGGCGATACCTATCAGCGTAGCATAGTATTTGCTCACGCTTAATTTTTATATTATCACATAAAATTATACCAATATGAAACAATTATTAATTTTGCTATTTTTTTATTCCTTGGTTAATTTTCAGGAATCGTTAGCACAAACATTATCCTCATCAAAATTCTCTTACGAAGGGAACACTGCTGATTTTATACAAAAATTGGAAAAATATGTAGCCTTAGATACTAATCTAAGGATAGAGTACATAAATACAGAGAAGAATGAAATAATAATAAGTGGTATTTATGAACCCTCAAATAATGGATTAAATGCAACTATATTTGATATATTAAAACCATACATTAGTTATCACATTGAAATTACATGTAAAGGAAACGAGTGTTCATATAACTTCAAAAATATAATGTACTATTTTAAATCATCTTATGGAGATGTTTCTTCTTTACCTGCAAAATTCTTAGACGAAGTTGAAATAGAATTAAATGAGATAATAAATAATAAATCACAATTCATCATTGACAAATCATTTGAATATTCTATGGAGTCTACAGAAGAAAGGATGAATAGTTTTAAAAGAGTAGCAGATGATAAGAATCAGAAAAAAAGTATTAGAAAAAAGAACCTAAAATTGTACAATGAATATGTGATAAAAAATAAAGTTTATAAGAAAATCAAATCTGATATAGGAATAATGTTTTCCAAAACGTATTTTCAATTAACAAAGTTATAAAAACAAACCAAAACATTTATGATTGACACAAGTTTGAAATTCATAATAATTATAATGATACAATTCTTATTTGTTGGAAATTGTATTGCGCAAAATGTAGAATTAGTAGATTTATTGAAAACCATTAATTGGAATAGTCAAAACACAGATTTATATCGTTCAATACAGAAAAACATTGAAAAATGTAAATATACAGAATGGAAAGAAGAAAATACATCAGGAGAGTATAAATTTAAAGATGTGTTTATTGGAAGCATCCAACTATCATCTGCACCCATTAGAATAAATAACTCTACTAAAAAAATTCATAGGATAAACTTTATAATAAACTCAAAAGGGGGAAATGATGATATAGAAAATAAAATCTCAAAATACATATCAACAAATTGGGAAAATGAAATTAGAAATACTATTAATGATGAAAAAACTATTATCCATTTAATTAAACAAGTAATAACACAAGACTATATACTCAAATACTCCTGCATTTCTACACCAAATGATACTGACTATATTCTAAGTATAGAACCGTTGTCATATTATGAAGTCGAATCAAATAAAATTCAAGTACACCAAAATACCAACAATATAACTCCACCAATAGTTGAATCTTTCTCAATAACACAAGATAATGATATTATCATAAAAGAAAAAGAATCGGACTATCGAATGTATTATAAAAAGAAGTTACATCCTACCCAAAATGGAAATATTATATTTTTCGAAGGAGGAATGGTTTGTTATCGTCCTAAACACTTTGACATAGTTTATGGGCTAAATTCTTTTATAGCATCTTATCCTATTAAACAAAAAAAATAAATATTTTGCTTTTACATCCAACCTTTTTAGGCAATTTCTTCCCCAAAGGGGTATAGGGTACGCTCCACCCCCTAATAGTTGAAAATTGCAGCATATATAAAAGCAAATACAGCATATCAGCATAGAGAAACCATCTTCACTGCAAGGTGGCTTTTTTATTGCCACATAAACAGCCCATAACAACTTTGTTTATGCTATGTTTATGTATATAAAGAAAACTCCTTGCAAGTCGTTATCTTACAAGGAGTTACACAATACATATCTGTACTCGAAGCGGGACTTGAACCCGCACAGCCGCAATGGCCAAGGGATTTTAAGTCCCTCGTGTCTACCGATTCCACCATTCGAGCATCCTTTGGAGCGGAAAACGAGACTCGAACTCGCGACCCCAACCTTGGCAAGGTTGTGCTCTACCAACTGAGCTATTTCCGCAAACTGTGTCCGAAAAAGGACGGGTGCAAAGATAAGCAGTTTCGACATTACAGCCAAACTTTTCCGACATATTTTTTCAGTCAGACCGTCACCTCACCGTCCCAGCAAAGCTTTTTCGGCCTGATCCATCGTGGAGAAGTTGAAGCCCTCGACGACCTGATCCATCAACTGGGCGATGCGGTCGTTGCACAGGTTGCCGATGCTGCCCTCGTGGGTGTGGTGCACCTGCTTGTGAGGCGTAAAACGTCCGGCTTCGATGTCGAGCCCCACCTTCTTGTAGGCGTCGCGGAAGGGCATGCCCTCGCGCGCCAGGCGGTTGACTTCCTCCACGCTGAAGATGAGCGAGTAGCGGTCGTCGTCGAGGATGTGGTCGTTCACCTTGATTTCGTTCATGATGTAGGTGGTCATCTGCAGGCAGTCCTTCAGTTCCTGGAAGGCAGGCAGGAAGACTTCCTTGATGATTTGCAGGTCGCGGAAGTAGCCGGAAGGCAGATTGTTGGCAATCATCATAATCTGCTGGGGCAACGACTGGAGCTTGTTGCACTTGGCACGGGTCAGCTCGAAGACGTCGGGGTTCTTCTTGTGGGGCATGATGCTGGAGCCGGTGGTGCACTCGTCGGGCAGCTTGACGAAGCCGAAATTCTGGCTGTTGAACAGGCAGGCGTCGAAAGCCAGCTTGGAGAGGGTACCGGCGATGGTGGCCAGGGCGAAGGCTACGTTGCGCTCCATCTTGCCGCGGCCCATCTGGGCGTAGACGACGTTGTAGTTCATCGAGTCGAAGCCCAGCAGGCGGGTGGTCATCGTACGGTCGAGGGGGAAGGACGAACCATAGCCGGCGGCCGAACCGAGGGGGTTGCGGTTGCACATGCGGAAGGCGGCCTGCAGGAACATCATGTCGTCCACGAGGCTCTCGGCATAGGCGCCGAACCACAGGCCGAAGGACGAGGGCATGGCTATCTGCAAGTGGGTATAGCCGGGCATGAGGACGTCCTTGTAACGGTCGCTCTGACGGATGAGCACGCCGAAGAGCTGCTCGACGGCCAGGGCGATGTCCTTGATCTGCTCGCGGGTGAAGAGCTTGAGGTCGAGCAGCACCTGGTCGTTGCGCGAACGGCCGCTATGTATCTTCTTGCCCACGTCGCCCAGCTTGCGGGTAAGCATGAGCTCTACCTGCGAATGGACATCCTCGACACCGTCTTCGATGACGAACTCGCCCCGCTCGGCCAGGGCATAGATCTGCTTCAGCTCGGCCAGGAGCTGCTCCAGCTCGGCCTTCTCGAGCAACCCGATGCTCTGGAGCATGGTGATGTGGGCCATGGAGCCCAGCACGTCGTGCTTGGCCAGGTAGAGGTCCATTTCGCGGTCGCGCCCCACGGTGAAGCGCTCGATATCCTTGTTTACTTGTACTGATTTTTCCCAAAGTTTCTGTGCCATGTCTCTTTTCCTCCTCACAAAACGGTTAATATTGTATCAGGGCCAGCATGTCGGCCATCTTTTCCAGTCCCTCCTGCAAGGGCTTCTGCACCATGGCTTTCATGAAGGGGTTGAGCTCCATGCCGATGGTGAGCTTCATCTTGCACTCGGCCTCGCCCGTGGACACAATCTGTATCCACAGGTTGAAGGGCAGCGGCGAGGTGGTGGTGCCGAACTTGATGCACTTCTCGGGCTCGCGTTCGACAATCTCCAGCGTAATGGTTCCCACGGGGGGCACTTCGACACTAAGGGTGTCTGCCGTGAACGACAGGTTCTTCACCTTGTCTTCGGGCAGGCGGTCCTTGACTTTCTCCAGATTGCTCAAATCGGACAATTTGCCGTAAACGGCGCTTTGGGAGGCGGGAATCACCTTTACCCCACTCTCAAACTTCGTCATAAATCCTTCGGTTTTAAGAAAGGCAAAAAAAGAACTATCCGGACACAGGCGTTGTCCGAACAGTTCTTTTCTCACCGTATGTTACAAATCAGTTTTTCAGTTCTTGGCATCCCAGTGTGCAGGATCTTTTCTCCATTCGTCCAACGTCGCTATATCTCCTTCTTCGATGTAGCCGGTACGCAGGGCCACGTCGAGCACGGCTTCGTAGTTGGTCAGCGTCACCAGCGTCACCTTGGCATCCTTGAAGGCTTGTTCGGCCACGGGGAAACCATAGGTATAGGAAGCGACCATGCCGATCACTTCGCATCCGTCGCGGCGGATGGCTTCCACGGCTTTCAGGCTGCTTCCGCCCGTCGAAACGAGGTCTTCCACCACCACTACCTTCATGCCGGGACGAAGTTCACCCTCGATGAGGTTCTCCAGTCCGTGGTCTTTCGGTTTGGAGCGTACATAGACAAACGGCAGGTTCAGCGCGTCGGCCACCAATGCGCCCTGGGGAATGGCTCCCGTGGCTACGCCGGCAATGGCATCCACCTGACCGAAACGCTCCAGAATCAGTCGCGTGATTTCAATCTTTACAAAATTGCGGAAAGAAGGATAAGAAAGCGTCTTCCGATTATCACAATAGAAAGGGGACTTCCACCCGGACGCCCATGTGAAGGGATTGGCCGGTTGAATCTTTACTGCTTTAATTTTCAATAACTTCTCTGCGAACAACTTTTCCAAATTTCTCATAGCGGATTATCATTTATAACCAAATATGGTACAAAAGTACGGAAACAGAATGAAACTAGAAAAGGAAAACTGGATATTTTTTTCACTCCCTAGTCATTTTCTCCGGAGAGGTCGATACAGCGCCCTATGTCGTCCATCGAAAAGCCACGCCCCAAGGCAAAACGGACGAGCTTGGCACGGGCCTCGTAATCGTTGCGCGCACGGATGGTTTTCCGCTTCGAAGCGAGCAGCGCACGCAGGGTCGAGAGGTACTCGCCGTCGTCTACCCCATCGTCGAGCAGGGGGCCGTAGACCGACTGGGGAATGCGCTTGAGGCGAAGGGCCTGCCCGATCTTCATCTTCCCCCACTTGGCAAAAAGGGACTTGTCGCGGATGAAGGCGCGGCAGAAGCGTTCTTCGTCGACAAAGCGTTCTTCTTCCAGGCGGGACACGATGCGGGAGGCCGCCTGGGCCGACAATCCCCAACGGAGGACTTTCTCTTCGACTTCGGACCGGCAATGCTCGGCCGACGAGCACCAGGCCGACAGGCGGGCCAGGGCTTCCTGTTCACTGATTTCTGCTTTCATGATTTTTCTGCGATAACGAAACGGGGGTTCTGAGACAGGTCTTTCTCCACACGGATGCGGGTGTAGCCCAGCTCCTGCAACATAGCCTCCATCTGGCGGCCATAGGCGCGGTTGATTTCAAAATAAAGCCGTCCGCCGCCGGCCAGCATCTGCTGCCCCAGCCAAGCGATGCGGCGGTAGAAGCGCAGGGGATCGTCGTCGGGGACGAAAAGGGCCAGCGAGGGTTCCCACTGGAGGACATTGGCTTCCATATCGCCCCGTTCGGACTCGGTGACGTAGGGCGGGTTGCTGACAATGACGTCGTAGCGGTCGGCGGCATCGGGCAGGCAGGTCAGGACATCGCATTGCACAAAGCGGACATCGGCCTTCAGAAGGGCGGCATTGGCGCGGGCCACTTCGAGCGCACGGGCCGAAACGTCCCATGCCGTCACGCGCGAGCCGGGCAACGAGCAGGCCAGGGAAATGGCTATGCATCCGCTACCCGTGCCCACATCGAGCACACGGGCGCCGGCCGGCACTTCGCGGAGCATGCGCTCCACCAGTTCTTCGGTCTCGGGACGCGGAATGAGCACGCCCGGCCCCACACGGAAGTCCCTGCCCAGAAAGTGCGCCCGGCCTTCGATGTACTGGAGGGGCTCAAATTTGCAGAGCCGCGTCAGAATGTCCTCCAGTTCCTGTTCTTTATTTGGAGATAAAGCTATATCTTTGCCCAGGTAATAGTCGGCCGACGACTGCCCCAGCAGGTCGCAACACACGATGCGCGACAGAGCGGCCGCCTCGCCTGCCTGGTAGCAGGCCGCCAGGCGGGCACGGATGGAAGCGATGGTCACTATGCTCATATAACGGTGGTATCAAAAGAAACAATATCGGGATAATGCCGTGCAAAATTAGGCATTATCCCCTAAAAAAGAAGAATATGGAAGACGAAAAATACATGCGGCGCTGCATCCAGCTGGCTCGCAACGGACTTTGCAACACGGCCCCCAATCCGATGGTTGGGGCGGTCATCGCACACAACGGACGCATCATCGGCGAGGGTTACCACGTGCGTTGCGGACAGGCGCACGCCGAAGTGAACGCCATCCGCTCCGTCAAGGACCCCACCCTGCTGAAGGAAGCTACCATCTACGTAAGTCTGGAGCCTTGCGCCCACTACGGCAAGACGCCTCCCTGCACCGACCTGATTGTGGAGAAAGGGATACCGCGCATCGTCATCGGATGCCAGGACCCCTTTGCCAAGGTGGCCGGACGCGGCATCCAGAAGTTGCGCGACGCCGGACGCGAAGTGGTGGTGGGGGTGCTGGAGGATGAATGCCGCCACCTCATCCGCCGCTTCATCACCTTCCACACCCGGCAGCGTCCCTACATCGTGCTGAAGTGGGCCGAATCGGCCGACGGCTTCATCGACCGGCAGAGGAGCGGGGGAAGCCCGACGGTGCTTTCCAGCCCGCTGACCGCCATGCTGGTACACAAGCTGAGGGCCGAGCATGCGGCCATCCTCGTGGGTACCGACACCGCCCGCCTCGACAACCCCACGCTGAACGTGCGCCACTGGTACGGGCCGGCTCCCGTCCGCGTCACCATCGACCGCCACCATCGCCTGCCGCAAGACCTGCACCTGCTGGACGGCACCATCCCCACGCTGGTCTACGGCGACGAGCTGCTCGAAGAGATGTTGCTCGACCTGTACAACCGCCAGTTGCAATCGCTTCTGGTAGAAGGAGGAAGCCGCCTGCACCAGTCGTTCATCGACGCAGGCCTGTGGGACGAAATCATCGTGGAAGAAGCTCCCCTGCGGCTGGGCGAAGGGGTTGCCGCTCCCGTCGTCGGGCCTCACACGCCCTACCGGCGGGAATGCCATTTCGGGCGCTTCTACCGGCATTACCTGTCGGCAGAACAAGCCTTCTGATACACCTGCAAATAGGCTCATTTTATCGACAAAAAGCGCCGTATTATCTATAATTTTATATAAAACTTACCTGCAAAGGCATTTTTGAATAAAATTGTTCCTATTTTTGCAGCTTGTAAATAAACAACATAAAAACAACATAGTAGCCAATTAGCAACAAATGAGACTGAAGTTTTTATCTTTCATTGCAAGTTTTCTCATCGTGTCAATCGCCGTCAGCTCGTGCCTGGACTCGGACACCAATTACGAATTCAGCACCGATGCAACCATACACGCATTTGCAATAGATACTATCTATGGTAAGGATTACAAATTCGAAATAGACCAGATACAACAGATCATCTACAACCGCGACTCCCTTCCGATGAGCGCGGACACCCTTATCGACAGCATCAAGATAACGACCCTGACTACAACGAGTGGCGTGGTCATGTCGGGTACGCCCGATACGTTGCTCAACATCGAGAACTATCAGAACCTGTTGCCGGCCATGAACGCTTCGCCGGGCATGACGCTTAAAGTGATGGCGTCCGACGGTATTGCCAAGCGTGAATATCATCTGGTTATCAACGTACACAAGGAAGACCCCGATTCGCTGGTATGGAAGAAGATGGGCAACATGCCTTCGTCCATCACCGGTACTCCCAAGGCCATAACGCTGGGCGACGGGCTGATTGTGTATGCCACCCCCGCCACTGGCTATAAGACATCGACCGCACCGGCCGACTACAACTGGCAGGCCGTCAGCTCCAACATGCCGGCAGATGCCGACCTGAGTTCGCTCCTCAACCATCAGGACACCCTGCTTGTATGCACAAGTGCCGGAAGCGTATGGGCATCGACCGACGGAGCCAACTGGAGCGAGCGTGAAGCGCTGGGTACCAACGTTACAAGCCTCTTGGCCAGCCTTCCTGCCAACGAGACAAGCGGTACGCTTGCTACAATCAGCGCCATCGTGAAGGATGCGACCGACGGGAAAATGTATTTCGCCACAACCGCCAGCACACAGACGGCCTGGACACGAGGTGAAGAAGTGCCGGAAGGATTCCCCACGTCCAACTATTCGGCCTGCGCCAACCTGACATCCAACGGCCTGAACAAGGCTTTCCTGGTGGGTAACGTAGGAGAGGAAAGCGACCAGACCGTACCCTGGTCATCAATGACAGGAGACGGATGGGTTGACCTCAGCACACCGACCGATGCCCATTGTCCGGCTCTGTCCAATCCTTATATCATGTACTACGGCGATGCGCTCTACATCTTCGGCGACAAGCTGGAAAGCTTCTACAAGTCGGCCACCGGAGGCATTGCCTGGGAAAAGCAGGAAAAGAAATTCCTGTTCCCTGCCGAATTTGCAACAAAGGGAACATCCTATACAGCCACGGTAGACAAGAACAACTTCATCTGGATTGTATGGGGAGGCAGCACGAACGAAGTTTGGCGCGGATGCCTCAACAAACTGAAGAAGTACTAACATCGCCTTTATATATAAAAGATGACCTATAAAGAACAAATCGACCTTGACAGAATACCCCGACACGTGGCCATCATCATGGACGGCAACGGGCGTTGGGCCAAGCAACACGGCAAAGAACGTTGCTTCGGCCATCAGGCTGGTGCCGAAACGGTACATGTCATAGCCGAAGAAGCAGCCAGACTGGGCATCAAGTTCCTGACGCTCTATACCTTCTCCACGGAGAACTGGAACCGCCCCGAAGCAGAGATAAGCGCCTTGATGAACCTGCTCTTCGACTCCATCGAGGAAGAAACTTTCATGAAGAACAACATCAGTTTCCGCGTAATAGGCGACATCCGCAAGTTGCCCGCCAACGTACAGACCCGCCTGAACGACTGCATCGAACATACGGCCGCCAATACGGGCATGTGCCTGGTACTGGCCCTCAGCTATTCATCGCGGTGGGAACTGACCGAAGCGACCCGACAAATAGCCGAAAAGGTGAAGGCCGGCCTGCTATCGCCCGAACAGATTGACGACCGGACCATCGACGAGCACCTGGCCACCCACTTCATGCCCGACCCCGACCTGCTGATACGCACGGGAGGAGAAATCAGGCTGAGCAACTACCTCTTGTGGCAAAGTGCCTACTCGGAACTTTACTTCTGCGACACCTATTGGCCCGACTTCAGGGAAGAGGAACTCTGCCGCGCCATCTGCGACTATCAGAAACGCGAACGCCGCTTCGGCAAGACCAGCGAACAAATCAGTTGAACCACACATAAAATAAAAATATAGTAATCTGTAAAAGTGAATATAATGCATCAACGTATCTTCTCCATATTTGCAGCACTTCTCCTTATCACCGGTTGTCTGCCGGCCGTTGCGCAGGAAAACAATACGGAAAAGCCCGTCGTACTCTATACGGGTACACCCAAAAAGTATGAAATCGCAGACATCCGCGTCGAAGGTGCCGAGAACTACGAAGACTATGTCATCATCAACCTGTCGGGCCTCTCCAAAGGCCAGGTCATCTCCATCCCCGGCGAAGAAATCACGCAGGCCTGCAAGCGCTACTGGCGTCACGGACTCTTCTCTGACGTCTCCATCACCTGGGACAAGGTGGAAGGCGACAAGGCATGGCTCACCATCCACGTGGTCATGCGCCCGCGTGTATCGGAAATCCGCTACCATGGTGTCAAGAAGTCCGAACGCGAAGACTTGGAAGCCCGAATCGGCATGATCAAGGGTAACCAGATTACCCCCAATCAGATAGACCGTGCCAAAACTATGATACAGCGCTACTTCGACGACAAGGGTTTCAAGAACGCCGAAGTCTTCATCAATCAGAAAGACGACAAGAACAATGAGAATCAGGTGATTGTCGACATCGAGATAGACAAGAAAGAAAAGGTGAAGGTTCATCAGATTACCATCGAAGGCAACAAAGCCATCACGGCCAAGAAGCTGAAACGCGTGATGAAGAAAACCAACGAGAAAGGAAAACTCATCAATCTCTTCCGCACGAAGAAATTCGTGGAAGAGAACTACGAAGCCGACAAGCAGCTCATCATCGACAAGTATAACGAGCTGGGTTACCGCGACGCCATCATCGTGGCCGATAGTGTGACTCCCTACGACGAGAAGACGGTCAACGTCTACATGCAGATTGAAGAAGGACAGAAGTACTACCTGCGCAACGTGACCTGGGTGGGCAACACGCTTTATCCTTCCGAGCAATTGAACTACCTGCTCCGCATGAAGAAGGGCGACGTCTACAACCAGAAGTTGCTCGAGGAACGTACGTCGACCGACGACGACGCCATCGGAAACCTGTACTACAACAACGGTTACCTCTTCTATAGCCTCGACCCCGTGGAAGTGAACATCGTGGGCGACTCCATCGACCTCGAAATGCGTATCTTCGAAGGCCGCCAGGCTACCATCAACAAGATTACCATCAGCGGTAACGACCGTGTGTATGAGAACGTGGTACGCCGCGAACTCCGCACCCGTCCGGGCGACCTCTTCAGCCGTGAAGAGCTGATGCGTTCGCTCCGTGAAATCCAGCAGATGGGACACTTCGACCCCGAGCAGCTCCAGCCCGACATCAAGCCGCGTCCCGAAGACGGCACGGTGGACATCGGCTATCCGCTCGTATCCAAAGCCAACGACCAGGTGGAATTCTCTGCCGGTTGGGGACAGACGGGTGTCATCGGTAAGCTGAGTCTGAAGTTCACCAACTTCTCGCTGGCCAACCTCCTGCATCCGGGTGAGAACTACCGCGGTATCCTGCCTCAGGGCGACGGACAGACATTGACCATCAGCGGACAGACCAACGCCAAGTACTACCAGTCGTACAGCGTTTCCTTCTACGATCCGTGGTTCGGCGGAAAGCGCCCGAATGCCTTCTCCGTATCGGCCTTCTACTCCCGCCAGACGGACATCAGCAGCCAGTACTACAACGATGCCTACTACAATAGCTACTACAACAGCCTCTATAGCGGCATGTACGGCTACGGCCTCTACAACTATGGCAACTACACCAACTACGAAAACTACTACGACCCCGACAAGTCGGTACAGATGTATGGTGTGGCCATGATGTTCGGTAAGCGTCTGAAGTGGCCCGACGACTACTTCCAGTTCACCGCCGAGCTCTCTTACCAGCGCTATGTGCTGAAGGAGTGGCAATACTTCCCCGTGACCAACGGTAAATGTAACGACCTGAGCTTGAACCTGACCCTGTCTCGTAGCTCCATCGACAACCCCATCTACCCGCGTAGCGGTTCAGAATTCTCGCTCTCTGTTCAGTTCACCCCGCCCTATTCGTTGTTCGACGGTGTAGACTACAGCAAGTATAACCTGAACAACCAGGACGACATCAACAAGATGCACAAGTGGGTGGAATACCACAAGTGGAAATTCAAATCGAAAATATACATCCCGTTGATGGACCCCATCAGCGTGAAGCGTACCCCCGTCCTCATGGGACGTGCCGAATTTGGTATCCTGGGCCACTACAACAAGTACAAGAAGTCGCCGTTCGGCACCTTCGAAGTGGGTGGTGACGGTATGACAGGCTACTCGTACTATGCAACCGAGACCATCGCCCTGCGTGGTTACGAAAACGGCTCACTGGCTTCCTACGGCAACGAAGGCTATGCCTACACACGCCTCGGCCTTGAGTTGCGTTACCCGCTGATGCTCGAGACAAGTACCAGCATCTACGCCCTGACCTTCGTCGAGGCCGGTAACGCATGGCAGGAAGTGAGCGACTTCAACCCCTTCGAGCTGAAGCGTTCGGCCGGTGTCGGTGTCCGCATCTTCCTCCCGATGGTAGGTATGATGGGTATCGACTGGGCATACGGTTTCGACAAGGTACGCGGTTCGAGCTCCTACGGCGGAAGCCAGTTCCACTTCATCCTGGGACAAGAATTCTAAACCATGTTTCACCAAAACCGAATAATCATGAAAAAGAATGTTTTAACAACCTTATTGCTGCTGGCTGTATTCAGCCTGGCGGCACACGCGCAGAAGTTCGCCCTGATCGACATGGAATATATCCTGAAGAACATCCCTGCCTACGAACAGGCCAACCAGCAGCTGGAGCAGGCCAGCAAACAATGGCAGGCCGAAATAGAGAAAGCCGGTCAGGAAGCCAAGAACCTGTATGAAAGCTATCAGGCCTCGGCCAAGAATCTGAGCGACGCCCAACGTACCCAGAAGGAAAACGAAATAGTAGAGAAGGAAAAATCGCTGGCCGAACTCCGCCGCAAGTACTTCGGCCCCGAAGGCGAGCTCTACAAGAAACGCGAAGCGCTGGTAGGCCCCATCCAGGACCAGATTTACAACGCCGTCAAGGAGATTGCCACACAGAAAGGATATGCCGTCGTGACCGACCGCGCATCGGCCACCAGCATCATTTTTGCCTCGCCCAGCATCGATATCAGCAACGAAGTGCTGGCAAGGTTAGGATATTCCAATTAAAATCAATACATTTGCAAACGAGAGAAGTAGAACAAGAATAAACAAATCATTTAAAAATAAACATTATGCTTAAGAAAATCGCACTCATTGTAGTTATGTTCATCCTTCCGCTGGGAATGATGGCACAATCCAAGTTCGGCCACATGAACTCACAGGAAATCATTACCGTGATGCCTGAATTCACCAAAGCTCAGACCGACATCGAAACCCTGACCAAGCAATATCGTGAAGAAATGCAGCGTTCGGAAGAAGAGTTCAACAGAAAATATCAGGAACTGCTCCAGCAGCAGGACTCTCTGCCCAAGAACATCCTCGAAAGACGTCAGAAAGAAATCAACGAAATGGCCCAGCGTCAGCAACAATTCCAGCAGGATGCCTACCAGGCAGTTGAAAAAGCCCAGCAGGAAGCCATGATGCCTATCTACAAGAAGCTGGACGAAGCCGTTCAGGCCGTAGGCAAGGCTGAAGGCGTGGTTTACATCTTCGACCTGGCCCGTACTCCGATTGCTTACATCGGTACAGAAAGCATCGACCTCACCGCCAAGGTGAAGACCCAACTGGGCATCAAATAAACGTGCATAACCATATTCAATAAAACCAAGGAAGGGGGAGGAGGCCGGTCAGGCATCTTCCCCTTCTTCATTTCACGCATGAAACAGACGTATCCTACCCAGCCCGGCCCCATCGGCGTATTCGACTCCGGTTACGGAGGCCTCACCATCCTGAGCAAAATCAGGGAAGTGCTCCCCCAATACGACTTCATCTATCTGGGCGACAACGCCCGTGCCCCCTACGGCACGCGTTCCTTCGACATCGTCTACGAATTTACCCTGCAGGCCGTCCGCCGTCTGTTCGAACTGGGATGCCATCTGGTGATACTGGCCTGCAACACCGCTTCGGCCAAGGCCCTGCGCAGCATCCAGATCAACAACCTGCCTTCGATGGACCCCGACCGCCGCGTGCTGGGCGTCATCCGCCCCACCGTGGAGTGCATCGGCAACCTGACGCACACCCGCCACATCGGCGTGCTGGGTACGGCCGGCACCATCAAGTCCGAATCTTACGTGATGGAAGTCCGCAAGCTCTACCCCGACATCCGCGTAAGCGGGCAGGCCTGCCCCATGTGGGTGCCGCTCGTGGAGTATGGCGAGTCGCAGGGCGAAGGTGCCGACTACTTCGTACAGAAGTATATCAACGCCCTGCTGAAGCAGGACGAGCAGATAGACACCGTCATACTGGGATGCACACACTATCCCCTGCTTCTGCCCAAAATCAGACGCTACATGCCCGAGGGCATCACCATCGTCTCGCAAGGCGAACTCGTGGCCGAAAGCCTGAAGGACTACCTACGCCGCCACCCCGAAATGGATGCCCGATGCACACGAGGGGGGCAATGCACCTATTATACCACGGAAGCCGAAGAAAAATTTGCCGAGTCGGCTTCGGCCTTCCTCAACGAAACCATCCGCGTCAGCCGCCTCGACCTGAACGAATAAAGGCGGCTGGCAGCCGGCTCCTCCCCTGCCCTCTCCAATACCCTCCAAGCTCCTCGTCGAGACAATGCATTGCCTCGATGCAGGACGTGCAATGTTTTGCATCAAAACATGCAATCTTTCCCGCCAGAACATGCAATGTTTTCCACCCGAACAAGCAATGTTTTTCACGAGAGAAAACAATGCTTTCCGCCAGGGAAAACAATGCTTTCTTCCACGACATGCCCCTCCGCATCGCCCCGCCATAGCTGAAAAATCGGCGCAAAAGCAGCTTTCCGAACAAATAATCGTAACACAAGAAGCAACGAATGCAGGAATTTGTTATTTTTGTAGGACCAAACCTTCAAAATCAGAAAGTCATGAAAGCTGAAGACAAAACCAAACTCGTCGAAGTGTTCAAAGGTTCCCTGTGGGAAGCCGAGTTGATCAAAGGCCTGATGGAGGCCAACGGAGTGAAAGCCGTCACCAAAGACGGAGTGGCCGTCAACGTGGCCTTGCCCGAAACGGCCATCGATGTAGCCGTACTGGTGAATGAAGCCGATTACGAAAGTGCCATGGAGGTGCTGCGCGAGCGCGACAGAGAGAAGAACCCCGAATAGCCTGCCCTCCCAATCCCCGCCACAAATATGAGACAACCATACAAACGGATTGCTGTCAAAGTGGGCAGCAACGTACTGACGCGTGCCGACGGTACGCTCGACATCACACGCATGTCGGCCCTCGCCGACCAGATAGCCGCCCTCCACAAGAGCGGCATCGAAGTTATCCTCGTATCCTCGGGTGCCGTAGCCTCGGGCAAGAGCGAAATCTGCCCGACCGGCACGCTGGATGAGGTAGACCAGCGCCAACTGTTCTCTGCCGTAGGACAGGCCAAGCTCATCAACCGCTACTTCGAGCTCTTCCGCGAACATGGCATCCCCGTGGGGCAGGTGCTCACGGTCAAGGAGAACTTTGCCTCGCACAGCCACTACGTGACGCAACAGAACTGCATGAAGGTGATGCTGGAAAACGGCGTCATCCCCATCGTCAACGAGAACGACACCATCTCGCTCAGCGAGCTGATGTTCACCGACAACGACGAACTCTCCGGCCAGATAGCTACCATGATGGATGTTCAGGCCCTCATCATCCTGAGCAACATCGACGGCCTCTACAACGGCGCACCTACCGATCCTACGGCCCACATCCTGCGCGAAATACGTCCCGACGACCGTCTGGACGACTACATCCAGAGCGGCAAGTCGAGCCTGGGGCGCGGCGGAATGCACACCAAGACACGCATCGCTCGCCAGATAGCAGCACAAGGCATCGACGTGTACATCGCCAACGGTAAGCGCAACGACATCCTGACCGACCTGATGGAGCGCCCCGAAGAGACACCCTGCACCCACTTCCTTCCCTCAACCAAACCAGCCGGAGACAATGCCCCCAGCCCCTCCTCTCCCTCATTGGAGGAAACCTTCGTAGCCGCCCGTGCCGCCAGCCTCCACCTGCTGGCCCTGAGCGATGAGGAAATAAACCGTGCCCTGTTGGCCGTGGCCGATGCGGTCGAGGAAGACACACCCTTGCTGTTGGAAGAGAACCGCAAAGACTTGGCGCGCATGAGCCCGTCCGACCCCAAGTACGACCGGCTGAAGCTGACCGAAGCCCGTCTGAAAGACATTGCCGACGGCATCCGCCACGTGGCCACCCTCCCCTCGCCGCTGGGACGCATACTCAAGGAATCGATCCTGCCCAACGGCCTCCGCCTGCAAAAGAAGAGCTTCCCCTTTGGCGTCATCGGCATCATCTACGAAGCACGCCCCAACGTGACGCTCGATGTCTTCGCCCTTTGTCTGAAGAGCGGCAATGCCTGCCTGCTGAAGGGCGGAAGTGATGCCGACCAGTCCAACCGCGCCCTGGTGCGCACCATCCATCGGGTTCTGTCGCGCCTGGGCATCGACACCCGTTGTGTGGAGCTGCTGCCCGCCACTCACGAAGCCGCCACCGAACTGATGCATGCCGAAAAGTACGTGGACCTCATCATCCCCCGCGGAGGAAGCCGGCTGATAGACTTCGTCCGCCGCGAGGCTACTGTGCCCGTTATCGAGACAGGCGCAGGTATCTGCCACACCTACTTCGACCGCAACGGTGACCTGAGCAAAGGCATGGCCATCGTACTCAACGCCAAGACCCGCCGCGTCAGCGTCTGCAATGCCCTCGACTGCCTGCTCATCGACCGCCGACGTCTGTCCGACCTGCCGCAACTCTGTGCCCCTCTGGCCGAAAAGGAAGTGACCCTCTATGCCGATGCTCCTGCCTACGCCGCCCTGCAAGGGCACTACCCCAACGAATGGCTTCGCCCGGCCGCGGAAGAAGACTTCGGACGCGAGTTTCTGGACTATAAAATGGCTGTCAAAACCGTAGAAGGACTGGACGAGGCATTGGCCCACATCCGCCGATACAGCTCCCGCCATAGCGAGTGCATCGTGACGGAAGACACCGCTACCGCCGCCCGCTTCTGCCGCGACGTGGATGCCGCCTGCGTCTACGTCAACGCCCCGACCTCGTTCACCGACGGAGGCCAGTTCGGTATGGGTGCGGAGATAGGCATCAGTACCCAGAAGCTGCATGCCCGTGGCCCCATGGCACTGGAAGAAATTACTACCTACAAGTGGATTGTCGAAGGAAACGGGCAGGTACGGAAACCTTAAAAGACGGGGATGGTATAGACAAGACCCAACGAAATGCGTTGCGAGGAAGAGTCATCAGCACCCAATGCCCGCGCACGCGACGTCAAGCCATACTTTTTGTAAAGCAGGTGCAGGTAAATCTTCAGCTCACTATTGTCCATCGGGAAATATTCCGCACAGAGCTGTGTGTTCCATGTGCGACGATAGAGGCCTTCCTCGTACGGGCCGTTGGCCTTGTAGACACCGCCCAGCTCGTAGGCTCCCTTGGCATACACATTCCAATGCTTGTGTATCCGATAGTCGAAGTTGACAATGGTGGTGAAGTACTGCACATGTTGGGCTGTCACCCCTCCCTCGGGAAGGGTGGCCGACAACTCGCTGACCAGCCCTTTCGTATCGATACCTTCGCGCGAATACATCAGGTCGACGTAAGCCACAATCGGGCCTTTCTCCCATACATTGCCGGCTGTCAGGTAAAGGATGTCGCGTTTGCGGGCCAGTTCGCCCCACGAAACGGAGTAGCGCAGGTTCAGCCCGCGGTCAAAAAAATAGCCGTCCCAGTTCAGGGTGGAGAGTACGGGTACCTTCACCTTCTCCACTCCTTCGGGCGTCCCATACAGAAAAGCCTCCTCCCCCTTGCCGGCCGCATTGTTCACGACCTGTACATTGAGGTGCTGGTCGGGCTTCAGGATGATGCAACCGTTTACTCCCGCCTGATAACAATCGATATAATTGTTGAAATCACTGAATTCACGCACACGGATGGAGTTCACCCAATACTCATAGCCGCCCAGCTGAATGGCTTGCTTGCCCACCGTCAGAGCAAAACGGGGGTTCATTTTCCAACCGACAGACGCACATTCTACCGATGAAGACAGGTTGTCTACCGAACGCGGATTGCTGTATTTATTGAACGACTGGCGGAAGTGGTAGGAAAAGTTCTTACCGAAGTCGCCCAAGAGCTCCAGGCGTACACCATTAATCTTGAAAGCTGCCTCGTCCAACGAGCCGTCCACAAAATTGGCAGCCGCCGATGTATAAAACTGCAGGTTCATGCTGCTGGATGTGATGGATTTCCCTCCTTTGGTAAAACGTTCGAGCAACGTACGACCTTCTTCGGGCTCAATCAAAGGTTCCTGAGCCTGTACAACCATACCTCCCAGCAGACAACAGAACAATAACAATGCTTTCTTCATATCAGATTCTTTTAAGATTTTGCAAAAGCAAATATATGGAAAAAGACGAACATAACAGTTCAAACAAAGAAAAAAATGGGAATGTACCTCCGCATCAAGCGGTTTCGGCACATTCCCATTCCTCAAAAGGGAGTTGTTTCCCCAAACGTTCAGAAAAGAACGTTCATTTTATTTTTTCTCAGCTTCTGCCCATTCCTTGGCACCCTGCTCTTTCAGCTTGGCAGTGAAAGCCTTGGCTTTCTCCATTGTAGCAGCTTCTTCTTCGGGGCTTGCATAAGCGTGCTTGAAGCCTTTCACTACATTCCATTCGCCACGAGTAAAGTCGGGGAATTCTACAGGAGCGCAACCGTTGTCCATAGACAATTCGCCCAGCTCGGCCAGACAGCACCATTCAGCCAGGTCATATACGTCCATATCCAAAGGAAGACCATTCTGCAGGCAGTATACCAGACGGCTGTCCATGATGAAGTCCATACCACCGTGACCACCTACTTCTTTGGCCATTTCGCCATATTTCTTCAGGATGGGGTGCTGATATTTCTCAACCAATGCCTTCATGTCGGCGTCAGACATAAATCCGTGTGCACTCAGGTCGTCTACCTTGGGCTGTACGCCAGAAGCACTCATCTGAGCAGCATCGAGAGCATAACCTTCTACCGGATACTTGTTGGCAAAGCCTTTGGTACCCGTCAGCTGATACAGACGGTTGTAGGGCTGCGGAGTCATTACGTTGTGCTGGATTTCGATAACCTTACCGTTGGCCGTGCGAATCAGCGTTGTAGTGTGGTCACCGTTACGGAAGTTGTTGCAAGTAGAATCTGCTCTTTCCTCAACCAGTGCCTTACCGATAACCGACTTGGTATCCATAGCAACCAGTGTTGTCATGCGGTCGCCGCGGTGGATATTGAGAGCTTGTGCTACGGGGCCAAGGCCGTGAGTAGCATAAACGTCGCCACGATGACGCATGTTGTAATCCAAACGCCAGCCCAGCTTGTCGCCTTCGCCGTTCTTCCAATAGTAATCCCAGAACTCGCTCAAGTTGTGGATATAGGCTCCCTGTGCACGGATCACTTCACCGAACACACCGTTCTGAGCCATGTTCAGAGTATTCATTTCGAACCAGTCATAGCAGCAGTTCTCCAGAATCATACAGTGCTTGCGGTTCTTTTCGCTCAATTCAATCAGTTCCCAGCATTCTTTCAGGTTCATAGCCGAAGGAACTTCGATGGCTACGTTCTTGCCGTTCTCCAAAGCACACTTGGCAATGGGGAAGTGATGCAACCAGTCGGCAGCGATGTAAACCAAGTCGATGTCATCGCGCTTGCACAGCTCTTCATAACCTTTGGCACCTGAATAGATGGCAGCTTTCGGCAGAGAAGCTTTCTTCAAAATCTGCTGGCAGGCCTCGGCACGCTTCTGCTCATAGTCGCAAAGAGCAACAATCTGAGTACCGGGAATGTAAGTGAAACGGGCTACGGCACCCGGGCCACGCATACCCAAACCTACAAATCCGACGCGAACAACGTCCATTTTCGGAGTTGTCAGTCCCAATACACTCTTCTGTCCGGCAGGACGTTCGGGAGTCTTCACAACGATAGTTCCGTTCTTCCACTCCCACTGGGTACCTTTGTCGTTCGTCTGAACGGTAGAGGCTGTCTGTGTAGAGCATGCACCCAACACAACAAGGCACATGGCCAACACGAATGTTCCAATTTTTTTCATAAATGGTTTTTATTTTAAAGTTAAAGAATAAAAATTGTTTCCTTTTCCGGGAGGAAAAGAGCATGCCACGACTTTGGCATACTCCCTTCCTTTATTTACAGTTTGCAAAGGTAGGCATTACTTGCCGATGAAACAAGAAGATGCCTTTCTTTTTCAGAACTTTATAACTTCCATCCGCTTATTTACCAGGAAACCGTCCTTAGCCTGCAAGTCAAACTTCACATTTCGGTTGGCTTTCAGCTTGATGACAAACAGGTCTACATCACCTTCCAGCGTCTCTCGGTTGCCCAAGTTGACAAAGGTCGGATAAAGCGCCTTCTCACCGTTGGTGTGCAGACGGTCGTTGGTCATGTTGTGCATTTCCTTCATGCCGACGGGTTCTATTCCGACAAATTCATAGTCGGACGGATTGTAAGGCAATGCAAAGCTCAGGGCATTTACCGATTTCAAAGCAGTGCCTTTCACACGGATTTCCACCGTTTCGCCCTTGACATAAGACCGTTTTGCCGTAGTCAGGCTGATGGCACCTTCTACAGGCTCTGACTTCCGATCGTCCGCACCATCTTCCAGACGGGTAGCTACGGCCGAAATGTCGTATGCGTCAATCAGCCCGTTGCCATTCAGGTCGCCACGGCTGATGTAGCCTTCGAAGTCGGAGTCACCCCGACGCAGACCTGTATAATTGGTATATGAAGTCAGGTCGTTCTCATCGATCTTCTTGTCGTTGTTGATATCGCCCGGCAGGTAACTTTCTGTACCAGGTACCTTGAACACATAGATTTCACGGCCCGAACCATAGTCACCTACTGCCTCGGCAACACTCATCTTGATGTAGCGTACAGTAGGCTTCTCACCAAAGGTGAATATCTTCGTCTCATTATCGCGCTTCCATTCGAAGGCACCGGCTTCCGTCCAGTTCTCCTTGTCCATACTATACGAAATGGTACCCTTCAGCAACGTACCGTTACCGGCATTCTCGCGAGGCAGATAGTGAAGTTTCTCAATCTGATTGATGGAGCGCAGGTCGATAATCAGGTCGAACGGTACAGCCTTCGCATTGTACTTCGTATGCCACAGCTCGCCTTCTTCGAAGTCGAACAGACGACGGATAGAGCCTCCCTGGTTGGGTACCGACGTCTCACCCACAAGACCTGTGATGGCAAATTCCAACGGATTCTGCTTGGTTGTAGCACTGCAAGTGGCCCAGTCGGACACACCATCCTTATTGACGGCACGCACCTTGAACGAGTAATTGGTTTCGGCTTTCAGGTCTTCGAACAACAGTTCCGTATCTTTGATGGTCGAATAGAGCATGCCGTTGAACTCTATTTCATAGAAATCGGCATTCTCGACCTTGTTCCATGTAGGCTTCAAGGTATAGGCTTCGGTATCGGCATCAGTAATCTGAACCTTCGGAGCGGCCAATGTACCCGATGTTACCCGATACTTGTCGGCCGGTGCAAACACAAATCCCTTCACCGTCAGGACCGTCTGTACGGCAGTAATGTCGGAAGCCCCCACTTTCACCAGCAATTGCGGATTCTTGGTGATAACCTTCTTGGCAAATTCAGTACCTGGCGTAGCAAACTGGTTCAAATTCGGCGCTTCATTGTAGTAATATACGTTTTCACCCTGATTGAAAGCATCCAGCGAGGCAGCCTCTGTCAGTTTCACTTTCCGTTTACCCACAACAACCGATACTTTCTTCGGCTTTTCGGTCACATTGATACGGAATTCGGTAGCCTTCTCACGTACAAAACCTTCGAAATCGCCCTGAGTCGGCTGAACCGTCACCGTCAGGTCGCCCTTGGCATTGACATCCGACTGGATAAGGGTTGTTGCCGAACGGCCGGCACGATACTGCTCGGTCACGCCATCGTCGTCGTATTCTGTAAATTCACTATGTCCATAAGGATACAGTTCATAGATACGCAGGTTCGGATTGATCTCGTGTACATTGTTGTTCGGATTGACCATCGGAATGATAGCACCTTTCTTAACGAATACGGGCAACTTCCAGAGCGGAGCCGCAAAATTGTTGATGATACATCCTCCCTGATAAACATCACCGGTAAAGTAGTCTACCCACTCACCTTCGGGCAAATAAATGCCGTTGCGCACATCGTTGCCCTCCCCATCGGCCTTGGTAGCCTGATAAATGGGAGCCACCAGGAAGTAGGGACCATACAGATACTGATATTGGGTAGACTTGCCCAACGTATAGGTATTGGGATATTCCAGGAACATGGCACGTATCATCGGAAGCCCGTCGATTGCCTCATGGGCTATGCTATAGGCGTATGGCATGATCTCCGACTTCAGCTTCAGATACCAGCGGTTGATGGACGTGGCAGGTTCGCCCAACGCATGCGGATACTTTTCATTGGAGCCCCAGCCATCCATATTCAACTGCATGGGCGTGAAGGCCTTCCACTGGAAATCGCGGGTATTCACTACCAGATTCTTACCACCGAAGATACCGTCCATATCCGACGTAATATTGGGATTACCCGACAGCCCCGAACCGATATAGGTAGGAATATGGAAACGGATATATTCCCAGTTACCACCTGTCTGGTCGCCCGACCAGATGCCGGCATAGCGTTGTGTACCGGCCCAACCGTCCAAACTGATGATAAACGGACGGGCATTGTTGCCATAATAGGTCATAATCTGAGCCACATCCGTAATACCGTTCAATCCGAATGAATAACCCGCACCTACCCAGGCCACGTCGGTCTTCAACACACGTACACCGGCGTCACGCACTTCCTTCACGATGTCGCGCTGGAGCAGAGGCTCTACACCTGCCTTGGGATGCAGGTCCGACTGGGTCCACAAACCGATTTCCACACCATTCTTGTGGGCATAGGTCGTCAGGTCTTTCAGATTCTGTACATTACCGTCCAGCGTGCCCGTCTGTCCATAGCCAGCACCATAACCATCGTTGGGTAACAACCAGCCAAAGGGCATATCATGGCTCTTGTAACGGTCTATCACAGCCCGTGCCGAAAACTGATAATTGTTCTTCTCGCCGTTCAACGACTCCTTGACACCACCATTGTCTTTCTGGCTTTCTTTATAACGTTTGCCATCTTCGAAGAGGATACCATTTTCATCCTCCTTCCAATAGTCACGGTTGTAGGCATTCAGGTGCCCCTGATAGAAACCGAATTTAGGCAGCAGAACCGGATTACCCGTCAGCTGGTAAAAGTCATTGAGCAGAGCAACGGCACCGTCATTGACCATCACAAACAGGTCCAGGTAATCTGTTTCGTGTGACAACTTTACCACTCCGGCTTCTTCACGGCCGAAGTCGTAAGCTCCTTTCTTGAACGTATACCACATGATACCGTAACCTTTGGTCGACCAATAGAACGGGTTGGGCGATGCCACTCCACCATCAGTCCAGCTGTTTTGGTTCTCAATAGCTATCTTACGTCCTTTATGTGAGAAACGTCCATTCTGAACGCCACCACCATAAAAATATTCGTCCGGAGCTTCCTTCAATTTCAAGGTCACTTCATTCTTGTCAAACAGGACCGGCGCCGTTTCTTCCATGACAACTGCTCCTGTCTCAAGGTTGACAACTTTCATCAAAGATGTAGCCTTGTCCAATACGACCTTTATCTTGGAGGTCGATACTGACACAGCTCCATTTTCATCCCCCAGCACCAACTCTGTAACAGATTTGCGCGGCGAATTCACCAGAATCTTAGCTTCAGGCTCCGCTTTCGGATCACGAAGGATGCCTCCTCCGTTGTCCTGAAACATTCTGAACACGTTTTTTCCATAGAAATCGAGCGTCATACGCTGGTTGTCCGAGAAAAGGACTTCCACCGTTGTCGGGTTAAGGCGGTTGATTCCTACCACCCGAACCGCAGGTTGCGTAATCTCGAGACTACTTTTCACCCCACATCCAGCCTGTGCTGTCCACTGGGGAGAAGGCAAAAGCAAAGCCAAGGCAAAAGGCATTACTTTCCATTTTTCCGGATTGCCAAAAAAGTTTCTCATACTTGTTTATAAATTAAGTTAGTTAGAAGTATTTATCGGTTCTTATTCTTCAATTGATACATTGGTTACCCGTTCCAGCCGGAAACGGTTCTTATTAAAATGAAAAGGAGGATACTCCTGATTGGTTCGGATAACATTGTTCCGAAAAACAAGTCCATCCACCGATTTCGCATAAAGAATCGGAGCATCAAATGTATCAAACGTATTGTTCTCTATCACAATGCCTCCATTCTTTCCGCCATGGAAATAGCTCTGCTGATTCTCAAGGTCAGGTATTTCGGGATAAATGGATATCACGGCATTGGTAAACTGATACAAACTGGTCAAAGCATTGATGAAACGATTGTTACGAATCACGACGTTGCGGCAGGCTCCTGTTTCAAACCAACCGTTACAATCGCCGCACAACAATATTGCGGTTCCCGAAGTATGGTCAAACGTATTATTCTCAACCACAGTGGGACGAGGCGTACTGAACAATGCTCCACGAGCCCGGTTATTGCGAATCAGGTTTCCTGAGAATAACACTTCAGGTGCCCAAGTCAGATTTTCGATTCCAAAACTACCTTCTATACCGATTGTCCGCTCAAAGGGTTTCTCAAAAGTTATCAAAAATTCACGGGCGCCTTCAGTCGTTTCCCGATCGTAAGGACGGATAGAAGCAATTCGGTTCGTATCACCTACCAGCTCCATGGTGCGCGAACGGATAAATTGTACGTCATCACCAGGGCGTCCCCATTCGAAGCCCCACGACTGGCCATGCATATATCGCCCTACAAGCGTACGGTCATCCACTTTCTTAATGACCTTCAGGTAAGTGCCATGTACATTGATGGCATCGTCCATCATTCCCTCGTAAAGACCGTTACATGATACTATTTTACCTTTACAACCCGAGAAATGAGTAGCATCCGCCTGTGTCGTAAAATAACGGGGATCATCACTTCCTTTCAGACAAACATTAAATTTCTCCAACGTAATATTCTCGCAAAGCTGTGCCAACAAGCCCATACCTTCCGCATAATGCACACGAATATTCTCCAAACGTGTATTCACATTATGAGACAGAAAAATACCCGGTGTAGGACGCCCTGCTCCACGCATCACAAACACGGTACCCGGCACCAGCTTATCATCTTTCCAGAAAGGGGCCTGTATACATCCGTCTTTTCTCTGAAAGACTCCTTTGGTATTACATCCCCGGTCACCGGCATTGTATACAATCCGTTTGGTCGTTTTCTCGAAAGCCATTCCCCAACCATGTCTCACCGTCCAACCCTCACCATAGGCTTCAAACACACTATCTTTAGTGATGCGATAGTTTACCCACGATGCCGGACGAAAAGCGATTCCACGCTGAGAGTCGTTCTCTACTATTTCCACCTGAGCAATATGCGGATTGGTAAAGTCGATGCTGAAATCTTTTAAAGTACACATCTCTGAATGAAGCAACGATATCGGCAACATCCTTCCATGAAAAACAAACGAGGCTCCTCCTCCATCCAGCGTCAGATGTTTCATTCCTTCCAAAGCGATCCCTACCTTCTTCGGATTATCCTGATCATGATTGGATATATAATATTCCCTCACAGACGAACCCTTTTCATAAAAATGATAAGTTCCTGCCTGAAAACGCACAACAATGCTATCGGCATCTCCACATTCAGCCTTGATTTTCTTCAGGATTTTAGGCCATACAGCCGAAACATTTTTTTTACTACCGGCTCTCAAGCCGAAATCAGCCACATCATAAATTTTAGTTTCTTGCGCAAAAACCGCAGACGACAACCATAATCCCAACAATAAGAACAGCACCTTCAGTTCATTCATGATCTTTAGATTCAGTTTTTTAGTTATAAAAAGAGGATGTCTGAATGTAATCGGACATCCTCTGCAAAGATACTTAGATTTTAAAAAGGTAGAAGATATTATGGCTTTAATTTATTTTAAAGATCAAGGGTTCTGCTCCAGCTTATAAGGATAAGCATCGTACTGAGCTTGCGGTATGAATTCGCACACCGAAGGAGAGTTGTAAGGTATCTCCAGATAACGGTCACCCTGCTTCAACGTATGGCCACCCGGATATTTTCTGTCCATTGTCTGACGCCAGCGGAAGACATCGAAACGACGAAGACCTTCCCATGCAAATTCCAACATACGCTCTTCCTCGATAATCTTATGAACATCTTTCGGCTGACCGTTTTCAGCAGTCTTGATATTTTCCAATGTCCATTCGGGAATACCGGCTCTTTCACGAAGCACATTTACATCATCCAATGTTGCTTTCGTATCACCACCCTTCTCCAGATTAGCCTCTGCACGTATCAGGTACATTTCGGCCAAACGGGAGATAATGGGCGACCAGAGATGATAATACTGTTCCTGATAAGAACATTTGTTAATGGCATAAACCAAGAACATAGCTTCTTTCTGACGCAGTGTCTTGGCATCGTATACACGAGGCTCGATACGTCCAATGTATTTTGTACCATCCGAAGCCACTACATAATAGCGGGTACCTAAATTATAAGGTTCGGACTGAATAGTTGCGCTTTTGAAAGACTGCGCATCTGCAGCACTCATTGCATAGGTGCCATCAGCTTGCTTTGTGATGGAAATCTGGCGATATTCATAATTGGCATTCGCACCAGCCTGTTTGGCTGTATAAACAAATGTCCAATCCTTATAATTCCGTTCAGGATTACCTGTAATAGGATAAATATCCGTATTGGTTCCATCCTCCACATAGCGCTTGGTTATAAAACTGCTGCGCAAATCTTTGGGGTAACCCTTATCGTCCAAATACAGTTCCAATAGTTCAAGATAGCGGGAAGAAGCGTACATCTCCTCCCAACCACTTTGGTCAACACGAATGTACAAGCCGCCCATTTTTCCATATCCGCCATCATCTTTCAGTTTAGTACGGCGAACAGCAAAAATGGTCTCTGAATTTTCTTCCGGAACATATTGGGAATAAACGGCATATTTTTCTGCCGGCAACAGTTCAAAACGCCCCGAATTAATTACATTATTTGCCATTTCCCATGCACCGTCCCAATTCTCCATATAGAGATACACTCTGGCAAGCAATGCCTGAGCTGCTTCTTTAGTTGCATAACAACTGTTTTTCGGAGACATTCCTTCCGGCAATGTCAAATAAGTAATGGCATCCTTCAAGTCATTTACAACCTGATCATAAACTTCAGCTACCGTCGAACGGCTTTTAGGCAAATCATTCGGATCGCTGTTCAACTTCAACGGGAGACCTGGATTTTGAGTTGGATTATTGGAATAGGGCTGTGCAAATTCATTGACCAGCAAGAAATAGGACAATGCGCGCAGGTAATAATTCTCACCCATTAAAACTGTTTCTTCGGCAGTCCGATTTTCTCCCAATTCCTTACCCATCTCAATAACTAAATTACAGTTACCGATGGTACGATATCCCAACTCCCAAGCATATTCAGTAATGGAGCTGGCAATATTGCGGCTATAATCATACAATGCATATTTTGTATCGGTAGATGTACCTCCCCAAGACAAATCATCGGCACCGTAAGCCCAGAAATAGTATCCGTAATCTATCAATCCGCCATCATACTTCAACATGCTGTAGCTACCTTGAGCCAGTTCAACCATGTTACGTGCTGTGATGTCTTCTCCTGTCACACCATCGTACATATTTACGTCCAAACTACATCCTGACAAAACAGACAATGCAGTCATGGTTCCTAATACATATTTTAGTTTCATAGTTTGTTCTTTATGGGTTATCATTATTTAGAAATTAACACTCAGACCTACGGTAAATCGTCTTACAGTAGGATAACCATAACTTCCGGCATTACCGTTATAGCTTGAAGAGAGCAGAATTTCCGGATCCTGGCCTGAGAATTTTGTAATCGTAAACAGGTTTTCACCGCCTACACTAAGATTTGCACCTTTTATCTTCATCGGCTCCAACCATTTCTTGGGGAAGCTGTAAGAAATCGATAAAGATTTCAACTTGAAATAATCACCGCTTTCCAGATAACGGGTAGAAGTATTGGCCGCATCATTGTTACCACCGGCAATCAGTTGAGGATGTGTAGCAATATCACCTGGCTTCTCCCAACGGCTCCATCCGTCTGCCAACTTCATGGCCGGCTGTGAAGGACGTTCACCGTCACGGTCGAGGGCACCGGCACGCATACCGTTGTAAATCTTGGCACCGGCACTGAACGTAAAGTTCGCATTCAATGACAGACCTTTCCACGTCAGATTAGTCCCTAAAGCACCGTTAATCTTAGGTGTAGGGGAAGCATCAAGCAACACACGTGTTGCCTCGTTATAATTACTTGTTACAGTTTTTTCACCGGTTGCTTCATCGACTTTATACCACAGAGGTTTACCAGTCATTGTATCCACACCGGCCCATTCCTGCATGTACCAGTTCATATATGGATAGCCTACAGCTACAGCCTGCATCGTCAGGTCGTCTCCATCGGGCATATAAGTCACTTCGTTACGGTTATACCCCATATTGAAGCTGATATCCCAATACCAATCCTTCGTACGGATTATTTCAGGCGTAACAGTCAGTTCGACACCCGAGTTCTCCATTTTACCGTTATTGGCTGTCTGGCGGTTGAAACCAGTTACAGCAGGCAAATGGCGCAGATAAATCAGATTCTTTACCTTCTTCAAATAATAATCGAATGTGATGTTTACACGATCAAACAGACGAATGTCCACACCGGCATCAAAGTTAGCCGTTTCTTCCCATGACAAATCGGGATTTCCCTGATAGTTGGACAAGAATGCTATTTCGTTGGCATATTGCGACGTATAGCTATATACTGTGGCCCATTCATAAGCGCCACCTGGCTGGTTACCGCTGATACCGTAAGAGACACGGGGTTTCAATTCATTAATCCAACCCAATTCACTGATAAAATCTTCCTTGTGCATGTTCCAACCTGCACCTACCGACCAGAAAGTGGCCCAACGCTTACCGCTACCGAATTTCGAAGAACCGTCACGACGAATCATACCCTGAATCAGATACTTACTGTCAAACGAATAGTTAACGTTCAGATATATAGCTGCATTCTTCGATTCAGATTTGGTACCACTGGCTGTAGGGTCGTCAGCACCCGCATTGATGATTTCTGCACCTTTGAAAATCTTATAGGCAGTTGCGCTAAGGTCCCAATAACGATACTCATCATAATCGTAACCCAAGTAAGCATTGATTTCATGCTTTTCACCAAAAGTCTTCAGGAAACGCAATAACTGGCTGGTATAAATGGAACGAGTGTTAGATTCACCATCATAATAAGAGCCATTGGTACCCGCTCCCGAACGGCTGTCCGGATCTACGTATGAACTGGAATAACTGTTATTGAAACCGATGCGGTTGTTTGACTCAAACGTCAATCCTTCGATGATCTTGAAATCGAAACCAACACCCAAATCTATACCATTGTTACGGCTCTTACCCCAATTGAGATGACGGTCATACAAATAGTTGGAACCACCGTCAGAGTACCAATAATCATCCGGATTGGCCGTCAAAGCAGCATCTCCTTTCGGAGTTCCCTGGCTACCGTCCTTTAGATTTCCCTGAGAATCCCAAGGGGTATCCCACGGTGTGTAACTGGTATATGCCAGAGAATGTTCCTGATTGAAAGTTTCTTTATAGCTTGCAGCAATCTTTGCCTTCAGCGTCAAGCGGTCGTTTACAATATAATCGGTGTTTGAGCGGAAAGTAAAGCGGTCATAGTCGAATCCCTTGATGGTACCTTCTTCCGTATAGTAGTCACCGGACACATAAGACTTGATTTTGTCGTTTCCGTATCGGTAACCGATGTTATAGTTCTGTGTCAACGCATTTTGGGTAGCCAAATCCCACCAATCGAAATTACGTTCACGCAGATAAGGCTGCAACCAAGTCTGCGCCTCCAAGGTACCTGCATTCTTATAGGCGGTATACACATAATCATAATATTCAGCACCCGACATCATTTCCAGATTACCTTTCTGCAACTGTGACACACCAAACTTGGCAGACAAATCAATCTGTGAAGTACCGGTAGTAGCACGTTTGGTTGTCACCTGGATTACACCGTTGGCACCACGAGAACCATAAAGAGCTGTAGCCGAACCGTCTTTCAAGATAGAAATTGTTTCGATATCATTGGGGTTCAGATCTGCAGAAGAAGCGCCTACCACACCATCAATCACCCACAACGGTTCTACATTACCGCGGATAGAACCGATACCACGGACACGGATACTGACACCATCACCCGGACGACCGGAAGTTGGAGCAACTACCGCACCGGCAACCTTACCTTGCAACATGTTGGCAACACTCGGTGTCGTGACATCTTTCAGCTTTTCGGCCTTGATAGAAGAAATAGAACCAGTAATGGAGCTCTTGCGCTGCATACCATAACCGACAACAACCACTTCGTCCAAAGCTTCTGCATCCGGAGACAATTTGACGGTCACTTTGTCTGTACCATTTACAACGACTTCCTGATCGGCATAGCCAATAAAAGATACTACTAACGTAGTTCCTTTCGGCACATTCAATGTAAAATTACCATCAAGGTCAGTCACCGTACCAATGGAAGTATTTCCCTTGACTGTAATATTCGCGCCAGGCACGGTTTCACCATTCTCATCGAATATCTGGCCTGTCACCTTAATGGTACTACCTTGTTGCTGTACGGCAGGAGCTTTCTTCATAACAGTAACCTGACGGTCACTGATTTTATACTCCAGATTGGCCGCATCAGCCACTTCCTTCAAAATCTCTTCAATAGCCTTACCATTGGTATTGACAGATACTTTTTTATCCAGTTCAGACAACATTCCCTTAGAATACAGGATAACCAGATTACTGTTCTTCTCAATATAGCTGAACAGCTCTTTTACCGTTAAAGTGGTCTGCACTGCTTGTACATTACTTCCGCCAACAGCGGCATGAAGGGGAAACAAGCCTCCTTCTGTTACTAAAAAAACACTAATTAATAGATAAAGAGATAAAAAATATCCCTTCATCCTACGAAAAGATGCTTTCTTTTTCATACTTTCGTACTGATTTTGGTTACTAAAAATGGGAAAATTAAAATCACTTTCAGTCGGGCAATATTGCGAGTATTGTCCGACTTTTTTTCTAATGGTCCAGGTTGTTACTATTCATTTACATTAAAAATATAGTTAATGTTATTATCAATGGTATTGAACTCAATCTACAGTTATTTTTCCACTCCATGCAACAATGAAGCCATTTCTTCAGGCAATGTCTGTCTGATTGATTCCAATACTTTATCTAATTCTTCATTCAAAAACAATTTTCCATAAAACAATTCATTCTCTATTGCCGGATCACAAGCCAGCGGCTTTCCGTAATACTCACTCAAATAAGCCAATACCTCTTTAAGCGGTTTTCCGTTCAACACCCAAATTCCATCCACCCAATGGATATAATCTGACGCATTGACCACTTCCTTCTGCATAACTCCGGCATCATCCAACTGTACCCGTTCGTTAGGCTGCATTCTGACATGCCTGTCGGCCACATCCTTCACATCTACCGAACCTTCGACCAGCACGACCGAAGCATGTGCATCTCCCTTATAAGCCGACACATTAAAAGAAGTTCCAAGCACCTCTACATCGAGGGTTGAAGTGTTGACTATAAACGGTTTGGTTTCATCATGAGTCACCTGCAAATAGACTTCACCTTCTACAAAGATTTCTCTCCTATCCCCTTTAAAGGAACGGGGATAAATCACCTTAGTGCCAGAATTAACCCACATACGGCTATTGTCTGCCAAAATCACCATAGAACGCCTGCCTTTCGGCACAATCAACTGATTGTATTCCGGTTCATTCCCTGAAGCCGGTTCTTCAGTTTCTTTTTTATTCTCGCCAGTTTCTGCCAATTTCGTAGAATTGACACTAACCTGCCCCGCTACATTATAAGCAACTTTCGAATTATTGGCCAACTCAATCTTTTCTTCTTCCGAAACGACCAAGGTTACCTCTTGAACTTCATCCGTATCCGCCAATAAGATTTGCTCCATTTTAGCCCGTTCATCCACTCCTGTATTTTCCCCTCCCAAATAGAAGAAGGCCGCTCCAATCAATATGGCAACTGAAGCTGCTGCACTCCACACCGGCCAAAGACGTCGTTTGCGTTCAACAGACTTATGGTTCTCCGCCTGCCTGATCTTTTGAAGGGTCTTTTCCCAGACTCTCCCCGAACCGGCATCCGAAGGACGACATTCATCCCATACGAACAGCAGTTTTTCATCCTCTTCGTCCACGTCAGTCCAATCCCCTCTCCGCATATTTCTCGGTTCATCCAAACGGGACGCTAACATTTCATACCTATTATTATGTTCCTTTTTGTCGTCTTTCATCACAATGCAATATATCTAAGTAGACGCAATATTTCGAAGAATCTCCTATTCCATCTACGTTTTTTTTCAATTAAAATTCAAATTATTTTTTCAGAGCAGATGATATTGCCTCTAAAGCCTTGGCTATATGGATATTAATAGTCTTTACAGAAATACCTAAAAAATCAGCAATTTCCTTATAAGGCAGCCGTTCAATCTTGGCCAATACAAAAACCTGCCTGCAGCGCGGAGGCAACTGGGCGATAATCCGATTGATACGAGTCATCTCCTCCTGACTTATCAAGCGCGTATCAGGCGTCTGCAAATCAACCGGCACCCCATAGTCTTCTATTTCCTCCCATGAAACGGAAGCCATTTCAGATGTTTTCTTCCGTAAAAACGAAACGGCCTTATTGTGAGTGACCGTAAGCAACCAAGTCTTTTCATTCCTTACACTGGAAAATTTATCACGGTTCTGCCAAACCTCAAAAAAGACATCACTCACAATTTCTTCCGCCTCTTCTTTGGAGTGGACCAAATACTGTGCATAATAAAGCAAATCATTGGAATACACCTCAACCAAACGTTGAAGCGAACGCTCATCCATATAATTGCTTTGACTATACATCTACCATTTCTTCTTTTTTATTATACCAGCATCCAAAGAAACAAAATATAAACAAATGCTTCTTCGGACAATATCCGGCAAAGATAGCAAAATCAGGCTTGTAAAAACGATTTTTTTACGTAAATTTGCTACCCATTAATTTTCAAAATGAAACAAGTTATGAAAAAGTTTACCTGCGTGCAGGATATCGGGAACCTGAAAACTGCACTTGACGAGGCATTCGAAATCAAAAAAGACCGGTTCAAATATGTAGAACTGGGCCGCAACAAGACACTGATGATGATATTCTTCAACTCCAGTCTGCGTACGCGACTGAGTACACAGAAAGCCGCGCTGAATCTGGGAATGAATGTCATCGTGCTCGACATCAACCAAGGAGCCTGGAAACTGGAAACCGAACGGGGGGTCATTATGGACGGCGACAAGCCCGAACATCTGCTGGAAGCCATTCCCGTCATAGGTTGCTACTGCGACATCATCGGCGTACGTTCGTTTGCTCGTTTTGAAAACAAGGAATACGACTATAACGAGGTCATCCTCAATCAGTTTATCCAATATTCAGGTCGTCCCGTCTTTTCGATGGAAGCCGCTACACGGCACCCTCTCCAGAGCTTTGCCGACCTCATCACGATTGAAGAGTACAAGAAAAAAGAACGCCCCAAAATCGTAATGAGCTGGGCTCCCCATCCACGTCCTCTTCCACAGGCTGTCCCCAATTCATTCGCCGAATGGATGAACGCCACAGATTATGAATTCGTCATCACGCACCCCGAAGGCTACGAACTCGACCCGAAATTCGTAGGTAATGCCCGCGTGGAATACGACCAGATGAAAGCCTTTGAAGGTGCCGACTTCGTTTATGCCAAGAACTGGGCAGCCTATACCGGCGACAATTATGGCCAGATTTTGAGTAAAGACCGTGCCTGGACGGTAAGCGACCGCCAGATGGCCGTCACCAACAATGCCTACTTCATGCACTGCCTGCCTGTACGTCGCAACATGATTGTGACCGATGACGTCATCGAAAGTCCGCAAAGCATCGTTATCCCCGAAGCTGCCAATCGCGAAATTTCGGCAACGGTTGTATTAAAGTGTCTGTTGGAGAGTCTGTAAATCGGCTTCTTCAAATAAAAAGTAAAAGAGGCAGAATTTTCGGATTTCTGCCTCTTTTACTTTTTTACACTATTCCAAAATCTTATTCCAGAATAATTTCATCTACAAACAGGAAGCCCGGATTTCCCTTGCCACCATGCCAAGACGGAATTTCACGCTCGGAAAGCGCCTTCACCTTGACGTAACGCGTCTTTACCGGATCAAATTCCAGCTTGTGAATATAAATCTGGTTGGGATCGTCGGCCTTCATCGCGGGATAAGACTCGGAAGCTACTTCCTTGAACGTCTGGTTATCATCCGAAACCGAAACCGTAATGCCGCGGGCATCGAATATCCAGTCACCCTTCTCCACACAAGTATGCAGAGTCATCGAAGAGATATCCGTCGGCTCCTTCAGGTCGATAACGGCTTCCATGTCATTCCGGTAGAAAGCAATCCAACGGCCGGTCTTATAATTTCTATTGCCCGTCATACCGTCCACCAATACCGTAGCACCGGTAAATTCGTATTGCTTGTTGATGGGCTGCAACATGGTAATCGGTTTCATCGACGATTTGCTGAAGCTGATTTCATCGATTGTCACCTTTGATTTTCCGGAAGGACGGATGGCTACCGTACGAAGCGTACAGGGTTTGTCAATCTTCAACACTTCCGTATATTGCTGCGAAGCACTGGTAGGCTCACTGCCATCCAATGTATAGTAAACAGGGGCATTGTCTATCGTGCGGGCAGTGACATCGAGCGTACCGGTTTCGGCATTGGGAGTCAGATTGAGCCGTACATCAAAGATATGTGTCGCATAGTTCCAGCCATTTTTCTGATAGATGTCGACCAGACGGCTTACACGCTTCAGGAACGATTCATAATCTTTCTTGTCAGACAAACTCCACTGCACTTCGCACAGGGCTGCCATACGGGGCAATACCATATACTGTGCCTGTTTCAGGTCGGGAATGTACTCTGTCCACAAGTTAGCCTGTACACCGATGATGTACTTCTGCTCTTCCGGCGACAAAGCCTTGGGCATGGGTTCGTAACTATACACACGCTCCATAGGCAGATATCCTCCGATAGCCAGCGGCTCGGTATCGGTATCCTTCGACTGATAGTAATCGAAATACAGGTACGTATTGGGAGTCATTACCACGTCGTGACCCTGCTTGGCAGCTTCAATACCTCCGCCTTCACCACGCCAGGACATCACAGTGGCACCCGGAGCCAGACCGCCTTCCAGCGTCTCGTCCCAGCCAATCATCTTACGGCCTTTCGAGCCAAGGAAAGCTTCGGCTTCATGAATGACAAAACTCTGCAAACGTTCTTCCTTGGTATGCTTGCTGTCGCTCTTCAGCCCCAACGCCTTGATGCGTGCCTGGCACTTGGGACACTTTGCCCATACCGTCTTGGGACATTCGTCACCTCCCACATGAATGTATTCGGAGGGGAATATTTCTACGATTTCAGCCAGTACGTCCTTCACAAACTGGATGGTCTGGTCGTTGCCCGCACACAGCACATTGTCCGAAACGCCCCACTGCGTCCATACTTCATACGGGCCACCCGTACATCCCAGTTCAGGATAAGCAGTCAAAGCAGCCTGCATGTGTCCGGGCAGGTCGATTTCGGGTATCACCGTAATATAACGTTCGGCAGCATAGGCAATTATTTCCTTTGCCTGCTCCTGCGTATAGAAACCACCGTAAGGCTTTCCGTCGTACTTGCCGCTATTGCGCCCGATAACCGTTTCCTTGCGCTGCGAAGCAATTTCTGTCAGTTTCGGATATTTCTTGATTTCAATTCGCCAGCCCTGGTCGTCAGACAGATGCCAGTGCAGACGGTTGATGTTGTGAAGTGCCAGCATGTCGATATAGCATTTCACATCGTCTACAGAAAAGAAGTGACGGCTTACGTCCAACATCATGCCACGATAGCCGAAACGAGGTTCGTCGGCAATGCGCACAGCCGGCAGTTCGATGTTACCGCCCTCGGCTACGCCAATCGACTTGCGCAATGTCTGGATGCCATAGAACACACCGGCCTCGGTCGGTGCGGAAATCACGACCTGACCTTGTTTCACGTCTAATGAATAGGCCTCCGGATTTTCTTTCTCCAGGCCCAATTGCAAAAGAATGCCTCCTTGTCCTTCTCCGCCTTCTTTCACGTTCAACTTGATACCGGTCTGGCTTTCGACGTACGATGCCAGGAACTCAGCATTCCGGCGCATCTTTTCATTGCCAGCCGTATAATAAACTGTCGTACCGTCCTTCAGGACGAAAGGAGCATCCTGGGCAGTCGCAATTTCCACAGGAATGGGAACTACCTCATAATCGGCAACCACTGGTGCCTTACCCGCGCAGGAAGTCAGGAACAATCCCGCCACAACCAGGCTTCCCCAACTGAAAACTGATAAATTTCTCATGTTCAAAAGTGTATAAAGTTAATAAAGAGTGATGATAATTCGCATTTCATTATTTTTCCACCTTTCCTCCGGCTTCCACCCAACCGTTGAACCCGGTGCTCAGTTCATAGACCTTGAAACCTTTCCCAACCAGTATGCGGGCAGCCTTTTTACTCCGTTTGCCACTGCGACAATAGAGGGCCACTGGGCGCGAAGACTGCAGAACCGAGTCGGCAACCGCTGCAAAAGAGTCATCCAACACATTGACATTCATGCTGCCGGGAATATGCCCTTCGGAATATTCGGCAACCGTACGCACGTCCAGTCGCTGCACTTCCGGGTCATTGATTACATTGGCAAAGTCACTGACAGACAAGGATTCAAAGCCTTCTCCTTTCTGCTGGCAGGAAAAAAGGGAAGAAAACAACAGACAAAATGATGCAAACAATGTTTTCATAATCATATTCAATTAAAAATGATCCGGCTGTCACACAGGCCGGTATTCAAAGGTATATGTCTTTATTTCACCCGAATAAGTATGCACATGCAGGCTCACATCTACCACATCAATTTCCTCGCCGGCATACTGCAACAAAGGTATCGAACAATAGGCACGCTGGCTGTAGGCCTGCGTATCGCCTCCGTCGTCGTGATACAGCGTCAGCTCTACCGACGAACGGCGGGCGTCGGCATCGACCGTCACCCGGTCTTCCACATAGTGGAATGTATGCTTGCCCTGCTGTGCCTTGACGGTAAGCATCAGGTTCAGGTAGTTGCGGCCCATCCATACGCTCAGCACATCCACCGGGTCGGTCTTTACTCCATCGGGAAACTTGTCGGCCGGCAGAGGTATCGGGGCGATGGCAGCCGCCACGGCATACAGACGTACCCCCTCGCCTTCCTCGCAGCGTATCCGTTCGTAATTGCTGACAATACGGACCAGCGAGTCGGGACGGGTACGCGAACGGGAGTCATCGGCCAGCACGGCATATTCCTCCCCCTCATCCGTCAGCACCCGCTCCAGCATTCCGTCGGCCCCCGATCGAGCTGTCAGAAATTCCAGCTTGACAGACGGATAATGATAGTTGTCTTCCCCGCAAGCTGCCAGCAGCAGACACAACGCTCCCAACAGACAGCCACACCAATATCCCGTCGTCACCTTCCTCATACTTCCATCGCTTTCAGATGATTTTTCAGCGGATTGGCATACATCTCGAGCATCTTGGTACGCAGGAAAGCTTCGTCCTTATTTTCCAGCGTAATGCGCGACAGCTGCCCAGCCAGATAGCTCTCGAACTTCTGTCTGTCGGCGGCCGTATAATGTCCGGCATAGGTATCACTACCGGCCAGAAGGTCGGCGGCCACATAGTTGCACGGATACAGACGGTAACCGCGATGTATCTCCCTATCGATGATGGCCGAAACGGTAGAGAAGAGTTCCTGACGGGGCATCTTGCGGTCCAGATCCGCCAGGACGGTGTTGATGCAGGGGGCTATGTGGAAGTGCACACGCCCCTTGTAGCCGAGCAGGCCTGTCTGCATGTTCTTCAGGTCGTCGGCCGTCGACTTCTTGTAGTCGGGATGGTCGCGCTTCAGCTGGAACTCCCACGCCTTGAGGAAGTCGCAGGGGTCGAACTCGTAGGATATGGAGAGCGGCGCGATGTTCATCTCCATCAGACGGTCCAGCACATCGCCCTCACCACCGATGGCCAGCATCTTGAGCACACTGTCCTGCGTACGGTCGTCCGAGTCCTTGGCACGTCCCTCGCGCTGGGCTATCCAGACGGACTGCTTCTTCTGCGAGAGGGTGTAATGCATATAGCGCGACATGCGTGCCGACGACTCGAGCATCTGCCGCATGGGCAGACCGCGTTGTACGATGAACGACTTGTTGATACGCACCAGCTTCTTGATCCAGGGATAGATGAGGAGGTTGTCGCCAATGGCTATCTCCACCGTATCGCCGCCTTCGTCCACAAGCAGTACAGACAGGAAGCCGGAGTCGAGGATGATGTCGCGGTGGTTGGATATATAGGTATAGGCACCGGCTTTGTCGGCCAGGCCATTGTCCAGCGTCACGCCGTCCGAAGCCTCCTGCATGATGCGCTTCAGCATGGTGTATCCGAAGGCTTTCTGAAACTCAAGTTTCGTCTTGCAACTGCGCATTTTGGCGGCCAGCATCTCAAAAGGCACACCGGGAAAGGCCGCGGAGGCCACCTGCCTGAAAGCCGGATCGGCTATCAGTTCCTCGTACACTTCGGGGAGTTCCTCGTCGTGGTAGGGGCGGATTTCGTCAAATTCGTCGTACATGGTAATGAGAGGTTAAAACTTGTTTTCTATAATGTCTGTCATCACGTCCTTGATGTCCAGGCCGGCGGCACGCACCTGCTGGGGGATGAAGCTGGTGGCCGTCATGCCCGGCGTGGTGTTCACCTCGAGCAGATTGATCTTGTCGCCCTCGGTCACGATGTAGTCCACGCGGATGATGCCCTGTGCGCCCAGAATGTCGTAGATGGCCGAAGTGAGCTTCTTCACCCGGTCGGCCAACTCATCGGAGATGCGGGCAGGCGTGATTTCGTCGGACTCGCCGTTGTACTTGGCCTTGTAGTCGAAGTATTCGTTGTGGCTCACCACCTCGGTGATGGGGAAGACCACCGACTTGTCGCGCGTCTTGTAGCAACCGCAGGTCAGCTCGGTGCCGTCCATAAAGGCTTCCACCACCACTTCCTGCGCTTCGTCGAAGGCCTTGGCAATGGCGGGCTGTATCTGTTCGCGTGTCTTTACCTTGGTCACGCCGAAGCTGGAGCCTCCCAGGCTGGGCTTGATGAAACAGGGCAGGCCGATTTTCTCCACCACTTCGTCGTCGGTGATGGTCTGTCCCTGACGCAGGAGGAGCGACTCGGCAATGCGTACGCCATAGGCATGCAGATACTGGTTGCAGGCAAACTTGTCATACGTAAGCGCCGCCGCCAGCACGCCACAGCAGGAGTACGGGATGCGGAGCATGTCGAAGTAGCCCTGCAGGCGTCCGTCCTCGCCCGGCGTACCGTGGATGGTGATGTAGGCAAAGTCGAACTTCACCTTCTGCCCGTCCAGCTGGAAGCTGAAGTCGTTGCGGTCTACGGGCAGCGTGCGTCCGTCGCCGAGCCGCACGTGCCAGTCGAGGCCGTGCATGCCCACTATATATAATGTGTACTTCTCCTTGTCGATGAAGGAGTAGATTCCTTGTGCGCTGCGCAGGGAAACTTCATACTCGGAGGTATCGCCTCCGGCAACAATAGCAATCGTGCGTTTCATTCTAATTCTCTGTTACTGATGTAGCTTCTCCATTTGCCGATGAGGTTCGTCATGTCGTCGGGCAGTTCGGAAGTGAAGTACATTTCCTCGCCGGTGACGGGATGGACAAAGCCCAGCGTCATGGCGTGGAGCGCCTGGCGCGGGCAGATGTCAAAGCAGTTGTTTACAAATTGTTTGTATTTGGCAAAATGTGTACCTTTCAGGATTTCGTGGCCGCCGTAGCGCTCGTCGTTGAAGAGCACGTGGCCGATGTGCTTCATGTGCACACGTATCTGGTGCGTGCGCCCCGTCTCGAGGATGCACTCGACGAGCGTGACGTAGCCGAAGCGCTCCAGCACGCGGTAGTGGGTCACGGCATGCTTGCCTTCGCCCTCGGGCAGGACAGCCATCTGGAGGCGGTCCTTGGGATTGCGACCGATGTTGCCCACAATCGTTCCCTCGTCCTGCTCCACGTTGCCCCACACCAGGGCCCGGTAGCGGCGCTTGGTGGTCTTGTGGAAGAACTGCCAGCCCAGGTTGGTCTTGGCGTCGGCCGTCTTGGCAATGACCAGCAGGCCGGAGGTATCCTTGTCGATGCGGTGCACCAGTCCCAGGTGCGGGTCGTTGGCATCGTAGCCCTTGGTGTCCTTCAGATGCCAGGCGATGGCGTTCACCAGCGTGCCGTGCCAGTTGCCGTGGCCCGGATGTACCACCAGTCCGGCGGGCTTGTTGACCACCATCACGTAGTCATCCTCATAGACTACGTTCAGCGGGATGTCTTCGGGCACCACTTCGTTGTCGTAGCGGGGACGGTCCATCATCACGGTAATGACGTCGAACGGCTTCACCTTGTAGCTGCTCTTCACGGGCTTGCCGTTGGCCATGACGAAGCCCGCGTCGGCCGCCTTCTGGATGCGGTTGCGCGAGGAGTTGGTGATGCGGTCGAAGAGATATTTGTCCACACGCATCATCTCCTGCCCCTTGTCTACCACCACGCGGAAGTGTTCGTAGAGCTGGGCCTCGTCGCCCACCGGCTCCACGTCGTCCGGGCATTCGTCCTCCAGGTCGTCTATGTCAATGTCTATATCTTCTTCTCTCATAGTCTGTGTCAAAACCAGTCTTCTTCTTCCAGCGTTTCTCCGGCTGGTTGCGGAGCCTCGGTCTGCGGCACTCCCAGGGAGTCGACAGCCAGCGAGTCGGTCGGCATCGGTTCTCCGTCACCGTTACCGATAACCAGCGTAAGCGTGGCTCCCACCGGTACTTTGGCTCCCATGTCGAGCACACGCCCGCCATACTTCACCTCGTATACCCAGTCCTTTTCGCCGGGGATAGAGTCGTTGTTAGTCAGGCGGAAACCGGCGGCCAGCAAACGGGCCTCGGCCTGGCGGACGGAGCTGTTGTCGGCCACGTCGGGCACTTCCTGCAAAGGAGTGCTCAGGGTGTTGATGGTGAGGTAGACCGTCCGTCCCTGCTTGACACGCTGTCCGGCCACGGGATTATAGTCGAGCACACATCCGGCAGGCAGCTTCTTGACGTAGCTGGAGTCGGCCACAACAGCCTTCAGCCCGCGTTCGGCAAACATTTTCTGCGCATCCGTCAGGCTCAGTCCCTTGACGTCGGGCACCACCACAGCCTCGCCGTGGCGTGTATAGGCATCCAAAGCCTTGAGTACGCCGAACAGGCAACCGCCCGCCACGACAATCATGGCGGCGATGTTTATCCAGAAGAGCTTGTTCTGCCGGAAAGAAAAGAATTCTTTTATCGTCATAACCTTCGCTTTTTCGGGCAAAGATAGTGAAAGGTGAGCGCAGAAACAAATGAAAATATAATTTTCAATTATTTCTGCCGAACCGCATCCTATTTTATCAAAAGATAATGAAAGGTGAGCGCAGAACAAAATATTGAAACATGTTTCAGATGTTTTTTCTGCCGAACCGCGGAGTATCCTGCAAAAAATCTTATCTTTGTCCGTAGGAAGCCATAACTTAAAAACCGATTGCCTTATGCTCGACTTTGATTACACCCAACTCTCCAAGTACTACATGTTCTGCACGCAGGCCGACTGCCCTCTGGCCGCACAATGCCTGCGCCACGCCCTGATGGAAGGCCTGCCCGCCAGCCTCACCTACATCCGCATCCTCTCGCCCGTCGTGGCGCGAGGCCTGGCCGGAAAAGGCTGCCCGCACTTCAGCCCTGCCGACAAGCAACGCTTCGCACGCGGCATCGAGTCACTGCTGGCACAGCTGCAGACCTTCAACTACAAAGACGCCGTGTGGCTCAAGCGGAAAATCTACGACTACTTCGGCAAAAATCCTTACTACCGCATCAAGCACGGCGAGCGCCTGATAACGCCCCGGCATCAGGAACAGATACGACAATTCTTCCTCGAACGCGGCATCGACGCAGAGCCGGTGTACGACGAGTACATTTACCGCTACGACACAGAATCCTGATTATCAGCAAAAAGAGTTTCTACCCCTTTCTCAGAAAGTGGGAAAACCTTTCCCTCACCGAGAGAAAGGTTTTCCCTTTCAAAGGGAAAGGCTTTCCCTTTACAGGGGAAAGGTTTTCACCGGCTGAGGGAAAGGCGGGAAGAAAGCCTCATCGGACAGGCAAAAAGCCAAGAAAACAACGACATCCTTGGCACTTGTGGCATAAATCCTTATATTTGTCTGCTGTATAAAACCATTCAACAAACAAACAGATATGAAGAAAATCTTATGGATTGCGGCCGCAGCCCTGTGCCTCGCGGCCGGATGCCAGACCCCGAAAGACGGCTGGAAACTGGCATGGGAAGAGAATTTCGACCAGAACGGGCAGTTCGACACAGCTTCGTGGAGCAAAATACCGCGGGGAGGTTCGGACTGGAACCGCCACATGTCGGACTTTGACTCCTGCTACGACGTGCGCGACGGGAAACTCATCCTGCGTGGCCTGTTCAACCACAGCCTGCCCAACGACACGGCTCCCTACATCACCGGCGGCCTCTACACCAAAGGGAAAGTAAACTTCGAGACCGGCGGCCGTATCGACATCCGCGCACGCCTGCAAGGCGCTACCGGTGCCTGGCCGGCCTTCTGGCTGCTGCCCGAAAACGCCCAATGGCCGAACGGCGGCGAGATAGACATCATGGAGCGGCTGAACTACGACAGCATCGCCTACCAGACCGTACACTCGCACTACACCTACACCCTGGGCATCAAAGACCGTCCGAAGCAGGGCGGCATCGGGAAAATCGATCCGAACGGCTACAACGTGTACAGCGTGGAGCTGCATCAGGACAGCCTCGTCTTCCTGATAAACGACGTGCACACCTTCACCTATCCCCGCATAGAGACCGACAAGGAAGGGCAGTTCCCCTTCGCCTCCCATCCCTTCTACCTCCTGCTCGACATGCAGTTGGGCGGCAGCTGGGTAGGCAAGGTCGATACGGCCGACCTGCCGGTGGAGATGGAAATAGACTGGGTGAAGTATTACCGCCGCGAGAACAAATGACCCCGCCCGAAAGCCCGGGCATAAAAACAGAAAAGCTCCGCAGATATCGGGATATCTGCGGAGCTTTATTTCTTTTACAAGGATATAGCCTTATGCCTTCACTCCGTTGTATTCGTCAGAAACTGTCAGTTTCTTGCGGCCTTTGGCACGACGTGCTGCCAATACTCTGCGGCCATTGGCTGTAGCCATTCTCTCACGGAAACCGTGTTTGTTTTTTCTCTTTCTGTTAGAGGGTTGAAATGTTCTTTTCATTACTGTATCTTGTTTTATGTTATTATTCTCACGAATTCGGGCTGCAAAAATAGATACTTTTTTCAAATAAACCAAGAGATAACTCATTTTCTCTCAAAAGTTTTTGTGTTTTTTACCGATTTCCATTACTTTTGCACCGCATTTCGCACAAGAAAGAACTCATTAATAACACATAAATAAAAGAAGATAGTTATGATTAATGCCCAAGACATTAAAATCGGAACTTGCATCCGCATGGACGGCAAGCTGTATTTCTGCATCGACTTCCTGCATGTAAAGCCGGGAAAAGGCAACACCTTCATGCGTACCAAACTGAAAGACGTAGTGAACGGCTACGTGCTGGAGCGCCGCTTCAACATCGGCGAAAAGCTGGAAGACGTACGCGTGGAACGCCGTCCCTACCAGTACCTCTATCAGGAAGGCGAAGACTACATGTTCATGAACCAGGAGACATTCGACCAGATTCCCATCGCCCACGACCTGATCAACGGCGTTGACTTCCTGCTCGAAGGCCAGGTAGTGGATGTAGTGTCCGACGCTTCTACCGAAACCGTGCTCTACGCCGACATGCCTATCAAGGTTCAGCAGAAAGTTACTTATACAGAGCCGGGCCTGAAGGGCGATACTGCCACCAACACACTGAAGCCCGCTACCGTTGAATCGGGTGCCACCGTTCGTGTTCCCCTCTTCATCAACGAAGGCGAAATGATTGAAATCGACACACGCGACGGTTCTTACGTAGGACGTGTGAAGGCATAAAGGATATTTATCATCCCTTTATACAACAAAGAGGGTGTGCCAATACGAAGTTTGGCACACCCTCTCTTCATTTATATCCGCACGACCTCCGTCAATCGGATAGGCGGAACGACTGGTTTCCCTTTTTTATGGCATAACGTTTGCCATTCAACAGCAAGGTATAGCGTCCGTTGCTCTTCACCTTCAACTTTCCTTTTTCAGCCACAATATCCGTCACGACAGAACCGAAATGCAGATTCCGGATACCCTGCTTGAAGTCGCCCGACTTACGCCACTCCACAATCCCCTCCACAGCATCGATGCGATGAAAGCCCAACACGTTCTCGATGAACAGCGAGATGGGGCCAAGCGCCGACCAGCCGCAAAAGTCGGGAGCCACCCGCACCTGCTTGCCCTTATACATTCTTTCTGCCGGCTGGGGAGACGAAGGCGAATAACATTCCCAAATGGTATGAGGCGTACAGCCGGTATAGGTTTCGGACATCTGTGACAACAGGCTGCACGCATGCTTATGCGCAATGTCATAATAACCATATTTCTGCAAGGCCTTTGTACTCATATAGGCCAACGGCAGCCAGACAGAACCCTTCCAATAATAACCGTATTCATCGTTATATTCAGGATCGCTCCGGGAGACTGACGGCCAAGGATACTTTCCGCCGAATTCACCGGCGTCTTCGGCATAACGGGCAAGGCGGGCAGCCTGTGTACGGTCGGGCACCTCGGCCAGCATGGTCCAATATACGGCAGGCGTCCGTACCTTCAGGAAAGAGGTGTCGGAGGGAGCCAAATCATAGTAGAAGCCGTCTTCCTCGTCCCAATAATACTCATTCAGCAACTTTTTATTCTTCGCATACAATGCGCCAAACTCATCGGCCAGGGTCTGCTCATCCAGTTCTTCGGCCAGCCTCTTGATGTATAAGGCAGCCAGTGCCTGCTGGGCCAGCGCATCTACCCATAGCATTTCACTCTTATGTTCCCTCCCTCTGGGTGTATTGTCCATACCGCTCTGCACACTTCCCCAGCGGTATCCCAGGTCGGTTTTCTCCAAAGCAACCCAGGCATGCTTGAAATGTAGCTGAAAGCCACGCTTCAAGGCATCGAACCAGTAATAATGCCGTTGCAGGAAACGGTCGTCGAGCAGTACCTTCCGTATACGGTCCTTATCGCCCGTCATCCGATAATACTCATATTCCACCCACGGGAAAAAAGGAGGATTATCCGGATGCTGTATCCGCAAGGAAGAAGGCTTTCCATTCAATATCGATTCATAAAAATTATCCAGACTCTCGATGCCCGGAAAAACCGAAGGGGCATACCGGCAAAAGAGCACCATAAACTCTGTATCCCAAATCCAGATGGTATCGTCCCACAGATTTTCGTCCATATAGGGAGACTGAAACACGCCTTCCTGATACTTCACACGTCCCCAGGCCAATTCCCAGGCCTTCCAATACAAGTCCACCCACTCTTTATGCTCCTCGTATACCGGTTGGGGCAACTGAGTCGTGTCCAACTCCTTCTTTACCGCCGGCTGGGCCGACAACCCCAGCCAGCAGACGATTCCACAGACAAACAGCAATCCTCTGTTCAATATCGACATATTTTCTTCTATTTTATCAATGATACAACATTTTTTCCAATTCGTTTCTGATCGGTTCGCTCTTTACACGCCCGTCGTTCCACTTCTCGCCATACTCCTGCAACTCTTCCATCAGTTTGCGTACCACTTTCCTGTAAGATGGATTTGTATACTCATTGACCAGCTCATCCGGGTCTTTATCCAGGTCAGTCAACCAAGGAACATCTCCCGGCACATCAGACAAGGTCAGCTTATATCGTTTGGACACAATCGAAAGCCAACTTTTGGCAGGTCCGTCCCGTCTGTCTCCTCCACGCATAAAGACTGCATCGCGCCATTTTCTTCCTGCCTTTTTCCCTTTCAGCAGCGGAGAGAAATCGCGTCCGGCCCTGCTGGCCTCTGTATCGACACCGGCCAGCGACAGAATGGTAGGAGCAAAGTCGACAACCGACAACACCTCGTCCACCACCTTTCCTTTTTCCAACACCCCCGGATAACAAACAATGAACGGAACCCTGGCCGAAGTTTCCAGCGGTACCGATTTGTTCGTCCGCCCATGTTCACCACACAAGTCACCATGATCGGAGGTAAAGACAATAATGGTACGCTCCAGCAATCCCTGTTCTTTCAGTTCGGCGACCAACCGCCCTATGTTGTCGTCCAGACACTTCACCATACCGAAATAACGGGCCATGTTTTCCATCCGATCGTTACCATAAGCCCACGAAGGCAATCCGCTTTTGTCTTTCAGAGCCGTCTTGGGTCTTTGAAACTTAAAATGAGTATACATCGTATCATAAGGCGCACGTACCGTATTGGGACCATGCGGATCGGGATAGGCCACAACACAGCAAAAATGTTCGTCCTTATGCGCCCGGATATAGTCAATCGCCTTATCCGTCAGGAAATCTGTCATAAAGTTTTCCCGTGTCAGTCCCTTTCCGTCATAAGTGATTTCAAATTGCCCCTCCCCTTTTTCCACAATCCGCTTGTAGTGGCCACGGTTCATCATGTAACGGTTGTCCACAAAACCGAACTTACGTTCCGGCTGCCAGCCTGGACGGGCTGTACCATCCAAATGCCATTTGCCGATATACCCTGTATGATATCCTCTTCTACGAAAATCCTCGGCAAACGTCACCACCGAATCATTCATCGGGAGATCATTGGTAACCACCGCCGTCTGTTGGGGATACAAACCTGTCATAAAGGACGAACGGCTGGGAGAACTGACCGGAGTCGTTGCATAAAACCGACTGCAAATCACTCCATTCACAGCCAAGCTATCAATATTCGGTGTTTCTACGACCACTCCATCGCCCCATACTTCAGCCTCCTCGGGTGACATCAAGGCACGGTAACATCCTAACGTACGGAAATTATGTTCATCCGTATGAATCACCAAGACATTAGGTGACTCTTGCGCCCCTACATTCGCACCAGGCAGTACAGCCAGGAGCCCTGCGGCATTCAAAACAAATACCCTTCTCATCTTTCCTCTATCATTCGGTTCATTGAGTTACCTTACCCGGACTTCTGCGTGCCGTTCCCTTTCTGCGCGTCAGGTTGTCGCCCAGTTCCTCGCGCATGTCTTCCGCTATCTTCATCAGCTTGATGACCTCCTGCGGATACTGACCGATGACATTGTAGCGCTCGCCCGGATCGCGGCGCAGGTCATAGAGTTCGGGCTTGGTCAGCACCACGTTCGTCAGGTTTCCCGGCTGCCCGTCATTTCCGGGTTCGTAGGCCCCATAGGTCACATATTTGTGAGGGAAGACCAGCTTGAACCGTCCGTCGGTCACTGCTTCCAGGTCGTTCTTATTATAATAGTAGACAAACGATGCACGCGGGTAAGCCTTCTCGTCCCCCTCAATCAACGGCAGAATGCTGACGCCGTCAATCTTGCGGGTGGGCAGCGGAGCACCGGTAATCTCGGCCAGCGTCGGGAAGAGGTCGATATTGGATGCCAGCTTGTTGCAGATGCTGCCCGGACGGGTATGACCTTCCCAGTACATGATACAAGGCACACGGTTGCCACCGTCGAAAGTCGTGGCCTTGGCTTCGCGCAGACCGCCCGTCGAACCGGCATGGTTACCATAATTGGCCCAAGGGCCGTTGTCTGACGTAAGAATTATCAGTGTATGGTCCAGCAGGCCTTCCTCACGAAGCGTCTTCACCACCTCGCCTACACTCCAGTCAATCTCCATCATGACGTCGCCGAAGAGTCCCTGCTCGCTTTTCCCCTTGAACTTGTCGGAAACGGCCAAAGGTACATGTGGCATGGAATGCGCCAGATAAATGAAGAAAGGTGCCTTGCGGTTCTTCTTGATGAAAGCTACTGCCCGTTCCGTGTAGTCGGTCGTAAACCGGCTTTGGTCCGTATTATAGCCCACTACCTTGTTGCCGTCATACGTCGGCAGATCCGGGAAGTTGAACACTTCGCCTTGCTGGGGATGGTTGGGCCACATGTCATTGGAATAGGGAAGCCCGTAGTATTCGTCGAAACCGTTCTGAAGCGGCAGGAACTGGGGCGCATCGCCCAAATGCCATTTACCGAAGATAGCCGTACGATAGCCTTTCTGCTTCAGGAGTTCTCCCATCGTCATTTCTTCCGGATGGATGCCGTAGTCTGAATCGGGGCCGGGAGCTCCGGCAAATCCGATACGATTCGGATAGCAGCCGGTCAGCAAACCGGCACGCGATGCACCGCTGATGGGCTGGCAGGCCAGGAAGTGGGTAAACCGCACGCCCTGTGCCGCCAGGTTGTCAATATTCGGCGTCGTATAACCATAGGCTCCGTTGCAGGAGAAGTCACCGTAACCCACATCGTCCAGATTAATCAGAACCACATTGGTATAGTCTTGCGCGCACAGAGGAAACGCCATCCCACACGTTGCCGTAACCGATAAAAAAATCTTTGTATTCATATCACCCTATCTTTTTCATTGATTATTCATTGTATCCGATCTGTTCTTTCGAGATTTTCGTCCAGGACTTTTCACCGTACTTCCGATAGCGTACAGCTCCATCGTTGCGCTGCTGGGAATTCCATCCGCCGATGAAGTTGGATATTTGCTCCACCTTGAACGGATGCCATCCCTTGCACAAGGCAAGCGAACGGCCATACTTGGAATTGATTTGCGGACGACCGTCGTTATCCACAACCACCTTATCGCCAACCGTCACCCGGGTATCATTGGATGCAAATTCATAGATGCCGTCTTCGGGGACATAGAAGAAGCCCTCGGCCACGGCTACATAGAATTCCACATTCAGATACTTGTTCCGGCGGAGTTTGACAATCGGCTCAATGGAAGTCAGGATGCTGTCCTTCCATTCTTTCACGTCAGCCATTTCCTTGACATACAGACAACGCGCCGGTGAAAAACGGAGACGCAGGCCTCTGTTGGCCGGTTCCTCAGCTACAGCCGGCAAGAGCGACTGACGCTCGACTTCCACTTCTCTGACCAGTCCCATTTTTCCCGAAGGCAGCACACTGCGTATCTTCACCTTTCCACTCTCCTTGAACATCAGCGGTTCGGTATAGACAGCCGACTCCAGGCTAGGTTCCGTACCGTCCAGCGTATATACCATCTTCATGGGACGGGAAGTGGTGAACTCGACCACCGTACTGTCGTCCATGAAGGCTACATGGTTCCGACAAAAATCAGGCTGTTCTGGCATGGGGATATGATAGTTTATCCCATGATAATCCATCCTGACCGCCGCATTGTTCAGTCGGCGCGAGAAATCCTGGAAATCTTTCTTCTCCAACGGCGTCCAACCCACCTCCGCTACCGCCAGGATACGCGGGTATACTCTGTACTCTACCAGGTCTTCGGTATACATGCACTCCGACCATGCATTGGCCTGTACGCCCCATATATACTTTTCCTTCCCTTCCTTCACCAGCACATCGGGTACCGGATTGTACGAATACGTCTTCTCGATGGGAGCATGGCCACCCCATGCAAAAGGTTCGGCCTGATAGTTGCCCTGATAGTAATCCAGGTATAATCCGTTTCCGGCCGGAGTCATGATGACGTTATGATCCATCAGTGCCGAAGCAATGCCACCGCTTTCTCCACGCCACGACATGACCGTTGCATCGGGAGCCAGGCCACCTTCCAGAATCTCATCCCAACCGATCATCCGTTTGCCGTATTTCTTCAGAATCCGTTCGCATCTCGCTATGGCATAACTCTGCAATTTGTGTTCAGCCGAATATTTGCTGTCTGCAAAAAGCTTCTCCTCGCGAATGCGGCGCTGGCAATTCGGACAGGTTTCCCATACCTTCTTGGGGCATTCGTCACCGCCGATATGGAAATACCTGCCGGGGAACAGTTCGCTCATTTCTGCAAAGATTCCGTCGAGCATCTCGAACATCACTTCCTTGCCGGGGCAGAAAACCACCGGAAAAGGTCCCCAGCGACTCATCACCTCATACTGCTCGCCGGTACACGACAGCTCCGGATAGGCCGCAATGGCTGCCAAGCTATGGCCGGGCACGTCGATTTCAGGAATGATGGTGATGAAACGTTCCTGAGCATAGGCCACTATTTCCTTAATGTCTTCCTGCGTGTAGTATCCTGCATATTCCTTTCCGTATTCATCGATACGCTTCCCGCCGATTTCAGTGAGACGGGGATATTTCTTGATTTCTACACGCCAGCCCTGATAATCACTGAGATGGAGATGAAGTGTATTGATTTTGACAGAAGCCAACATGTCGATATGTTTTTTCAACCCTTCCACCGAAATGAAATGCCGGGCCACATCGAGCATCAGTCCACGATAGGCAAACCGGGGAGTATCCTTGACTGTAACCGCCGGTATCTGCCACTCGACACCCGATACACATTCCCCTGACTCAATCTCGGCCGGCAGCAGCTGCATCAGCGAAGCCATACCATAGAACAGGCCACGCAACGAAGAAGCACGGACATCGACCTTCTGCGGATTTACATCCAGGCAATAAGCCTCATCGCCCACAATCGTCGGGTCTATACTCAAACAGATAGCATGCTCCCTTCCTTTGGCACCAGCTAAAGGTAACTCATACCCAGTAGCCGTACGCATCTTCTGCGCATAGAAAGAAGCCACAGTCCTCAAGGAATCATGGGAAACACAAATATCAGTTCCCCGATTCAGGACAAACGTCTCTTCCCCCTGTTCAATACATGCCGGAGCCGGAATCAGATTGATTCCCTCATTGTACACTCTCTCTGACAATTTTTCCTGACCACATCCATACAGCCCCATACAGACGGTCATGACATACAACAAACCTTTTTTCATTTAAAATCCGATTATCTATTCTTTATCCAACAAACCTTCTTTTTCCAATATCTGTTTCATCCGTGCCGAATCTTCATCCGTATCGCCCACCTCCTGTCTCAATCTCATCATTTCCTTCTTCATGTCACGGATTACCGACTGATATTCCTTGTCATGATAGGCGTTGTGGTTCTCTTTCGGATCTTTCTGAAGATCATAGAACTCCCACGATGGTTCCGACTTATAGTCCGACGAGCCGGTCCTGTTCAGCCGGTCACCGTAAAGAAACATCAGTTTATAGCGGTCGGTACGTACGCCGATATGTGCCGGGCGGATGTCATGCTGCGTCCAATAACGGTAATAGATGCTCTTTCGCCAATTTTTTGGTGCTTCCGAGACCAAAACATCTCTGAAACTCCGCCCCTGGGTACCCTCAGGTGAAGACACTCCTGCAAAATCTGACAAGGTCGGTGCAAAATCGACATTCAGAATCAGTTCCTGAATACGTTTTCCGGCAGGAATCTTCCCCGGATATCGGATAACGAAAGGCATACGGGCCGCTTCTTCGTAGAACATCCGTTTGTCGAAGAAACCATGCTCGCCAAGGAAATATCCCTGGTCGGCCACATAGACCACAATCGTATTGTCAGCAATGCCCATCTCGTCCAATGCGTCCAGCAGTTTTCCGATATTGTCATCCACCGTCGCCGCACAACGCAGGTAGTCACGTATCAACTTCTGATAAGCCGCCTTTCGGGCAGCCACTTTCCCCATACCCTTGGTGGTAAAAGGCAGTTCCGGATACCGGCACCACCATTGGTCCGGGTCGGCCGATGCAACCTCCCAACGTCTTACCATTTCTTCCAACGGCTGGCCACGGAACGTACGTCCATTGGTCTCCGGTCCCCAGTCAAAGAGATTTTCCGGTTCGGGAAACGTCACACCGTCATACAGATGGCGCATCCGTTCGGGGAAGTCATAAGGCTCGTGTGTAGCCTTGAAATGGCAGCATAACAGAAAAGGTCCGTTCTCCTTCTGCTTTTTCATCCACCGAATGGCTTTTTCGGTCACGATATCGGTTGAGAATCCTCTGACCCGCTCTCCGAAGTTCCGCTGCCCCGGCCATGGATCCGTGCTGTTCTTGAAAGTCGGGTCGCGGTATTCCCCCTGATCATGGAACACCGAATAATAATCAAAACCCTGAGGCTGCGATTTCAGATGCCATTTCCCCACCAGACCGGTATGATAGCCAGCCTTCTGGAATTCCTTGGCAAAGGTAGGCAACGAAGTATCCAGCGAATCATCCAAAGTATATACCCCATTGCGATGGCTATATCTTCCTGTCAAAATACTCGCCCTGCTGGGTACGGAGATAGAATTCGTACAAAAGCAATTGTCCAGCACAGCACCCTCCCGGGCCAACCGACGGATGTTATCGGTTTGGGCATACTCGGCCAGCACCCCGCCATAAATTCCCCAAGTCTGCGAGGTGTGGTCATCACTCAATATAAACAGGATGTTCGGACGGTCTTTCCCGTCGCTTTCCCCTTCTTCTGCATACATGATGGAAAATGGCAATACAGACAGTAAACCGCCCATCCAAAAGCAATAGTTTTTCATGCGTATATTCTGATTAATAATTATCCGTCCGTTCCCCAATTAATATTCAAAGGTTTTCCCTGCCTCCCAGATGGGTAGAAGTCGCTCCACCGTTTCAGGTTCTTCCCCGGCCACATTCTTCTTCTCCATCCGGTCGCTGTCATACCGGTACAGCTCCGTTATCACAGTCCCTTTCTTCTGGTAACGTGAGAAACGCCATTCCGGTGTACGCACGCTCACCCCCTGATTGAAATAACTATAGGCAGCCTCCCGCCAGGACGAATCGTCCGGATTATCCAACAAACCGGCAAAACTATGTCCGTCCAGGTCTGCGGGAGCATCCACACCGCACAAATCCATCAGTGTGGGATAAATATCTACCGAACTGACGATACGATGGTTCTCGACACCACTCCTGCATCCGGGTGCCTTTACAATCAGAGCACTGCTCAACGACGTCTCGTGCAGCGTATGCTTGCCCCAGACGCGCAGGTCACCCAAATGCCATCCATGGTCCCCCCACAGCACAACAACGGTATTGTCTGCCAGTCCAGTTTCCTCCAAGGCCTGTAATACCTTACCAACCTGAGCGTCCATATAGCTGACGCAGGCGAAATAAGCATGACGCAACTTGCGGGCATAAGCATCCGATACGTTCTTAACCAAAGAAGCTTTCTCGTCCCCCAGTTTGTACTGATTGAACTCACCACTTCCGTGCAAAGTTTCCAGGCTGCATCCTTCCGGAATATCCTTCATCGGAGAAAGAGGAAGAGAAGCCTCATCATACAAATCCCAATACCGTTTGGGAGCAGTGAACGGCAAATGAGGTTTAAAGAAACCTACCGCCAAGCAGAAAGGCTGTTTTCTACCAGCCAGCTCCTTCAGCTTGCTGACAGCCAAACGAGCCGTCAGGCCATCGGGCAAACCTTCATCCTCCACCTCCGCACATTCATAGGGTTTCACTTGCGAATTGCGTACCTGACGATTACTACCATCCGAATAACCGAAAAATGCATTCCAACCCGTTCCCCACCGACCGGCATCAAACAGCATTTCGTCCCAGCTGTAAGGCAATTCACGTTTTCCGGACTTCGGCTCCTTATAGCCATACACATACCCGTCGGCCGAATGACTGATCTTGCCGATACCCACCGTATAATAACCGTTCCTACGCAGATGATGAAACATTGTTTCAGGCAGTTCACCTTCAGGACGGTCAGAACAATTCGTCCTACATGCCTCGTTGGACAAATCGGAAACCTTGCGGGGCAGATGTCCCGTCAGCATGCTGGCACGAGAAGCCCCACTGGTAGGCACCTGCACATAGTGGTTAAAGAAAAGACTGCCCTCACCGGCCAACCGGTCGATGTTCGGTGTCTTCACTACGGAACCGTAACAACCCAGTTCACGACGCAAATCATCTACGCAGATGAAAAGGACATTGGGCTTCTTTACTTCAGTATTTACCTTTTGGGCAAACGTCTGTTGGCTGGAAAGTATATACAGTCCTAAAAATATAAATCCATTCTTCATAATAATTTAGCACGAACTCAAATAGAACAACAAGTTATTACTATTTAAATAATCATCAAAAACAAATCAAATCAATGTTCAAGATTATTCTCTTAAAAGATTCCATTTATATAAGAAAATCCGTTGGCAGTAGAACTTCAGTCAAGAAGCATCCTGCCAACGGATTACAAATTTAATCATTCATGATGAATTGGCCAAACGAAAGCCTATTCTTTACTTTATATCTCTTTCCGCTTCATTCAAAGTCCAGCAGCACGATTTCCTGCGGTTGTAACGTCAGACGTATCTCATCTCCATATCTGACTTGTGCGGGGAAGCGGGAAACATCGGATGAAAGCGGAGAACTGCAACGAAGCCCTCTCTTCAAATTCTCCGGTACCCCATGTTTACGGTCCAACACAAACACATATTCCTGCGGAGCATCCGAAGGATTGTGGAAAGATATATATCCCCGTTTCTTATCCCAGGCTGTATATCCATAAACGTCACCCTTACGAGGATCTCCTCCGTGCATCCTGACGTGTCTGAATGCCGGGAACATACGGTGTGCCCATTTCACTCCTTCAGCCATCACGTCCCAGTCCGGCGCAGAAAGTTTCTGGGTTTTGATGTACAGTTCTATAAATCCGGTCCCGCGACTCAGGTTCATGAACAGGTAATCGCGGAATGTCTGTTCCGGTTCACCAGTCGACGTTTTCTTCGGTTCATGATTGAAGATGCTGTTCATCGGGAACTTTGTATTTTCCTGTTCCCAGATCTGATAGTAGATTCCGTCACGGTATACCAGTTCCTGCGTCCGTGAATTACCCGAAGCCGCATCGCCGGCATTGATGAGCCAGACCACATCCACATACTGCATCCACCAGGGACTCAGGTAGGCACCGTTGGTGATAGCCAGGAAAATGTCCGGATTGATTTCATGAAGCTTCTTGAAGATTTTCATCAGACGTTCCGTACCGTTACACAGATAGTACTCCTTCAATTCATTGTAACGGGCGTCGTTCAGTTCCTTCTCATTGCCCTTGAAATCCGATACACCCAGCTGCGGCATATACGCCGTACCACGTCCCTTGACTTCAAAGTCGCGGGTGTTCAAATGCCCGAACAGGCCATCGAACTTGAAATATGCAACACCCATACGGGCCAATTCCAGAATACGTTCCTCCAGTTTCTGCATATAGACAGGACCTGTCATGGACATCCCCATCCCCAACGATTCCCAGCCGTATTCACCCATTCTGGGAACCATGGCACGGGCTCCCAGAATAGATGCCGGGCTGAGCCACAGGCCCAATTGGGAATTCGCTCCGTTCACTGCCAGAAAGCAGTCTTTAAAATCGGACTGGAATTTTGGGTTCACCGTCCATACCCCATTACGCCAGTCGGCTGTTTTTCCGGCATCCTGCCAGCCGTCATCGATGACGTAAGCATTCAGCGCAGGGCAACCGCGTTTCTCCACCAGTTCCTCATGGACTGTCTGCAAACTGCCCACAAACTTCTCCGAAGAGACCGACTGCCCGAAATCGAACCAGCTGTTGTACTGTATCTGTAAACGGGCCGGACGGATACGGATACGGTCAATGTATTCATAAAAGGCATCATCCGTAAAGTCCGGAGCGTCGGCCATGCCGACCACGCCGCTATAGGTGGTATAGGTATCTCCTGCTTTCAGAACCACCGCAGGAGAATAACCGCAATAAATCACACGGTCTTCCACGGCATTGGTCGCAGCCGGAAATTCCATGCCCCAGAAAGAGGCCGAACGGGAAGTATACACAGGCTGTCCCAGTCCCGGTTTCCAATGAGAGGGTCCTTGGGCATAGATTTCACGGATGGTATAATTTTGTTGTGCATCCTCTACGCCGACTGCCTCCACATCAACACGTTCCAAGGTCAGGTCGTGCGCCGGCTTTATAACCAGTTTCTTGCGCGCATAAAAATCGGATGGTTTCAGTTCGTATACGACTTCCACGGTAAGGTCCTCATTCTGGAGTTCAAAACAATACCCCTTACTTTGCCGGTCTGTCGGATTCGCATAGGAAGAGACTTCTGACACCTTGAAATCCTTTGCGGTCAGGATGCGGTCGGTCCCTTCCTTATCAGTTCCCTTCGATATACGCAAACGGAATTCATCGGAAGAGACGGACAGAGGAAGCTGTACTTCCGCCAAACGGTTATTCATTGAAACGGTGGACAGATGACCGTCGGCCGTGACACATATCACACGTTCCAGATGACGGTTCTTCAAGGAATAATTCTTCTGGGCCTCCGCTCCCACTGCCACCCCCAACAGGAGGGCGGAACATAAGATTTCACGGATAATACTAATTTTCATGGTCTGTAATGTTATCTTTAATTATACAATTAGGGTATTCTGTTCATTTTCGTTAACTGTAAATAGACACATCATAATTACATTTAAATCATGTACAGAAATAGAAGAATCTCCACTCTGTCAGATATTTATAGAAAACGTTAATTGAACATCCTGACAATCAAATCACTTGTAATATCTTTCAGCGATTTCTGAGTATTTTTTGAAGAAACGTTTTGCAAGGACAATTTCATCCCCTTTAGGTTTCGGATTTATATCAGTCTTCGGCGTATTTACGAAATTGATTTCCCAATCTGCCAGCTTGTCATAGAATTCATTGCCTCTGAAGGCTTCTCTACCGATTGACATCTTTACATTCTTACCTGTGTACTTCCTGCCATTTTCAGCTTCATTCTCTATCATGTCGTAGAACATTTTCCATCTTTGATAATAATAACGTCTTATTAGTCCGGCCCATTCTCTCCATGAATAATCAAACTGCTTACATTCATATCCATCCGTGAATCCCCATAAAGTGACCAAAGCCGTTGCATCCTTCTCCAATAAATCCTTTTCCGCATCAGTTGTTCCCCAGCTGCGCGCATCTGATATCCATTTGTCAAAATTCCATTCATCACGGGTAGCCAGTAACTCATCGACATCGAGCAATAAGTTCAAAAAGACATCACGGTCTTCCCTAAATTTTGCCATATCCCCCTTTTCATAGGAGTCAGCCATTTGAAAGTGTATTTTCTGAGCAAGATTAGTCATTATCTGACGTTGCAAATCTATTACGTCCTGACGGTATATAGTCGATTTTTTCAATGACTTTGCATCCTTTAGCAATAATGCCTGAGCTTTATACAACTCCAGAGGATCATATGGAATTTTAAAACCGCTGTTGGGACCTGATTTTTTAGCCCTCAAAGCAGGTCTGGCACAGATCATAGAACTGAACTCCACACCGTTTGTTCCTCTTTTGTAAGCCGTATTCAGCAACATTTCCCAAGCGTCTCTGGCGGACTGGGAATATTTCCCATAAGCTCTGGTTACATATTTATCCATCCATTCATCTATATTCACTGTACCTTCATGACAAGACATCTCAAACGCCAATGCATAATACATCGGATTCTGACACACAGATTCCATGAACAGCCCATTGCCTATAATATTAGGCGCATTTTTTTCCGCCGTTTTATACTGGTTGCTTGCAATCAATGGAATATCCCCATGCATGTTAATTCTGCCGCCAAAATTGTGCAAATTACCAGCAACGAAAGGATAGCCCCAGAAATTCTGCAAAGAAGCAAACTTTGAACCGGCCAAATCAAGTATAACCAAATCCGATTTTGGGAAGGCATCCACAATAGGTTTTCTTATACTCCATGACTGCATGGCGACTCTTGCCGTCGGATCAAAGTTCTTGATAAGTTTCCAAATCTTAGTACCCACACTCCGAAGGTATTCATCTCCACTTACAGGAGGAGCACTCTCATGGAAAGGATCTGCTGCATACAGGCCGTATGCACCAAACAGTTCCTTCTGCGTTTCAAGAAATATTTTCCTGATCCTGTCAAACAAGGGGTCCAAAGGATCCAACATAGAAACGCCCTCGAAACCATACCATTCAGGTTGCTGTTTTATATGGGCATCGGGATACTTCTTCATCATGAGTTTAGGCACGTAACCGGTAAATGCCTGCTGTATAGGTTGCATGCCCAGATCCAGCTGGCGTCTATATATTTTACGTGCCAGTTCTTTATGCGACTCTATCCATGACAAAGGAAGCGGTCCATATACACTTTCTATGTTAGGCATCCATTGCCAAGCCTGATGAGCCGGCCCAACCAGAAAAGATCTGGCTTCATCATCGGTAAAGCCCATCTTCAATAAAGTATGATACCATACGGCATCCAAACCTATCGTCTGAAGTGGAACATTAATTCCATTCATGGCCATGTAATCTATTTCCCTTTCCCAACGTTTCCAGTCCCACCAGGGTGCTGTATAGGAGATGGAACAATAATTGAAATAGACTCTCATATCACCATTAATCTGCCCTTTTCTTGTTTCATGAGGCAATGGAAGGCGTTTAGGCAACTTAAGCTGATCTCCGAACCAGGACAATTGTACATTACAGTCGTATTTCAGATACATGTGATATGCCACTGCCACTGCAACAGGAGAACTTCCTCTCAATAACACTTTAGAGTCTTTCTGACCGATCTCATATATATCACCTTTCATTACAGGCTTGTCAATGAGTTCCGTTATAAACTGGCTCTGATGCTTAGGTGTAACTCTACCTATAAGCTCATAGGCTGACTGACAAAATGTTTGCGCATACAACGGAAAGCTTGAAAACAGCAAAAGTAAAATTAATAAAATATTTCTCATGATTTAATAATTCAGTACGTTAAAAAGATTTTCCCTCTTTCGTTCAAACAGACAAATAATCTAAGTTAGCTCTTCATTACTATTTACCTGCAAATATATTACAAAAATCATTCCGAACAAAGAGAAGTTTCGCTTACAGTAATTGGCATTCTGAGAGACTTCCCCCTGTCCGGAATGAATTTCATTCAATATACTTCTAAACGTCTTTCGAATAGTTGTTAGAATGTATAACTTCTTGCATTAGAAGCCAGTTCATCCAAAGCTCCTTCCGGAAGGAAGACAGACGAAACACTAATGACATCTCCTACCCGTACGCCAGGAAGGATTGTTTCCGTATCATCGTTTTCTACCCGTACCTCTTTATCTACCGGATTGGCAGGATCACTATAATCAGTATATTTCACCAACGTGTACTGAATAGCATTGCTGAGAATAGCCGCCCATGTCAGCACTCCCTCTCCCGATGAATTTATATTACGGCTTCTGATTTCACGGTTCATCAAACGTCCGATATATTCTGGCCCATAGACATCGACCGTCATGCTTTCGGCCATAGACCGATGTCCATAATCGTCTTTAGTAACCACTTCAAAGATATAGCTATCCTCTGCAAAAGGCAATATCTCTTCCATCCACATAGCTCCTGCTTGCGTACGGTTGACTTCTACTACAACTGAGTCTGTGCGTTGGGCCCAATAAATAACCACTTTCGTGATACGAGGATCGGCATTAAGCAACCACTTGAATTTGGCACGCTCATTTCCGGGAGTGATGGCCAACGAATCGACCACACCGGTATAGATAGTTTCACCTCGATTCAAATATTCCTCGTGTATGTCATTGATATTCTCACAACTGCAACAGAAGGTGAGGACTATCCCCCATGCCAGTATGTATTTTACAATCTGTTTCATTTTATTCTTTTCTTAAAAAACATTACTCAACTTTATTGTTTCCCCAGAAAGTCAATTCCGCAATATGCAGATAAGGAGAACCACCCCAAGTGCTTTTCACTGCGAACCGGAGATAACGAACCTTACCCAACGACAATGGCGCCATATATTCAAAACCGTTTTGCGCATACTCGATATCCTCATTGGTTACAGTCGAACCTTCACCCGAAGGTTTGAAGGTTACGAAATCACCTAATTGTTTCCAATCGGTTTTCCAGTCTTCAGACCAATACTCATCCATCATACCTTCTTTATAAGAAGTACAACCCCAAATCTCAAACGTTTTAGGATTATAATGCTTATAAAACCAATTATTTCCACTACGATGATAAAGTTTGAAACGACTCAATTGAACTTCCATTCCCAAATCTACAGTAAAATATACAGGGAAAGAGCCATCTTTCTCCGTTGTATGCCACATGGAGCTAATATTATCATCGAACATTTTATCAAACGTATAAGTGCCGCTATAGTTAGAAGTATTATCCTTCGGCAAAGAGACTCTCTTCATCAATTTCTTATCCAAAATGGTTTCATACAACGGAGTCAGCTCCTGTGTAATGGTATCCGACACATTCCCCCACTTGTCTGTCAGGTAGAGGGCAAAGGTACGGGGCTGGTCATCATAGCCACGGAACGAATAACTTCCATCCTTTAACTGGTTATAATAAGTCTCGCCGTCCTCCATCTCACCATCGTCGTTGGATGCCATAATGGTGATACCTATTTCCGATTGCTGTTCATTGGTCCACGTTACATTTACACCTCCAAAATCAGCCTGCATCTGTATGGAACCCAAAATCAAATCGACCAATGGAGTCAACGGATGGATGGTCACCACATAGGGAGCTGACAGGTTTTCACTATGATCCACTACATAGAGCGTTACGTCTACCGGATCCGTACTACCCAACCCTTCGATTTTCAAAACGTTATTGTATACAGAGGCACGTTCCACATGTTCGACACCTTTCACATAATAAATGCCTTTCACATAAGATACATCACTTTCGTTGGACAACGCGTAGGAGATTTCCGCTCCACCCGGCAGAGGATTCACGTCCACACTCGTAATAGGTGAAGGAGCCTCACCGTCTGTGGGTGTCTGTCCGACAAAATCTTCCGAACATCCTGCCATCCCCAATAGGATAAACAACAGGACAGCATATAAAATCGTTTTCATTCTGCTTATATATTTATAAAAGGTTAGACAATATTACCAACCCGGATTTTGAACCAAATTCTTGTTGATTGTGATGGAGTTGGTCTTTATCGGCCACAAATAGTCTTTCATTGTAAACCGACGGGTCTCGTAAGTCACTACATAGTAGAAAGCCTCTGCTGTAGCTCCCTGGTAATTCCATCCCTGTACGGGCTGATTGAGGTATTCCAATGCTTCTTTCCAGCGGCGTAAGTCGTAGAACCGTTGTCCTTCACCAGCCAACTCATTCAGGCGTTCGTGACGAATAATTTCACGCATACCGTCCTGCGTGGTCGGCTTTCCAGGTATAGTAGATTTCTGCCAAGATTCTATTACCCCTTTCAAACCGGCGCGTGCACGTACCTTATCTACGTATTCGTAAACTTCATCCGTAGGTTGCGGATTGGCTTCGTTCAAGGCTTCAGCATACATCAAATACAAATCAGACATACGGATAATCGGGAAAGCATACCGTACAGCATTGTAAGTGTTGGAAGCCGTACCTACACTAGTTTCAGGATGAATAACCTTCTTGTTAAAATAACCGGTCGGATTATGCTCGCCGACACTTCGATAACCAGCCGGTTCACCCTGACGAGCATGAATGTAATACAAATCATTATCCTGCAATTTACCTGCCCCTTCCAAAGCTCCCCGATCAAAACCAACTGTTGCATAAAAACGAGGTTCACGCTTGAAATGTAATTTGGCCGTCACTTGTCCGACCTCCATATTCAATTTATCTTCAGCGGTAATCTGTTGTGTCTGATATCGATTGTCGTAATCCCATGTGGGATCTTCATCAATGGGAATTCCGTTGTCAGTATAAAACTGTTCAGCAATCTTCAACGTCAAACCAAGCTCATTGGTTGCATTACCCAAATTGTTTACAACCAAACGGGGCATACAGAGCCTTTGCAGACCAGCATCACGTGTAGAGCCCCACACAACTTCCTTGTTCCACTCTTCCGTAAAGGCACCGCGTATTGTCAGTTTCTGCGCCGTGATATCCGACATATTGGTAGTTTTCTGGTAATAATACAGACCATGACCGGCCAACTCACACGTATCTATGGCATTCTTCAATGCTATGGCAGCACGTTGCCATTTTTCTACCTTGAATTCTGTATCAACCAGATGCCGACCCTTGTTGTCTGTAAAATACTGGTAATCCGGGTTGCCGTTGAACAACGGACTGGCTGCCCATACCAATGCTTTTGCTTTGAGAGCCACAGCTATGGCTTGCGTAATACGCCCTGCCTCGTTGGTCATATCCGTAATTTCCAAAGGAAGATTCGGTATGGCGTCGTCAATCAGGGAAACAATGTAGTTGACCACATCGTCCACCGGTTCACGATACACCCGTACTTCTTCCGGCGTAGCGGAAACTGGCAGGTTAACATCGATAATAGGTACCGGACCATAAAGTGTCATCAGGAAATAATGATAATAGGCTTTCAAGAATTTTACTTCGGCCATCCAACGTTCCCGTTCGTAATCATCCAAATCGGGTACACGACCAATATTTTCCAAGAAAATATTACAGTCACGAATAGCTATGAACAAATTCTTTCCATTATTCAATCCATCCCAATAATTCAGATATGGATCATTGGCATTCTGCAAACCTGTCGACAGGTTAACTACCGGTCTGTTCTTATACTCCGGTTTATCAATATTCCACCACATCTCATCACTGGTCATGAGTTCTGGGGTACTCCATACATCCGTAGGATTGGGCAAATAAGTGTAGCACGTAAAGAAAAATTTCTCGGCTGCGGCCCGGGTATTAAAACACTTTTCAATGGTAGCAATATCGTCCGGTACAATGTCCAAATAGTCCGCACATGAGACAGATCCCAGGCAAAGTCCAGCTACCACTACATATTTCAAAATACTTTTCATAACATTCTAATAAATTACAGATTAACATTGATACCGAAATTGAACACACGTTGCAACGGGTAGTTGAAACAATTACCTGCCAACTCCGGATCCCACATTTTAAACTTGGACCATACACACAGGTTGGTACCCGTGACATACAGACGCACATTCGTGAAGTTTATTTTCTTCACCAGTCTCTGAGGCAGCGAATAACCAAGTTCTACAGTCTTCAGGCGCAGGAAAGAACCGTCACGCATAAACCACGTGCTGCGTTGCGTATTATTTTTATTTTCTGAAGCTGTCAAACGTGGCCAAAGAGCATATACATCCCGGTTGGTTTCAGACCAATGATCATCCGCATAGTATTGTAACAAGGCACGAGGTGCCGTACCTCCCACGAATGGAGCAGTATTCTCTGCATCAATCCAGAAAGACGAACGTGCAGAGCCCTGGAAGAAACAGGAGATATCCCAATTCTTGAATCCGGCAGACAAGCCAAAACCGTAGTTGATTTCTGGTGTAGTTGGGAAACCGATTGGCACTTTGTCACGGTCATCAATGATATCGTCACCGTTTATATCCTTATACTTGATATCACCGGCACCATATTCTCCGAAAGTTTGTCGAGGAGAATTACGTACTTCTTCTTCATCCACAAATAAACGTTCTGCTACCAGTCCAAATTCTTGTTTAATTTTCTGCCCCTTACGTGACAACCAAGGCATATCGCTATAATCAGGTTCCTCATACTCCACATACTCACTGCTTGCATAAGTAAAATTACCTCTGAAAGAAGCCCAAAAATCTTTCCCAAAGTATTGGCTATAATCTACAGACATATCTATACCTCCAGATTTAGCCTTACCAACATTGGCTTGTGGTGTAGCCTGAAGTCCCATAGTTGTAGGAATATAGGAACGCTTCTGTAGAATATTGGAACGTTTTTCCTGAAAATAATCAACCTGTAATTCCAGTTTGTCCCACAAATTCAGTTCAACACCCAAATTCATTTTCTTTCCTATTTCCCATGTGATAAAAGGATCTTCGTAACGGCTGATGGAAACACCATTTCGCGAATAATTGAAATATTCACCGAATGTAAAGCCTCTTTTATCATCATTGGGATTGACTTGCGAGAGATAGAAGAAACGATCATTATCATTACCAATCTGGTCATTTCCTACCAAACCGTACGTTGCTTTCAATTTCAGTTTACTTAGCCAAGCAGAGGTTGGTTCCATAAAACTTTCGTTGCTGACAATCCATCCCAAACCGAAAGAGGGGAAAAAGCCAAAACGTTCGTTCTTTGCAAAACGCTCGGAACCGTTGTAACCGAAATTGAACTCGGCAAAATAACGTTTGTCAAAACCATACGTAAAACGACCAGCCAATCCGACATTACGGTGAGGTAGGGCGGCTTGCAGACTACTGGCACCACTATCCACATAGTCGCGCATGGTGTAGACTAACAAACCAGACACATCATGTTTGTCGGCAAAACTACGGTTATAGGACAAAGCGCTCTCAAAATAAAGGGTACTGGTCACTTCGCGTGCTCCCTCTTTAAAAGCCAGGTATTCCGTACCATCGTCCGGATTCAATGGATTCAATTTAAAGACACCGGGATTGTCAGGACTTTCGGAGTAAGAGTAATAAAAAGGATTATATGAATGAGAATTACCCAGTTTGGAGTAACGGTTCACATTGAACAATGCACGAACAGACAGGCCCTTTGTTATAAAATCCAAATTCTGTTTGGCTTCGAACTGGGCCAACATTGTAGAACGGCTGTATTCCTGATATCCCTTCACCATGTCAGCATAAGGATTGGAATATTGCCCCTCATCATAGTTACCAAACAATATATGCTTGGCGTATTGATTGGCCTCATCCGGCTGATAATAAGGCTGGAACAAAACCGGATTGGCATGCATGGATTTTTTATACAAGGCTGAGCCACCGTCCAGCGGACCGCTGTAATCGTCGAAAGCACCATGTAAACGTACTATCAATTCAGTCGTCTTGGTCACATTGATATTAACATTGGATCGCAATACAAACTTATTGATGCTGATGTTATTGTTGAAGTTGTTGCGCTTGTCCATCTTGATGATACCGTTATCTTTATTATAAGCTGCCGATACATAATAACGGGCCACCTTACCACCACCACTGATACTCAGATTATAGCGCTGATTAAATGTATGATTATTGAACAGCATGTCCCGCCAATCGATGGCTGGATAAAGTAGCGGATTGGTACCTTTTTCAGTATTGACAATCTTAGAAGTGGAATAAGGAAGGGCTGCTAAGGGGTCACGGGTACGAACTGCTTCATTGTGCATACGCATATAAGTCACAGGATCAGCCAGTTCCATTTCCTCTGTCGGCATGGAAAGCGAACCTTCAGCACGGAAAGAGACATTCACTTTTCCTTCTTTACCTTCCTTGGTTGTCACCAGAATCACACCATTGGCACCACGAGCGCCATAAAGGGCAGTAGCATTGGCATCTTTCATAATAGAAAAACTGGCAATGTCATCTGTAGTCAAACGGGCCAAGTCTTCCGTGGTCATTTCCACCCCATCAATCAAAATCAACGGGTCAGCTTTACCAGTACCGAAAGTGGTTACACCACGGATAAAAAAGCTGGCGTTATCTTGTCCCGGTTCACCAGAAGTCTGATAAGAAATCATACCAGCTATACGTCCGGAAAAAGCTGTCGTCAAGTTGCTGGATGGGACCTTCAGCTCTTCAGGTTTTACCGTTGCAACCGAAGCAATGACACTTTCTTTTTTTTGTTTGGCAAAAGCTACAACCGTCACTTCATCCAACATGTCACCCGCTTCTTCCATCACAATCAGAAATTCCGTCTTATTTCCGACCTTTATTGTCTGATCCTTCATACCTAAATAGGTAACAATCAGTTCATCTGTGGCTTTACAACGAATCGTAAACGAGCCGTCCACATCGGTACTTACACCTCTTGGGGTTCCTTTCACCTGAATAGCGGCTCCAGGCAATGGTTCACCTAAAGCATCTTTTACAATTCCTTTGATTTCTTTCCCATCTTTAGATTGCTGCACTACAGGAAGCGGAGCTTTCTTCTTCAACGTAATCTGCCGATTATTTACCGTATAATCTACTCCGTATCCGACCAACAATTTATCCAATATCTGAGTAACCGTCTCATTGTTGGCTGTAACCGATACGACTTCCTTCGGATTAATCACTTTGTCTGAATAAAAAAACACAAATTCACTCTCTGCTTCAATCCGGTCGAATACAGACTGAATTTTGACACCGTTCATCGAGAAAGTAAAAAGGGTTTGTTGTGCGTATGCTAAATCGTTGGCTAAAAGCACCGAAGAAATGCATACAAAGCTTAAAAAGAGCAGAAGTTTCACCTTTTTAACACTCCTGCCAAACATTTCTTGTTTGTTCTTCATACTTTTGTATCAAATTATAAAACTACTTGGTAAATTAGATATGTTTTGTAATTTCGCGTCCGAATCATACTGGTACTATGATTCGGATGTTGTTTTTGTGTGTACTATGTTTTCATGGTCCTCCAGTTTTTAGGGTTTGTAAATCTATTAATTGCTCACAAAATTATATCCGTTGTCTTTCATTTCATATCGCAAACCTGCCGTACTACAAATAGCAGACAATACACTTTCTATAGGTTCATTAATATCCAATTTCCCGTACAGACGAATGCCACGCACCCGAGAATCACAACTGAAAGGTATTCCATAGAAGCGGTTCAACTTACGGACAGCCTGATCCACCGTTTCACCGTCGAACACCAGCATGCCTTCACGCCACAAGATATATCGGTCTACATCCACGACATCCTTCATCTTATACTGACCCTGTACCAATATGGTCCGTTCGTCGGGCTTCATCCGTACCACGTGCTTGTGCTGGTCTTCCACCTCCACAACACCACGCTGGAGCACCACTTCCGTACGGGCATCCGAATCATAAGCACGAACATTGAAGGCTGTACCCAATACACGAACGTCGCAACGAGAGGTACGGACCACAAACGGAGTACCTTTGTCTGTTTTCTTCACGTCAATAAAGATTTCTCCATTGACAAAAATCTCACGTTTTTCTTCCGGAAAAACAGTCGGATAGACCACCTCGCTACCTGCATTAACATCAAGGACAGAACCATCTGAAAGCGCCAGCCGTATGTGTTTGCCCAGCGGAACCAGCAAACGGTTGTATTTCACTTCTTCCTGCGCTTTATCCGCCGTACTTTCCTTTGTTGCAATATTTACTCCTTCGGCAGGAACTTCCAAACGCTTGTCATCGGCATAGGCCAAACCCTCACGGTCGTAGGTTACCGATTGCGTTTTTTCCTGCAAAGCGATACTAGCCCCCGATGAGGTAACCAATCGGACACTGTTCGACTTTTCTGCATCTACCTGCTGCCGACCGGCTACATACTCCATCAAATCCGCACTGGTACGCTTTTCCAAAGGAAGTAGGAACAGCACGCCGACCAAAACAGCTGCAGCAACACTACTCCACGTCATCAGACGACGCAGTTTCTGCTGACGATGCCGATGAACAATGCGTTGCCATACTTCCTCCCGTTGCAGGGGATGCTGTACATCCTCCTGTTCGCGCAAGAAAGCGAGCAGTTGTTCACCCAACATATTTTTCTTCGAATCGGTATGCTTCATACTTTTAATTTTTTGGCGTCTTTTATCCATAAGAGTGCCATATTGCATTTTACTCCTCACTTTTTTGTCGTTTTTTTAATGAAATCTGGTAAATTTGTTTTTTGGTATACCGACACTGAAACCATGAAATGAAAGTGAAAGCTATACCTCTTTCACCAAAATCTATTGTATTACAACCACTTGAAATACGACGAAGGGGTGAAACCACTTCTAGACAACTACACACTAATAACTATTGCGTCACCGCAACTACCCACTTTAGTATGCTAACTGCCCACTTTGGAAAGCTAACTACCTACATTAGAAAAGTAACATGAGCTTTCGTAATTTGGCCACCGCTCTGCCAACCAGATTCATACCAGAATGAGGAGAAATATTCAGTACTTCCCCCAGTTCATTCCAATCCAGTTCTTTAATGAAACGCAGATAAATGGCGTGGCGCTGATTGGCGTTCAATTGTCCATAAGCCTCTTGTAACTTATGCAATCGTTCTTTTGTCTGATCATCACTACCAAAACAATGGAAAAAATCCTCTTCGGAAACGGATAATTCGAACTCAAGTTCTTCCACCCTCGAATACCCCCCCCTCTCTTTTAAAGAAGCCAACAGATTGTTGCGCATAGACAGCAACAGATAAGCTTTAACACTGCGGATAGGAGCAGTAGAATGCAAACTGAAAAGCGAAAGAAACAAATCCTGAATACAATCTTTCACTACATCTTCGTCTGAACATACATGCAGACCATAATTATAGAGGAAATCGAAATATCTTTGATACAAAAGGGACACAGCTTCGTCGTCTTTGTGCAGCATCCGCTCCCAAAGCTCCTCATCGCTCCAATTTTCCTTGTCCGAAATCAGGTGTGTTCCTCGCATAGTCCGCATTATATATAAGCGGCACAAATATAGTTTTTTTCTTAATAAAATCCAATTCTATTACTTTTTAACACACTGGAATTCCAACACACAGTAGAAATGTCACATATCCTTATACATGATATCACACGGACTATCGACAAATCGGTAGAATAATCTGTGCGATATCATGTATAAAAAAGACTTTACCCGTTCTTCAACGGATCATCCTTATCCGGCGAGCCAGGTTCAGGAGTAGCAGACGGATTGAACGGATTGAAATAATAGATGCCTTCTTCGTCAAGCAGACGGAGATAGCGGGGCAGCTTCTGCATGAAGAGGCTACATTCTTTAGCCTGAACCGGCGTCCAGCCTGCCTCGGCCACCGCTATCAGACGGGGGAAGGTCATAAAGTCCAATCGCTTGGCATCGGCAACACGTTCCGTCCAAAGATTGAACTGAAGCCCCAATATCTGTTTTTCATATCCTTGAAACAGATTCACAAGCGGTTCGGGGAAACGGTAAATGTCTTCTATCGGATTATAACCATTCCACATGCGTCCCACTTTATGAGTGCCATATTGGACAAAATCGGCATACAACGGCCGGCGAGGGGTCAGAATCACCCGATAACCATTCTCAAGAGCCTTTACCAACTGGTATTTCCGGTCGTGACGCCACCACATGATGACCGCCTTTTCGGGAGATACACCTGCATCTACCATCTCATCCCAACCAATCAGCGTCTTGCCTTTCGAAGCCAGGATGTCGGCCACCCTACGGATGAAGTAATGTTCCAGTCCCACTTCATTGCCCAGCTTCTTGTCTTGGATAAATTGTTGGATTTCAGGATCGGTATACCAGCTCTGATTGCCGTAATGCACTTCGTCACCTCCAATATGGATATAAGGGGAAGGGAACAACGTAATCAGCTCGTCCAACACATTGCTGATGAATTCAAACGTTTCTTCCTTGCACGGATGGAACGTGAAATGTTTCCATTTACCTTCGCCTCCACCGGATATTTCGGGATAAGAACGGCATACGGCCGTTGCATGCCCGGGCATGTCAAACTCGGGGACAACCATGATGTGGCGTTCGGCTGCATAGGCCACAATTTCCCGAATATCATCTTGGGTATAATAGGCAGCGGGGGCTTTCGGGTCATGCCAATTGCCGACAGCTCCTTCGGTCGTCAGCTTGGGATAACGCTTGATTTCGATGCGCCAACCGGGTTCGTCGGTCAGATGCCAGTGGAACACATTCATACGGAGCGAAGCCATGATGTCCAAGTATTGCTTGACTTTTTCTTTCCCGAAGAAATGGCGGCTTTCGTCCAACATGAAGCCACGCCATCCGTAACGGGGGGCATCCTCTATCCGGCAAGCCTGAACACGTCCTTTTCCCATACGTGCCAACTGGACGAAAGCTTCCTTGGCATAGAACAACCCCGAAGGAGAAGAAGCACGGAGCTTAACCTCTTCCGGAGTCACCACCAATGTATAGGCCTCATCCGACAGACCTGCAAGTTCATTCAGTTCCAGCAAGACTGTTCCGGAGGCCGATTCGTCAGTCATACAGGCTTTCAAAGCGTCCGACAGGGAAACCGACAGACGGTCGGCATAACCGCCGTTACCCTGTATCCGGATATTCTTTCCTACCACAAAAACACCTTTTCCACCCCGTGTACGAGCCGGAGTAGGGAACAACGACTGTGCCAACAACGGCAATACCAGTCCACACAAGCAAACAATCGCAACAAGTTTCTTTTTCATATCCCTAACAATATATCAATATGTTCAACGTACATTCCAGATCACCCGGTCGGTCTGCATCTTCTTCCCCTTACCGGCGCGAACCTCCACTACATTCTCGCCGGAAGAAAGACGAACATCCGGCCACTGGCAGGTAGCATAGGCGTCAGACTTGCAGGTTCCCACACTGACACCGTTCACAAACAATTCCACTTCGGGCATATTGGTGAAGACCATGACCGACGTCTGAAGATTGGTGCGCTCGGTATGGCGACGGTTGGCTATATAGACCATCGGCTCCTCACGGTTCCAGTTGGCCTTATAAAAATAAAACGCATCTTTACGCACTTTACGGTCACGGGTTACCAGACCCTTGTCGTTCACACCCGAACGATCGCCCTCCGTACGGTGGGCCGCACCGAAATCGAACATGTTCCACACAAACGATCCCCAGACAAAAGGACGCTCTGCCAGCGCTTTCCAATTTTCCATGTGATAATAAGTCTGGTAATTCTCCGGATGCCAATAACCCGATGAAATACCACGGACGATGCTGTCCTGCTGATGCCAAATACTGGCCCCGGCACCATATTCACTGATTCCGATTCTCAGTTGCGGGAAAGCCTTATGTGTGGCGTCCAGGAATTTACCCATATCCGAAGGTTCGCCGCCATACCAGCCGAAATACTGATTCCAGGCAATGACATCGCTGACCATGCCGATGGGATCTTTGGCCGAGATGTTGCTGGCCGCTGTCGTCAGTCGGGTAGGATCTTCCTTGTGGGCCAGTTCGTTCAGTTCACGAACATATTCGGTAGGATTATCGCCATGCGTCTTCAGTTCGTTGAACAAGCCCCAGAAACAGATGGACGGATGATTGAAGTGCTGCCGGATGAGTTCTTTCAACTGTTCACGGCCATTGGCACGGAAACTTTCCTGATTCACAAAGCCACGGTCCAGATAGCCGCCGGGACCTACAAAGGGGATTTCAGCCCAAGTGACAAAGCCGTAACGGTCCATCAAGTCATACATGTAGGAAGCTTGCGGATAATGGGCCAGACGGACGGCGTTGACTCCCATTTCGGCCATCAGTGCGGCATCTTCTTCATGATGTACCTTACGCAGAGCGTTTCCCACTTCATTTCGTTCCTGATGGCGGCATACACCCTGAAGCTTCAGGTGTTCGCCGTTCAAGAAGAAGCCTTCCTCGGCATCCACCCGATAGAACCGCAATCCCAAAGGCTGGCAGATGCTGTCGGTCACCACTCCGTTTTCCGACAACGTCACTTCGGCCCGATACAGGAACGGATCCTTACGGCCGTTCCACAAACGGGGATTCTCAAGCTGAACATCCATGAACTCAACACTTTCGCCCGGCACAACGGATACTTCGCGCTGCTGTTGCCATACGACCCGGTCTTCCTCCCAGATTTTTAAAGCCAACTGACGATTCTCGGATGCGGACGTACCGTTGGACAAACAAATTTTGGCACGCACCTTTGCCTGCTCTTTGCTAACCTCTTCCTGAATCAGATAGACACCCGGAGACGCATAATCCGTCAGCGAGATGTTCACGTCATCCGTCACCACCAGATGAACGTCCCGATAGATGCCACCATAGAAATTGAAATCACCGACCAGCGGCATGATATCAAGCTGCAGCGCATTGTTGACACGTACGAGCAGCTGATTCTTCTTTCCATAACGGACTTTATCGGTAATTTCGAAGACAAAAGCTCCATACCCTCCACGGTGTTCACCCACATGTACATCGTTTACAAACACATTGGCCACCGTATTGGCGCCTTCGAAGCGGAGGAACAACCGTTTTCCCTGCCAGGCAGAATCGATAAACAAGTCTTTCGTATAATTTCCCACTCCCCGATAGTAATCCGAACGGGCATCCGCATCCAACGCATTCCAGGTATGCGGCAGATGAACCAACTGCGCACTGCCCCTCTGTACCTGATGACTGAACCGGAACATCCAATGGTCATTAATCAACAAATCCTTCCGCCCGGCAAAGACTGACGTACCAAGCAATAAAGCAACAAGAACTAAAAAAAAGTGTTTCATAAACGATAGCATATATTTTAATAAATCATTTCCACTTATAAAGCATCAACCGGCTTGGAGCAGGAAGTTCTCCCTGGGGTTTCCTGTCCCGATTGGCAGGCAATGTCTCCCAACGCAGCAAATAATCCCCCTTCACAATAACTCTTGGCTGCATGCCGGGGAAAGAAGATTCCAGTTTGTTATATTCTTCCGGATAGGAAGACCGAGCCTCCTGCTTGCCAATTACCTCGAAAGTCTTTTCATCAAAAACAATTTCTCCCCTGCCCTCCTTGATATGCCGGTATCCGAAAGCCATTTTCCCGTCACCAAGCGACCTGGGCGCAAAAATGTCCAGTTCTGTTTTCATAGAACCACCGCCTTCAAACTGCCAGCGGTATTTCCAATCCGTCAATTGCCTGCTGTACCAGCCATTTTTGTCATAGCGGGCCACAAACAGCTGATTGTTTCCATCTTTGTCATACTTATGATAACCGATTATGGGATTGTTTTCCGAATCAAAACCCAACTTAATGCCTGGATTGAACAGCCCTCCCTTGACCGGAGTCGCATCCACATAAAACTCTGCTTTCTCGAGCGTGATAGGCAAGTCCGTCTGTTTGCCGGCAGCATTCTCCCAATGTATCAGGTCCTTGCTTCTGGCATACGACAGCGTATGGTTGGTAGAGCAGTCGGGCGTCTCTCTCCAGACCCAAATCAAATGGTAATATCCATCTTTGCCCAAAGTGGGGCCCTGCATATAGGCATTCCTCTCTCCACGACCGTCGGTCAGCGGTTTGTCCAGCAAGCGTTTCCAGCTTCGGGTTTCCACATTATATATATTATAAATTTCCGAGCCGTTACCGCTTCCACCGGTACGGTAATGGAACAGAAGTTCGCCCTCGGGTGATTCCATAAAAACAGGATAAGTAACCCGTTTCTCATCCACTCCCGTCATCTGTTCCACCTTTTCCATAGCATGGATATTATAAGGTTCCGTTGAACGGAAATAAATCAACGGGACGGCATGCATATTACCCGACACATGCAGATAACCTTCTTTATCAAAAGCCATGGTCACGTAGTTATGGCTGTCCCAACCGATTTTTGACGGCAAGACCTCGTATTCGCAGCGCCCGGTCTTCAAGTCGAAAACCGCCAAAGTCATTTGATGGATGGAATCGTAATAAGCCATGTAGAGCTTGTCATGCTTCTCGAGCATAGAGTACCCCACACGAAACGCGGACTCAACCGCCGAGATTTTCACACCTTCTGCCGGAAATGTAAATTTCTCCTTCTGCTGACATCCCGCCAATTGCAGTATCAGGAGCAACAACAAACATCGTAACATTTTCATATATTAAAAAATAATTGTTAGGACCTCCCCACCTATTTCTAAAAGTTTCTCATCAGGCCTGACACTCCCACAAGAATGTCTCCGACAAAGATAAATTTTAATACCATAAGCGACAATAATCCAACGGAAAAAATTATCTTTGTCCATCGAACAGCCTTTTTAATGAATTTCTTTTCATGAAATATTCAATCATCATCCCCGTATACAACCGTCCCGATGAAGTGGACGAGCTGCTTCAGAGCCTTACCCGACAGACATTCCGGGATTTTGAAGTGCTGGTGGTAGAAGACGGCTCGTCTGTGCCTTGTCGCGACGTGGTCGGGAAATACAACGAGCAGTTGCTTCTCCGGTACTTCGAAAAGCCCAACTCCGGTCCCGGTCAGACCCGCAACTATGGTGCCGAACGCAGCCAGGGAGAATATCTCATTATCCTCGACTCGGACTGCATCCTCCCTCCGGACTATCTGGCCGCCATAGAAAAAGAACTGCAAACGACTCCCGCAGACGCCTTCGGAGGTCCCGACCGTGCCCACGAATCGTTCAGCGACATCCAGAAAGCCATCAACTATTCCATGACCTCATTCTTCACGACCGGTGGCATTCGCGGCGGGAAGAAGAAGATGGACAAGTTTTATCCCCGCAGTTTCAACATGGGCGTCCGTCGGGAAGTCTACCTGGCGCTGGGCGGCTTTTCGAAGATGCGCTTCGGCGAAGACATCGATTTCAGCATCCGCATCTTCAAGGCCGGCTACCGCTGCCGCCTCTTTCCCGACGCATGGGTGTACCACAAACGGCGCACGGACCTGAAGAAGTTCTTCAAGCAGGTACACAATTCGGGCATCGCTCGCATCAATCTCTATAAGAAGTATCCCGAATCGCTGAAGCTGGTCCACCTGCTCCCGGCTCTCTTCACGTTGGGAACAGCCGTGTTGCTTATCGGCACGATTTTCTGCCCGTACGCCCCGCTGCCGCTGTTGCTGTATGCCCTGCTGGTATGGACGGATTCAAGTCTGCAGAACCACAGCCTCCGCATCGGCTTCTACTCCATCGCTGCCGCCTACATCCAACTCATCGGTTACGGCACCGGATTCTGGCGGGCCTGGTGGAACCGTTGCGTCTGCCGGAGGGGAGAGTTCGAGGCGTTCAAAAAGAACTTTTATAAATAAAAGAGAAGTGGTGAGCGGTTAACGGTGAGCGGTGAGTATAACCTTATTAACCACTAACCACTAACCGCTAACCACTAACCGCTAACCGTTAACCACTAACCGCTACCAACGTCATGGAAAAACTGAACATCAACCAATGGGCGGCCGAAGACCGTCCCCGCGAGAAAATGATGCAAAAAGGAGCCGAGTCGCTGACCGACGCCGAATTACTGGGTATCCTGATAGGCTCGGGCAATACGGAAGAGAGCGCCGTCAGCCTGATGCAACGCATCCTGTCGGCCTGCGACAACAACCTGAACCAGCTGGCCAAATGGGAAGTACGCGACTTTGCCCGCTTCAAAGGCATGGGTCCTGCCAAAAGCATCACCGTGATGGCTGCCCTCGAACTGGGCAAACGCCGCAACCTGCAAGCACAAGGAGAACGTCTCTCCATCAAAGCATCGACCGACATCTACGACCTTTTCCATCCGCTGCTATGCGACCTGCCTACCGAAGAGTTCTGGGTGCTGCTGCTCAACCAGGCCGGCAAGGTTATCGACAAAGTCCGCATCAGCCGTGGAGGAATCGACCAAACCACCGCCGACGTACGGACCATCCTGCGCGAAGCCCTCATCAAGCGGGCCACACAGATTGCCCTGATACACAATCATCCTTCGGGGAACGTACGTCCCAGCAACGACGACCTCCGCCTGACGCAAGTCGTACAACGGGCCGCACAGACCATGAACATCCGCCTGATAGACCACCTCATCGTTACCGACGGACACTATTATAGTTTCAACGACGAAGGTAACCTATAACCTCATTAAGAGCACCAACAACGGAAGATAATCCTTCAAGTCCTGCGCCAGCAGCTTCAGTGCCTGCCCGATGCGGTAATCCACCGTTTTGACCGAAACATCCAGCCGCTCTGCAATTTCCTTGTAGGTCATATCCTTGAAACGGTGCATGACGAACGCCTCCCGATAGCTCTCGGGCAGGCGGTGGATGGCTTCATTCAGCCGCCGGCTCAGTTCCTCGATGCCACAGAGGTCCGATTCCTCCAATACATCTTCTATCACATCCCGATAGAACCGGGTATCCGCATCCAGCTTTACTTGTTCCTGCTCAATCCGATTGAGCGCTTTCCGATAGACCATCTTCAGCAGATATTTCACCAACGACGTGCGAATCACTTCCTCCTCACGATGTTCCCAAAGCCACAGCAAGGTATCTTGTGCTATTTCCTCAGCGCTCTCCATGCAGACAAACCGTCTTCCGTATGCACACAACAGGGGATAATATTTTCTGAAGAGCGCATCGAAGGCTTTCGAGTCGCCCTTCCGAAGTCTGTTCAGCAAAATAATATCTGTGTGCACGTTTTCCATAATTACTACTTGAATATCCGTTCGATTCGCAAAAATAGTTTTTTTAATGAGAAAATCTGTTATTCCCACTTCTTTTATTTTCCTTATCAAGCCCACCGCACTCTTTATTCGAAAATTTCCCGATATCGGGCGGGATAGCAGAATCAGTCATAAATATCAACAATCAGCAAAGTTATTCACAAGAAGCAGAGTTTTCTTCCAACAACCGGTTTGAAGCACAGAGGCCGAATGTTTCAAACATAAGGGGTCTATGTTTCAAACATTCGGCCTTCATGTTTGAAACATTCCCATAAAGCCTCTTATTCCTTCCATGACAAAGATATCAAGCCACAAAAGAAACAATAGTAAATATTCACGACAAACCATTTCAACCGGTCATTTTTACCCGCCGCACAAAGTGTTAACGTATCATAATTTACAGGATTTTGTTTAGGAACTCCCTTTTCCCGCCTGTCTCTTTAGCAAACGAGTCATTTATGAACGAGCAACAGACAAACATAGAGCAACGATTGATCGAGTATTACGAAGGCAAGCTCGAGGGAGAAGCCTACGATGAAGTGAAGGCGTGGATTGCTTCTTCCGAAGACAACCGTCGGATGGCTCGTCGCATCTATTCTCTCCTGCTGGCCGTGGATGTACACCAGGTACGCAAAGAGATAGATACCGAAAAAGCATTGAAGAAGGTTAAGGGTAGAAAGATTGCGCAAAAGAAAACCATCAGCTGGTGGGAATGGGGGCAGCGTGCAGCAGCCATCCTTTTCCTCCCGTTGGTGGGCCTTTTGCTCTGGCAGCAAAACCGAATCGAGCAGAGCGAACCTATGGCCGAAATGCTGGAAGTACGTACCAATCCCGGTATGACCACCCGGCTGAACCTGCCCGACGGCACTTCTGTCTGCCTCAACTCCGGTTCCACACTGAGTTATCCCTCCCGCTTTACAGGCGACACACGTTCCGTCAGCCTTTCCGGAGAAGCCTACTTCGAAGTGGCTAAAGATGCGGAACGCCGGTTCATTGTCCATACCCCCGACCAGTCGGCAGTCGAAGTCTATGGTACCCACTTCAACCTCGAGGCCTACCCCAACGACCCGAACATCACCACCACACTGACCGAAGGCAAGGTCGGCTTCCTTTATAAAGAAGGTACTACCACCCGACGGGCGATGCTCGAACCCGGCCAGAAACTGGTTTACGACACCTCCAGCAAAAGTCTGTCCCGTCACCGGACTTCCGGCATCGCCGAACTATCCTGGACAGAAGGGAAAATCATATTCGAAAACACTCCGCTTCCCGAAGCCCTTCGCATGCTGGGCAAGCGGTTCAATGTAGATTTCATCGTGAAGAATCCCGGCCTGAACACAGACCGTTTTACGGGTACCTTCACCACCCAGCGGTTGGAAAAAATACTGAGATACTTTGAGATTTCATCCCGCATCCGCTGGCGTTATCTGAACGATCCGGACATCAACCAGGAAAAGATTCGGATAGAAATCTACTGACCCAGTTGACACTTGTGACTTTAAAATACGAATACTCACACATTAACAGAAAAGCCCATGAAAGACAGAGACCCGTAGCCCTACAAAAAAACATACGGAAACATGCGCCAACATCTTTCCGTATGAAAAAAGTCCATGAGACACGAACTTTATTTTTTCACTAAATTCACTACAAAGTTATGAAAAACGACCGTAATTTCCAAAACATGGAAATCGGAAGGTCATTGTGGACCTTCACGAAAAAAATTCCTTTAGTTATGAGACTGTTTATTTTTTATCTCTTCTGTTCCATCGGCATGCTGCAAGCCGTAGAGACCTACGCGCAAAACGCCCGCCTGTCCCTGAATGTGGAAGAAGAAACCGTAGCCAATGTCCTCCGCCAGATTGAGGATGCCTCGGATTTCGACTTCTTCTACAACAACTCGCATGTAGATTTGAACCGCCGTGTATCCGTTTCGGCACAAAACAGCGACATTTTCGCAATCTTGAAGGAGATATTCGAGGGTACGGAAGTGCGCTACACCGTGCTCGACAAAAAGATTATCCTTTCCACCCAACTGGATGCATCCCCCCAAGGTGTGCAGCAACAAGGTAATGTAGTAAAAGGAAAAGTGGTGGATGCAAATGGAGAACCTGTTATCGGTGCAACAATCAGAGAAGTTGGAACCGACAACGGTACCGTTACCGATGTCGATGGAAATTTCACCATCAAGACACAGGCAAACGCTACTTTAGAGGTTTCGTTCATCGGGTATCAATCGCAGACATTAAAGGCTGTTACCGGTAAAGAATTGGCCGTCAAGCTGATGGAAGATACGGAAATGCTGGACGAAGTAGTTGTGGTTGGATATGGTACACAGAAGAAAGTGAATCTAACAGGTTCGGTTCAAGCTTTAGAAGGTGACATTATCCAAGACCGCCCAGTCATGAATGTAACCCAAGCTCTACAAGGACAAGTCGCAGGTGTCAATTTTGGATTAGCAACAGACGGAAATGGATTCGAGCCAGGAGCTTCACTAAACTTCTCTATCCGGGGGCAAGGTAATGCTTATGTTTTAATTGATGGAGTAGAAGGAAACTTAGATCGATTAAACCCCAATGACATCGAGTCTATCTCTGTTTTAAAAGATGCTGCCGCTTCTGCCATTTATGGTGCAAGAGCTCCCTATGGTGTTGTTTTAGTCACAACAAAATCTGGAGGCCGCAATATGAAACCTCAAATAAATTTTTCTGCCAATATCGCAACCTCTAAAATTCACCGCAAACCAGAAATGCTTGATTCATACACTTTTGCAAGAGTTATGAATGAAGCTGGCATCAACGGAGGAGGTACTGTTTTTAAAGAAGAAACTATTGAACGCATTATTGCATACCAAAATGACCCATCTCTGCCAGAAACAGTTCCATCTGCAACCAATCCATCCATTTGGGCAAGTGTAAATGAAAGCAATGCCAACCATGATTGGTATGATGAGTTTTATGGAAATGGATTAAGGAATCAAGAAAATATCAGTATTCAAGGTGGTGGGAAAAACACCTCATATTTTATTTCCGCAGGTCACGCTTATGATAGTGGCATTCTCAATTATGATATAACCGATTATTATCGCCGTTATAACATAAACTCAAAATTAGATATTGATGTTTCCAAGTGGATGAAATTTACAACCAACACTAGATTAGAATCCACAACTCGAGAATATGCCAATTTCGACAATCAAGGCAGTTATAATCTGCTGTTTCATCATATTGGAAGAACTTTTCCTACACAGGCTTTAAAATCTCCGAACGGTTACTATACGATACAATCTAAAATTCCTTGGGCAAAAGATGCAGGTACGGATAAAACTAACCTAATTACACTAACCCAACGCTTTGCCACAGTTATTACTCCAATAAAGGGATGGAATATTAATTTGGATTATTCATTAGCACTAACAGCCCGACGCTTCACATCTGAAAATTTTACCGTTTATGAAGACATGGTTGATGGTACTATGATAGCAGGAGGAACCACATTACCTTCATACATATCTAAAGATCAAAAACAAGCTCTGTATCAAACTACCAACATGTACACTTCCTACAATTTTAATATAAAAGGCCATGATATAACTCTAATGGGAGGTGTTCAATACGAGCATGAAAATAGTGAATATTTAGCAGGTAGGAAAGATGACCTTATCAATTTTGATGTCCCATCTTTCTCAACATCTACAGGTACCATCCAATCATTATCAGATGAATTAGCCCACTGGTCGACCGCAGGTGCTTTTTTTAGAATTAACTATAATTACAAAAATCGCTATTTACTTGAAGCCAATGGGCGTTATGATGGGACTTCCAAATTCGCCAAAGGTAATCGTTGGGGTTTTTTCCCTTCATTCTCATTAGGGTGGAATGTTGCGCATGAAGAATTTTGGAGCAAATATCTTGACAAAATCAACAATCTCAAAATTAGAGGTTCATGGGGACAACTTGGAAATCAAGGAACTCCAAGTAATCCAATAGCTCCTTACCAAGATCTTCCTCTAATGAATGTCGGTTCCAACTTAGGATGGATTATCAATGGAGAAAGGCCTATTTATGTAAATGCTCCAGCCTTGATAAATCGTAATCTAACATGGGAAACCTCCGAAACATTTGATATCGGTATTGACTTAGGAGCATTAAATAATAGATTAAATATTACAGCTGATTACTATATACGCATGACACGCGACAGATTAGGACCTGCACGTGCACTTCCTGCTGTAATCGGTGCAACCTTACCTAAAGAAAACAACTCTGAAATGAGAACGAATGGATGGGAATTAAGTATTAGTTGGAGAGACCAATTATCATGTGGATTAAATTACTCTATCACGGCAATGCTTTCAGACTATTACAATACAATAACAAAATTCAACAACCCAACCAACATTCTCACAACAAATTACTCAGGAGAACGTGTTGGAGATATTTGGGGATTTGAAACAGAAGGACTTATTCAAACCCAAGAAGAAGCACAAGACATCATGGATAATCAACGGCAATCATATTTTCACCCTACATGGAGAACCGGTGACGTAAAATATAAAGATCTTGATGGGAATGGTGTTATTGACAAAGGGAAAAACACATTAGAAGATCATGGAGATTTAAAAATTATCGGCAATTCAACTCCACGTTATCAATTTGGGTTAAACCTTGCAGCCGATTATAAAAATATAGACTTCTCTATATTCTTCCAAGGAGTTGCCAAACGTGATTTATCACTAACAGGTAATATGTTTTGGGGATTTGCAGGCGCATGGAATCAGTGCTCGCTATTTACTGAACATCTGGATTATTATAGAGACAGTGAAGCCACACGATACTGCGGACTTGGGATTAACACAGATGCTTATTTCCCCCGCCCATACCATACTAATGAGCAGAACAAGAACTATCAAACTCAGACTCGTTATTTACAAAACGGAGCTTATTTGAGACTTAAAAATATACAAATAGGCCACACATTACCTAAAAATATAACCCAATCATTAGCTATAGAAAAAGCTCGTTTCTATGTAACAGGAGAAAACTTAATGACACTCACAGGAAGATTTCCAAAAAGTTTAGATCCTGAAACGGGTAATATAGGGGGAAGAGGTAATGGTAAATCTTATCCTCCATTAGAAGTTTTCGCATTTGGTATTGACGTTCAATTTTAACAACAAGAATATGAAAAAGATAATTATATTTTGTCTTACCCTTATATCAGGGTTATATATAGTATCATGTGATGATTTATTAGATAATCCTCCACTGGATAAAATTGATAATGAAGCATTCTGGAAAAGAGCTGATGATTTAGGTAAATACATGCTTTCTTTTTATACATCATTCCCAACCTTTAAAAATACTCCTGTATATGCTGGGACATTTGCAATGGACGCAGTTAATGGTTCTGATGACGAAATCCGAACTAATCCGAACAATACAATAAATGGAGCTTCCTCCATCGTCAATTCAGGAGGGAATTGGTCATGGGGAAATATTCGTAGTATATTATTCTTTTTTGACAATTACCAACGTTGTACAGAAGATTTCACTGTATATCAGCACTATTTAGGTGAAGCATATTTCTTCAAAGCTTATCTATATTTCAACTTAGTTAAAGCTTATGGAGATGTACCATGGTATACCAAAACCTTAGAAATGGACTCACCAGAACTTTATATGCCACGTACTCCACGTACTGAAGTAGTAGACTCAATATTACATTGTTTAGATAAAGCAATTGAATATTTAGACCCACTCAAAAATTCGACCCATGGAAATAATCAACGCCTAAGTAAAGAAGCCGCCTTAATATTTAAATCGCGGGTAGCACTTTATGAAGGAAGCTGGCAAAAATATCATGCAAATACAGATTTTGGAACGATAGGTGCTAATCCTCGGAAATATTTCCAAGCAGCAGTTGACGCAGCTGAAGAATTAATGACACCTGGCAAATATAAAGTGGGAATCTATAATACAGGGAATCCTTCCATTGATTATATGAACTTGTTTAACAAAACCGACTATTTTTCAACAGATGAAGTCGTGTTATGGGCAGGATTTAGTCAAGATCTAAACTGGACCCATAGTTTAATAGATAATCTAACAAGAGGAACCAACGACATACATATTACTTGGGAACTTGCAACATCCTATTTGGCCAAAGATGGTTCTGTCTATGACTATAAGAAAATCGCAAAAGAGTTCCAAGGTAATGATTTCTTAATCAATATAGGAAATAATTGCGATGTTCGATTAAGACAAACAATTTGGATACCAGGTGATGTCATGTGGGACAATAGTAGCTATGGGCGACATGTGTTTGACAAACCTTATTTAACAGAAGGCGGAGAATTTAAAAACATTACAGGGTTTCAGTTAAGGAAAGGAATAGATCCCACTTATCCAACGGCTGGTGGAGTACAGCTTCCTTGTGATATCGGAGCCATCGTTTTTCGCTATGCAGAGGCACTATTAAATTATGCTGAGGCCAAATGTGAATTAGGAGAGCCCGTTGATTATGACAGATCAATCAATTTACTCCGAACTCGTGCTGGAATGCCTCCATTCTCCATACCTTCAAATTTGTCATCCTCAGATAAAATTGATTATGGATATCCCATCACAGATGAATTATACGAAATACGTCGCGAACGACGAATAGAGTTAGCTTGCGAGAGTTTTCGTTCTGATGACTATCGTCGTTGGAGAGCACACAAAATTTTCCAACATAAAAGGATGCATGGTTATCCTCTAAAGAGTTCAGAATGGAACAATACAATAGATATTCCCGTAGATTCCAATGGCCTATTAGATCCACACGCATCCAAAGCACCAAATGGATATGAGTTCAATGAAAAGCGTGATTATCTACAATGTATTCCAACTAATGAAATAACGTTAAATCCTGCACTAAAACAAAATCCAGGTTGGGAATAACTATAACAATTCACATTAGGAAGAGGAGTACCCACCCCCTCCTCTTCCTTTAATCAAAAAACAAGATATGAAAAATTGTATTATTTACATATTTATGATATTTATTGGAATTCTATATCCAATAACAAGTAGAAGCCAACAATTCGTTCCCAAATATTTAACAGGATACGAATCCCTTTGGAATAAAGCCCCCAAAACTGCCTCCCTAAATTGGTTTAAAGATGCCAAATTTGGTATGTTCATACACTTTTCCCCTGCGAGCCAACTCAATGGAGGAACTACAGAATGCGAAAAGAGAGACCAATGGTTTGAGAAGCAAAAAACATTTGAAAAAATGGATAGATACTCTAGACGGCAACAATTATTGGATAAAATACAACATGTGTATCCTGAAACACAAAAAATGATTTCAACATTCAACCCTATGCATTTTAATGCCGATAGTATTACAGATTTAGCCCTAAAAGCTGGAATGAAATATATAACATTTACAACTCAGCATACATTTGGGAAAATGTATATGTACGACACCAGTTTATCTCAATGGAATAGTCAAAAAATTCTTAAACGCGACTTTGTAAAAGAACTTTCAGAAGCATGTGAAAGGAAAGGATTAGGGTTATTTCTTTACATAACTCCTCCCAATGACTATATCAAAGAGGAAGTAAGAATCATGCTAAAAGAATTGCTGACAAATTATGGCGCAATCGCAGGAATTTGGTTCGATGGAATAGGAGAATGCTATCGTAGGCCAAATGATTTTTTAGAAGTTGGTGAACTATACGCGTATATCCATAAACTACAACCTCAATGCCTAATATCGTTCAAGACGGGTTTCACCGGTGACGAAGATTTTTTAGCCCCCGAATGGAATCAGGTGAAATTCGATAAAAAAGGAAATGTTCTGTTCAATATTAAAGTAGCGACTGACAATGGTACTGAAATAGCAGAAGACTCCCATCTCCGACCTGTTCTCCGATATATAAACAACAAATTGATGTTTAAGCATCAGAGTTTCAAGGAAACATGGGAAAATGAATTAAAAATCAAGCCCATAGAATTATGTAACACTATGATAAAAGGAGAACAATGGTTTGATGTTAAAAACGGAGAACACAAAACCATTAACGAAATTACAGAAGAGTACAATTATGCACAAAAAAATAATGCAAATTATCTCACTACTGTCCCGTAAAAGTGGATAAATAGTTCTTTGAAATTATTGAAATATAGT
>NZ_CABUOL010000015.1 GCF_902493215.1 uncultured Mediterranea sp.
TAGAAACATCTTGATTGGCCCTAACATATCCTGTCAACAGGAAACAGCAACAAAATAGATATAGAAGTTCCTTCAAATCCTCACTCAATAAATGGTTAAGAATATATTTTATAATATGATCAATCATTTTATTATTTCTCCAACTCTAGTACTCAATTCTTCAAAAAAAGGCTCTCAAAATAAAAGATGTGACATCTTCCTCTGCCTTAATACGTGACGGACCTAATATCCGACAATGTTTCCCAACCTACAAGCATTCTCACCCAAACAAACAATCTCACCCCCTAACCTAATGTATATTGAATTTTTATACTATATTTCAAAATTCAAGCTTTAAAGTTGCCTGCCCATATGGTTTAATAACAACTGTTTCTTTCACCTCGTCTTCTGGTATCTCCTCCAACCTACATACACTGACCCGTAACGGTTGTCTGAATGGATATGTCAATGTTACAAGTTCTTCTTTATCAGACAAAGAACGAAGACGCACAATCAACTCATTATCATGGCTTGTTGACTTCAAAATAGTCGCATAAACCAACTTGTTATCAATAGCCAAAATAGGAGTCAAATGTGGATTCTTATCAGCCGCTACATGTACTAAAGGCTGAGCCTGATCCAATCCAAAACGATTGGAACTAACCATATCAAATTTTCCGTGCGGATACAAACGGTAACGGAAAGTAACCGGTCCTTCTTGAGTTGTCGGAAAATTAGTATGCCAGTGATTATTCATTACCCATGAATAAATAGTGGAACTGGGAGACAATTTTGTCTGCCATGGTCCTTGTCCTCCCCAGCCCAATGCAATATTGGCCCAGCGATTCCCATATTCAAACAAAGGTGCATCCAACGAACACCAAGTCATTCCATGAGTTTCATTTGATACATCCAGCCACCGCTGAAGTGTCATCCAGTTCCGGTTTCCCTGTTTCCATTGATCCTTTTCCACCTCCATTATACCCCAAGGAATATCCACTCTTGTGATAGATTGAGGTACATTGAATCCAAATCCAAAATGAATGCCGTCTTTCTCCTCCAAAGGTAATTTATCCACAACATTTGAAATTTCAACCCAGGGCAATCCCGACACCAAACGAACAGAGCGAGAAACACTGCGACACCCTTTAGCTCTCGAGTCTATTTTCAATTCAACGATAAAAGGCCCATTTTCCACAACCGATACAGCAGTTATAGTATCAGCATGTGGCATATCTTTATTGGCCGGAAGCCAAGAAAATGAATTTGCCCCTCCATCTACCGAAGAATCAATATAATTATATTCATCTCCTTTCTTTCGTATTGAAACAATATTGCCACTTTTTTTATCGATATGAACAGTCAAGAATTCATTCTCTAATGTTGTTCCATGAATCGTACATGAGCCCGCTGAAACCTTTTCACCCTCGATTACTCTGTAATGGGCAGCCCCTAATGCCGGTACATTCTTGGCTAAAAATGCCAATTCACCTGTTGATAAACGTTGGGACATCACCGCATTTCCGTGCTCATCAATCACTCTGTTCCCTTTACTACTTTCTTTTGCAGACAGAATCACAACTCCATTCTGATTCCAGGTATGCGTATTAAACACGGCTATTCCTCCATTAGAAGGTCCTTCTTTAGGCCCTAAACCTCCATCAGACTTATCAGTTGCAGGTGCCAACGCCTCATCCAACACCATGATGGAACGGTCTTCTGCCTCCTGAAAATAAGATTGCTTGACCTTCCAAATAGCTTCCTGGAAAAACGGTTCCGAAGGATTTTCAAAACACCAGGTATGTTCCGACCCTAAAATAATATATCTCCAAGCCTCATCCATTTCTTTACGCGGAGCAGCATGGCCGTCAGCCAGCATTGTCCATAACGTCTCAGCCTGTGAAATTCTTTCCTTCGCATTCCGGTTCATGGCAGTCAATCGGGCAGCCGTCCCCAATCCGTCTGTCCAATATTCAGTATAATCACCAGATATTACCGGCAAATCTTTTCCATATTTTTTCTCAATCATGGACATTATCTCGTGTCCTCCACAAATTCTTATTTGTGGATATGCATACGTTTTATTCCATTCCTGCACAGCATAAGGTACATCTGCATCCAAAGGGCAATTATCCCACAATGACCATGACAAAACAGTAAAGTCATACGGATAATCTTTTTTTTCCAATTGTATCAACTTATCTGTAAAATCAACATCAGCACTTCCCATCTGTATTCTGAGTGGAACTTTGGTCCGATCGCGCTGTCCGAACCATGGACGACCGGTTATTTCTCCTTTTCCCATACTTCCACTATTACCATATTTACCCGGCTGCAAAAACAGGACCTTTGATTCTCCATCCGGACCTACCCACCAAAAAGGTTTCCCATCCAAATCGGCATGAGCATTTCCTCCCCGATCCGTATTCGGCCAAGAAATAACATATTTGATTCCTTCCTGTACCATAACGGGAATCAATCCCCATGTAATCCCCGGAATATCAAACTGCTGAAAAACATCCATCGGTTGTCCGCTTATCCGTTGCATCTCCCTGGAAAACTTAAAGACATGAAAAAGCTCTTCATCCAGACAAATGCTCGTATTTAGATTCAGATAACTCGCATCCAAAGCAATCCGTCCATCTTTCATGGCAGCAACCAATTCATTCCGAAGCCCCGGTTGATCACGCCACAAACGCTCGACAGGCCATGAAACTTCCGGATTCCATACAAAACGGGCACCATCTACATGCTCTCGCGTTTCGGCTCCCAATTTCATTCCTTCCAATACATTATTTTTATGCAAAGCCTCTACATTCCGATGCGTATTCGTGTACCCCACATCTACATGTGCATGATTATATAAATAGACCGTCCAATACCTCATCGGAGGAACTTCCAATTTCCTTTTATATTTCCGATCTGAACAATGGATTGTCAAGGTTACCGAAGAACTTTCCTTTATCGGTACTGTTACTGGGAGCAGGACTTCCAATCTTGTTGAATCAGTAGCATTCACCTCATACCAGTTCTTTTCAGTTCTCTTATTAAAAGGCGTCACATCTATCCGCAACTTGCCTCTCAACTCGTTCCCCTTCAAAAACACCGAAACAACACGTCCCGGCAAACTATCTGCCCGATACTTATATACAGGTTCAACTTCGCATCGTATGGCCGTAGGAAGAATATCTGCAAACAAAGACATTGCACCTCCAAACAACGCTACTAACATCATATTCATTCTTTTCATTCTATTCCAATTTTTACATAATAAAACGACATCAAAATCTATCCATAACAAAACATTATTCAATCAGTCAGCAAATGTTTTCTTTTCTCTTTCTTATTCCGAATCTGAAAACTAACTTCTTGTTTGTCCAATCCATCAGCTTCGACACATAAACGCAATGTTCCTTTACTTCCTCTTCGAGCTTTTACTATCGCCAAATATAAACCATTAAAAGCGGGACGGGTCGGTTCTCGGAAAGGAATCAGGCAGGTTGGGTCTCCATTATCCGTCGCAACAATCATACCCGGACCAGACAAAGAACTTGTAATCAGAGGTTCAGCGGTAGGGACTTCATATCCCTCAGCGTCCAAAAGTGAAACCCGCACAAAAATCAAGTCTTCGCCATCTGCCTGCAACGCCATTTTATCTGGAACCAACTTTAATTTTACAGGCTTACCGGTAGTACACAGGTCTTTCTCAGCCCATTTCCGACCATTCTTATATGCTATCGCTTTCAATTCACCAGGAACATAGCAAATACTGTCCCAACGAAACCGATACTCATATGGCTGTTTACATTTCTTTCCTAAAGACTTTCCATTCAAGAACAACTCCACTTCATCACCGGACGAGTACACAAAGACAGGAATATTTTCCCCTATTTTATCTTTAAAATTCCAATGAGGAAGAATATGTACCATCGGAAAATCCGGTCTCCAACGTGACTGATAAAGATAATAACGGTCTTTAGGGAAACCTGCTAAATCGACTATTCCAAAATAACTGCTACGTGAAGTAGGACGATTCTGTTCTATCTTTTTAAGTTCTTCTTCCTGTTTTTTCAATTCTTCTTTACTGACAGCTGCCGCATGATTCAACAACACCGTCCTGTCGCTGTTAAAAGGAGTCGGCTCTCCCAAATAATCAAAACCAGTCCATACAAATTCTCCACAAATAGCCGGATAACGATCGAGTGACGCAAATTCCTGGTCAGGCAATCCCCCCCATCCAGGTTCATTCAAATCATACGAAGAAACATGAAACTTACGAGGGATATATTCACCGCGGGAACTCATTGTCGAACTGCTTTCACTTGAAAATCCGGACAGATGTTCATGCCCTTCCTTATTCAGAAACTTACCATAAAAATCAGCTCCACCATACACTCCGGCCGCATAATTCATTCCATGTACATCCACCTGTAATTCTGTACCGTTCATGGCCGACTTACTGGGATAAGAAGCGCCGAATGTCACCGGGCGGGTCTTGTCATACCGATGTACCACTTCCGTCAGATAACGTGCAATTCCCAATCCCGGATGATATTGCTCCTCAACTTCATTGCCTGTACTCCATAAAATTACAGAAGGATGATTTCTATCTCTACACACCAGTGCTTCCAAATCCTTCACATGCCATTCATCAAATAAGGTGCTATAGTCTCCCGGCAATTTTCCTTTCCTCCAGCAATCAAAAGCCTCATCCATTATTAGAAAGCCCATTTTATCAGCCAATTCCAGTAATTCGGGAGCAGGAGTATTATGTGATGTCCGAAGAGCATTACATCCAAAGCTTTTTAAAGTTTTCAGTTGACGTTCCAAAGCCACGATGTTGATTGCAGTACCCAATGCTCCCAGGTCATGATGATTACAAGTACCTTGAATTTGTACACGTTTTCCATTCAACAAGAAACCGTTATCATGTGTAAACTCTATAGTACGGATGCCAAATGGGACTTCGTAGGCATCTACCTGTTTCTTACCATCAAAAACTTTCACCCTTGCCATGTAACGATTGGTTGTTTCCAAACTCCAACGCTTGGGTGAAAGAATTTTCAGAGAAATTGTATCTTCTATCAATTTATTTGCAGGCAAGCATAACTGTGCAGAATTACAGGCAGCCACTTCACGACCAACGCAATCTTTTGCATCCAATTCATGGATTGTTACTGAATAATTAACTTCAACAGATTCGGGCAAATGGTTCTGTACCTTGACATAAATCACCGTTTCCGCTTCTCTATCTGAAACAGAAGGAGTTGTGACAAAAACGCCCCAATGTGCCACATGTATCTGCGAAGTCTTTACCAAACGGACATGTCTATAAATACCAGCACCAGGATACCAGCGAGAACCAAGATCTTCGGTATTCAAACGCACGGCCACAACGTTCTCACTGTCAAAAGACAATTGAGAAGTCAAATCCACGCGAAAAGAAGTATACCCATAAGGATGACCTCCCACTTTCTTCCCATTCAACCACACTTCCGCGTGAGCCATTGCACCATCAAAATCCAAATAAAACCGCTTTCCTCTATCGCTTTTATCTACTTTAAAATACTTCCGATACCAACCTATACCACGCCAAGGCAGTTTACCGGTAAATCCTTCCAAATCGGCTCGAAAAGGTCCTTCAACTCCCCAATCATGTGGTAAATCCAGCCGCCGCCAATTCGAATCATCAAATGATACGTCCTGTACAGCGACCGGCTCTTCTACTCTGGAACCATCAGTTTGCAATCCATATCGTTCAAAGAGCCAGTCATAATCAAAGTTTTCTATTACCCTCACATTTCCAGCCGTAAAATGGACAGAAAACATAACAAACAACAACCCTATTATATGTCTCTTCATCCTTATTGTTTTTAGATAGAATCTTTGTTATTATTGCTTGGGATACAAATCGAACGAACGTTCTTTCTGCCCATTTTCCATTTGATACAACGTCCATCCATTTTTCCCGACCTTCTTTTCCAGTCTCCAACTCAAAGACGGATTTTGAAGTAATCTCTTAATTGAAGTCGGAAAAGCATCGGCACGCCGAGCTTCTTCCCAAGTATAAATAGCATTGAATATAGCATATTTATCGGGGCAAGTCTCTACATCCTTAGGATTCAGATTCAGTGAATAAGTTGCATTGTAACCGACAGCTGTTGCTTCGATGTGTTCAAACTGTTCGAGTGTAGTAGTGGCTGAAACAGAGAAATTATGCCCAAAAGAAGATGGAAAGAAATTGGCAAACGTTACATCACGCAAGTCTTTTCCCTGACTGGTTGTACTCCCCCAAACACGTTTATTCACATCATACATATTCAATCCACCACCTACATTCCAGATGCTCTGATAATGCCAGGAACCTTCCGAAAGTGTAGCTCCGGTAAAACGGATATCAGGTATTCCCAAATCTTTTGCACGGGCAAACATATGACGAAAGAAACGTTTTACAGAATACGAACCGAATCCTGTATGAAAGAAAAATTCCTGTCCGTCGAAGTCATAATATCCCAAACCACTGTTTGCAGCCACTTCTGCATAATGTTCAGCTATCTTGTCCTGCAATTCCAAATTTGGAACCAAACCTTGGTAAGCACCACCTACGGTCACTTGTAACTTGTCTACTGCAACGCCTTTTTTGTGCGACGAAGGAACCGTATTCCAATAACCGCGTATTACATGCAGTAACCGATATGGCTTCTCAGCCGAAACACCCATATAATGAATCAATTCTTTCCCGATTTTCACCATATTCAATTCCCGACTATGTCCTTCCCAGCAAGCAACCTCATTCAAGTAAGTCGGATCATCAATATAAATCAAAGTGTCCGACTCAGACAAATCCTCCGTCAAATAACGACGATGCAAAATACAAATACTGTCAGATGGTATCGGACTGCAATCTTTTGTTCCTGGGGCCAACGAATTGGAAATACAGGTTCTTCCTAAAATCAACCCATCCTTTGCCAACAGTTCAGCATATGCACGGTGCGACAAATTTCCGTTAGAGAAATGAAAAGGCTTCCTTTCCTCATTCAGCCCATCAATAAAACCACCATTTCCTCTATTCGCATGCAAAAAGGGCTGATTATAGGAATGTATTACCCGTATTCCCATCTGTTTCGCATACGATGCTACACTATCATACGGACTCCCTGTGATAAACAGATCCGGCATGAAAGAAGTCGGATCTTTTACCCATTTACCATTGAAGGTAGGATAAGGCAACCCTTCATCGAGTACGATTGTCTGTATCACATCCATCAGCGCAAGACTATCCGGACTTCCCCAAAGAGCAATGGACGATCCGATATAATCCACATCTGGCACAGCCTGGCGCTGCATGTGGTTCGGTTCATTATTCTGTTGGATAGGTACACCTTCAGGAGAATAGATCAAGTCACTCTTTCGTCTGTCACGCGAATGGTAACGGATATTGATCCGTCCGTTACAGTCTACCCCTGCCGTACTTCCATATAACATCCGGTAGTATGGTTCTTTTCGGTTATAAAATGCAACGTCATTGATTCCATCTCCACCTAAAGTAAACTGCTGTCCCTCGTGCAAAGTGACCGGAAGCGGATACTTCACCGGATCTGGAGAATGAGCTATATATCCTCCTGCACCGGTTTCCGAAGTAAAGCGTGATTCTCCACCAATCGTATTGTCATCCAATGCCAGAGCACCGATGGCATAGCCTACCGCTGCTGTTGTATCACGAGCAACACCAATTATTTCTCCCAACAGATTGTTGATATTGGTATAATAATTACCCCATTGTACACCGTCTATTCCCTCTCGGTTTTCAAGTTCCTCCAAAGTCAACTTTAAATAACGGCTTTTTTCTTCCAACCTTACTGTAGCTATAGAACCGTTCCCATATTCCAAACGATACTTATTGTGACTAAAATGGGCTTTCTCCGGATAATAATACCGTTTCAGCTGACTATTATAAAGAATCAACAATGGTGATGGCTGGTCTACCGGACTAAAGTTACGGTTTTCTTTCGTCCGATCCCACATACCGACAACATATCCTTTGGAGTTGACATCTATCCGAAAGTAATCCGTATCAAAAGAACGTATTCCATCAGAGCTACAACTTCCTAACATGCATGCAAATAAAGCATACGCCAATACATTTTTTTTCATGATATTCCTTTTTCTTCAATACTTCAGTCTTTTTCACTAAAATATTAGAACATAACTATGTTAATTCTCTATCTTCAAATCAGTACATCAACACCGATTTATGTTTTGATTAAACTTTACATTTCATATATATGCAGATTAGTAAACAATCGGCAATGGAGGAGCGTCAACGGCATCAAGAGAAGAAGGACCATCAACCGGTATTCCGCCCAATTTCTCCCTATATATCTTCAACCCTCGTATCGGGGCGTTCCACACACTGACAAGAGTTCCTTCACAGCCTCTGTCCAACAACATTTCGGCATGTTTTTTCATATATTGGTCAAAAATCAAAAGAGCCTTGTCACATACACTTCTAACAAAAGCCTTTGACTCGTCTGACTGACAATTATCCTTGCCCATCACTTTCTGTATATTCACCGCCTCATCGAAAGCATCAAGATATAACACAGAACACAATACACGGTTACAAATAAAAGACAAATAATCATAAGCAGCCGACTCCTTATCAGCCTTCCGTACAATATCAGCCAAAATGTTTCCCGCCTCAAAATACAGATTTCTTGCATATTCTATGTTATCTTTCTGCATCCACGTATACGATCCACCGTTACGCCATGCCCCCATCCAACAAAAACCGATATTACCAAGATTTTTTGTCGCAAAAGTATCAACTTGATTTAAGAGTTGCATAGCCTTACTATATTCTGACTTGGAAGGAACAGCCAAACGTGCCGAATACGAATCATAAAAAGAGGAGGAAGAAAGACGAGCGTCGATGGTAGCTTCCGCAACAAAACGAGCAGATGTTCTGCTCTCAGCTGTACGCCAATGATTAAAGAGAATTGAGCCAGCCTTTTTTCCATCAAAACCAGTAAGCCATCTCATTATTTTCTCATTTCCGGAAATCGAATTCTGATAAAGATACATTAAGCCGTCAAACTCTATCCATGAATAAATCTCTGTCATCTCCAAATCTTTTCCTGTTCTCACGATAGATGGAAGTGCCTTGAAAGTTCCTTCACTTCCATGAGAAGCCATCAGACAGATATGGGTTTCGGGCAAAGCAAGGCGGGCCAAACGATATGCACCTTCTGCATAAGGTGTTATGGAACAATAAATACCCAATTTCAATTCCGGATATAATTCTTTTTCCGCCTGCATTCTCTTTATAGCATGCGAAATGATTCCAATTTGTGTATAAAGGTCATTAAGATCCGACTGGCTCTCCCTTATCGGTGCAACGACAATGGAATCTGAAGTAATACCGGCATCAAAATACTTGTTCAAAGTAGTTATCGTTTCTTTACGCGTACACCTTCTGCCCCATCCGCCTGTTTCCTCCGTTATCATTTCAAGAGCATCGATTTCCGGATAAGTATTAAGGATATCATGGGCGGTAGATACAATCTGATCTACCGTCGCAATTCTTGGTTCAAAAGAATATTGCACATAAAGACCCATACTTTTGGCATAAGCAATCAGCCGTTTCATCCACGATACAGCAAACCGGCTATTAGCTTTCGGATTATGCCTCAACTTTTCAGCCTCAGGTATACAAAACAATGAATCATTAGAGGATATTTTTTTCTGAAGGAATACATTATCATACATATAATGTTTATTCCCATAAAAATAGTTACCGGCCAATACAAGGCTATCATCTACCAGAGTTTCATACCATTGCCCCGGATAACTATGCACAACCAGTTTATTGAACCTGAGCCTTACCAGCTGGTTGATATATTCTTCAGCGTCTTCTATATTATAAGAAGAAATATCCATCGGGAAATTCACATGTTGTCTGACACCACGCCAACGGATAAAGGGCCTCACCAGCGTATCGACAGGCTCCGATAGCGATTTGTCAAATGATGAAGGAGTAGATATACCGGTAATGTCAAATGTATAACCCAATTTTTCAAGATAAGTATATATAGCATGAGCTATACCAATTTCATCACCAGCACGAAATATGACGTTACCCGATTCATTCACTTTATAACCGAATTCACCATTAACCAAAGTACTGTCAAGCAAAAGTTGAAACGCCCCTACGTTAACAGAGGAAGACTTTGACAGACATGATTTAAGATCATTCACTGCCAGTTTAACAACCGGCGATTTCTCCGAAACTGTTCCATAATCAATAAGAAATCCAATGTGCGAACATCCACACAAGACCATAAAGGTCACCAATAAATAATAAAGAGCTTTAATCATACTAATTAACATGAATTCAATAGATGACTTAAATTCGATACATAATCCGTTATTAACAAGCCTCACATCAATGATGGAGACTCTTGTTTGAAGGGCAATAAGCCATAACCATTACTCCATTATTTTCTACTAAATTACATCAATAATAAAGAAATGTTCCTATTCATTCTTACGAATTTTCAGACAAGTTCCACCACCAGCAGCCAATCTGACAGAAATTTCATCACCGGACTTCACCTTCAGGACTTTTACTTGATACGACTCTCTGTTCGTCAAATAATGTGCATCATCCCCATCTTGTATCAACGTTGCCTGGTAAATGCCCTTCGGTAAGAAAGAGGTAGGAATGGACAAGGTTCGCTCTTCCTCATTCGTCACTGCGGCTACCAAATAATCATCAGCCGTTTCACGCATCATCACAATATACTCGCCTATTTCTCCCAACAAGGTCCTGCTTTCCTTCCAAGGCATCTTTTCTGAAGCTATAAATTCCAACAATTCAGGATATCTCTGATACATTTCCGGAATATCAGGTAGTATGGTTACCCCAGAAAAAGTTATCAAAGTCCGTGCTGCTTCCGATACAACAGTAGAAGGGACCGGCTGATTTTCATCTACACGAGTAGTGGGTCCCTGTCTTAAATCAAACATTCCGTTATTCATATCAATCGGACCAGCCAACATGTTTACAAAAACGGTTGTAACAAATGTTTTTGGTTCAAATACCCGATGAGCATCCAATTGGGCATGGCAGAATTCCCGTGTCACCGCATTCGGCCAAGTACGCATTTGTCCACAAGGATGAACTGGACCGTCATGAAAATCTACCAGCAGCTTATTCTCAGCACACAATTGCGTAATCTTCCGTGTCCAATGATTCTTTTCTTCAGGAGTACCATTCATAAAACCATACTTGATACCGGAAGCTCCCCACTCGCTATACTGCTTCAAAGTCTTTTCTATAGGATATTTCCTACCACCGACATCATTCAAATACAACCAAATTCCTATACCTTTTTCTTTAGCATAAGCCAATAATCTCTGTACATCTTTGGCCTTCTCTCCAGTAACAGGATCAGAATCCGCCTCAAATTCAGGACCATACCAATTGGCATCCAAAACCAAATAACTGAATCCCTGTTCTGCCGCAAAATCGACCATCCGAGTCCAAGACGGATAAGACATCGTATATCTAAAACCACCATCCGTAATAGCTCCATTGATACGCCAGTCCCATACAGCCAAACCTGGCTTGACCCATGAAAAGTCGCCGTTCGGATCGGGATTCAACAATTCAATCAGATGAGAATCAACCAAGTTCCCCGGCTTCGTTCCGTAAAGCAATACACGCCAGGCCGAAGTATAGCCAGCCTTCAATTCTGACGGTTTGGACGAAACTTCAAACAAGCTATCTCCTTTAAGCGAAGTCAAGACTAAAGGTTCTCCTTCTGTCAGATTAGCCTCGTGAACTGCCATAAACTGATTTTCTCCTGCCTGCACTGTCATAACAGGGAAACGGATTCCAGCCACTTCCGACAACTTATCAGGTCCTAAATTATGATGTTCACCGTTATAGAACCATGATGTATAATCACCGGCAAAGCGATATTGGGTCAATTCCTGTTTTACTCCGACTGCTGCCCTCTCTGTTTCAGGAACTACGTAACGGAAAGCCCAACCATCATTATACACACGAAAAACAATTTCAAACGAATTCAACCCTTGCTGTCCTTCCGGAGCAACGAACGCCAAGGTCAATTCATTATACTGGTCTTTTACCTGCTCTCGCTTTCCCCACACAGGTTTCCATATTCCATCGTGACTTCGTTCGGAAGAAGAAACCGACCAATCTGAGGACGGAATTAGATTTTCCGGTGCAGTGACATAGCCCAAACGGGAATCTTCAATCAGTCTTTCCCCATTTCCGATAAACGAATATTCCCATAAACCCATTGAATCCTTTTGAATAGACAAAACCAACTTGCCATCCGGAGAAATCAAGCGATAATACTCATCGGACTTTTGCGAACACGAAGTTATACAGAATAACCCCAACAAAACTACTGCTAAAAACGTATGTGTCTTCATGATTTTATAACTTTACTACTCTTGAACTATTTCCCTTTACATTCACCATTTTTACTTTGGATGCATCTTTCAAAGAATATAATCTCCGACGAGCCTCCCCTGAAGTTTCCACATAGAGTTTAACGTCTGCATCGTATCGGGTAGGATTCGAAATTTGCAATTCCACATTTTTATTATCCCGCCTCAACAATTTTACATCCAAATGATCAAATACCTCCACTAAGCCCTTATCTTTCTGCACATAAATACTCGGAAGCTGTGTCACGGTAAGCATAGTGGCTACCTCTACCCATGCACAAGAAGCAAACAAATTTCCACCAACGCTCCCTTTTCCTTCCCAATCAGACAGGTTCACCCGTTCACAAGCACCTCCTGGTTCCATCTTTCCAACCCTACGGTCGGGATGGCTGATATATTGAGGAATCCCATGTGAAATGTCCCTCAACAACTCTACCGCATATTTATCCCCTGTAGCCCGATAATATTTCAGCAACGATTCTCCAGACCATGTACAAATGGCTGGAGCCCCATGTTTATTAGCGACACTTGCCCAAACCGCTCCCGTCGAATGGACATTTATTTGATTCATGACAGAATGTTCTGGAAACTTAAAATCGTATGAAACGACCCAACTGGCACATATCGGTAACAAATCTTTGGCATATCTCAACCATTTTTTCTTTCTTGTTACCTCATACAAAGTGACATACGACTCGAACAAGGCAAATGCAGATTCGCTATCAGGGGTTGAAAGGATTTCGCCCGGTCCTCCTGTAGTATATCCTTTTAAAACAAACTCTTTATAAAATTTATCACCCAATCCTTCTGCCGCACGCAGATAGTTACTTTTGCCGAAAGTCTGCGAAGCCAACGCTAAACCCGCAGGAACAATGGCTCCAGCCGTTGAACCACCAATGCAAATATCCCCCGTTTCCACATTTACAAACTGCCCAACCTGTCCATAGCTGTTCCACAAATTATAGAACACATCAGCTTGTCTTTTCAAGCTATTCCACCAAGCTACCGGAATTTCTTTCCCCAGATTTCTTAATTGGGAAAACTGTTTCTGTGCCATATAAAGAAAATCCCCCTGTGAACGGACAAAAGTTTCATTGTTTTCAAGAGCCTTTCCAAAGCCAAACCCCTTGAACTCTTTTCCATTCCCATAAGCATAATACAAGCCGGACGGCGCTTGGGTCTTAGTAAAAATCATATCCAAATTCTTGATGGCCCGATTTACTCCGACTTCATCCCCTTGCAATAACAGAGGTAATGTTGCCTGTCCACCACCAACCCAGCCCAATTGCCAAATCTGATTCCAACCAGCATTCGATCCAGGCTTCGTCAAACAATACATACCAATACTTTCATCCCACCTATCTTGCTGAAACAACCGATTCATGACGCGCCAGACTTCACTGAAAGGCATAACGGCATAATCCGAATCAGCAGGATTGAAGTCTTTGCGGTTATGCAAAAAACAAGTATACATATCTTGTAAGGAACGAGCAACTCGACTATACACCCTGAACTTCAGTTCCACTACATCGCCTTTAACTAAATTGGCAGCCCGATCTTCCGATACAGCAAAACCTGAACCTGTGGCACGTTTCTCTCGAACCGCCGGAGACATAATAGCAAAATCAGCCTTTTGTTTTACTTTGTTTTCCTCAATGAAAAGCCCAAAATTTCCCCACTTGTTCCCTTGCAGACATTGTACCATCCAACTTCTTGCTTTTGCCGGCGAATAAAAAGCCATCAACGGCGTTGCTGCATTTCCTGTCGTCAATTCTATTTTCCCACAATTTTCATATTTCTCCAAACTGGGCACCAAAGTAGTAGTTGTAGGCATGTCTATCCGCCATTCTTCCCGATTATACCAATAAGGCGGATAAGCCATTACTTTTTTATCAAAACGGTTTCCAGCGTATACAATAGAAGGAACAAAAACAAAATTGTCCGCAGACCAGTCCTCAAAATCAAAACTCACCCCCATTGCAACCTGAGAAGCACGCTGACTTAACAACGTATACTTGATTGTATAATCAACAATTCCCTGACGTTTGTCCACAACCATGCTATCAATCTCTACCTGCCACGTTTGAGACCGATTATCCTTTACGGTACCACTATTCCACGAAAAAGTCTGAGAATCTTCTACCTTATTCCCCGAATAGTAATTTAGAACAAGCCGTTTATCTTGCGCATGAACATGCAGACCGAAAAGTGCAAGCAGAAAAAAAGAAAATACCTGATTTCTCAACATAACACACAACGTTTATTGAAAGGTTCTCCTAACGAAAAAAGATGTCTGCAATCTTGCCATTCTGAACAAAACGAAGAATTACAATTGATAAATCTTCCTTCAATTCTGAATGGCAAGATCTCCTAATAATATTCTGAATTCGGAAATGATGTTATTTCCGCTTCATACAAAAGGCATAAACATTTCCTCCAAAATCAGAAACGAACAATGTGTTTCCGGAAAAAGAAACCGAACTGAATACCGGAGCGCCCAAATTATACTTGGCAGTGATACTTCCCTTATTTTTATCTATGGCATAAAGATAACCGTCTGAAGCCCCGACAAAGATAGTATTTCCGACTATAACAGGGCTTGTTTCTATTGTCTGAGAATCAGGACGCGTATAAGATGATGTATAAACCAAAGCTTTCCCGATCGAGCAATGCCATTTTTCTTCCAGCGTATTCCTGTCAAGAGCTACCAAACCAGCCGTCGATGTACCAAAAATTATTTCATTTTCTGTAATGACAGGGGTAGAAGTTCCATCCACACCGTAAGATAAATCTTTCCGCACAATGATATCACCTGTTTTTGCATCCATTATGAAGAATGCTTTCTCTGATGCCAAATAAAGAAGTCCGTTTATTATCGCCGGAGATGAAGCTCTGAATCTAAGTCCGTCCTGTGATTTACTCCATAACATCTTCCCAGTCTTAACTTCATTTCCATACAATGCTCCCCATTGGGTAGAACCTATGATTACTTCATCGGACACAGACAATGTGGCTGTTGATCCCTGGTTCTGTCCCCAGTCGCGGTTTTGCCACAAAATTTCACCAGTAGAGGCATCTATGGCTTGCAGGTATTTGCCGGTACCGGCATAAAGGATTCCATCTTTGGTAGCCAGTCCTTCTATCAATGAAGGCAAAACTCCCATGCCGATATCCTTCTTCCAGCATAAAGAACCGTTATTACAGTCAATTGCGTAGATATTTCCATAGATATCTTGTGCAAAAATTCTTTCTTTGTCTATTGCTATCGTATTTTTTATAGAACCTTCAACACCATACTTCCAAACGATCTTTCCTGTTGTTGCATCCAAAGCATATATGGCAGCACGACCGCGGTTGTCATCATCCACTGACGCCGTATAGACTTTCCCGTTATATACAACAGGGGAAGTCATGAAAATGTTACCTCCTACATTTGTACTCCATGCAAGACAGAGCAACGAATCGAACGAAGAAGAAATGATTCCACCTGTATGCTCAGAATTGGCCAAAAGATTGGTCCAGTTCTCTCCCAATTCCACCCATGACTTCTCCGGGCAATATTCGAACTTGCTTTCCTCCACGCTTTTTTCACCATTCGAGAACTCAGCAGAAACAAGCAGTTTGAGTTCCTTATTATAATATTTACTATCAAGTGTCAGTTCAGTACCCCAAGTCCAATCAGTCTTGGGAGTAAGTTTCTTGTCTTTTATTATCACCTTCTCGCCATACATGCAAGTATATGTTACCTGTTTTGTGGAAGCATTTGAAGAGTAGGCATTTACACTTATTGCATTGGATGTAGTTTTCCCGAATGGAGAAGAAATGCAAAGCTGATTATCAATATACGGATAACGTACTTCAGAAATAAAATCGCCATTTCTATCCACATTCATTACTCTATAGGAAGATGTAGAATGGTCGATTCCTCCCTTATCTACCGTACTGGAACATACTGTATATACATCTCCCTGTTTCTTTATATGGTTTATATGCCAGTGTCCGTAAACCCATGCTTTCAGGTTATGTTCATTCAAGTTGACCGATTCGGACTTTCCTCCGTATATAAACTTATCTCCTTCTGTAAGGATATCATGATTAAACACATAAACAGGGGTTCCCGGTTTTACATACTTCAAATCATTCTTCATCCATCTGCAAACATCATCTCTCGTATAGCCCGGCCAATAGTCTCCTCCCGCCATCGGTGTGACAATGTAATGAACATTGTCTACATCAAAAGAGTAATATACGGGACCATAGATACTTTCGAACAGTTCCTCTCCATATTTGCCTTTTACCAAATCGTGATTTCCTATACAATAATATACCGGTACATCCATGTTTCTGGTATTCACCAGCTTTATATGGGACTTCAGGCCTTTCTCATAACAGATGTCACCTGTGTGTACGATGAACGCCACTTTTTCGTTCGTCGAATACCGATGCAGATTCTCAGCCCATTCTTCATTACCCTGTACCTGAGAAATTTCAGTATCGGTTATTTGAATGAATTTATGAGCACCTCGCTTGTCTATACCAACCGTATACGGAACAATTCCAAAATCGTAGTTTTCTATCGACTTATCAATTTTACGATAATGATCGTATACAGCTTTATACCCGGAAGGTACTGTTATAAACACAAATTTTTCCTTTTCGTGTCCCGGCAAGACAAACTGTCCTTTTCCGTCCGTCTGAACGACGTTTAATCCGTCTGAAACTTTAATTCCCTTCAGAAGTTTTTCGCCGGAGTCGTAAATGCCATTATTATTTTCGTCAACGAAGACCTTACCGGAATATTGTGCATATCCCGACAATGCAAACACAGAAATGATAAATGTTGAGATTAACTTTTTCATGATATTAACATTGTAAAAATAGATTCTATCTATAATAAATGCAAGTAAAATCTAGTTTGTGGTTATTTAGCCGCAAATATACGAAAAATCAAACAAAACTATATTACTCAATATTATTTTATAGCATCAAGAACAACCACAGAATCTTTAATTCAGAACATTTAATACCGAAAGATTAAAAAGGATGCAGTACATATTATATAAAACGAGAAAAGCCGCTGAATATCAGCGGCTTCTAACTCATATCCGTGGAGCTGGAGGGAATCGAACCCTCGTCCAAACGAGGAAATCATAAGCTTTCTACATGCTTATCTCTGCCTTCAGTTTTCGAGCGCAGGCAAGACCAGAGCCACCAACCTGCACCTTATCTCCTAAAACTTCGCAAAGGCCGCGGAGAAAGACCTGAGCTATTCCCGATTTTGCTGTGCCACTTTACCAAACGCTTCGGAACAAGAGCTTTTGAGTGACATCTCGTTTCCACCACTGTGGTGGAAATAAAGCTAATCTACTGTACTTCGATTAAGCAGCGAGAGCATAATTTTCGTTGCCAGATAATTGTTTGATAACTGAGATTAAAGTGGAAATTACCGACCCACTGCATGCTTACCTACCATTTCTGCCCGCTGTCAAATCCAGTCAACCCCGGTTAGTAATAATAAGTTCTTCTACAAACACACCGCTCATTTTCATCAGCGGAATGATGCAAAGATACAAATTCTTTTGTTTCCAACAATAATATATTTGCAAATATTAATTGATGCCATCTATCCAAGGATATAAACAAGTTCATCGGATATTGAGAAATTTCCACACAAAAAATATGATTCCAAACATTACCCGGAAAAAATCTACATAAACAGGTTTCAACCCCAAGGCCCCTATGTTTGAAACATAAGGGCCGAATGTTTCAAACATACCCCCCGAATGTTTCAAACCTACTTAAAGCAGGGCTATAAGACGGTTCATAAAAGATATAAGGAGAAAATCTTATCGGAAATCAGAATAATTTACAATTCAGCAGTCCGTTTCTCCAAATGCCAGAGAATCCTTGATAAAGGACAGAATGAAATGCCGAAAAGCCGGTAAAGTATTTCCTCTCCAATAGCAGCATAACAAGCGAAAAACGGTAAAAAGGAGATGTTTTGGAAAATATTGGCCATCGAAACGGACAATATTATCCCATCGTTCAAGGAAATCTGTGTATTTTTGTCCCAAACAAATAATCGATTTATTCATGAGGAAACTGATTCTAACCACCCTGCTGGCCGGAGGATGCTTGTCTGCCTTCTGCGCCCAGACAGAAAGGAAAACACCAAAAATGTATAAGCCCGTACGGACAGAAATGTACCGCAAGGGCTGGATTGACTTCAACAAGAACGGCGTGAAGGACGTCTACGAAGACTCCAACGCCCCCATCGACGCACGCATCGAGGACCTGCTCGGGCAGATGACACTCGACGAGAAGACCTGTCAGATGGTGACCCTCTACGGCTACCAGCGCGTGCTGAAGGACGACCTGCCCACACCCGAATGGAAACAGGCGTTGTGGAAAGACGGCATCGGCGCCATCGACGAGCACCTGAACGGCTTCCGCCAGTGGGGCCTACCGCCCTCGGATAACGAGAACGTGTGGCCGGCCTCGCGCCACGCCTGGGCCTTGAACGAAGTGCAGCGCTTCTTCGTCGAAGAAACGCGCCTGGGCATCCCCGTAGACTTCACCAACGAAGGCATCCGCGGCGTGGAGAGCTACCGCGCCACCAACTTCCCCACCCAATTGGGCATCGGACACACCTGGAACCGAAGCCTCGTGCGCCGCATCGGCGAGATAACGGGGCGCGAAGCCCGCATGCTGGGCTATACCAATGTCTATGCTCCCATCCTAGACGTGGGACGCGACCAGCGCTGGGGACGCTATGAAGAGGTGTACGGCGAGTCGCCCTACCTTGTGGCCGAACTGGGCATCGAGATGGTACATGGCTTGCAGAAAGACCACCAGGTGGCCGCCACGGCCAAGCACTTCGTGGCTTACAGTAACAACAAGGGCGCCCGCGAAGGCATGGCGCGCGTCGACCCGCAGATGTCGCCGCGCGAAGTGGAGATGATACACGTCTATCCCTTCAAGCGCGTCATTCAGGAAACGGGTCTGCTGGGCGTGATGAGCTCGTACAATGACTACGACGGCATCCCCATCCAGGGCAGTTTCTACTGGCTCACCACCCGCCTGCGCGGCGAGATGGGCTTCAAGGGATATGTCGTGTCGGACAGCGACGCCGTCGAATACCTCTACACCAAGCACGGCACGGCCAAAGACATGAAGGAAGCCGTGCGCCAAAGTGTGGAGGCAGGGCTGAACGTGCGCTGCACCTTCCGCTCGCCCGAATCGTTCGTGGAGCCGCTCCGCGAACTGGTAAAGGAGGGCGGCCTGAGCGAAGAGCTGATAAACGACCGCGTGCGCGACATCCTGCGCGTGAAGTTCCTTGTCGGCCTCTTTGACGCTCCCTACCAGACCGACCTGGCCGGAGCCGACGAAGAGGTGGAGAATCCTGCGAACGAAGACGTGGCCCTGCAGGCTTCGCGCGAAAGCATCGTCCTGCTGAAGAACGACAAGCAGACTTTGCCCCTCGACATCGACCGCATCAAGACCATCGCCGTCTGCGGCCCCAATGCCGACGAAGAAGGTTATGCGCTGACCCACTACGGCCCGCTGGCCGTCGACGTGACGACGGTACTCGAAGGCATCCAGGCCAAAGTGGAAGGCAAGGCCGAAGTGCTCTACACCAAAGGTTGCGACCTGGTGGATGCCCACTGGCCCGAAAGCGAACTGATAGAATACCCGCTGACCGATGACGAACAGGCCGAAATAGACCGTGCCGTAGCCAACGCCCGTCGTGCCGACGTGGCCGTCGTAGTGCTGGGAGGCGGCCAGCGCACCTGCGGCGAGAACAAGTCGCGCAGTAGTCTCGACCTGCCCGGCCGCCAGCTGAAGCTGCTCCAGGCCGTACAGGCCACTGGCAAACCCGTCGTGCTGGTACTTATCAACGGGCGTCCGCTCTCCATCAACTGGGCCGACAAGTTCGTGCCCGCCATCGTCGAAGCCTGGTATCCCGGCTCCAAAGGCGGTACAGCCGTGGCCGACGTGCTCTTCGGCGACTACAATCCCGGCGGCAAGCTCACCGTCACCTTCCCCAAGAGCGTGGGACAGATACCGTTCAACTTCCCCTGCAAACCTTCGTCGCAAGTGGACGGCGGCAAGAATCCAGGGCTGAAAGGCAACATGTCGCGCGTCAACGGAGCCCTCTACCCCTTCGGTTATGGTCTGAGTTACACTACGTTTGAATACTCCGACCTGAAAGTCAGCCCTGCCGTCATCACTCCGAACGAAACAGCCACCGTCACCCTGAACGTGACCAATACCGGCCGCCGGGCTGGCGACGAAGTGGTACAGCTCTACACGCGCGACGTGGTGAGCAGCGTCACGACCTACGAAAAGAATCTGGCCGGCTTCGAGCGCGTCCATCTCCAGCCGGGTGAGACGAAGCAAGTCACCTTCCACCTCGACCGCAAGCAGCTGGAGCTGCTCAACGCCGACATGAAATGGGTGGTAGAGCCGGGTGAATTCGTCGTCATGGCTGCCGCCTCGTCCGAAGACGTCCGCCAGACCGCCGTGCTCAGCGTGGAAGACTATGCCACACGTAACGCCCGCCTGAAAGCACAGAAGGAAGAAAGTCCCGTCACCGCCAGCACCAACCCCGAAAGTGTACTGAACGTGCTCGACGGCAAGCCCGAAACCTACTGGCAGGGCAACAAAGGCGACTACCTGACCGTTGCCCTGAAAGGTAACCCGAAAGTGGACGAAGTGACCCTGACTTTCAGCCGCGACAACCAGCTGCCCGCCAACTTCGAGATTCAGCTCTCGGGTGGTGGAGGCCAGTTCCTGACCGTTTATTCGGGTACCGTCAGCGAATATGGCAAACCGCATACCTACACCTTCCGCGGCACGACGGCCAGCGATCTGCGCATCCTGCTCAACGACGACCGCGTAGGCATCGCCGAAATCGGCCTAAAACTGCCGCAAAAAGCAGGCAAATAACTCCACGGGCACGGACAATACAGACTGCGTCGGGTCATACCGGCGCACACTCCTGTAGGGTCCGTGCCCGTATCTTTTGTTAATTATGGCAAAATCTGTTCAAGGCACCGATAACTTCCTTATCTTTGTTTAATTAAAGAAGTTACTAACCAAAACCTAAGAGAAGCATGATGAAAAGTATATTCTTATTGTCGTCCGCACTCACCCTGAGCCTCGTGGCATCGGCCCAGACGGAAGTAACCGTCGGCGTGACGCAGGGCAAAGACTATGGAGTGACCTATATGCTCCCGAAAACTGAAATCGAAATCAAGGTTCATGCCACCAAGCACACCTATACCCCCGGCGAATTCTGCCGCTATGCCGACCGTTACCTGCGCCTTGCCGGCGTTTCGGATGATCCAGATATCTACTGGACGCTCGACCAGATAGAAACGGCCCTGGTGGGAGTACCCGATAAGGAACATGTCTATTTCGTCAAGATGAAAGACAAGACCGTCGCTCCGCTGATGGAGCTGACGGAAGACGGCATTGTACACTCCATCAACCTGCCATTCAGCGGAAAGAAAGCACAGGAAGCTCCGCAGGCTACGAAGCCCGAAAAGGAAGTGGACCCACGCAGTTTCCTTACCGAAGAAATACTGATGAGCAGCTCTACTGCCAAAATGGCCGAACTTGTGGCCAAGGAAATATACAGTATCCGTGAAAGCAAAAATGCCCTGATACGAGGTGAAGCCGACAACATGCCGACCGACGGCAACCAGCTTAAGCTGATGCTCGAGAACTTGAACATTCAGGAAAAGGCTCTGACAGAGATGTTTACAGGAAAAGAGAAAAAAGACACGCAGATACTCACCATCCGTATAGTCCCCGAAGAGAAGGAGAATGCCGTAGCACTGCGTTTCTCGAGCAAACAGGGTGTAGTAGACAAGGACGACTTGTCTGGCGAACCGGTCTATATCAGTATCCGGAACAAGAAAGTACTGAACCTGGCTCCCACGGACGACAAGAAAAAGCTGGAAGGTATCATCTACAATGTACCCGGCCAAGCTCAGATTGTCATGACTTACAAGAACAAGGAAATATTCAACAACGAACTGCCGGTAACCCAATTCGGTACACAAGAATACCTGGCTCCGGTGTTGTTCAACAAGAAATCCAGCACAACCGTACTGTTTGACACCACAACAGGCGGCCTGCTGAAGGTGGACAGAGGGAGCGAAAACTAAACTTCCGCTCCGTCATCCTTCTTTACCACAAGACGAATAAACCCATCCCGTTGCAGCTGCACGACATAGGCAGCTACACGGGATGCGTAGTTTTCATCGGGTGCAAAATGTGTCTGTAGCATCGCAATGATTTCGGCCACGGTATGCTGCCCGTCAATCAGTTTCCACACCGCCGTGCCATGTTCCTCCAATGGGATACGCACCTCGGGTGACAAAGCCTCCGGCCGTAACCAACGTTGCATCCACGCCTTCCTGAAACGCGGGAGGATGAGCACTACGCACTCATCCTCCCAAACTGTACGGACCATTTCCGCACGCACAGGTACGGTGTCCAGCAAATTAAACTTTTCCTTCATTCCTACAGAAACATCAGTCCTTAATGTTAGGTTCTTCCAGACCCAGACCTTTTTTCTTGTCGACCACTTTCAGAACGAAACCTAAAACCAAAGCGGCTACACCCAGACAGGCAAGCATGACGAGCGGTGCCGTATAATCGTAGGACACAGCTGCCTCTTCGGGCGTAATTGCTCCACTCTGCAAGTCGGCCACCAACTGAGGATTGGTCTTGTCGAGTACCTTACCTATCAGCAGAGGGAACAGCCAAAGACCGATGTTCTGAATCCAGAAAATCAATGCATAAGCACTACCGATAATCTTGGCATCCACTAGCTTGGGCACACTCGGCCACAATGAGGCCGGTACCAGCGAGAAGCTTGCACCAAGAACCAGAATGGTGAGGTAAGCAACAATAATTCCACCCACCGCACTGCCCTTGAGCGCAGGCAATACGAAGGCAAACGTGAGGTGACAGAAAATGAGCAGCAGCGAGCCAATAACCAACATACTGGCGGCCTTGCCTTTATGGTCTACATAGTTACCCAAAATCGGTGTAATGCCTACGGCCAGTAAGGGGAATACAGCAAACACGGTCTCGGCACTCTGACGCATGTACCCCATATAACAGAAAATCACCAGTGCCACACCGGCCAAAACCAACAGGCCGTTCTTCATCGAGGCACGCTTGGAGAAGTTGCTGGCAAAAGCAGCTACTGCCACCACCAGCATAATGAGATATTGGATAACTGTCACTGTATTGGTAGCCCAGAAAGAATCAGCAGGTACTTCGGTAAATACCAGATTGCACTGCAACATATTGACGGCATACTTCTGGAACGGGAAGATGGCTGAATAATACAATACGCACAACAAAGCGACCAGCCAGAAACCTCCACTCGACAGAATGCTTCCCAAGTCGCTTATCTTGAACGGATCGTCCTTCTCTTCAGCTTCGCCCGTCTGTGCATCCAGTTTCTTGTCCATAAAGAAATAGACAATGAACATAATGAGGGCAATCATCAGAAGAACTACACCAAACGCAACCGAACGAGAAACGTCGATTACACCACCCAACTTGGCAAACATCGGTGAGAAAATCATACAGGTAGCCACACCCAAACGGGCCAATGCCATCTCAGAGCCCATAGCCAAAGCCATTTCGCGTCCCTTGAACCACTTGACAATACCACGGGATACGGTAATACCTGCCATCTCGACTCCGCAACCGAATATCATAAAACCTACCGCTGCAAATTTGGCCGAAGCCGGCATCCCTTCATAGAAAGGAGAAATACCCAGTTCATCGAAACCGGGAATATAGTTCAGGTTATTGTTAAACCAAGTTTCAAGTCCGCTTCCCTGAAAACTCTCAGTCACAGCATACCAGTTGATTGTTGCACCTACCAGCATTACCGCTCCCGAAAGAACTGCCGTGAAACGCACTCCCATCTTGTCCAGGATGATACCCGCAAAGATAAGGAAGAATACAAATACATTCAGGAAGGTTTCCGACCCCTGCATGGTTCCGAAGGCTGTAGAATCCCAGCCGCGCGTAGACTGCATCAGGTCTTTAATAGGAGAAAGGATGTCCATAAATATATATGAACAGAACATGGCAAAAGCCAGGAACAGCAACACCATCCAGCGTATACCTGCCGAATCGCGCAAAGTCTGAAGATTGGGAGTTGTTGAAGTCATCATATCAGTCTTTAATGAAATAATAAACGAAAAGCGGGATTGCCCATACCTCGGTATGCAGCAATCCCGCTCTTTCAGAAAATATAAAGTTAGTTCAATATCAGTTTACAGAGTCTGCAGGAGCATTTGCTGCAGGAGCCTCGGCCTGCGGAGCTGCCGTGCCGGCAGGCATGTTATACGGATTGGTTGCTTCCTGCTGCTGTGCCTGCTCCATGATGACATCGGTACCTTTCGAAGAAGCACCGGGCAATACATAGGCAGTAGCAATGCTGAACACTACCATCGCAGCAGCCAAAGTCCATGTGGCTTTCTCCAGGAAGTCAGTAGTTTTGCGCACACCCATAATCTGATTGGATGAAGAAAATCCGGAAGCCAAACCGCCTCCCTTAGAATTTTGAATCAAGACAATGAAGCACATCAACACAGATGCAAGCAACATAAAAATAACTAATAATAAATACATTTTTTACCTATTTTGTTTTAGCGTTAATAATCAATTTCTCCAAAAATCGGATTTGGTCTGCAAAGTAAGCATTTTTTTTTGGATAATTCAAGCTTAACTTTTTAATTATTTCAAGAGCCTTCTCATATCGGTGCTGTTTTATATAGATTTTGGCCAATGTCTCAGTAAAACAGCTGTCATCCAAGTCTTCGGACGACAATATGGACGTTTCAGAAGAAGCCTCTTCTTCAAGATCATTTTCAGAATCGGACATCACATCACAAACAGGTTCCACATTCATGTCTTTCTGTTCCTCATCATCAGAAGCCGCTATTGAATCGACGAAAGTATCTTCTACTACGGCCTGTGGTAAATCATCCGTCTGTCCATTGTTATCCATTCTGTTCAGGAAGCCGTCAATGAGGTCCTGCCCTCGAAGTTTGGGAACATTTTCCTGCTGTTCAGCATTTGTTTCTTCCTTCAGCAGGTAAGCAGTATAGTCCATCGCATAATCCAAACCGGAGGATTCATTCTGTTCTGCCGGCATCGTTGACAAGAAAGCGTCAATCAAAAACAGCGTACGATCCACGCCGGGTTCCTCCGAACCGTCCGACTGACAGATTGGCTCCCCATCACTTTCCCGTTGCAAAGCATAACGATCGCCTTCTATGAGATAGAAAAGCGAACGACGGTCGGCCACATAGAGTACAGCCTTGCGCAACTCACTACCGAAACTGTCGTCATGCAACAAAAACAGATTTTTCAAATAGAGCAGTCGCAATGATTGAAAATAGGGATAGCGGGCCACCAATGTACGAAGCTCGTACAAAGACTCTCGGTCCAAACGCTCCGGATGCTGAATCCATTGATGTAATTGGGCTGACGTCATATTCTTTTCTTACCAATTGGCTACCGTAGCATTGAAAATCTGTTCCGTAATATCTTTCACCATCAACGTAATCAACTGATCCTGAACATCTGTCAACAACTGATTTGAATCATACGTCTGAAAAGCGGAGAACTGTTGCTCAAAATCCTCCTCATGATTGGTATTATTAGTATAACGTACATTTACGGTCAATGTAACTTTTACTTTCGAAGCAAACCCGCTGGCATCAACCGACTCATTATATTGGTTATATCCCGTAATCTCACCGTCAATATCCAAATCTCCACCCGAATCGACTATTTTCAAACGAGTTTGCTGAATGAACATATCCTTCAATTTCGTATTGAATTCAATAGCCAAGGGAGCATATACGTACTCAGCCCGATTCTGGAAATCGGCAATGGAAATAGTCTTTACCTTCGTATAGTCAATCGAACTGATAGGCGCCAAACCAAAAGAAACCCGACACGAATACACAATAACCACCACAAAGATACAGGCAGCTATGATACTTATCTTCTTAATCCAATCCATATTCCTTAATCTTTCTGTATAGCGTACGTTCTGAAATGTTCAAATCCAAAGCTGCAGCTTTCCGCTTCCCATGATGTTTCTCAAGTGCCTTTCGAATCATTTCTTTTTCAACATCATCCAAAGCCAAAGACTCTTCGACATATTCTTCCGTATCCTGAATATCATCATCGGCAGAAGAAGTAATGGGAGTAACCGGCTGGACTGCCGGATGAATGATGGTGGGGACATTAGGTTCTACCGATGCTGGAGTAACCAACTGTGGCGCAGGCGTATAATAAGCAGAAGACGGCACAGAAGCCCCGACATTACTTCCCCCTGAAGCACGCTCAGACATAATCTCATGAACAAGTTTTTTCAATTCGGTTACATCCTGACGCATATCAAACAAGACTTGATACAAAATCTCCCGTTCACTACCAAAGCTCTTCCCTTCCTTAGTGCCCAACAGGGCCGGCAAACGCTGTTCATTGTTAGCAGGCAAATAACCTTTCAGAATATCAGCATTGATTTCACGATTGGACTCTATGATTGATATTTGTTCTGTGATATTCTTCAACTGACGAACATTACCCGGCCAAGCGTAAGACATCAGCAACCGACGTGCATCTTCGGTCAACTGAAGCGGAGGCATATGATATTTTTCTGCAAAATCAGAAGCAAACTTTCGGAACAGCAGCACGACGTCTTCACCCCGTTCACGCAAAGGAGGTACCTGGATAGGTACCGTATTCAAACGATAATATAAGTCTTCACGAAAACGTCCTTCAGCAATAGCCTGAGTCAGATTGACATTCGTGGCAGCTACGATACGCACATCAGTCTTCTCTACTTTCGACGAACCGACCTTAATAAATTCACCACTTTCAAGAACACGAAGCAGACGAGCCTGTGTCGGTAAAGGAAGTTCACCTACCTCATCCAGAAAAATGGTTCCACCATTGGCTTCGCCGAAGTATCCCTTACGATCACTGATAGCACCGGTAAAGGCTCCTTTCTCGTGACCGAAAAGTTCTGAATCTATCGTTCCTTCTGGAATGGCTCCACAGTTCACCGCGATGTACTGCCCATGCTTACGGCGGCTGTACTGATGTATAATTTGCGGAAAACTCTCCTTTCCTACCCCACTTTCTCCCGTAATCAGTACGGACAAGTCGGTAGGAGCCACCTGCATAGCTACATCAATTCCACGCAACAATGTTTCGTTGTTGCCGATAATGCCAAAACGCAATTTGACCTGTTGTATTTCCGCTTTTGTCATCATGTTACAAATCCTCTTCTACACTATCCAACTTCAGTTTATCACTGTCGTCACGTTTATCATAATATTGCTTACGCAACGGATTAGCCTTTGCCATAGCTTCATGCAGACGATTACGGTAAACATCGATAGCTACATATACTGCCTGACGGAACGAATCTTCAGAAGCGACACCCTGGCCTGCAATATCATACGCCGTGCCATGAGCTGGGGAAGTACGTACAACGGGCAAACCGGCCGTAAAGTTTACGCCCTCATCCATAGCCAGCGCCTTGAAAGGAGCCAAGCCCTGGTCATGATACATAGCCAATATACCGTCAAAATGAGAAAAGCTGCCCGATCCCATAAATCCGTCAGCGGGATAAGGTCCGAAGCAAAGCACACCTTCCTCAGTCATTTCCTTCATCGCAGGAATGATAATATCTTCTTCCTCAGTACCCAGCAAGCCATTATCTCCTGCATGAGGATTGAGTGAAAGTACGGCGATTCGCGGAGCACCGATACCAAAATCCAGTTTCAGCGAACGATGGAAAATACGCATCTTTTCCTTTATCAGATCTTTAGTCAAGGAAGAAGCTATCTGACTTACAGGAATATGTCCGGTAACCAACGCTACACGCAAATCATTCTTCATCAGAATCATCAACGCTTTCTCTCCTTCGCCTAACTGCTGCTCGATATATTCAGTATGACCCGGAAATTTAAATTCCTCTGACTGAATGGTATGTTTGTTAATAGGAGCTGTAACGATTACATCGATCAATCCCTCCCTATACTCTTCAAAAGCTTTCTCCAAGGCCAATAGAGCTGCATGGCCGGCTTCGGCGTCAGGTTTCGAAAATTCCACCTTCACTTCCGTATCCAAACAGTTCACGATACTCAACTTATCTGGAGCAGCTTCTTTGGCCGAATCTATAATACTGAAATTTGTCGGCAGATCAAGTGCCTTGCGATGATAGGCAGCGACCTTGGGTGAACCATAGATAACGGGGGTACACAATTCAAGCATAGTAGGTTCTGCAAAGGTTTTCAGAATAACCTCATATCCTACTCCATTAATATCACCCTGAGTAATACCGACTCTTACTTTTCTATTTTCCATTGTTCTGTTCGTTTGTTACTACATCCGTCTTTTCTTTTCCCTCCTGAGCAGTTTGGTCTTCCGCCTGTACCTTTCCAGGCAAACGCAATGTATAAAGGGAAGCCTCCATCCGACGAACCAGATTACGTTTCAACTTATCAGGTGAGTAAATAAAGATTTCGGAAACGATAATACGCTGGTTCTTCTCATCCAGACGCATATGGGACACAAAAGGTCCTCCCATAAAATCACCCTTGATGCGCCACAAGCCACGGGCTTCCAATGCATAGGCATCCTGCACCGTAATAGGACGTACATCCGTCATCAGTGTATCAGTAGCCATATACATGCCTTCACGCGCACCCGGTATATTTTCTTTCATCACCGAATCACGTTTCTGCAGGAAATATTCCTTGGTAAACGTATTCTTATCACGATAGGGGAAAGAATAGATTACGAAATTCTGGTCACCCGTTGCCGTATTCGTACCAGCCCAGAAGAAATTCTCGCCAGACTTATGGGCTGTAAGTTCACCAGGTACCCACACCTCACAACCGAACATTTTCTTTACTTCATTGTATACATAGTTATTATGTTTGGTTTCAAGCACTGTAATCTGACGGTTCATTTCCGCATGGGTAAAGAAGTCTATAATCGTCTGCTTGTTTTGCGTAACATATTCACCAAACGACTCTTCATCAGGTGCCTGAATGGTCAAAATAGCCTGAGGATAGGCATATACATCCTTGCCATACTTCATTTTAGGCTGGGTGTATATATTCTGAACATCAGCCACAATGATGTTACGTACCAACTTCAGCGTAGCATCATAATGTGTCGGCTCGGTATACATCATTCTGAACGAACGTTCCGACTGGGGAAGACCAGGTACATCGGTATCCAAAACATTGTATAGAGCTCTACCGGCCGGGCGCTCCCACATGTCTTGATCGATCACAACCAGTATTTCATATGCACGGCCGCTCGAAGTAGGCGTCAGTACACTTTTTCCGCCTTTTTTACCGCCACCACAAGAAACAAAAAGCAGTGACATGACAACGACACTGAAATAAAACAAGTGCTTTTTCATATTAGTTACCTTTTAAAATTTTACAAAGCTACAAAGAATGCCTCTATTCGCCATACCGAAGTTAATAATTTATATTAATTCGCACCGCCCTCTTCCTGTTTGGCGGTTGACAACATTCCACATGCGGCAAAAATATCTTCACCTCGAGAAGCACGTATCGTAGTAAACAGGCCATGTGAAGTGAGATAATCACGGAAACGAACCATTGTATCCATATCCGCCCCCTGCAAATCAACATTAGGAATGGCATGGAAACGAATGAGGTTGATGCGGCAATCCAGCCCACGAAGAAGTTTCAGAAGTTCCTTGGCATAAGGCAAACTATCATTTACACCCTTGAAAACAATGTATTCGAAAGACAAACGGCGCTGTTTGCTGAAGTCATAGTGATGCAACAAGTCTACAATTTCCGTAATAGAAAAAGCCTTTTCAGCAGGCATCAGCTCTCTGCGTTGTAGAGGCAATGGCGAATGAAGGCTGACAGCCAGATGACAATCACTCTCCTCAATAAAACGTTTCAATCCCTTACGAAGTCCCACTGTCGAAAGCGTCACACGCTTCGGACTCCAACCATAGCCATAAGGAGCAGTCATCACTTCCAGTGCTTTCAACACTTCATCCAAATTGTCCAGCGGTTCGCCCATCCCCATCATCACGACATTGGTCAGTTTGTCGCGTTCGGGTAAAGAATGTATCTGATTTAAAATCTGTGCAGCGGTCAGATTGGCCGAGAAACCCTGTTTGCCTGTCATGCAGAACTTGCAATTCATCTTACATCCCACTTGAGAAGACACACACAGGGTAGCCCTATCCGCATCGGGGATATAAACAGATTCGACATAATGATTTTCGCCTACCTGATATAAATATTTCACCGTCCCGTCTACCGAACGCATTGCTTCGACGGGCGCACTGGTACCAACTTCAAACAATTCTTTCATCAGGTCGCGATGTTTTAACGACAGGTTCGTAATTTCGTCAATCGACGCAACCTTCTTGTCGTACAACCACGATGCAATCTGCTTTGCCGAAAAAGCAGGCATTCCCAAACGCCCCACCACCGAACGAAGTTCGGCAAGCGTCATTCCCAATAAAGACTGTTTCTGCATATTCATATGTCAAATCTTAGTGCAAAGATACACATAAAGTTGCATAAAAACAACAGGAGTTGCCTGAGGAACATCTCAGGCAACTCCCGTCTTATATCAATATCCCAAACTTTGGGAAACTATCAGAAGAACAAGTAACGTTCGTCTTTCACCTGACCATTCAGATAAAGGTCATTGATGAATTGTCTTACAACCAAGTTGGTATACATACCCTGAAGTTTCTCTACCTCAGCCTTCTCATCGTAAGTTTCATTCAACTTCTCTTCTGCATAAGGTTGAAGTACAAACACACCGGCATTACCCTTGATAGGTGCGCTCAACTGGTTCATAGCACCTGTAGAAGCGTATGCACTGACTAGCGGTTCGCTGCTGCGCAATGCAGAAACGAAAGCGGAAGCATCGAAAGTCACATGTTTTACAGAATCGGAAACCGCATTGGCAAGAGCCTTGTATTGGTCGAAAGTCGTAGCATTGGCAGCCTTCATATCAGCCATGATTTTCTCAGCCTTCTTGTCGCGAACCAGTTGCATTCTCAGTTCGTTATGAACAGCAGCCAACGAGCGATAGCCTTCGGGAGCAACTGAAACCAGACCAACTACCATCATGTGGTCGTTCTCACCACACTCATACAAGCCTGAAACCTCGCCGGGTTTCGCAGAGAACACCCAACGGAGCGCCTCTTTAGTACCACGCACACCACCAATGGTATGTTCTGCGCTATAAAGATCCGTACGGTCGAGCAGACGATAACCTGCATCTTCTGCATTGGCCACCATCTTGTCCAACGTATTGTTGGCTGCAATGAACTGACTGAAGTCATTGTATGCCTTGCTGTAGGTTTCCTTACTGAACTCTACGGCACGTTTCACCACTGCCACTTTATACTTATCCTTATAAGCTTTCTTGCCGGTTACCTGCAGAATGACACTGCCTTGCCCCAAAGTGAGGTTCTGCAATTCGTTAGTTTCTGCAGTAGTAACAGCTGTGATATATTTCAAATTGTCACCATCAATCTGTGCACCTTCATAATTGGCAGAAGTAATCCATACAGACTCACCTGTCTGACCATATTTCTTGGCAATTTCTGCGAAATCGGCTCCGCCTTTGATGGCATTGTAGATACTGTCGGCCAATGTCTTTGTCTTTTCAGGAGTTTCAGCTGCAACCTGAATCTGACGATATTGGATTGAGTCAGGCATAGAAGCTTTTGCCAATTTCTTGAACGAGTTCATCGTATTGTCGGCCACATTGTAATAAGGACCGTAAACTTCACCCATAGCAACCGAATCCAAACGTGCAACTACATCGCCCGGCAATGCTCTTGTCGTGCAATACAAATCGACATAAGGTTGCTCGGAGCCAGTAGAGCGAACAAGCGAAGCATAATCGGAAGAAGCGGCAGCCAACTGAGCTGTATATTCATCCATCTCCTTACGCAATTCGGCCTTGTCTTCATCGCTGGCAGTTACCTGAATATCGATATATTTGATGTTGCGGGTTTCAACATACTGACGATATTGTTCTTTCTTCTCATCGTAAGCAGCCTTCAACTCGGCATCGGTCACTGTAATGGTTGAATCCACAATTGAAGAGTAAGGCACGGAAGCCAACAACATATCCTTCTGGTCAATGCGTCCGTCGAAAGCCATCTGTGCCTCCACGGGATTAGAAAGCAAAGACTTCGAAATGAGGTTGCTATATTTCTCCTGCAAACGAGTCTGAATAAGGGTCTTCTCGATGAAAGACCATACCTTATACATTGATTCATAATATTCGGCATACTGAGAGGGCATCTGTGCCGTGTTCATCTTGGCATAATCGGCGAGGAACTTCATCAGCATATCCTTGTCGAAAGCACCTGTCTGAGGATTACGGAAAGGTGACTGTGACAGCAAAGGATGAGTTCCTTCATTGATGATGGATTTGATTTCTTCCTTGGAAACGGTCAAGCCCAGCTTTTCGGCTTCGGCTTCAATCAACTGGTTGTTGACATACGTACGCCACACTTCATCGCGCAGCTGGTTGAGCTGGTCGTCACTCAATGCATTCATACCGCTCGTAAACTTCACGACTTCTGCATATTCGTCTACCATTGACTGATAATCCTGAGCGGAGAGCACTTGTCCGTTCACTTCACCTATGTCCTGTGATTGATGCGGCTGGAGTACTCTCCAAGCGTCGCCTGCAATAAAGGCGAACAAAGCCAGACCCACCACAATCACCAATAAAGGTCCTTTGGACCGAATGTTTTGTAATGTTGCCATTTTATTAATTGATTTTTATTTGTTTATTATTCTTTTTTCTGCAAATATTCATTTTAGCGCACGAAGATACAAAAAATGCAAATACACTTCCATTTATTCCAAGAAAAATTACGTTTCTCCACATTTATTCGACCACTTTCATTCGTACAAGCTCTATTTTGGTGGCTGTCACCTTGATTATCTTGAAATGAAACTTGTCAATCACCACTTCTTCATTCAGTTTCGGGAAACTTTGGTAAACACTCAGAATAAGGCCTCCTATCGTCAGGTAATCGTCCGACTCAGGCAAATCCAAATCGAATGTCTCGTTGACCTTTTCTATTTCGAGACGGGCGGACAACAGATACTCATGTTCAGCTATCTGCCGGCAGACGTAGGATGTATTATCATGTTCGTCTTCGATATCACCAAAAATTTCTTCTACCAAATCTTCCAAAGACACAATCCCCGACGTACCACCAAATTCATCGACCACAACAGCCAGCGTTTTTTTCTGCTGCATAAAGAGTTTCATCAGTTTATGGGCAGGCATGGTTTCAGGTACAATGGGCACCTCCTTCACATTGTTGTGCCAATCGGCCGGATTGCGAAACATTTCAGAAGAATGGATATATCCTATTATATTGTCTATGTTTCCCTTATACACCAAAATCTTGGACAAACCAGACTCAATAAAGATATTCTTCAATTCGTCCAACGTAGCAGACATGTCGACGGCCACAATCTCCGTTCGCGGCACGATACAATCTCGTATTCTGACATTCGAGAAATCCAAGGCGTTTTGGAAAATCTTGACCTCCGTATCCAGTTCTTCTTCATCGCTTGCATTTTCGATACTCGATTGCACAAAATAGTCCAAATCGACCTTACCAAATGCCCTGTCCGAATCTTCCTTGTTGATGCGCATACCTGCCAGACGCAGGAAAAGACACGAAAGTCCTGAAGCCAACTTGGAAATGGGGAAAAGTATAATATAACAAACCAATAAAGGGAAAGCAAAAATCTTGAGCACCAGATTGGGGTTGATCTTGAACAGATTTTTCGGAAGGAATTCCCCTGTAACGAGTATAATCAAGGTAGAGATAATGGTCTGTATCAACACCTGCAGGAAATGGTTGTCAATGACACCCGCCAGCAGATAGCCTTCTATAATCTGAGCCATCAGAATACCATAAATGACCAGGGCTATGTTGTTGCCCACCAACATCGTGGAGATAAAGTTATTGGGATTTCTGAAGAAGTAAGACAACACAGACGACGTCCACCCTTCACGTTTGTCCATCTCAAAGCGAAGTTTGTCCACCGAAACGAACGCAATCTCCATCCCTGAAAAGAAGGCGGAGAAAGCCATGGTCACCAACAAAGATATGATTATTCCCATACTCAAAAAAACTACTTGACCGTGTCGGCCTGCAACGTATCGGCTGGGGCCGTACCTGTCTCTTCATCGATATAGAAGATTCCGTTGGTCTTGAAGAATTTATATTTCGTCATCTGCTCGTCCGACTCAAACCCTACGGCATATATTATCTGGTCGGGTTGTTCAATACGAACCTGCCTGTCCGAATAGACTTTCTTCTTATTCTGATCCCAAAACAACAAGTCTGTATCAAACTTTTCTCCTTTCAGATTGCGGATATGCACATTGCTCATCAGTTTCCAAAGCTTCTGTTTGTCGTAATAGTAAGCCGTATCGGCTTCAATGCTGGCTTCCACCTGAAAAAGGGAATCGAACTTCTCTACATATACCCCTTTCTCGAAGGCCCAATAGGAAGGCGACTTGCGGTCGTACACTTTCCACTCTTCAGCGTTTACGCGATAGCGGATAATGCCCGAATCGGATACAAGCGTCACCACTCCACGCGTATCCATCACAGGCAAGGAGTCGCGCTCGGTAATGGCTTCCCCCAATTCCTTCTTGCGGCCCGAACAGGAAGAAAATAAAACAAGCATAACCATTGCCCCGACGGCAATGGTTATGCTCAACATTCTATATTCGTTCAATCGAAAAGTTTCTGAAGACATACCATTATCTGATGGTTGTGCTCTCACCGATCCAACCTTCAACAGTGATGCGGTCGCCAGTCTTGTAACCCAACATGAAGAGGTCTTTAGTTTCGGGCAAGTGTGCAGAGTAAGTCTTGATCAGCTCATTGGCCTGATCGGCTACAGAAGGATCTACCGACTTGGCTTTCTGAAGCTTGTCGAGAACTACATAATAAGTACACTTGTTCAGAGCAGGTTCGTCGTTCCAACGAGGATTGGAGCCGTAAGCCTGAGCCAGGAGGATGTAAGCGTTACCATAGTTTTCGTTGAAGCTGATGGCTTTGTAGCAATAGCTGCGTACCTGAGCCCATTTTTTGGCAACGAACATGGCACCAGCGGCAGCATAAGCCATTTCGGCTTTCTTCGCATTGTCTGTTTCCATACCCATAGCCTCATCGAAATACTTAACGGCTGTTTCGTAGTCACCCTTCTTGTATGCCTGATAACCGCAACCTACAGCTGCATCGGCAGTCGGGTCAATCTTGTACATATAGTAAGATGCCTGGAAATAGGCTTCGCTTTCTGTACACTTCATCATCTTCAGTACATTGATGGCTTTCTTCAGGAAAGTGGAATCATTCTGATTGGCTTCTACCTGAGGACCATAGATTTTCTGCAAAGACTCGCAATCGGCTACACCACTGTTGATAAAGATAGCGTCAACTGTTTGCTTCATCTTCTCCAGATTGCCTTTCTTGGCAGCATTTGTTTCAGCAGCAAGTGCATCATTCAAGAACTTGCCTACATTGAGGTAATCCTGGAAGAACTGTTCAGTATGAGTGGCATCAGCTTTTACGATGCGCATGGAAGCGTCCATAAAGTAATAGAAGATGGGGCTCCAGGTTTCTGCCTTGTCAGTCTCGACAGACTCTTTCAACCAAGCATAAGCCTGCTTCACATCAGGTTTCGGAGCATAAGTCAGATAATCGATAGCCTTACGTCCCAAAGCTCCGGCTACAGAATAGGTCAATCTGGTACCTTTAGCCGTAAATTCGGGCATATATTTCATCTTCTGATCGTGTACAAACATCAGTTCATCGAAATACTTCTTGTATTCGGCGGAGTTACGGTCCTTGATAGGTTTCATCAAAGCGCCCAAGATGTCTTCCGCATCTGTAAATGTATAGAATCTCAGTGTCGGACATTCCTTCAACACCGCCATACAGGGGAGATAGGCATCCTTGTAATTTTTAGCCTTTACAGCTTCGTGAGAGATACTGCTGTTGGCATTACAGTCGTTTTGTGCGTAAGCGCCGGCTGCTCCACCCGAAAGGAGCAAGACCGCTACAAGCGTCTTAATTTTCATTGTATTTAAAATTTTTAGTTGTTATACTTTGTCTATTCAATGTCTTCATCTTATTAATCTACCTTGCGTTTGAAGAACCAGCGTTCATTGAACGTGATTCCCACTACAATCCGCAATGTGTTTTCGTCGACAAACGAAACAGTCGAGCCGTTGGTCTTCGCATACTGTGCCGTCACGCTCACCATCGAACCTGTACGGGGCAGAGGCAATCCAAAACCAGCCGACACTCCGAACTCCTTGGCCGCCCGCTGTCCTGCTATCTTATAATAGGGCAACGAATAGTAGGCGCCTACGCGATACTTGACATGGCTCAGATAGCTGCGCCCCAACAGATTGGGGATATATTCGGCTCCGACTCCTATCTTCATGCGAGAGCAGAAGGCATTGTCGTCGTTCAGGTAAGACACCTTGTCCCATTGCTGCATCATGAAGTCGGCTCCCACCGTCAGGCGTCTGTCGTACACGTATGCCAGACCTACACCCAAAGTCATCGGCAAACCGAAAGTTGCCACCGAGTCGCGCGAGGAATAAGTGCTGCCCGTTGTGGTATTCCCTATTGTCTCACCGATAACGGTTGTATTGTGCAAGTCGTGTCCCGGCGAGAAAACAGCACCCAGTGTCAGCGCATTTTTCTTTCCCCAATGCTGGGTATATTGGACGCCCAAATCCAGCTTATAGCTCTTGATACCCGTGTTCAACACCTTCGTATAAGGGAATTTGGTTGCATCCGAAGGGAACGACAGATACGACGTTCTCGTGATGTCTCCCCAAAGGTACGAAATATTTGCGCCAATAGAAAGATTTTTAAATATTTTAAAACCTAAGCCCATGTAAGCCTGATGCAGACCTCCTTCACCCGAATAGGTAACCGAGCTCGAATTGGCCGAATTGTTCTCGTCTTCACGATACTCGCTCATGCTATAGCCTACATTGGAGAAAGGCACGACGCCGGCGCTCATACCGCACCATTTAGCCAGACGGAACTGCATGGTGATATAGTCGAAACTGGAGTTCTTGGCATTCTGCTTCAACGTCCCGTTGCTGAAGTTGGTATTCTGCAACGACACGGCTCCGTCGAAAATGAACGTCAGCGAGTCGACCGCCGTATAGGAAGCCGGATTGGCATAGTTCACTTGCGAACCGTCACGCAGGCCATAGGCCACACCACCCATAGCCTTGCTGTTGCTCGAGCCCTGGTCCGACAAATGGCCGTATCCATACCGCGTATAAGGTGAATTCGTATTGTTTTGGGCCACTACTGCCCCGGACAGCATGCCGAGTAAAAGCGCCAAGAGTGTCAGTCTATATCCTGTCATTATTGTATATCAATATTCGGTTTAATCCTTTCAACACTAAAAATTTGTCTGCAAAGATGATACTTTTTAAGTTTGTATCAAAAGAAAATTCGTCGCCCCCCGTTAAAAAAACCAAAAGTGCGGGATATTTCTTCTTCAGTTCCCGTATATAGCCCTGCATTTCATATTCGATGCCCCGAAGCACTCCGCCGCGGATGGCCGTTTCCGTATCCTTTCCCATCGGCAGCAGGCGGCCTTCGGGAGCCACCAGCGGAAGGCGGCCCGTAAAGCAGTTCAGCGCCTTGAAGCGCATCTGCAAGCCGGGCGAAATGTTGCCTCCATGATAACGGCCGGCCGCATCGACCAGTTCGTAGGTGATGCAGGTACCTGCATCGATTACCAGAATGTCCTTGCCGGGAAAGCGGTCGGCAGCCCCCACAACGGCGGCCATACGGTCGTAACCCAGCGTACGAGGCGTTTCATAAAGGTTCTCCACAGGGAGAGGAGTGTCGGCTCCCAGCCTCAGCAAGGGGCAGGGCAGTTCGGCCAAACGCGCTTCGGCCTCGTCCGTCAGGTCGATGACCGTGGCCACGATGGCCTTCTCTATGGGATAGCGGCGGCAGACATCGGGCAGCGACTCCAACGTACGGTTGGAGTCGTAGGTCACATCCAGCAGTTCCGTCCCCTCGAACAGGGCTATCTTGGCCGCCGTATTTCCTATATCTATAATCAGATTCACAGTCTTCTTTATTTTTCGGGTGCAAAGATACGACTTTATTCCATTATTCCGCACAACGGAAAGCAATGCATTCGCAAGCGGAAAGCACTGTTTTCCGCTCCGCAAAGCAATGCTTTCCTGCAAGCCCTGCCACAAGCCTCTCCAGCCAAGCCCCTGAAAGAGACTGACGACACAGATATTTTTCTGCCGAAAGACCGACATTCTTGTGACAAAACAAAAAAGATAGCGACAGATAGGGAAAATATCAACCTTATTATTTATCTTTGTTAGCTTGAAAAAGTTAGCAAATAAACGAAACTACCAATATGAAAGATTTCTTCAAATTTACCTTCGCGACCGTCACGGGTATCATCCTGTCCTGCGTCGTGTTGTTCTTCGGGGGCATCCTGATACTGTTCAGCGCCCTGGCCTCCTCGGAAGCCGAAACGCAAGTAAGCGCCAACTCCGTTATGATGCTCGAGCTGAAAGGCGAACTGAGAGAGCGCAGCCAGTCGGTTCCCTACGAATCGCTGCTCAGCGAAGATTATCAGGTATATGGGCTGGACGACATCCTCTCGTCCATCCGCAAGGCCAAGGAGAACGATAATATCAAGGGAATCTATCTGCAACTCAGCTACCTGACCGCCGGCTATGCCGCCATCGAAGAGATACGCAACACGCTGCTCGACTTCAAGGAAAGCGGCAAGTTCGTCGTGGCCTATGCCGACAACTACCAGCAGAGCCTGTACTACCTGGCCAGCGCGGCCGACAAGGTGCTGATGAATCCCAAAGGTTCGCTCGAATGGCGGGGCATCGCCTCGACTCCCGTCTTCTACAAGGACTTGCTCGAAAAGATAGGCGTCGAGATGCAGATTTTCAAGGTGGGCACCTACAAGTCGGCCGTCGAGCCCTTCATCGCTACCGAAATGAGCCCTGCCAACCGCGAACAGGTGACGGCCTACATCAACTCCGTATGGGGCGCTGTGACCGAGGCTGTATCCGAGTCGCGCAACGTCAGCACAGACAAGCTCAACCAGTATGCCGACAACATGATTATGTTCGAGCCTTCGGAAGAGACTGTGAAATGCGGCCTGGTGGACACCTTAATATATAAGAACGACGTACGCGACTACCTGAAGCCCCTGGCCGGCCTCGACAAGGACGACGACCTGCCCGTATTGGGATTGCAGGACATGGTGAACGTACGCAAAACCCAGCCGAAGGACAAGAGCGGCAACATCGTGGCCGTATACTACGCCAGCGGCGAAATCGTCGACTACGAAAGTTCGTCGTTCAGCGACCAGCCCACCATCATCCCCTCCAAGGTCATCCGCGACCTGCGCCGCCTACAGGAGAATGACGACGTAAAGGCCGTTGTGCTCCGCGTCAACTCGCCCGGCGGAAGTGCCTACGGCTCCGAGCAGCTGTGGTATGCCGTCAGCCAACTGAAGAAAGAGAAGCCCGTCATCGTCTCCATGGGCGAATATGCCGCCTCGGGCGGATACTATATGTCGTGCAATGCCGACACCATCGTGGCCGAGCCCACTACCCTGACAGGCTCCATCGGCATCTTCGGCATGTACCCCAACGTAAAGGGACTGACCGACAAGCTAGGTCTTGACTTCGATGTAGTGAAAACCAACGCATACGCCGACTTCGGCGCTACCGGCCGCCCCATGAACGAGGGCGAGAAGGCCCTGATGCAGAAGATGGTAAACCAGGGCTACGACCTCTTCCTGACCCGCTGCTCCGAAGGACGCGGCATTGCCAAGGAAGAACTGGACAAGATTGCCCAAGGCCGCGTATGGACGGGCAGCACCGCCAAGGAACTGGGCCTCGTCGACGAGCTGGGCGGATTGGACCGTGCCCTGGAGATTGCCTGCCAGAAAGCCGGCATCGATGGCTATACCATCGTATCCTATCCGGCCAAGCAGACGTTCCTCGAGATGCTGATGAACACCAATCCGGGCACTTACCTCAAGTCGCGCTTCCTCAGTGGCAAGGCTGGCGAACTTTACCGCCAGTTCAGCATTCTGGAGAACTTCGACAAGCGCGACCGCATCCAGGCACGCCTGCCCTTCGAACTGAATGTAGAATAATACCGCTCCTGTACAGATGACAGAACGTACCGTCCCCATACACCGCTGGCTTCTCCCCCTCTCATGGATTTATGGAGGGGGAGTATGGCTCCGCAACAAGCTCTTCGACTGGAAGATTCTTCAGTCGAAGAGCTTTGACGTCCCTGTCATCTGCATCGGAAACCTGACCGTAGGCGGTACGGGCAAGACGCCCCACACGGAGTATCTGATACGGTTGTTGCAACAGGCAGGACTGAACGTCGCCGTACTGAGCCGCGGCTACAAGCGTAAAAGTAAAGGCTATATACTGGCAGACGCCCATAGCAATGCCACCCGGATAGGCGACGAACCCTATCAGATGAAAGAGAAATTCCCTCAGGCACGCATAGCGGTCGATGCCGACCGCCGCCATGGCATCAGCCAACTGCTGGAGCTGGACAATCCCCGCCCCGACGTCATTCTGCTGGACGATGCCTTCCAGCACCGCTACGTGCAGGCAGGCCTGAACATTCTGCTGACCGACTACAACCGCCTGTTCACCGAAGACAGCCTGCTGCCCGCAGGACGGTTGCGCGAACCCGCCTCGGGCAAGACCCGCGCACAGATAATCATCGTCACCAAGTGTCCGCAAGACATCAAGCCGATCGACTTCAACATCACAGGGAAGCAGCTCAACCTGTACCCCTGCCAACAGCTTTACTTCACACGAATACGCTATGGCATGCCTGTAGCCGTATTTCCACAAGCCGTGGCCGACCGTCCTTTGTCCAAGGTACTGAGCGGTGAGGAGCATGTGCTCCTCGTCACCGGCATTGCATCGCCGCAACCGCTGGTCGAAGAAGTAAGGCTCTACGCCAAGACCCTCAGACAGCTCTCGTTCTCCGACCATCACGACTTCAGCGAGAAAGACCTGAGGCTCATCGAAAAAGAATTTTCACAAATGGAGGGATGCCAGCGTCTCATCATCACAACCGAGAAAGACGCGGCACGGCTCAAGGCCCATCCAGCATTGAGCGAAGACCTGAAGCCCTACATTTACGCCATCCCCATCGAAGTGGAAATCCTATTGAACCAACAAGAATCCTTTAACCAAAACATTATTGGCTATGTTAGAAAAAATTCAAGAAACAGCAGCTTACCTCAAAAGTAAGATGCACACGCAACCCGAAACAGCTATTATCCTCGGCACCGGTTTGGGAAGCCTGGCCGGCGAAATCACCGAGAAGTATGAAATAAAGTACGAGGATATCCCCAACTTCCCCGTCTCGACCGTCGAAGGGCATAGCGGAAAGCTCATCTTCGGCAAGCTGGGCAACAAGGACATCATGGCCATGCAGGGCCGCTTCCACTACTACGAAGGCTATTCGATGAAGGAAGTGACCTTCCCCGTACGTGTCATGCGCGAACTGGGTATCAAGACACTGTTTGTGTCCAACGCCAGCGGCGGCACCAACCCCGCCTTCGAAATCGGCGACCTGATGATCATCACCGACCACATCAACTACTTCCCCGAACATCCTCTGCGCGGCAAGAACATCCCCTACGGTCCCCGCTTTCCGGACATGAGCGAAGCCTACGACAAGGAACTCATCCGCAAGGCCGACGCCATTGCCGCCGAAAAAGGTATCAAGGTGCAACACGGCGTTTACCTGGGCACACAGGGCCCGACATTCGAAACGCCTGCCGAATACAAACTCTTCCACATCCTGGGAGCCGACGCCGTCGGCATGTCCACCGTGCCCGAAGTCATCGTGGCCAACCATTGCGGCATCAAGGTCTTCGGCGTATCGGTCATCACCGACCTGGGTGTCGAAGGCAAGATTGTAGAAGTGTCGCACGAAGAAGTTCAGAAGGCAGCCGACGCCGCCCAACCCCGCATGACCGAAATCATGCGCGAACTCATCAACCGTGCTTGAGACGAACCATACCTTTATATATAAATAAGTAAAGATGAGAACAGAAATAGCTACCCTCGGCGAGTTTGGCCTCATAGACCATCTGACCGAGGGCATCCAACCTCGAAACGAATCGACCCGCTACGGCATCGGCGACGATGCCGCCGTGCTCTCCTATCCTGCCGACAAGGAAGTGCTGGTCACCACCGACCTCCTGCTCGAAGGCGTACACTTCGACCTGACCTACGTGCCTCTGAAGCACCTGGGCTACAAGGCCGCCGTGGTCAACTTCTCCGACATTTACGCCATGAACGGCACTCCCAAACAGATTACCGTCTCACTGGGACTGTCCAAACGCTTCTGCGTGGAAGATATGGAGGAGCTGTATGCCGGCATCCGTCTGGCTTGCGAGGCCTACCATGTGGATATTGTGGGCGGCGACACCTGCTCGTCCTACACGGGCCTCACCATCAGCATCACCTGCATCGGCGAAGGTGAGAAGGGAAAGACCGTCTATCGCAACGGGGCCAAGGAGACCGACCTGATATGCGTCAGCGGAGATTTGGGCGCAGCCTATATGGGCCTCCAGCTGCTGGAGCGCGAGAAAGCCGTACTGAAAGGTACCGACAAGGACGTACAGCCCGACTTCGCCGGCAAGGAATACCTGTTGGAACGCCAGCTCAAACCCGAAGCCCGCAAGGACATCATCGAGCGGTTGCGCGAAGCAGGTGTGCAGCCCACGGCCATGATGGATATCTCCGACGGTCTCTCGTCCGAACTGATGCACATCTGCACGCAGAGCAAGGTGGGTTGCCGCGTTTACGAGGAACACATCCCCATCGACTATCAGACGGCAGTCATGGCCGAAGAATTCAACATGAACCTCACGACCTGCGCCCTGAACGGAGGCGAAGACTATGAACTGCTGTTCACCGTGCCCATCGCCGACCACGAAAAGGTGGCCGACATGGAAGGTGTCAAACTGATAGGCCACATCACCAGACCCGAACTGGGTTGTGCCCTCATCACCCGCGACGGCCAGGAGTTCGAACTGAAAGCCCAGGGATGGAATCCGCTGAAAGACGGCGGGAACACCACCTGTTCAGCCGAAGAAGAAACCTCCGAAGAGGAAAAATAAAAAATATTTCATGCATTAAACACTGGCTATAAGGCAGATAGGCCTCAGCCAGTGTTTTTTTATTCTCCGACTGCTTGCAGAATCCAAAACTTTCACTACCTTTGCAACCGCAAACCTGAAACGATGGTGTCATAGCTCAGTTGGTAGAGCAAAGGACTGAAAATCCTTGTGTCCCCGGTTCGATTCCTGGTGACACCACGAAAAAAGAAGCGACCAATTACTTGGCCGCTTCTTTTTATGTCTTTGTACTATCCTGAAAAAGGGTCAACGTAAAAACCTGAGGGATTCGTTGGATCAACGTAAAAGCCTTCTATTATCAGTATTTTCACAGCCACAATACTATCGGATAAAACACCTATATCTTACTTAGTGACAAGCCATAGGCCACACTATGGAAAGTGTCACCGTAATGAACATTCCCTACCCCAAACATATTGTCGAAAATACTTCTTATAGGTCTGGAAAGACTACTTCCACCTGTAAGATAGACCGAATCTATACATTCTTTCCCATATCCAGACTCTTCCATCATCTTCTCAATATACAGCTTTATTTTTGTGATGTGATTTCCAATGATTTCTTCATACTCATTGAAAGTAATTTGCTCACAAATCTCTATATCAGGTTTTGTAAAATGAAACCCAGTATGGTTTTCATCCGACAAAGTAATCTTAGAGGCTTCTATTTCCTTGAATAAAGAATACACATAATTATTGTCGATTAGAGTCATACAATTTACAATTTTAGGACTACCTCCTGAAAACACATAATATTTGTCCATCATTTTACGTGCCTTCGATTCTTTAAGAAGAAAACTTCTTTCCCAATTTCTCAGTTCCCGATACAACGTATTGGGAATTTCTATATATTTATCGTATGACTTATATTCAACACCTCTTCCCAACAATGGTGTCACCTTATGCCACATAATTTCAGAATCGAACACATCACCTCCAATATACAATCCACCATGTGCCAAAATATCCCTACTTCTATCTTTTAGCAGGGTTCTTTCCGGAGAAAGTCGTACGATACTGAAATCTGAAGTACCTCCCCCAAAGTCAGCCACCAATACTACCGACTCCTTAATAAGATTCTGCTCGTACGAAAGGGCCGCAGCTATTGGTTCGAGTTGTAATTTTACGTCCTTGAACCCAGCATTGTATGCAGCAACAAGCAAACGTTTTACCGCAGTATTTTCTTCTTCCACCTTTTCCGAAAAAATGGCAGGACGCCCCAATACGACCTTATCTATACAGAATCCAAGATATTCTTCAGCCTTAAGTTTCAACTCCCTAATAATGTAAGTCACCATCATGTCCGGTGTTACTTTTTTACCGTTAATCCATGTAAATAGAAACTTGTCTTGCTTGAGTAAGGTCTTTACAGACTTTAACAATCTACCTTTCATTTCATCTTCCACATATTTTTCCTCAGCATTCTTACCAACATAACAAGTATCTGTATCTGATTCAGGAAAATATAATATTGATTGTACAGAATATGTATAAATTTCCTCTCCTGTTGACAAGTTTGTTATGGAAATAACTGAATTTGATGTTCCAAAATCCAATCCACAAGAAATATTGTCCCTTTCCATATCCAAGAAATTATTCATCTTTATTTTTATTTCAATTTCTATATTTTAATAATGAAGATTCAAGACCTATAAAAGTCCTACAGCGTAAGCAATAATAAGAAGACACTTGAGTATGTATCCCCCAATAATCTGTTCCAGTTTAGTCAAATTGATATTACGTTAATTCTCTCATTCATATATCTGCCCAATAATAAAACATATAAAAAGTGGAAGGCAAAATGACAGAATATGACGAGGATACAGCAAAATAATTCCTGTCAATTCTTGTCAAAGAACCAACTCACAACAGGAACTATCAGCTTTTTCAGCGGTTTATAACAGGGAAGTCCCATTCCCTTCTTTTAAGAGGATGCAAAAATAATGTTTTATCAGATTCCTCGCAAACTACGGTTGCCTAAATTATATATTGTTTTATTTTCATGTATAAAGAGAAAAAGAAAGAGCCGTATCCTAAGTCAAAACAAAGTTCGATACGTCTCTTTCTATTCCTATAGTTATCACAAGGTGATTTTCAGAATGCCCCTACTCAGATTGAGATACAACCTTTTATATTAAACCAGCTCCTCCAGACTTGCCATAATCAGCCGATGGGGATAGGCAGAGAGTTCTTCTGCCGTCGTAACGCCGTGGGTGACGCCGCCAAAGCCGACACCGGCCGCCTGAGCCGTCTCGGCATCGACCACACTGTCGCCCACGTAAAGCACCTCTTCCTTGCCGGCCTGCAGACGATTCAAGGCCATCAGTACACCCTCGGGCGAAGGCTTGGCCGTCTTTACATCCTCACCCCCTACAATGAGGTCGAACACATCGTCCAGCCCTCTGTCCACCAGCAACTCGCGGATGCGGTAACGGTATTTGGTCGAGATGATGCCCAGCCGCGCCCCACCCGCCTTCAGACGGCGAAGCACCCCCTCTACTTCAGGGAAGAGCACCGTGTTGGCCGTCATGCAGGCATCAGCTTCCTTTACATACTGCCGCTTGAACTCGGCCAGACGGTCGGCATCGGTTACCCCCGTCATCAGGGCAAAGGACTCTTCCAGCGTCTTGCCGATGGTACGCTTGATGTCGTCGTCCGTGGGCGAAGTGTATCCGTGGCGGTCCAGCACGCAGCGATAGCACATGACAATCCCCCGCGAAGAATCGGCCAGGGTATAGTCGAAATCGAACAGATATACTTGATATTCCATATTCCTTACTTGACAGGTTACTGCATGTTGACGGCCATCTCCAGTTGTTGCAGGGCCTTGCGGAGCTGCTCGCGCGGACAACCCACGTTGAGTCTCATGAAACCACGGCCCGGCTCACCGAACATGGTACCCGAGTTCAGTGCCAGACGGGCCTTGTCGGCAAACAGCCGTTCCAGTTCCTCCTGACTGAGTCCCAAGGCACGGCAGTCGAGGAATATGAGGTAGGATGCCTGCGGACGTATCATGCCGATGGAAGGAATGTGTTCCTTCAGATAGGCTTCGGTGAAGTCGATGTTGCCCTGAATGTAGGCCAGCATCTGCTCCAGCCACTCCTCTCCGTGCTCGAAGGCAGCCTTGCAGCCGATGTAGGCGAAGAGATGGCCCTCGCAGAACTCGCCTGCCTCCATAAATTCGTTGAAACGCGCACGCAGGCCGTCATCCGGGACAATGGCAAAGGAGCTCTGCACGCCGGGCATGTTGAATGTCTTGCTGGGTGCCATGAAGGTGACACAATTGGAGGCAGCCGCTTCGCTCACCGAGGCAAAGGGATGATGCTTGTAGGACGGCAGGGTGAGGTCGGCATGGATTTCGTCGGAGATGACCAGCGTACCGCTTTCCTTGCAGATGTCGGCTATCCGGCGAAGTTCGTCCACCGTCCACACACGTCCGCCAGGGTTGTGAGGATTGCAGAGGATGAGCGCACGGCAGCCCTGCACGTCGCAGCGCAGGCGGTCGAAGTCGATGTGGTAGTGCCCGTCGCGCAGGTCGAGCGGCGAACGCACCACTTCACGCTTCAGCCGTTCGGTAACGAGAAAGAAGGGATGGTAGACGGGCGTCATCACCAGCACCTTGTCGCCCGGCCGCGTAAAGCAGAGCAGAGCAAAGGCCTGTCCGCGCACGATGCCCGGCACAAACGTCAGCCAGTCGGGCCGCACTGCCCACTGATGGCGCTTCTGCAACCAGCGGCAGATAGTGGTGTCCCAGCCCTCGCAGGCCGATGTATAGCCCAGCACCTCGTGCTCCAGCCTGCGGCGCAGGGCATCCATCACAAAGGGGGGCGTACGGAAGTCCATGTCGGCCACCCACATGGCCGTCAGGTCGTTGTGCCCCCATACATTCTTCATGCCGTCCCACTTCACCGAATCGGTGCCGCGACGGTCAATCATTTCGTCGAAATTATAAATCTGTTGTTTCATATAAATGAATGTAATTGTATATTACGGAACCAAGAACGGTTAATTGTTACAAATATACAGCATTCTTTGAAAACAAAGGGTATCCATCTAAACGCAAAAGTACTATATTTGTACAAACTTAATATACGTTCATTTAAACTAAAACTTATGGAAAAGTTAGAAAACTTGCTCAATTTAACCGACAAAGACATCTGTCTGCAATCCATAGAACAAGAATTTTCATCAATCGCAAGAGAACTGATGGAACACTATTGCATACTGCAAAAAGGTATTTTTCTCCCCAACAGAGCAGCTTCACCAATAGATGTCGAATACAGATTTCTGGAAATAGAGTTTTACTATATCAACCCCAACCATCCAGATACTAAAGAAGATGGAAAAACACCCTTCCCATACCCCAGAAACTGTGCAAAAGGAGGAGTTTATTTCTTACACTCCAGCGGTACAGATATCTGTTTCAAAGGGAAAGTGGGCAATACACTGGAAGAATGTACCGAAGGAGGAGGAGGAATCCTAATCCGAACCCTTCTAAGAACAGAAATTATTGATAAACAGAGGAGTGAAAGTAGTATCGTTACAGGACCATGGGATTGTACTGATGCTCTATTCAACTATACAGACCACAATTCCTTTCCGCAAATCGTACCGCTTCAGGAAGCACACGAAAATCTCAAACTTAGTTGGGCAAAACGGTGCAATGACCCAGGAGTATACAAAGAAAAAGGATATTGTGCTTATGATGCATTCTATCAAACAGGCAACCAATGGGGATATGCCAACACTTTCTTCAAACGCTACGATCCTCTATCAACAACAATAAAAGCCAACAATTATACATTCAAGCCCTGGAACAGACAAATCCCAACCAATACGAACCCTTCAGCCGAAAACAAAATATGATAACAGAACAATATAAGGATACTGTATTCTTTTCAAACTTATTTGCCAGACATTATCCTCTAGAATACAAACAAATCAAACAAATTCTACAACAAAACCATGTTCGTTCAGGTCTGCTATACAATACCGCCGACTATTGGTGCAGAGATTACATGCCTGTCCAGCGATACTACAATGACTTTGTACAATTCAAATATTTTCCAGACTATCTGCAGGGAAAGGAGCCATACAGAACAGACTCTACACCTGTTATACAATCTCTAAAACTTAACTTCCATTACAACCAGTCTCCACTGAATATAGACGGAGGAAATATCGTGTCATGCGAGCAGAAGCAACAAGAAACATCCCACGTTCCGAAGCTCAAAAGCGACATAATCATGACCGAAAAGATTTTCAAAGAGAACCCTAGCTTTACACGCCAACAGGTAATGGAGGAATTATGCAAGACATTTCCCGACGACGACATAATACTGATACCTTGGGATAAAGAAGACATCTGCGGACATACAGATGGAATAGTACACAACATCGGAGACGGGAAAATACTGGCAAACCTCAATCTGTATCCTCAAGCCATCGCCAAGGAGATGAGAAAAAGGTTTGAAGCGAGATTCGATGTCGTAGACTTGGAAATAAGCAAATATCATGAAAACAGCTGGGCGTACATCAACATGTTACAGACACGTGACATTATTATCGTACCTGGTCTGGGACTGCCACAAGACAAAGAAGCTTTAGAACAAATCAGAAAACTCCATCCGTCATACGAAGACAGAATTTATCAAGTCAACATTGCAACTATCATCAAAGAATGGGGAGGAGGTATAAATTGCATGACATGGACTGTCAGCAATGAAATGTCAAAGCTACATCACACAAATGAACTTGACAAAAGATTTAAAGTAATAGTCAATCATCCCAATATCCATGCACTGTCTTGGGAAGATATTTCATTTGCAGGCAACTATCAACCCACACTGCTACCTTATGAACTTGACAAACTATATTTCGGCTTTTAAATCCGTTAAAACAAAACGGTCAATCATTTCGTCGAAATTATAAATCATGTTCCTTTTACTTTAGCCTCTTTCCCGTCGGGAAAGCCATATATTTTACACATCAGTTAACTACCTCATTACCAGCAAAAAGAGTTTCTACCCATTTCACTCAGGCGAGGAAACACTTTCTCTCCTATAGAGAAAACATTTCTCCCATAGAGAGAAAGCCTTTCCCTTTTAAAGGGAAAAGTCTTCCCATCGGCAGGGAAAAGGTGTGCCATACGGGAAAATCCGTCCTTTCCTCCGCTTTCAGATGGGAAACCATACGAACACCGCCACATCCCAAACGGCATGCGACACGATAATGGCCCCCAGTCGCCGGGGAAACAGACGGTACAGACCGCCCCACACCACGCCGGCCACGGCGGCAGCCATCACCAACATGAAGTTGCACGAAGCGGCATGTACCAGCGCATAGACTAACGTCGTGACCGCAAAGCCCGCATCGGGGCTCCAACGGTCGGAGAGGGTGCGCTGCACGTAGCCGCGCCAGAAGATTTCCTCCGCCGGGCCTATCAGCACCAGCATCAGCAGGGAGAGCAGCCAGAGCGATTCGCCCTCCTTCATGCCGTATATCAGGTCGACCTGCGGACGGGCGAAATCGAAAAGCCACGACGAGACCTTGTCGCCCGTCCAGAAGATGCCCCACAAGGCGGCGGCAATGCCCACGCCTGCCAGCACCTCGCCCCAGCCGAAACGGACGGCATGCCACCAGCCGCGGTTGAAACAGGTGGAAAGGATGGAAAGCGTGAGGGCCGAAGCCGTCATCATCCACCAGAAGTTGACATACGGCGCCGTCAGGGGCGAGAACATCACCGCCCACAATACGGCGGCCAGCACGACGGTAAAGACCAGTTTCTTCATGACAACACGCGGGCTAATACGAACGACAACGTCAGAAGCAGGCTGAACAACAGCTGGAGCTTGGCCGTCAGCTCATCGAGGCGCGAGATGCCCTCCATGCCCCGCACGGAGTAGGAAGACATGAGCCGCACATTGCCCACGGCAGGTACCAGCGCCGGAAGCACCAGCAACGTCCACCAGGGGAAGATACCGGCGGCCGCACATCCCGCAATCCACACGAAGGGGAACAGCACTTCCACGTAGTAGACCGCCATGGAGGCTTGTGCCCCCACCGTCATGGCCAGCGTGCGGATGTCGGCCCGCACGTCGGTTGTAATGTCGCGCGTGTTGTTGGCGTGCAGGATGGCTACGGTAATAAGTCCCACGGGGACACCTGCCCACATGGTCGTCCAGTCCATCACGCCCGTGGCCACATAGGCCGTGCCCAGCATGGGCAGCAGGGCATAGGCCACGAAGATGACCACGTCACCCAGCGCCCGGTACTTCAGCGCCGGATAGAGCAGCGTGCAGGCCGCTCCGCCTATACCTATATATAATAAAGGAAGCCCCGTCCGTACCAGCAGTCCGATGCCTGCCACCAGCGCCACCACAAGCAGCGAGAGCGAAAGGCGGAAAATCTCCTGCGGACGGAAGAGGCCGCCCGTCAGCGTGCGCACGCCGTGGGTGTCTTCGCGGTCCACACGGTGCTTGTAGTCGAAGTAGTCGCTCCACGTATTGCCTGCGGCATGAAACACGATGATGTTGAGCAGCGCCCACACACCGTTTGTCCAGTTCACGTCTTGCTGCATCCAGTACAGGAAGGCCAGCGTCACCGCCACGGGCATTGCCGAAGCGGGAAACGACCAGGGGCGCACGGCCACCAGCCAGTCTTTCAGGGAATGTTTGTTCATCATAAAAAAAGAATAGTTAATTGGTTAGGACGTGCAAAGGTACGAAATATCTTTGCCATTTCCCGAAAAAGGGAAGAGAATGCGTTGGATTATTCCACCTAAAATCTTTAATTTTGTACCCCGTATTAAGCAATGAGCCAATGACCAAAGCACTGTTTTTCGACATCGACGGAACGCTCGTCAGCTTCCGTACCCACGAGATACCCGCCTCGGCCGTCGAGGCATTGTCGGCCGCCAAGGCCAAGGGGCACCGCATCTTCATTGCCACCGGCCGCCCGCGCGTCATCATCAACAACCTGGGTCCCCTGCAGGAGCGGGGACTGATAGACGGTTACGTCACCATGAACGGTGCCTACTGCTTCGTGGGCGATGAGGTAATCTACAAGAGTGCCATCCCCACCGAAGACGTCCGTACGCTTACCGGCTACTGCGCCCAGCGGAGCATCCCCTGTATCGTGGTGGGCGAGCACACCATCTGCGTCTGCCAGCCCGACGAACGCGTGCAGCAGATCTTCCACGAACACCTGCGGGTCACTGCCCCCATCCCCGACACGCCCCTCCACGAGGCCATCGACGGCAAGGAAATTTTCCAGCTGACGCCCTTCCTCGACGAAGCGCAGGAGGCGGAAATTGCGCCTTCCCTCACCTGTTGCGAGATGGGACGCTGGCATCCGGCCTTCGTCGATGTCACCGCCCGCGGCAACACCAAGCAACGGGGCATCGACGAAATCATCAGCCACTTCGGCATCCGCCTCGAAGACACCATTGCCTTCGGCGACGGCGGCAACGACATCCCCATGCTGCGCCACGCCGGCATCGGCATCGCCATGGGCAACGCCCGCGACGAAGTGAAGGCCGCCGCCCGCTACGTCACCGACACGGTGGACGAGGACGGAATTGCCAAAGGCATAATGAAGTTGTTAGCGGTTAGTGGTTAACGGTTAGTAACTAACCACTACATACTAACCACTAACCGCTAACAACTAACCGCTGACAACTTGCCCTCCTTCCTCCCCGACACCAGCAACCGTGAGTTTCAGGACGCCCTGAACCTCGTGAAGTACACCCGCCAGTCGCTCTTCCTGACGGGGAAGGCTGGTACGGGCAAATCGACCTTCCTGCGCTACGTCTGCGACAACGTGCGCAAGAAGCACGTCGTGCTGGCCCCCACAGGCATCGCCGCCATCAACGCGGGTGGGAGCACCCTGCACAGCTTCTTCAAGCTGCCTTTCCATCCCCTGCTGCCCGACGACCCCAACCTGAGCCTGCAGAAGGGGCGCATCCACGAGTTCTTCAAGTACACCAAGCCCCACCGCAAGCTGCTCGAGGAGCTGGAGCTGGTCATCATCGACGAGATTTCGATGGTGCGGGCCGACATCATCGACGCCGTCGACCGCATCCTGCGCGTCTACAGCCACAACCTGCGCGAACCCTTCGGCGGCAAGCAGCTGCTGCTCGTGGGCGACGTCTTCCAGCTGGAGCCTGTGGTGAAGGCCGACGAACGCGACATACTGAACCGCTTCTACCCCACGCCCTACTTCTTCTCGGCCCGTGTCTTCAGCCAGATAGAACTGGTGTCGGTCGAGCTGCAGAAGGTGTACCGCCAGAGCGACCCGCAGTTCATCGGCGTGCTGGACCACATCCGCAACAACACCGCCGGTGCCGCCGACCTCCAGCTGCTCAACACCCGCTACACCACGGCTGCCGAACCCGTCGATGCCGACGACCTCTACATCACCCTGGCCACCCGCCGCGACAACGTGGACTACATCAACGAGCGCCGCCTCAAGGAGCTGCCCGGTCAGCCCGAAAGCTTCCTCGGCGAAGTGCACGGCGACTTTCCCGAAAGCAGCCTGCCCACCTCGCAGGAACTGGTACTGAAGCCCGGCGCACAGGTCATCTTCATCAAGAACGACTACGAACGCCGGTGGGTGAACGGCACCATCGGCGTGGTGAGCGGCTTCGACCTCGACAGCGAGACGCTCTACATCACCACCGACGACGGCCGTGCCTGCGACGTACGCCGCGAGACGTGGCGCAACATCCGCTACACCTACAACGAAGAGAAGAAGCAGATTGAGGAAGAAGAACTGGGTACGTTCACCCAGTTTCCCGTCCGTCTGGCATGGGCCATCACCGTCCACAAGAGCCAGGGACTGACGTTCAGCCGCGTGGTCATCGACTTCACGGGCGGTGTCTTTGCGGGCGGGCAAACTTATGTGGCCCTGAGCCGCTGCACCTCGCTCGAAGGCATCCGTCTGAGAAAGCCCGTCAGCCGTGCCGACGTCTTCGTCCGCCCCGAAATCGTACAGTTCGCCGAACGCTTCAACAACCGCCAGGCCATCGACCGCGCCCTGAAGCAGGCACAGGCCGACGTGCAATATGCCGCCGCAGCCAAGGCCTTCGACTACGGCGACTTCGACACCTTCCTCACGGAGTTCTTCAAGGCCATCCACTCGCGCTACGACATCGAGCGCCCCGCCGCCCAGCGCCTCATCCGCCGCAAGCTAAACGTCATCAACCGCCTGCGCGAAGAAAACCGTGCCCTGCGTGCCGCCGCCCTCGAAAAGGAGAAGACCCTCGTGAAGTTTGCCCGCGAATACATCAATATGGGCGACGAATGCCTGAAGCACGACATGCGCGAAGCCGCCCTGCGCAATTATGAGAAAGCCGTGGCCCTCTGCCCCAAATTCAAGGAGGCATGGAAGAAAATCAAGAAACTGGAAAAGGAAATGCGGAAGGAATAGGTACAGGCAAGGGAAAAAATCCGTATTTTTGCAGAAACCAAGCCTCTAAAATGCTATGCTTCTGAAACTTTACAACAAGAACAACAACCCTGCCGACCTGCAACGGGTAGTCGACCTGCTGAACGACGGCGGCCTCATCATCTATCCCACCGACACCATGTATGCCATCGGATGCCACGGCCTGAAGGAACGTGCCATCGAGCGCATCTGCCGTCTGAAAGACATCGACCCCAAGAAGAACAACCTCTCCATCATCTGCTACGACCTGAGCAGCATCAGCGAGTATGCCAAGGTGGACAATACCACCTTCAAGCTGATGAAGCGCAACCTGCCCGGCCCGTTCACCTTCATCCTGAACGGCACCACGCGCCTGCCCAAGATTTTCCGCAACCGCAAGGAAGTAGGTATCCGCATGCCCGACAATCCCATCATCCAGGAAATAGCCCGCCTGCTGGATGCTCCCATCATGACCACCACTCTGCCTCATGAGGAGCACGACGACATCGAATACGTCACCGACCCCGAACTGATTGACGAGAAGTGGGGCGACACGGTAGACCTCATCATCGACGGAGGCATCGGAGGTACGGAAGGTTCTACGGTAGTGGATTGCACGCAGGGCGAAGCGGAGATTATACGCCAGGGAGCCGGATGGCTGGAGGAAGGATAAAAAAATGAAGAATGAAGAATATCGGCTTCGCCTCCGAATGAAGAATTATTCCGTACGCTTGGAAATCCTTCATTCTTAATTCTTCATTCTTCATTTAAAAAGTTTTACTTCAGCAGTGACTCGGGATCCAAGTGGTCGGCCTCGATGTCCTTGAAGTAGCGGTATGTACCCACTTTCAGTTCGTCGGTAGCAGCATCGTCGCAGATGATGATACCCTTCTCGTGCATCTGCAGGGCACTGATGGTCCACATCTGCATCACAGGACCTTCTACGGCATGATACAGGGCGCGTGCCTTGTTGTGGCCATTCACAATGATCATCACTTCCTTGGCGCTGAGCACAGTGCCTACACCTACGGTCAGGGCTGTCTTGGGCACCTTGTTCACGTCGTTGTCGAAGAAACGTGAGTTGGCGATGATGGTATCCGTAGTCAGCGTCTTCTGACGGGTGCGAGAAGACAGGGAAGAACCCGGCTCGTTGAAGGCAATATGTCCGTCGGGACCGATACCGCCCATGAAGAGGTCGATACCACCGTACGACTTGATTTTCTCCTCGTAGCGGGCGCACTCGGCGTCGAGGTCGGCAGCATTGCCGTTCAGTATGTTGGTATTCTCCGGCTTGATGTCGATGTGGCTGAAGAAATTGTTCCACATGAAGGAATAGTAGCTTTCAGGATGTTCCTTCGGCAGACCTACATATTCGTCCATGTTGAAGGTAACGACATTCTGGAAGGAAACAAGTCCCTTCTTGTTCAGGTCAATCAGTTCCTTGTACATACCCAGGGGTGAAGAACCTGTGGGGCATCCCAGTACAAAGGGTTTCTCTGCCGTAGGATTGGCGGCCTTGATCTTCGCAGCTACATAATGAGCTGCCCACTTCGATACGGATTGGTAATCCGGCTGAATGATTAGTCTCATGTCTGATCAATTTTTATAAGGTTAGTAATAATAGTAATGATGAATGGTTAATGGCAAATGGTAAATATCCGTCCGGATGGTTACTCACCGCCAACCACTAACCGTTAACCGCTTATTTCCGGTCCTTCTTCAGGCGGTCGGCCATGGCGCGGGCCAGGTTCTCACACTGTTCGTAGGTAATCTCCTTCATGGCCTGCTTCATTTCCACAGGGTCGCCCACTATTTCCAGCTTGCTCTTCTCGGCAAACTCGGCGATGCGCTTCACGGCTGCACCTGCCCATGTGAACGAACCGAACCAGCCCAGATAGCGTCCCTTTACCTCGCGCACCAGTATCTTGGAGAGGAGCGAGTCCACTTCGGGATAAATCTGGTTGCTGTACGTGGGGCTGCCCACAATGAGCCCGCGATATTTGAAGATATCTTTCAGGATGTACGAAGGATTGCTCTTGCTTACGTTGTGCATCACAATGTTCTTGATGCCCTGTGCTGACAGTTCGGCGGCAATGGCTTCGGCCATCTGCTCCGTATTGCCGTACATGCTGCCATAGACGATGACCACACCCTCCTCGGCCTCGTAGCGGCTCAAGCGGTCGTAAACACCTACCACACGGGCGATGTTCTCTGTCCACACCGGTCCGTGGGTCGAACAGATGGTCGTGATGGGCAGGTGTCCCAGCTTGGCCAGTGCCTTCTGCACGGGGTTGCCATACTTGCCCACGATGTTGGAGTAGTAGCGCACCATCTCTTCCCAATACTTGTCCAGATTGATGCGTGTGTCGAGGAAACCGCCGTCCAGCGTGCCGAAGCAGCCGAAAGCGTCGCCGGCAAAGAGGATGCCTTCGGTTTCGTCGAAAGTCATCATCGTCTCGGGCCAGTGTACCATCGGTGTCAGGTAGAATTTCAGTTTATGGTGGCCCAGGTCGAGCATCGACTCGTCCTTCACCTCGTAGCGGTCGCCCGTCACGCCATAGTAACCCTCGATCATGCCGAAGGTCTGCTTGTTGCCCACGATGACGATGTCGGGGTAGTGCTGCTTGATGAGGCGGATGGATCCCGAGTGGTCGGGCTCCATGTGGTTGATGATGAGGTATTGGATGGGGCGGTCGCCGATGATGCAGCGTATCTTGCGCAGATACGTCTCGAAGAAGCAGGCATCTACGGTGTCCACCAGTGCCACAATGTCGTCGTCTATCAGATACGAGTTGTAAGAAACGCCGTAGGGCAAAGGCCACATTCCTTCGAAAAGGTGCTTGTTACGGTCGTTCACGCCTACGTAATGTACTTTTCCTTTAATCAATGTTTTCTGGTTCATACTTTGATCGTCTTATTTGGATTCATTCCAGTCTTGATACATGGTGCAAAAATACGATATTTTTATTGATTATACAACTTTCCCTGCCAGGCGTCCAGTTCTTTCATTCTTTTTTGCAGGCGGTGGTTGAATTCGTAGTTTTTCAGCCCCCAGTCGGGTGCGATGAGCAGTTCTTTGGGCGACTGTGACACGAATCGTTCCAGCACCAGGTCGGGGCGCAGACGCTGGATGTAGTCCACCACCAGCGCGATGTACTCGTCCACGTCATGGAACAGGTGGAAGTTTTCGGGCCGCTCCTCGTACTCGCGGGCCATGCGGGTACCGCGTATCAGTTGCAACTGGTGCAGCTTCAGGGTATCGAGGGGCAGACGCGAGATATCTGCCGCCTGACCCAATATATCCTCGCGCAACTCGCCGGGCAGCCCCAGAATGACGTGCCCGCCTACGGGCAGCCCGCGGGCGGCCGTACGCTCCACAGCGTCCACCGCCGCCTGCCACGTATGTCCGCGGTTGATGCGGCGCAGGGTGTGGTCCAGCGTACTCTCGATGCCGTACTCCACCAGCACGAACGTCCGCCGGGCCAACGCTTCCAGGTAATCCAACAGGGCGTCGGGCATGCAGTCGGGACGTGTACCGATGACCAGCCCCACCACGTCGTCCACCGCCAGTGCCTCTTCATACTTGCGCTTCAGCGCCTCCAGCTCGCCATACGTGTTGGTGTAGGCCTGGAAGTAGGCCAGATACTTCATTTCGGGATACTTGTGCGCAAAGAAGCGTTTCCCTTCCTCCAGCTGTACGGATACCGATTTCTCCGTACGGCAGTATTCTGGGTTGAACGTCTGGTTGTTGCAATACGTGCATCCGCCGTAGCCCACCGTCCCGTCGCGGTTGGGGCACGTGAAACCCGCATTGATCGAAATCTTCTGCACCTTGCCGGTGAAGAACCGCTTCAGAAAAGTCGGGAAATCGTTATAGCGTATTTTTGTTTCCATCCATTCTTGTTATAGACAGAGACCAAAGGTAGACAAAAACAGACAAAGAGCCAAACATCCGAACCGGAATATAATACCGGAAATGCCATCCGTTCAATCATCGCCCCAGCCGAAAGTATATATTTCCGCCTCATTCTCGGCAAACACGCCATAGATGGTCCGCCTGTCCTCATCCACCACAAACGAACTGACCAAACGGTCCAGGAGCCATTGCGCCAACGGTGTTCCTTCCCACGAAAATACCTGAATGGAAGGAAGACACTTCCGGCTATAGATTTCTTCGGGCTTCATATCCAAGTTCAAGGTATAGATATGATCCTGTGTTGCATAGACCGACAGTGTATGGATCCGCCGTTCATCAGATGCAACAGGAATCTGCGGGTCTTTGGGAGCAATGTCCAACAGAATGTCATGCAGAATATTTCCGGAACGGTCGATGATGCGGAAACGGCGGTCGGACACATAGAAAGAGGCGAAGCACTCTCCTGAAGGACGGGCTGCGGTCAATCGTTCATACGCCTGATTACGGGCCAATACACTTCCGAAACGTTCTTCGGTTTCCGGATAATCAACTTTCTGCTCCTGACTTCCGTCCGGATGGATAAAAATATATTCTTTGGAATCTTCGTGGTCGGCTTCACAGACGTACAAAGAATCGGCCAGCATCATCAAGCCGTTGTAATAGCTACGCTGTACAGGAAGCGGATGGACGGAAATGACTGGTTTTCCCGATTCAAAAGAGATGGACTTCAACTTGTCCATATCTGTCACAAAAGTCTTCCCCGCATGCTGGCCCGCAAATTGCCCTACAGGCAACTGAAAATCTTCGGGACCTTCACCCAATACGCCAAAACTGTACAGATACCGGAAATCGTTACGGTCGAACACCTGAAAGCAGGTATCCATCTTGTCATTGAAAACGACCAGACGGGAACCGTCCAGGAACAACCCTCTCGGATACAGCATGACAGGAGGGATGGAATGCACCTGGGCGACCAGCGTATCCGTCGTTTCAAAAGAAGTATACACATGGGTAGCGGTTTGACGGGAACAGGAACAAAGCCCGACGATACAAAAGAAAAGAATTAACTTTTTCATACCATATCTCAAATATATAGAAATAACATCCAACAAAATCTATCAGACAAATCTCCCAACACTTCAACTACTTTACATAGCAGCATACTACATCCCAATCACTTACCTTCGGATAGGCCTCTGCAAAAAACAATGCACACGCGGCACCAGCCAGCAGGCAAACATAAAAAGGAAGTCTTCGGTTTTTCATCTATACTCACGCTATTTTCATTGCAAAAATAAGAAAAAAACTGATTTCAACCATTTCTTCATCCACACTTCCAACCTGCACGGACGAATCAGAAGAAAGACAAGCCCTATCCTAACAAGCAGGAGCGACCTTTTTCCTCCCCTTTCCCCGAGTGAGGGAATGTTTTTCTCTTTAAAGGGGAAAGGCTTTACCTTTGAAAGGGAAAGGTCTTCTCCTTTAAAGGGAAAAGGTTTCCCCTATTTTAAGAAGGCTATAGAAAGTTTTTCCCCGTTTTGGAAAGGTGCATAGAAAAACCCGCTACCGGAGGTATGAACCATCCGGTAACGGGCATCTATTTATTCTTACAGCAATCCTGCGGAAACGGTTCCGGCTGTGCCGCAGAGACTATTTCTGCCGGGCCTTTGCCGCCTGAAGTTTCTCCTCAATAGGGTCCTTGTACTGGGCCTGGAGTTTCTTCAGCTCGGCGTGCAGCTCGCGGGTCACTTCCTCGTAGCCCGGCTTGCCATAAAGGTTGTTCATTTCCTTGGGGTCTTCCTGGAGGTCGTAGAGTTCCCACTCGTCGATGTCGTTGTAGAAGTGGATGAGCTTGTAGCGCTCGGTACGCACACCGTAGTGGCGCTTCACCATGTGCTCGGCGGGATACTCGTAGAAGTGGTAGTAGAGCGACTTGCGCCAGTCGGCCGGCTTCTCGCCTCGGAGCAAGGGCAGCAGAGAGACGCCCTGGATGTCGTCGGGGATGGGTGCTCCGGCCAGGTCGAGGAAGGTGGGCGCGTAGTCGATATTCTGCACCAGCTGCGGGATGTCGCCACGCGTCTGGAAGTCCTTGGGCAGACGCATCACGAGCGGCGTGCGCATGGACTCTTCGTACATGAAGCGCTTGTCGAACCAGCCGTGCTCGCCCATGTAGAAGCCCTGGTCGGAGGTGTAGACCACGAGGGTGTTGTCCAGCAGGCCCTGCGCCTCCAGGTAGTCGAGCACACGGCCCACGTTGTCGTCGAGCGACTTCACCACCTTGGCATAGTCGCGCATGTAGCGCTGGTACTTCCATTCGGCCAGCTCGCGTCCCTGCGGGTTCTTCTTGTAGAACTCCTCGATGATGGGTGCGTAGAAAGCATCGTACTGGGCACGCTCTTCGGGCGTCAGACGGCCAATGAAGGCTTCATAAGTTCCCTTGAGCGGAGTCTTGAGATCCTTGCGGTACATCTTCGTATCGTACATGATGTCCATATCCTTCCAGATGCTCATCTCCTGCGCAGCGGCGGCCGGACGGCCCTCGTAGTCGTCATAGAAGTTGTCGGGCATGGGGAAAGTCTTGTCCTCGTAGAGGGAGAGATACTTCAGCTCGGGCAGCCAGTTGCGGTGGATGGCCTTGTGGTGGATGAAGAGGCAGAAAGGTTTGTCCTTGTCGCGCCGGTTCTCCATCCAGTCGATGCTCTTGTCGGTGATGAGGTTGGTCAGATAACCTTTCTCCGTGACGGTATCGTTCTGCATGGTGATGAAGCGCGGGTTGTAGTAGTCGCCTTGGCCGGGCAGGATTTCCCAGTAATCGAAGCCGGTGGGCAGGCTTTCGAGGTGCCACTTGCCGACGATGACCGTCTGGTAGCCCGCCTGCTGGAGCAGCTTGGGCATGGTCTGCTGGGAGCCGTCGAACACGCAGGTGGTGTTGTCCGTGAAGCCGTTGGCATGGCTGTGCTTGCCCGTAATCATGCAGGCACGGCTGGGACCGCTCAGCGAGTTGGCCACGAAGCTGTTGGTGAAGCGCACACCGTCGGCGGCGATGCGGTCGAGGTTGGGCGTCTCGATGTAGCGGCGGTCGTAGCAGCTCATCATCTGCGCCGTGTGGTCGTCGGTCATGATGTAGACGATGTTGTAGGGCTTGGCCTCGGCCTTCTTCTGCGCGGAGCAGGACGAAAGGAGGGGCAACACGGCTGCCGTGCCCGAAAGCGAGCACAGCAGCGAGGTGGAGAGGTGGAAATGCTTCATCTAAAAGGAAATTATCGGTTGTAAACTTTCAGGTTGGTAATCTTGCTCTTGAACGAGCCGGCCTTCTTGAGGGGGAAGACAAGGGTACGCACATAGTTCAGGGAAGTCTTGCCTTCGTCAAAGTAGCGTTTCTGGATGTCCATCGTCTCGACGAGCTTGCCGTTAATATAGAGCGAGGTGGAACGGTTGTCACCCTTCACCTGTACGTTCAGCTTCTCGCCCGGATAGGGACGGAACTGGAAGGTGTTCAGATAGCCGTCGCGCGCAAAGCCGAAACGGCCGCTGACGGGATCGGCCAGGTAGAAGACAGCGTTGTCCGAACGGAAGAGCTCGGTGCCGGGAGTCTCGTCGGCAGCCTCGAGGTCGAAGCTGACGGTATAGCCGTAGCCTATCTCCTCATGGGCCAGGCTGGAACCCGGACGTACTTCGGCCACTTCGTAAACCAAGCCTTCGGTGCGGCCGATACGCCCCATCTGGTTGACGCCGGGAGCTTCGCTCAAGCCCTGACGCAGACGGTCGAAGTCGGCGTATGGCAGGCCTGCCTGTGCGCCCCACGTCTTGGCGGCCAGCGTCTGCAAGGCGGGGAAGAGGCGGTGATGGATGTCCTTGACGGAGATACCGTTGCCCACGTGGTCGTTCCATACGGCAAACATACCACCCAGGATGGCGGGGTCTTTCTCCTCGAAGACAGCCTTGCCCACGTGGGCAGGCGTCCACTTCTCATAGAGATATTGGGTATTCAGGTAGTCGTAGTAGTAACCGGCGGCAGGCACGATGTAGACCAGTCCGTCGGGGATACTGATGAGTTTGTAGCCCTGGCGCACCATCTCTTTGGGATCGGCATAGCCATTGTACCAGGCGCTCATGATGACGTTCTCCGACTTGACGGGCGTATCGCCGGCAGCATGGGTCAGTGCACCCCATACGCAGGCCTGCTTGCCGTAGCTCTCCACCAGGCGGATGTAATGGTCGGTAAAGGCACGGAACTTCTCCACTACGTCTTTCTTCTTGTTGGAATACTCGTCGGTACCGATGTGGACACGCGGGCCACGGAACACAGGCTTGTCTCCTTCCAAATATTCCTTGAAGAGGCCGTCCATGAACTTGTAAGTCTCGGGATTGAACAGGTCGAGATGGTCCATGCCATACTCCTTACTGCCTATCTCTGGTTTATATTGGGTGAAGGCCAGCGTATGGGCGGGCGCGTCGATTTCGGGGATAATCTCGACGAAACGTGAAGCGGCCTCTTCCTGGAAGTCAATGAACTCACGCTTGGTATAGTAACCGTCGCGGGCGGTGAGGCCGGGATAGGTATCGCACTCCAGACGGAAAGCGGCGTAAGTGCGTCCCCAGTCGTGGCCGAAGAACTGCTTGAAGCCGTTGTCGTTGAGGTGCACCTGCAGGGTGTTCATCTTATAGTAGGCCATCATCTTCACCAGGTCGCGCATATAGGACATGGGGATGAACTTGCGTCCGCAGTCCATCATGAAGCCGCGCATGGCATAGTCGGGCCAGTCGCGCAACTGACCTTTCGGCAACTGGTGGTCTTCCGTCTGTTCGCTCATCTGGAGCAGGGTACGCGTAGCCCAGTAGGCACCGACCACCTCGGGAGCGGAGACGGTGACGTAGCGGTCCACCCGGATGGCATAGCCTTCGCGGCCCAGTTTCTTGTCTTTCTTCAGCGTAAAGTAGATGTCGCCCTCTGAAGGCTTGCCCTGAGCGACAGCAGGAGCGGCGCCGAACATCTGCCCATAATCGGCAGCAAAGGCTTCGGCCACAGCACGCAAGGCCTCATCGGCATAGACCACACGCATGTCGGCCGAGGGAACAAAGGCACCCTCCTTACCCTTCCATTCCTTCAGTTCGGGGATGACAAACGGTTTCGCATTTTGGGCATACACGGCCACTTGGGCACAAAAAAGCAACAACAGAAGGCCCAAGGCCTTGAACGAAATGATTTTATTCATATAAGAACACATTAAAGTTAAAAATACGTTGCATTGTCTCTCTCGCGTTTTCTGTATAGAATACCTGCAAATGTAACCATTTTCTTCCAAAGAGCCCCTATTGTCCGCAAAAAACAAACACGGCCGATGCAAATCCGCCGAAAACGGATTGCACCGGCCGTGCATATAAGATGAGGAAAAGCCGAAGACAAAGGGGAACGATTCCCCTCTTCCATTACTCGCGGCGTCCCATGAAAATCATCACATAATAAATCAGCGTAGCCAACGAACCCAAAGCAGCCACTACATAGGTATAGGCAGCAGAGCGGAGGGCGTCTTCGGCCTTATCGTGGTTATAGGAATTGGTGATGCCGCTCGCACTGAGCCATACCAACGCCCTGCGGCTGGCATTGATTTCCACCGGCAGAGTGACAAAACTGAACAGCGTGGTCATCGCAAAGAGGATGATACCTGCCAGCAGGAAGTTCGAATTGACGTCCAGCAGCAAAATACCGGCCAGTAGCACCCACGTCATGATGTTTGAAGCAAACGAAACGACCGGCACCAGCTTGCTGCGCAGGGTGAGCGGTGCATAGGCACGGGCATGCTGCAAGGCGTGTCCACACTCGTGGGCGGCTACGGCGGCGGCCATGATGCTGTTGCTGGAGTAAACGCTCTCACTCAGGTTGACGGTCTTGTTGGCGGGGTTGTAGTGGTCGGTCAGGTGTCCGGGCGTACAAGTGACCTGTACGTCATAAATCCCGTTGTCGTTGAGCATCTTGCGGGCCACGTCGGCGCCTGTCATACCGTTTCCAGTAGGTATTTTCGAATACTTCTTGAACTTGTTCTGCAGGTTCATCTGCACCAGCCAGCTCACAACGGCTACGCCGATAAATATAATCCACTGCATTCCTATCATTCCTGTTCCCATAATCTATTCTCTTCTTTTTAAATTTGACAATATGCGTTTTTTAATAACATACAAATAGTTTGCCAAAGATAAAGGATGACAGGCAAGTAACCGCATGAATTAACACAGATTATAGATTTTCTCCCAACCTGCCCTTTCCTACCAAGAAGCATATCTCACATCCAACTGCACTGACAAAGCAGAATGCAATGTACATCACATCCAGAATCATTCGTCTGTATTTCAATCGATTAGATAGAATCAAAGTACATCAGTCCTCCATGGTTGGCGGGAGAAAAGGCTGTACCTTTGCCGACGCATCTGCATGAACCGATACAAGAAACAAAAATCATGACACGCAAGTATTTCTTCATCCCCATCCTCCTGGTCCTGACAGCCCTCAACCTGACGGCGGCTACACCCAGCGCCAAAGACACGCTGACCGTATCCACTTACCGTGCCCGCGAAGCCTTTGCGCACAACTTCTCGTATATGGGGCTGCCCTTCATCCTGGCAGGCGTCGTGGTCAAGGAACATAACACACACTTCCGAACCCTGCGCAACCGTTTCGAGCCCGCCTTCCACAAGCGTTACGACGACTACACGCAATATGTGCCGCTGGCCGCCACCTGGGGCCTGAAGGCAGCAGGCGTGCAGAGCCGGAGCACATGGGGCGAACTGGCGGTGAGCAACGCCTTCTCGGCAGTTCTGATGGCAGGCATGGTGAACGGCCTGAAATACACGGTCAGGGAATGGAGGCCCGACCACTCGACCCGCAACTCCTTTCCTTCGGGACACACGGCCACCGCTTTCCTCTGCGCCACCATCCTGCACAAGGAATATGGCATGAAAAGCCCGTGGTACAGTATCGGCGGCTACACACTGGCAGGGCTGACAGGCGTCACCCGCCAGCTGAACAACCGCCACTGGATAAGCGACGTGCTGGTGGGGGCCGGCATCGGTATCTTGTCGGCCGACTTGGGATATTTCCTGAGCGACCTGATATTCAAGCCGCAGGCAGCCACCCGAAAAAATACGCCCGACTACAACCGGACGGACGCCCCTTCATTCCTGGCCTTCAGCATGGGAGCAGCCACCGGGCCTGCCTATCTGCCCACGGCTGAACTCTATGACACCCAAGACGGCACACCACTGGGCATGCGGCTCCGGACGGGTACAAGTACCGTGGTAAGCGTGGAAGGAGCCTGGTTTGCCAACACCTACATCGGATTGGGAGGCCGTCTGAGGGTGAGTACCACGCCTGTCGTGGCCGACATCCCGACCGAGAACCTGGAGCGTTTCGACATGGACGGCGACCGCAAGGAAGGCGCACCTGTCAACCTGTTCCTGCTGAAAGGACTGGAATCGGACCACCTCGGCCTGTTCGACATGGACCTGGGTATTTACCTGTCCTACCCTTTCAGCCGACAATGGCAGGCGGGAGGCAAACTGCTGGCCGGGCGAAGGCTGACAGCAGACTTCAACCTCCACTCCGTATGCCGCATCAATCCGCAGATATTCGACCGCAAGCTGGTGGACGAAGCAAGCTACAACCGCTATTACAAGCAGGATGTGGAACACTACATGCGGGAAGAAGGCTTGTCTGCCTACGAACTTCTACAGGAGGAATTTGTGGACGAAGAATTTCTGAGCATAAGGAAAAGCCGGGCATGGAAGGCAGGCACAGGCGTCTGGCTGAGTTACCGCTACAAAAAGGATGCCGCCCTGCGCCTCTATGCCGACTACGACTTTTCCGCCCCGCGCCTGACGTACGACCTGCGGAACTCGTGGACGAACGAAAACGGCCACCGTACCCCCCAATCGTATACCCGGCGAACCCGCATGCACAATGTCACGCTGGGAGCTGCCGTTACCTTCGTCTTCTGACTCCCAAGACAACAAACGCAGATTCACTCAAGGCTCATGTCCCTGAGAGAATCTGCGTTTCCTGATTATGGTTCAATCTAAATCAGTCGAGCTGCAACTCAACAACCTTGTCCACTTCCGTGGGCACTTCGTCGAGCTGGAGGGTAATGCCGCCGTCCACCCGCTTGAACTTCAAGGCCTGCCGGCTTGCAAAATCAACCGCGCTCTTCACTTTCTTACCTTCCAAAGGCAAGAAGAGTGCCTTGTCCTGCAGGTCGAGGATGTGGACAAACAACCGGTTGCCCTTCTGCGTGGTCACGCCCCAGGGATGGGGAGCCACACAACCGCCACGCGTGCCATAGATGGTTTCACCATAGGTCTTCATCCATTCGCCCATCTCCTTCAGACGCTCTACGGCTACCTGAGGCAGGCATCCGTCGGGCTGAGGGCCGATGTTCATCAGCAGGTTGGCATCCTTGCCGGCAGCCTTCACCAGATAGTGAATCAAAGTTTTGGTCGATTTATAGTTCTGGTCGGTAATCTTGTAACCCCACATGCCGTTCATTGTCTCGCACGTTTCCAGCGGCAGGCGGCTGATGTCCTGACCCGAAAGGCCAGCCTTGTTCTCACCCGGCAGGTCGCGTTCGAAAATCTGGATATCCTCGCCCTCGAAAGGCACCTGATGATGATTGTTGCCCACGAGGCAGGCGGGTTGCAACTTGTGTATCAACTCATACTGGCCGGGCAGCTGCCAGTCGAAGTCGGGGTTCTGGTCCTGGTCCCACCAGCCGTCAAACCAGATGGCACCTATCGGGCCATAGTTGGTGAGCAACTCCGTCAGCTGGTTGTTCATGAACTGATAGTAGCTGGCCCAGTTGCCTTCAGGATTGGAGCGGCCTGTACCCCGTCCCGTGCGTCCCCACGGATAGTCTTCACGATACCAGTCGAGGTGTGAATAATAGAGGTGCAGACGGATGCCCTGCTTGTGGCACTCGTCGGCCAGCTCCTTCAAGACATCGCGCTTGAAGGGGGTAGCGTCCACCACGTTGTAGTCCGAGTATTTTGTGTCGAACATGGAGAAACCTTCGTGATGACGGGTTGTGAAGCAGATGTACTTGGCTCCCGAAGCCTTGATGGCGGCCACCCACTCGGCAGCATTGAACTTCGAAGGATAGAATCCGCCTGCCAATTTGGCATACTCCTTGTAATTCAGGTCGTTGTTGGTCATGGTCCATTCGCCCGTAGCCAGCATGGCGTACAGTCCCCAATGGAGGAATATGCCGAAACGGGCATCGCGGAACTCCTGACGTGACTTCAGATTCTCTTCCGTGGGCGTATAACTCTGGGCACGCACAGGAAGTGACAAACAGGTTCCCATCAAAAGGAACAAAGCAAAAATACGTGTTTTCATAACGAAAAGGGTGTTTTAGGTAAATGAAAAGTATGTTTTAAGAAACAAAAAACGCAGGCTTCCTGAAGCGGGCAGGAAAAGCCTACGTTTTGTCTGTCGCATCCGAATTATTCCTCGGTATATCGTTCGATGGTCTGTTCACGGTCAGGACCTACAGACACAATCTTGATGGGCACACCCAGCTGCTCTTCGAGGAAGGACAGATAGGCGTTGAATTCTTCGGGGAACTCGTCCTCGCTCTGCATCTTGGTCATGTCGGTCTTCCAGCCGGGCAGCTCTACGTAGACTGGCTCTACGCCCTCGGCAATGTCGAAGGGGAAGTAGTCGATTTCCCCGCCGTCCATCTTGTAGGCCACACAAGCCTTGATGGTTTCGAACGTGTCGAGCACGTCGCTCTTCATCATGATGAGCTTCGTCACGCCGTCTACCATGATGGCATATTTCAATGCTACGAGGTCAATCCATCCGCAACGGCGACGACGGCCAGTGACGGAACCGAATTCATGTCCGAGGGTACAGATCTTGTCGCCCGTCTCGTCGAAGAGCTCGGTGGGGAAAGGACCGGCACCTACGCGCGTACAATAGGCCTTGAAAATGCCGTACACGTCACCTATCTTGCAGGGAGCCACACCCAAACCCGTGCAGGCACCCGCACAGATAGTGTTGGACGAAGTAACGAAAGGATAAGAACCGAAATCGATGTCGAGCATCGTACCCTGTGCACCCTCGCAGAGGACAGACTTGCCTTCGTTCAGGAGGCCGTTGATTTCGTGTTCGCTGTCCACCAGCTGGAATTGCTTCAGGTATTCGATGCCTTCGAACCAGGTCTTTTCGGCCTCAGCCAAGTCGTATTCGAAGTTCAGGCTCTTGAGTATCTGCTCGTGGCGGGCCTTGGCGGCGGCATACTTCTGGTCGAAGTTGTGCAGCAGGTCGCCCACGCGCAAGCCGTTGCGGCTTACCTTGTCGGTATAGGTAGGACCGATGCCCTTGCCTGTCGTGCCCACCTTGGCATCGCCCTTGGCAGCCTCATAAGCGGCGTCGAGCAGACGGTGGGTAGGCATGATGAGATGAGCCTTCTTCGAGATGTGAAGGCGTTGCTTCAGGTCGTGACCCGAGGCCTCGAGCGCTTCGGCCTCAGCCTTGAAGAGGGCCGGGTCGAGCACCACGCCGTTACCGATGATATTCACCTTGTCGCCCTGGAAAATTCCCGAAGGAATCGAGCGGAGTACATACTTCTGACCTTCGAACTCCAGCGTGTGACCGGCATTCGGTCCGCCCTGAAAACGAGCCACCACGTCGTAGCGCGGCGTCAGTACGTCGACGACTTTGCCTTTGCCTTCGTCGCCCCATTGTAATCCTAACAGTACATCTACTTTCATTTTTCTTTCTTATGAATGTTGTTCTTCAATTTTTTCTTGTTGGCCCGCTCGCACTTGCTGCACAATCCATACATGTAGAGGGAATAATGCGTCAGATTGAAACGGCTGAGCTTGGTATGCTCGATGGCATGCTGGAGGTCTTCGTTCTGAAACTCCGTCACCTTGCCACACTGGGTACAGATCTGATGATGGTGTGTGTCGCGGTTGTAGCTCTTCTCGTATTGCGACGAATTGCCGAACTGGTGCTTGATGACCAGCCGCGCGTTGATGAGCAGGATAATGGTATTGTAAAGAGTAGCCCTGCTGACACGGAACTTTTCCTGGTCGGCCATGAGCGAGTAGAGCGTGTCGATGTCGAAATGGCCGTCGATGGAGTAGATGGTATCAAGTATGGCATAGCGTTCGGGAGTCTTCCGATGCCCGTTCGCATTGAGATATTCGGTGAATATCTGCCTGACTGTATCTTTCACATTTTGAACCTCCATCTTTCAGTCCGTTTCTTTTTAATCAGCCAACAAAGTTAAGCCTTTTTTGTGGAAAGCAAAAGGAAAAGCGGGAAAAGTTACAGCCACCCCCAAGTCATTCGACCACAGCGCTCACCACTTCATAAAGCAGGCGTTCAGCTTCGGAAGAAGAATCTTTCATACCGTCCACGCATCGGCAAACCCTGAACGCATGCTCCTCGCTATGCTCCATGAAGCGGCGGAGGGCAGCGGCAACAGCATTGCGTACGGCATAGGAGCCCGCGAGGAAGCACGACACAGCCTGGTCGAGAAACTCATTGGCTACGCGGTCGTCCATATCGCCCTTCTTCTGAAGCAGGCGGGCGATGGTGAGGAAGCCGCACACTTGTGCCAACTCGCGCTCGTCAGCTATCCAACGGAAGGCTTTGGCAGGTGCATAAGGTAGATGCTGGAAGAGATTCATTGACGTGAGTTCGGCAATCTCGACCGTGGGCATGGTATCCACCCAGATGTCGGCTATCTCGGGCAGGAAGGTATCAACAGGCTGGAGCAGGCCGGCCAGTATCTTGCATTCGCGGATGTCTTCCTTCCACAAGGCCTGAGCCAGAGCGTGGTCTTTCTCATAAATGGCGGCAATTCCCTTGATGCGGGGCAGCTCGACGCCGAAGTTCAGTCTATAGACAAGCCCCTTCTCGCGCATGCTTTGCGACACGGCGCCGTTCATCGAAAGGCGGAGCTGAGTCTTGATATCTTTCAGTTGTTCGTGTAAGTCCATCATTCAAATATAGTGAAAATAACAATAGTAGCCTCATAAGGCCTTCTCTTGGGACACTTTAGGCACGAACGACACGAATTGTCACATGGGCTCGTCCGTGAAAATCCGTGGCATCCGTGCCTAAAGACAGGTATATCGTACGTCAAGTCTTATTCGTTGACGTAAGGCAGGGTGGCATAATCCTTGCTATAGCGGAGCATCTGCTCGGCATAGCCTTCGTCGTAGGTCACCTTCACGTCGGTGATGTTGCCTTCGGCGTCGGTCACGGCCTCATACTTCGGATTGACAAAACCCTTGTAGGGAGCCAAGTTCAGCTTCTTGTAGCGTTCGAGCACTTCGGCATGCAGTTCGGGATCGACCTTCACGGCATAGTTCTCGACCAGCTGGCGTGCGCCTTCGAAGTCGCCCGTCGACTTGATGCGCTGGATTTCGGCCAGCAATTCGCCGAAGAGAACACGCACCTTGGCATAGTCGTTCACCACCACGTAGGTCTTGCCATCCTTCTTCTTCAGTTCGACCACCTTGTCGGCCGCTCCCTTCTCGTACACCCAACGGGCGATAAGGGCACGGTTGCGCATGTGGGCTTCCTCAATCTGGTTGCCCGGCTCAATGCGTACCAGCTGGGTCATCAGGCCGTTCATCAGGTAGGTATAGAACTGGGCCTTGTAGGCATCGGCATCAGGCAGAAGTCCCAGCTCAACCAATTTGGGGTCGGCTACATAATAAAGGCCGAACAAGTCTGCACGGGCCTCCTCGATAGTAGAGCCATAAGCCTTCAGGGCATCGGGGTCAACACCTGGAAGCAGCTTGCCCGAACCATGGCCGAGGCATTCGTGCAGGTCGGTATGAAGTTCGTCGGTCAGGTCGGCATACTTGTTGATATTGTCCAGTTCGGCTTGGCTATAAACAAACTCTTCGTTGAAGCCATTGCCGTGGGCGGCCTTGTTGTAAGCATCGGTAATGTTGCCGATAGTCACCGACTTGGAGCCGTGCTGGCTACGTATCCAGTTGGCGTTGGGCAGGTTGATGCCGATAGCCGTAGCCGGATAGAGGTCACCTGCCAAGATGGCGGCGGTGATGACCTTGGCCGAAACGCCTTTCACTTCTTCTTTCTTGAATTGCTTGTCCACCGGCGAGTGGTCTTCGAACCACTGGGCATTACTGCTGATGATTTCCGTACGGCGGGTAGCCTCGAGGTCCTTGAAATTGACAAGCGACTCCCAGCTGGCCTTCATGCCCAGCGGGTCACCATAGCTTTCGGTAAAGCCGTTCACGAAATCCACGCGCGAATTCAAATCTTTCACCCAAAGAATTGCATAGTCGTCGAAAGTCTTCAGGTCGCCTGTTTCGTAGTATTCCACCAACTTGGCGATGACCGCCTTCTGTTCGGGTGTCTCGGCCACACCTTCGGCTTTCTTCAGCCAGTAGACAATCTTCTCGAGTGCCTGGCCATAAAGTCCACCCACCTTCCATACCTTTTCCTGAACACGGCCGTTTTCCTTCACCAAACGGCTGTTTAGTCCATAGGAAACGGGCGTTTCGTCCTTGGGATCCTTCAGGGCGTTGTAGAAGTCTTCAGCTTCCTTCTGCGTTACACCCTCATAGTAGTTGCAGGCGGAGGTGAGCACCAGGTCTTCGCCATCGGCCTGATTGACGCGCTTGGGCATCACGGCCGGGTCGAAAATGACGGGGAAAATCTCGTCACAGAATTGCTCCAGTGTCTGCCCTTCGGCCAAAGGAAGCTGGAAAGCATCGACACCGGCCAGAGCCTGCTTGAAGAATTCGGGGGTAAAACCCGGCACAAACTTCTCGCATCCGTAGTGATGGTGGATGCCGTTGGAGAACCATACGCGCTTGAGATAAACCTCCATTGCCTTGAAGTCGGCCGACTGCTTGTCGCCCTTATAACCTGTATAAACAGCCTCCAATGCCTTGCGGATGCGGAGGTTGTATTTGCCGTTCTGGTCGAACAGGATGTCACGGCCCTGCAGAGCCGCTTCTGTCAGATAATAAACCAGCTGCTTCTGCTGGAGTGAAAGCTCCTCAAAGCCCGGCACACGATAGCGTAAAATCTGTAAATCTGCAAATTGTTCCACTGTATAATCAAATTTTTCTGCCTCGGCAGTCGTTTGTTTCTGACCTCCGCAAGCTGAGAGCAGGGTCAGAGCGGCGGCCATCGAAATAAGTTGTTTTCTCATATCTATATATCAGTAGGTTTTAGAATCATCGGTTCCTGCATGCTGCATAAAAAGGGACAAATAAAAAAGGAAGTACTCCGAAGTGCAGACTTCCGAATATTTCCTTTTTCACCATCTCCTTACGGAGTCAGCTTATTTCTTCTTCTCGGCATGCTTTTTACGATAGCTGTTGGGAGTCTCACCTACATTCTTGTAGAAAGCAGCATAGAAAGACTGACGGTTGGCAAAACCTACCATCATACTGATTTCCTCCACATTCTTGTCGGCATATCGTTTGTCCTTGAGCAGGTGCATCGCTTCCTTTACACGATACTCGTTCAACAGGCAAGAATAGTTCATACCAAAACGTGAATTGACTACAGCAGAAAGGTAACGGGTATTGGTTTCCAAATCCTTTGCCAACTCTTTAGCCGAATAATCACGGTCTCTGTACTTCTTTTGTACCACAATGATGTTCATAATCTTGTCATACAGTTCGTCAGCCAGTTCGGGACGGATCAAAGCACGGTAAGCCGCGTCTTTTTCTTTCTTTTCACGCAAATTGTACGGACGTTTCTTAGGCGCCTCTTCCTGCGTTTTGTTTTCTAAATCACTCATTGAATTAACTGGTTAGGGGTTTTACATTTATATCCTGACAAAGTATTTTTGTTTTGGACATACAAAAGTCTGCTTTTTTTTTGAAATATGCAACAGTTTTCGTACAAATTTTTCGCCCAGAAAGAATAAAAAAGTTTGAATAAAAGCATAAAAATGTAACTAAATCGGTTTAACCATCGCAAGACGCATCCGAATATTCACGGGAAAAGAGGGAGAAATATTAAAATAAATGGTGTAACTTTGCCAAACAAAAAATATAGACACCACCCTATGAGCCAAATCCAACAAGTACTCAAGACCTATTTTGGATACTCCAGCTTCCGCCCGCTACAGGAAGAAATCATCGGCCATCTGCTGCAAAAGAAAGACACGCTGGTGCTGATGCCTACCGGCGGCGGGAAGTCTGTCTGCTACCAGGTACCGGCCATTGTGTGCGAAGGTACAGCCGTCGTGGTGTCGCCCCTCATCTCGCTGATGAAGGACCAGGTGGAAAGCCTGTGCAACAACGGAATCGCCGCCGCAGCCCTGAACAGCAACAACGATGAGACAGAGAACCTGCGCATCCGACGGGCATGCATGGAAGGCCGGTTGAAACTGCTCTACATATCGCCCGAGAAGCTGGTGGCCGAAGCCAACTATTTCCTGCGCGACATACATGTTTCCTTTTTCGCCATCGACGAAGCACACTGCATTTCGCAATGGGGACACGACTTCCGCCCCGAATATACCCAACTGGGCATCCTGAGAAGTTTCTTCCCGCAGACGCCCGTCATCGCCCTGACCGCCACGGCGGACAAGCTGACGCGCGAAGACATTGTGAAACAGCTCCACCTGCGGGAACCGCGCATCTTCCTCTCCTCATTCGACCGCCCCAACCTGAACCTCACCGTCAAGCGGGGATACCAGTCGAAAGAGAAGAACAAGGCCATCCTTGAGTTCATCGCCCGCCATCGGGGCGAAAGCGGCATCATCTACTGCATGAGCCGGAAGAATACGGAAAACGTGGCACAAATGCTACAGAAGAACGGCATCCGCACCGCCATCTATCATGCAGGGCTGGAGGCAGAGAAGCGTAACCGTGCGCAGGACGACTTCATCAACGACCGCGTACAGGTGGTGTGCGCTACCGTCGCTTTCGGCATGGGCATCGACAAGAGCAACGTGCGGTGGGTCATCCACTACAACCTGCCCAAGAGCATTGAGAGCTTCTATCAGGAAATAGGACGGGCCGGACGCGACGGCCTGCCGAGCGACACGCTGCTCTTCTACTCGATGGCCGACCTCATCCTGCTCACCAAGTTTGCCACCGAAAGCGGACAAAGCGAAATCAATCTGGAAAAGCTACAGCGCATGCAGCAATATGCCGAAGCCGACATCTGCCGCCGGCGCATCCTGCTGAACTATTTCGGCGAACAACGGACACACGACTGCGGCAATTGCGACGTGTGCAAGAATCCGCCCGAACGCTTCGACGGAACCATCATCGTGCAGAAGGCCTTGAGTGCCATCGCCCGCACCAACCAGCAGGTGGCCACCCCGATGCTGACAGATATCCTGCGCGGCAACCTGAATGCCGAACTGAAGGAAAAAGGCTACCACCAGCTGAAGACCTACGGTGCCGGCCGCGACATACCGGCCCGCGACTGGCAAGACTATCTGTTGCAGATGTTACAGATGGGATACTTTGAGGTGGCCTACAACGAGAGCAACCACCTAAAGATTACTCCCGCCGGAAGCGACGTGCTCTTCGGTAGGGAAAAGGCCAGCCTGGTCGTGATACGCAGAGAGGAAGCGTCGGCCAACCGGGGCAGGAAAAAGAGAAAAGCCGCCCCCATCCTGCGCGAACTGCCTCTGGGCGCGGAAGGCGGCGAAAGCACCGACCTCTTCGAAGCCCTCAAGGCCCTGCGGAAGCAGCTGGCCGACGAAGAAGTACTGCCCGCCTATCTCATCCTCTCCGACAAGGTACTGCATCTGCTGGCCCTGCAGCGGCCGGTCACACTCGAGGCCTTCGGCAACGTGAGCGGCATCAGCGACTACAAGAAAAAGAAATATGGGGCAGCGTTCGTGAAGCTCATACGGCGCTTCGTCTGAACGGTGCCCCATTCCCTTTAACGACACTGGCGCATCAGATCGCGCACCTCACTCTGAGGAACACCCAAGGCGACGGCTTTCTCCAGGTCGCGCTTGGCCTGTGTCTTTTTCCCCTTCATCAGCCAGACACGCCCGCGCATCAGGTAGGCTTCGGCCTGCGACGCATCCAGGCGGATGGCCTCGTCCAGGTCCATCAGCGCAAGGTCGGGGTTGAGCATGTCCAGCTCGACGCCGGCACGGGCCACGCAGACCACCGCCAACTCGCGCGGAGTGTAGGGCGACGGCCCGCCTTTGTCGGTCAGCATGCCTTCGAGCACCTTCAGGGCTTCGCCGTAGCGGGATTCGCGCTGATGAAGCGTGGCCAGCCCGAGGCGGGCACTGTAATGCTGCGGCTCGACCTTGAGGAGGGTGTCGTAGTCTAGGCGGGCAAACTTGTAGTCGCGCTGCTGCATGTAGATATAGGCACGCATCAGGAGGGCTTCGCAATTGTGGGGCTCCAGCTCGATGACCTGAGAGTAGTCGGCACGCGCCTTGTCGTATTGCCCAAGCTCCAGCGAGAGCGTGGCATGGTTCATCAGGATGGGTACGGACATGGGCGCGATGTTGAGGGCCAGCCGATAGGACTCCAACGCCTGCTCGTAGCGGCGCTGGCTGCGCTGGATAGTGCCGAGGTTGGAGAAGAGCAGGGCGTTGCGCGGATTGGCAGGCTCCAGACGCAGGGCCTGGCGGATACACTCTTCGGCACGCGCAAGGCTGTCTTGCTCGGTAGCTGCCACGGCGCGTTCGCACCACTCGTCGTAGGTTTGCGACAGGGCCGGCAGGCTGACGGAAACGGCCAGCAGGAGAATCAGAACGGTTTGCTTCATAACGATAAACATATCAGGACAATCAGGAGTTAAGGAGTTAAAGAAGTTACCACTCCGCTACGCTCCGTTCAGAAGTTAAGCCGAATGCTTTGCCAAATGCTACGTACCGCCGGACACAAGGAACAGATACGAGGCCACAGCCGGAACATTGGGCTTAACTTCTTAACTCCTAGCGGAGCGATAACTTCTTTAACTTCCAATCAACATATACTATATATATAAGGTGTAACACGAGGCACGGTCAATACAGCCCCGCCGAGAGGTAGCGCTCGCCCGTATCGGGCAGAAGCACCACGATGCGCCGGCCCAGCCATCGGGGCCTGCGGGCCAGGACGCAGGCGGCATGCAGGGCGGCACCCGAGGAGATGCCGGCCAGCAGACCTTCGGTAGCGGCCAGCTGGCGGGCGGCAAGGAAGGCGTCGTCGTCGGCCACGGGAAGCACTTCGTCGACCACCGTGGCGTCGTAGTTGCCGGGCACGAAGTTGGCCCCGATGCCCTGCAGGCGGTGCGGACCTGCCACGCCGCCGCTGAGCACGGGCGACGAGGCCGGTTCGACGGCCACTACGTGCACGTCCGGACGGTGACGCTTGAGCGCGCGGGCCACGCCGCTGACGGTGCCGCCCGTACCTACGCCCGCCACGAAGACGTCGACCTGCCCCGCTGTGTCGGCCCACACTTCCTCGCCGGTGGTGCGCTCGTGCACGGCGGCGTTGGCGGGGTTGTCGAACTGCTGGAGGATGACGGCGCCGGACGTGGCGTCGCGCAGGGCCTCGGCCGCGGCGATGGAACCCGCCATGCCCTGCGCACCGGGCGTGAGGACAATCTCCGCGCCGAGCGCCGCAAGCAGGTTGCGGCGTTCGAGGCTCATCGTCTCGGGCATGGTGAGGACGAGGCGGTAGCCCTTGATGGCGGCCACCATAGCCAGTCCGATGCCCGTGTTGCCGCTGGTGGGCTCGATGAGCGTGGCGCCCGGACGCAGCTGGCCGCGCGCCTCGGCGTCGGTTATCATAGCGAGGGCGGTGCGTGCCTTGACGCTGCCCGAGGGGTTGAACATCTCCAGCTTCGCCACCAGCGGGCAAGCCAGACCGTGCAGGCGGCTGTAGGCCGACAGCTCCATGAGCGGTGTGCGGCCCACAAGGTCGATGAGGTTACGGGCTATCATGGTGCGTCAGGCTTTCTTCAGATAATCCACCAACCAGGCACCCACTTCTTTCGTGCCGTAACGTTCGCCGCCTTCAACCTGAATCTCGGGCGTGCGGACGCAGGCATCGAGCGAGGCGTCGACGGCACGGCGGATGAGGGCACCCTCTTCCTTGAGGTCGAAGTACTCGAAAAGCATGGCCACGGACAGCACCTGCGCCAGCGGGTTGGCGATGTTCAGTCCCCGTGCCTGCGGCCACGAGCCGTGGATGGGCTCGAATACCGGCGTGCTCTCGCCCGTCGAGGCGGAGGGCAGCAGCCCCATCGAACCGCTGATGACGGAGCCCTCGTCCGTGAGGATATCTCCGAAGGTATTCTCTGTCACCATCACATCGAAGAAGCGCGGTTCCTGTATCATCTTCATTGCGGCGTTGTCCACATACATGTAGTCCGTCGTCACTTCGGGATACTGCGGGGCCATTTCCTGGGCTATCTGGCGCCAGAGGCGGGAGGAAGCCAGGACGTTGGCCTTGTCCACCACCGTCAGGTGGCGGCGGCGCTTCATGGCGTACTCGAATCCGACGCGCAGGATACGCTCTACCTCGGGGCGCGTGTAGTAGTTCGTGTCCCATGCCTTGTCGTTGTCCTGATACTTCTCGCCGAAGTACATGCCGCCCGTCAGCTCGCGGATGCAGAGGAAGTCGGCGCCTTCGACCAGCTCGGCACGCAGGGGCGACTTGTGGAGCAGGCATTTGAACGTCTGCACGGGGCGGATGTTGGCAAAGAGCCCGAGCCGCTTGCGCATGGCCAGCAGGCCTTGCTCGGGGCGCACGCGGGCGGTGGGGTCGTTGTCGAAGCGCGGGTCGCCCACGGCCGAGAAGAGTACGGCATCCGCACTTTGGCAGATGCGGAAGGTCTCTTCGGGGAACGGGTCGCCCACCTCGTCGATGGCATGCGCGCCGCAGAGGGCGTACTCATACGTCACTTTGTGTCCAAACTTCTCACATACGGCGGTCATTACATCCACGCCTACGGCGGATATTTCGGGGCCGATACCGTCACCGGCCAGTACTGCTACTTTCAGTTCCATATCTATTGTTCGTTGTTATGTAGTAATTGCTTCAGTTTGTCTCTGTAGGGTTTGTTCCGCCGCCAGCGGCGGTCGGCGGCGGCGAAGCCTGCGGTGAACAGGGCCGTCGCCACGAGGTTCACCAGCAGATTGCCGTCTTTCCATTCGTCGCCGGGACTTATCCAGCGCAGTCCTGCGTTCAAGGCCAGCAGCGCGGCGAACACTAGCGCGTAGCGCATCCAAGGTTTCAGCTTTGTCTTCTTCATACGTTCCGTTTCCGTTCGGGCGGTGAAATTAGTAAAATTTTTCAGTATCTCCAACGATAGTTTCCGATAAAATCGGCAGACCTCCGACGGCCTCCGTCCGCGGCGACGCGGGCGGGGAGCCGAAAATGGCCCAAAGTGCCGCCAGAAGGGTCTGTAGAGGGGGTCGAAACGGCGATACTTCGTCGTTAAAAATGCGTTACTTCGCAGTTTCAACTGCGTTACTTCGCATTTTCAACGCCGTAGTATCGCAGTTTCAACGCCGTAGTAGGGCAGTCTTGGAGGGGTACTGAAAAGCCCCCTTCCGCCCCCCTTCGGAGGCCCCTCGGAGCAGGGTCTCGATGTAAAGAAAACTGATTTGCGACGGACGACGGACGATGGTCCGTCCGCCTGCGCGCGGCAGCCCGTTTACACCGCGGCCGGTGCCTCGTCGTAGCTGTCCTCGATGAGGTTCAGCATCTTCATCGTGGCCTTGATGGCCGCCTCCGTCTGGTCGGCGTCGAGGCCTCGGGTGCGAAACACCTTGTCGTCGAAGCTCCACGTGATGACCGTCTGTACGAAGGCGTCGGTGCGTCCGCCGGGAGGTATGCTCACGGCGTAGTTCGTCAGCATCGGGAAGCGCCGGCCGAGGGTACCCTTATACACCTTGCGCAAGGCTCGGACGAAGGCGTCGTACTGACCGTCGCCGCTGCTGTTTTCCTCGTATTCCTTTCCGTTTACTTCTACCTTGATGGTGGCCATCGGCTTCAACCCGTAGGCCAGGTTGACGATATAGCTCTTGAGCTTGACGCGCTCGGTGCGGACGTCGTGCTTCAACACGTCGGAGACGATGTAGGGCAGGTCTTCCTGTGTGACCAGCTCCTTTTTGTCGCCCAGCTCGATGATGCGTTCGGTGACCTTGCGCATTGACTCGTCGTCGAGCTGCAGCCCGAGGTCTTCCAGATTCTTGCGTATGTTGGCCTTGCCGGAATTCTTGCCCAGCGCATACTCGCGCCGTCGGCCGAAGCGTTCGGGCAGCAGGTCGTTGTAGTAGAGATTGCGCTTGTTGTCGCCGTCGGCATGTACGCCCGCCACCTGCGTAAAGACGTTTTCGCCGACGATAGGCTTGTTGGCGGGGATGGCTATGCCCGAGTATGACTCTACGACACGGCTCACTTCGTTCAGGCGGCTTTCGTCGATGCTGGTCCGTGCGTTGAAGTGGTCCTTCAGGATGGCTTGCACGCTGGCCAGGGGTGCGTTTCCGGCGCGTTCGCCCAGTCCGTTGATGGTGGTGTGCAGGCCCCGGCATCCACTCAGCACGGCAGCCAGTACGTTGGAGACGGCGAGGTCGTAGTCGTTGTGTGCGTGGAAGTCGAAGTGCGCCTGCGGATAGCGCTTCTTCATCTTGCGCATGTATTCGATAACCTGCAGGGGGTTGAGTATGCCCAGCGTGTCGGGCAGCATGAATCGGCGGATGCTCGTTCCGGCCAGCGCGTCCATCAGTTGGAAGACGTATTCGGGCGAGTCCTTCATGCCGTTGCTCCAGTCTTCGAGGTAGACATTGACCTCCATGTCGAGGCCCTCGGCGTAGTCCACCACCGCACGAATGTCGGCGATGTGCTCCTCGGGAGTCTTCTTCAGCTGGTAGGTGCAGTGTTTGAGCGAGCCCTTGCACAGCAGGTTGATGACACGGCATCCCGCGGCGTGTATCCAGTCGGCAGAGGCATGCCCGTCCACGAAGCCCAGTACCTCGACGCGCTGTAGCAGTCCGCGGCGCGCCGCCCAGTCGCAGATCATGCGTACGGCATCGGCCTCGCCGTCGGACACGCGGGCGGAGGCAACCTCCACGCGGTCCACCTTGAGCTCCTCGAGCAGCAGACGGGCTATCATCAGCTTCTCGTGGGGCACGAAGGAGACGCCGCTGGTCTGCTCCCCGTCGCGCAGGGTGGTGTCCATGATTTCTATTTTCGGATGGTTCATAGTTCGTTGCTTTTGTTTACTTGGCACGCAGATGACGCCGATTCAGCCGATGAACGCAGATTTATCTTTCTTTCATTGGCAAAGACCTTTCTCTTAAACTGAGGCCGTTCGCCGAAATTCAGCAGAAGTCCCACTTCTATCTCTGTTGACTTCAGATAGTTTATCAGTTGCAATTCGTGTTCGCGACAAAGACTTTCTGCTGCTTTCAGTTCAAGAATGATACTTTGATTCACAAGCATATCTGCATAATAATCGCCGACCTTGCACCCCTTGAAATACACCTCTATATGTTTCTGAGTCTCACAGGAGAATCCACGCCGCTTCAGTTCCTGATAGAGCGCATTCTGATACACCCTCTCCAGAAAACCATAACCTAAGGCATTATACACTTCATAGAAAGCTGCGATAATTTCTTTTGTTTCCTCTTCATATAAAAAATCTGCGTCCATCTGCATAATCTGCGTCATCTGCGTGCCATCGATTCGTATTCTTCAATCTTCCCCCTGTTCTCCACCAAGAAGTCGATGTCGTCCAGTCCGTTCATCAGGCAATGCTTCTTGTAGGCATTGATTTCGAAGGTCTCGCTGCGGCCCGTCGCCTTGTTGGTCACGGTTTGGGCGGGCAGATTCACCTCGACCTCGGTCTTGGAATCGGCGGCGATGCTTTCAAACAGTTCCTTCAGGAAGCTCTCGCTCACCACAACGGGCAGCACGAAGTTGTTCAGCTCGTTGTTCTTGTGGATATCGGCAAAGAAGCTGGAGATAACTACGCGGAAGCCATATCCGGCGATAGCCCAGGCAGCATGTTCGCGGCTGGAACCCGAACCGAAGTTCTTGCCGGCCACGAGGATGCAGCCGCTGTAGGCAGGGTTGTTCAGTACGAAGTCCTTGTTCAGTGTGCCGTCGGCATTGTAGCGCCAGTCACGGAAGAGGTTGTCGCCGAAGAACTCCTCCTCGCGGGTTGTAGCCTTAAGGAAGCGGGCGGGAATAATCTGGTCGGTATCCACGTTCTCCAGCGGAAGAGGAACGCAGGTGGAGGTTATGATGTTGAATTTCTGTTTCATTGTATGATAAATTTATGAGTTATGAGCTAAGCACACAGATAACACAGAGGATACGGATGACCACAGATTGAGAAAAAAGAAAAAATCTGTGAGAATCTGTCGTATCTGTGTCATCCGTGTGCTATATTATTCTTACATCAGCTCGCGCGGGTCGGTAATCACGCCCGTCACGGCGGCCGCGGCGGCGGTCAGCGGGCTGGCCAGCAGCGTACGTGAACCCGGTCCCTGACGGCCCTCAAAGTTGCGGTTCGACGTAGACACGGCATACTTGCCTGCAGGCACCTTGTCATCGTTCATCGCCAGACAGGCCGAGCAGCCCGGCTGACGGATTTCAAAACCAACTTCGGCCAATACCTTGTCGAGTCCTTCCTCGCGTATCTGCGCATCGACCATCCACGAGCCGGGCACCAGCCAGGCCACCACGTGCGGAGCCTTCTTGCGTCCTTTGACGATGGAGGCAAAAGCACGGAAGTCTTCGATGCGGCCGTTGGTACAGGCACCAAGGAAAACGTAATCGATCTTCTTGCCCAATAAAGACTCACCCGGCTCGAAGCCCATGTAACCCAGCGATTTCCTGAACGAAGCCTGTGCCGCCTCGCCCATGCCTTCGGTTGTAGGAATGTGGGCGGTGATACCCATGCCCATGCCGGGGTTGGTTCCGTAAGTAATCATCGGCTCGATGTCGGCAGCATCGAAGCGCACTTCTTTGTCAAAGACGGCATCGTCGTCGCTCTTCAGCGTCCTCCAATAAGCTACAGCCTTGTCCCACGCTTCTCCCTTCGGGGCATATTCACGACCTTTGATGTAGTCGAAGGTCACCTCGTCGGGCGCCACCATACCGCCGCGTGCCCCCATCTCGATGGAGAGATTACACAAGGTCAGTCGGCCTTCCATCGTCAGGCTGCGTACGGCCTCGCCCGCATATTCCACGAAATAACCCGTGGCACCGCTGGTTGTCATCTTCGACATCATATAGAGGGCCAAATCTTTTGCCGTCACCCCCTTGCCCAGCCTACCATCGACGGTAATCCGCATCGTTTTAGGCCGTGTCTGGAGGATGCATTGCGAAGCCATCACCATCTCCACCTCGCTGGTACCGATACCAAAAGCTACGGCGCCCATCGCTCCGTGGGTCGAGGTGTGCGAGTCGCCACAGACGATGGTCATACCTGGCAGCGTCAGTCCCCGTTCAGGACCTACGACGTGAATGATACCGTTCTTGGGGTTCATCATGCCGAAATGTGTCAGGCCGAATTCCTCAGCATTCTTAGCCAACGTATCTACTTGTGTACGAGAAACCGGATCTTCAATCGGCTTGTCCTGATCGTGCGTCGGCGTGTTGTGGTCGGGCATGCAGAAGATCTTCTCAGGACGGAAACAACGAAGGCCGCGGGCACGCAAACCCTCGAAAGCCTGCGGACTGGTTACCTCGTGGCAGTAGAGACGGTCAATGTAAAGCTGTGTAGGGCCGTCCTCTACCTTCTGTACCACGTGGGCGTCCCATATTTTATCAAAGAGTGTATTCATATCTATCAATGGATGCTATTAAAATCATGACTTAAACTTGTTGATACAGTCGATATAGGCCTCGACAGAAGCGGCGATGATATCGGTATTGGCACCGAAGCCGTAGTAGATGCGGTTGTCGTACTCCACCTGCATGTGTACCTTACCCATGTCGTCGCTACCCTTGCTGATAGCCTGAATGGTGAATTCCTTCAGCGTCATCTGACGGTCGATAATCTTCTTCAATGCCTTGATGGCAGCATCTACCGGACCGTTTCCGCTGGCGGCCGCCTCGAATTTCTCACCAGAAATGTTCAGGCCGAGACTGGCAACAGAACGAACACCCACGCCACTGGTCACCTGCAGGTATTCCAACTTGATGCGATGGTTCTGTGTGCGATCGGCACCGGCCAAAACAAGGATATCGTCGTCGTTAATGTCTTTCTTCTTGTCGGCCAGTTTAAGGAATTCTTCGTATATTTTATCCAGCTTTTCCTGCGTCAGTTCCACACCCAACACGTGCAAACGATTCTTCAGAGCTGCACGTCCGCTACGGGCGGTCAGTACAATGGAATTATCGTCGATACCTACATCGTGCGGGTCAATAATTTCATACGTCTGTACGTTCTTCAGCACGCCGTCCTGATGGATACCCGAAGAGTGGGCAAAAGCATTGCGACCCACAATGGCCTTGTTGGGCTGTACAGGCATATTCATCAAGCTGGATACCATGCGGCTCGTAGGATATATCTTCTGCGTATTGATATTCGTTTCGATGTCGATATCCTTGTGACACTTAATGATCATCGCAATTTCTTCCAACGACGTGTTGCCCGCACGCTCGCCGATACCGTTAATAGTCACCTCCACCTGACGGGCACCGTTCAGCACACCAGCCATCGTATTGGCCGTAGCCATTCCCAAGTCATTGTGGCAGTGCGTGGAAATAACGGCGTTGTGGATACCATCCACATGCTCCATCAGGTACTTGATTTTGGCTCCATACTCCGAAGGAAGACAATACCCCGTCGTATCGGGAATGTTCACCACCGTTGCTCCCGCTTTGATGACGGCCTCAATGACACGGGCCAGGTATTCATTCTCAGTACGGCCGGCATCTTCGGCATAAAACTCCACGTCGTCCACAAAACGGCGGGCATATTTCACGGCCGCTACAGCCCGCTCAATAATTTCCTCGCGATTGGAATTGAATTTATAACGAATATGCGAATCTGAAGTGCCTATACCCGTATGAATACGTTTATGCTTGGCATATTTCAGGGCTTCAGCCGCCACGTCTATATCTTTCTGCACAGCACGTGTCAAGGCACAAATAGTAGGCCATGTCACAGCTTTGGATATTTCAATCACCGAATTGAAGTCACCAGGACTCGATATGGGGAATCCCGCTTCTATAACATCAACACCCAGCAGTTCCAGTTGTTTGGCCACTTGGATCTTTTCTACTGTATTCAACTGACATCCTGGAACCTGCTCACCATCGCGAAGCGTTGTGTCGAAAATAAATAATCTGTCACTCATCTTGTATATCGTATTTATAGTTATATCCAACAAAAAAGCCTTTCGCACCACGGAAGTGAGAAAGGCTTCATATATCATTCAACATACATATAATCACGCACGACACTCACTTCCGCTACATTTTCCTAGCAGAATAATAATGCCACACAGCAGAATATATGTAAAGTTCTGAATCATCATATCTTCATTTTGACTTTAAAACGATGCAAAGGTAGAGATTATTTCATAGCACACAAACAAAACCGTTACTTTTTTCAATTAAAATGTGATATTCTATAACAATACGTATATTATTACAGATAATATAACACTAAAAAGGGACGTATCCACTGGACACATCCCAATCATTTATTAATCAGTACTGAAGATTATTTCTCGCAAGACTTATCACATGCATTCTTCTGGCAACCTTCCTTTTCACAGTCACCAGCACAAGCACCATTACAATTACCATTGCAAGTGCTATCGTTGTCACAACACTCTCCAGCGTTCTTCGTACATGCAGAATCACAAACCTGCACAGTTGTTTCCACATTAGCATCTGCAGCCTTCTTATTACCGCAGGACATCACTGCCAGGGAAAAAACAAATGCCACAGCCAAAAATACTCTTGTTTTCATAAATCTAATCTGTTTTTAAATAAGTCAACTAAGAAAATCCGGGCAAATATAGCAAAAAGAGTCCAATCCTCCAAACGCAGAAAGTCCCCCGTAACATACTTGTTACGGAGGACTTCTCAAGAAAACGGCGG
>NZ_CABUOL010000016.1 GCF_902493215.1 uncultured Mediterranea sp.
CCTTCAAAACCCTTGATGCAACCTATGGTTGCGTGAGCGTACTTTTCGCCCTTGTTCATAATTTTAATGTTACTCATATTTTCTGTTTTTATAAAGTTGATTAACTTTGCATCATAAACTTACTATTGTTTGGATAGTGCAAAGTTAATACTTTTTGTGCTGATAAACAATAAGTTACAAAAATGTAACCCACTTACTTTAAAGTAATTATTATTGGAAATGAATAGTTTGCAGTTACAAGAAAACCTCAAAAAATATACTCGTATAGAAGATTGTCCCATCCGTAATGTCTTGTCACGGTTTTCCAGCAAATGGGCCATGCTCATATTATGTGTTCTTTCTGAAAATGAAGCAACGCGCTTTAATACTATAAGTAAGGCAATTCCGGATATTTCCCCTAAAGTACTTACCGAGACATTAAAGAATCTTGAAGCTGACGGATTGATAAGAAGAAAGTTATACGCTGAAATACCTCCGAGGGTAGAATATTCTCTGACTGAGCTTGGTCAAAGCCTGATTCCTATACTAAACAATCTTATATCGTGGGCATTAGATAATGCTACATATATATTAAGATGTAAAAATAAGTAGGTCAATGGTGTATTATAAGTTGCTTAAAAAAGGATGCAAGAATACATGAGTAGATATACCTTTCCAGCTTTTTTCCAAAATTGGTTTGTATATTTGCAATTCTAATTAAATGGGCTGAATTATGGAGAGATTTCATTGGATACGAAAGTGGTTGGTAGCAGGCATGTACTTGTGGAGCATGGCAGGAGGACTGCAGGCACAGGAAGCAGACTATACCACTTGGCTGAGGCAGGGGGTAGAGTATGAAGTGAACAATCGGTTGGATCTGTCGGGTGGCTTGGAATGGCGTACGGAGAACAAGTTGCGGGCAACAGACCGCTGGGGGCTGGATGTCGGTGCCAAATATGCAGTTCTACCTTTTCTGAAAATGGGGGCCGGATACGAGATACATTACCGCAATAGAGGTGAGGACGGGTGGAAATTCCGGCACCGTTACCATGCCGACGGCGTATTGTCAGCTCGGTGGGGAAGGGTGAAGCTGGCTCTTCGGGAAAGGTTCCAGCATACGTGGGATGATGTAGAGAACGAACTTCGGTTACGTTCCCGCCTGAAACTGGCTTATGACATACGTCGTTGTAAGGTGGAACCCTATGTGTCGGTCGAGGTATACAACAGCCTGAACCGTGGAGACGGTTTCGACGTGGCCCGCATGCGTTATCGGGGTGGATTTTCGCTGCCGCTTTTTTCGGAGAACTGGAAGGCGGATGTGTTCTATTGTCGCCAGTGGGAGGAGGACGGCCGGAAAAACATCTTTGGCGTGGATTGTGTGTACAAGTTCTGAAATCTTTTGCTACATTTGTTGCGTATACTAAAATCGGTAAACTCATGAAGAAGATAATCAATCCTTGGAAAAAGCTGGAGGGTTACAACTGTTTTGGTTGTTCGCCCGACAATGAATATGGTGTAAAGATGGATTTTTACGAAGACGGCGATGAGGTGTTGAGCGTGTGGAAACCGGACGGACATTATCAGGGGTTTCTGCATACGTTGCACGGAGGTATACAGTCGGTGCTGCTTGATGAAATTTGTGGTTGGGCGGTGTTTCGCAAGCTGCAGACCGCAGGGATGACCAGCCGGATGGAAACCCGTTTCCGCAGAGCGGTTTCGACGGATGCCCGTTATCTGTTGCTCCGTGCTTCGATACGCGAACAGAAACGCAATCTGGCATTTGTGGAGGCGAAGCTTTACGATGACAAGGGAGAACTTTGTACGGAAGCTTCGTGCACATATTTCACTTTCCCGAAAGAGAAGGCGGAAAAGGAAATGTATTTCCGCAATTGCGAAGTGGAACCTACGGAAGTGTCCCTGCGTTCGCTTATTGATGCTGTAACCGGAACCGGTGAGTAGACTTTTTGTGCCGGTGGGGTGAAATATGTGAGAAAATGAAAGTCAAACACGTTTTTTTTCTGTTATATTTTTGGTAGTTTCGAATGAATGGTTTACATTTGTCACGTCTTAAAAACAAATGAAATGAAAATATTGGCTGTACATCATCATTGTCATCATCATTATCCTGGCGAGTAAGTTCGGTAGGCAGACAGATGTATGTACGTCACTTGAAGATACATGAATGAAAGAAGCTTGCCGGATGTGGGCAGGCTTCTTTTTTTATTGTCTCTTCCGGCAGGAAATTATAAACAGAAAAATATAGAAAGAAATTATGCTGAGAATTGCAGTACAGGCCAAAGGCCGTCTTTATGACGAAACGATGTCGTTTCTGGAGGAAGCGGACATCAAGTTGAATGCGACAAAACGCACCCTGTTGGTGCAGTCCACCAATTTCCCCCTCGAAGTGCTTTTTCTGCGCGATGATGACATCCCGCAGACGGTTGCAACAGGAGTGGCCGACATTGGTATTGTAGGTGAGAACGAGTTTGTAGAGCGGGCTGAAGATGCTGAGATTGTGAAGCGCCTGGGGTTCAGCAAATGCCGTTTGTCACTGGCCATGCCGAAGGATATTGATTATCCGGGAGTAACTTGGTTTGAAGGGCGGAAAATAGCTACGTCCTATCCGGGGATATTGTCACGTTACTTGAAGGAACAGCGGGTGAATGCGGAAATCCATGTGATAACCGGTTCGGTAGAGGTGTCGCCGGGTATCGGTTTGGCCGATGCCATCTTCGATATCGTCAGTTCGGGCTCCACGCTGGTGAGCAACCGCCTGAAAGAAGTGGAGGTCGTGATGCAGTCGGAGGCATTGCTCATCGGCAACAAGCATCTTTCTGACGAGAAGAAGGAAATTCTGAAAGAACTGCTTTTCCGAATGGATGCCGTGAAGACAGCTGAAGACAAGAAATATGTGTTGATGAATGCTCCCAAGGAGAAGTTGGACGAGATTGTGGCTGTATTGCCGGGCATGAAGAGTCCTACAGTGATGCCTTTGGCACAGGAAGGCTGGTGCTCGGTGCACACTGTACTCGATGAGAAATGTTTTTGGGAGATAATCGGTAAACTGAAACAGCTGGGTGCGGAAGGAATTCTGGTGCTCCCGATAGAAAAAATGATTCTGTAATGGTTAACTAATTCTGGTAGGCTTATGATACTGATTGATTATCCCGACAGGGCACAATGGCCGGTATTGCTGGAACGGCCGGTGATGAACACGGAAAGTCTGTTTGGCGTGGTACAGGAGATTATTGCCCGTGTGAAGAAGGGTGGTGATGAAGCTGTACTCCAATACGAGAAGCAGTTCGACAAGGTGGAACTTGCGTCGCTGGCTGTAACGGATGAAGAGTTTGATGAGGCCGAACGGCTGGTAGATGACGAACTGAAGGCTGCCATCCGCTTGGCCGCCGAAAATATTTCTACGTTCCACGCATCCCAGCGTTTCGAAGGCCGAAAGGTGGAAACCCGTCCGGGCGTTGTCTGCTGGCAGAAAGCGGTACCCATCGAAAAGGTGGGGCTTTATATTCCCGGTGGAACGGCACCTCTGTTTTCTACCGTGCTGATGCTGGCAGTACCTGCACGCATAGCCGGATGCCGGGAGATTGTGTTGTGTACACCTCCGGGACGCGACGGCAAGGTACATCCGGCCGTACTGTTTGCCGCTAAGGTGGCAGGTGTACGTCAGGTGTTCAAGGCTGGTGGCGTACAGGCGATAGCAGCGATGGCATACGGAACGCAGAGCATTCCCAAAGTATACAAAATCTTTGGTCCCGGCAATCAGTATGTCACGGCGGCCAAGCAATGGGTCGGTTTGCGTGACGTGGCTATCGACATGCCGGCAGGTCCGTCCGAGGTGGAAGTGCTGGCCGACGAGACTGCCAATCCGGTCTTTGTGGCGGCCGACTTGCTGAGTCAGGCGGAGCATGGGGTGGACAGCCAGGCGGTTCTGATAACGACTTCGAAGCGACTGCAGCAGGCTGTCAGGGAAGAGGTGGAACGGCAGCTGGAGGCATTGCCGCGTAAGGATATTGCAGCACGGTCGCTGGCCAACAGCAAACTGATTGTGGTGCGCGATATGGAAGAGGCCATTGAAATGACCAACGCTTATGCACCTGAACACCTGATTGTAGAGACGGCCGACTATCTGGCTGTGGCCGAGAGGGTAGTTCATGCAGGTTCCGTCTTTCTTGGTTCGCTGACGCCCGAGAGTGCCGGTGACTATGCATCGGGCACCAACCATACCTTGCCTACCAACGGTTATGCCAAGGCATACAGCGGCGTTTGTCTGGACAGCTTCATCCGCAAGATGACTTTCCAGGAAATCTCTCCCGAAGGAATCAGGCAGATAGGTCCGGCTATCGAGGTGATGGCAGCCAACGAGTCGCTGGACGGTCACAAGAATGCCGTTACCGTCCGTCTGAAAACCGTTCGTGAAGTTCAATGAAATTGTTTAAGCTTGAAATCTGAATGAATATGATGAAACCCTTACAGGAACTGGTTCGTCCGAATATCTGGAAACTGAAACCTTATTCGTCGGCCCGTGACGAGTACAACGGGGCAGACGCTTCGGTTTTTCTGGATGCCAACGAGAATCCGTATAACAATCCGAACAACCGTTATCCCGACCCTATGCAGCGTGAACTGAAATCCCATTTGTCGCGGATTAAGCGGGTGCCGGCTGCCAATATCTTTTTGGGTAATGGCAGTGACGAAGCGATTGATCTGCTGTTCCGTGCTTTTTGTGAACCGCGTATCGACAACGTTGTGGCTATCGATCCTACGTATGGCATGTATCAGGTCTGTGCCGATGTCAATGATGTGGAGTATCGCAAAGTGTTGCTGGACGAGCATTTTCAGTTTTCGGCCGATAAATTGCTGGCCGCAGCCGATGAACATACCAAACTGATGTTTCTCTGTTCTCCCAACAATCCGTCGGGCAACAACCTGTGTCGTGACGAAATCGTGAAGCTGCTCCAGGCCTTTGACGGTATTGTAGTGGTGGACGAGGCATATATTGATTTCTCGGAGGCCCGTTCTTTCCTGCTCGATCTGGCTTTGTATCCCAATGTTGTTGTCTTGCAGACATTCTCCAAGGCGTGGGGATGTGCGGCTATCCGCTTGGGCATGGCTTTTGCTTCGGAAGAGATCATTGCGATTTTCAATAAAATAAAGTATCCTTATAACGTCAATTTGCTGACCCAGAAACAGGCACTGGAGATGGTACTCCGCCCGTACGAAGTGGAACGTTGGGTGAAGGTGCTGAAAGAGGAACGGATCTGGCTGGAAGAAGCGTTCGGGGCATTGCCTTGTACGGTGGAGGTGTTCCCGTCGGACGCCAATTTCTTCCTGGCGCGTGTTACCGATGCGGTGGATGTCTATTGCTATCTGGTGGGAAAAGGAATCATCGTCCGTAATCGTCATACGGTTGCTCTTTGTGGCAACTGTCTGCGTGTCACGGTGGGTACACGGCCCGAAAACGAAAAATTGCTGGATGCCTTGCGGCAATATAATGGAAAAGATAAATGAGGGAGGGCATGAAAAAGAAAGTTTTGTTCATTGACAGAGACGGTACGCTGGTCATCGAACCGCCTGTCGACTACCAATTAGATGCTTTCGAGAAGCTGGAGTTCTATCCGGGAGTGATGCGGAACCTGGGATTCATCCGCAGCAAGCTCGATTTTGAGTTTGTCATGGTGACCAATCAGGATGGACTGGGGACGGACTCTTTCCCCGAAGAAACGTTCTGGCCGGTACATAACCTGATGATGAAGACGCTGGAAGGCGAAGGCATCACGTTCGATGACGTTTGCATAGACCGCAGCTTTCCCGAAGACCAGGCGCCTACCCGCAAGCCAAGGACAGGGATGCTGACCCGTTATCTGAACGATGAAGCTTACGATATGGCGGGCAGTTACGTCATCGGCGACCGGGCTACCGATGTGGAACTGGCCAAGAACCTTGGTTGCCGAGCCATTCTGCTGCAGGCCGACAAGTCGTTATTGAAACCGGTAGCAGAAGGCGGTACCGCTGCCTGTGGAGGACTGGAAGAGGTCTGTGTGCTGGCCACGACCGACTGGGCGCGGGTAGCCGACTTCCTTTTTGCCGGCGAACGTCGGGCGGAGGTCCATCGGGTGACTCATGAGACCGATGTGTATGTATCGGTCGATCTGGACGGCTCCGGGCAGTGCGACATTTCTACTGGCCTGGGTTTCTTCGACCACATGCTCGAGCAGATAGGACGGCATGGAAGCATCGACCTGACTGTCCGTGTCAAGGGTGACCTCTGCGTGGACGAACACCATACCATCGAAGATACGGCCCTGGCTTTAGGCGAATGTCTCTACAAGGCTTTGGGCGACAAGCGGGGCATCGAGCGTTATGGCTATTCGTTGCCCATGGACGACTGCCTGTGCCAGGTGTGCCTCGACTTCGGAGGACGCCCGTGGCTGGTGTGGCAGGCCGACTTCAGGCGCGAGCGCATTGGAGAGATGCCTACCGAGATGTTCCTGCATTTCTTCAAGTCGCTGAGCGACGCCGCGCGGATGAATCTGCATGTCAAGGCCGAGGGACAGAACGAACACCACAAGATAGAAGGCATCTTCAAGGCCTTGGCCCGTGCCCTGAAGATGGCCGTGAAGCGGGACATCTACCGCTACGAGCTTCCTTCTTCCAAAGGTGTACTTTAGGTTGTAAAACCGTGGCTCAGGCAATGCCCAGCAGTTCGATTTCAAAAATCAGGGTCGAGCCGCCGGGTATGCCGGGCTGCGAGAACTTGCCGTAGCCCATTTCGGCGGGCAGGTAGATTTCCCATTTGTCGCCTACGCACATCTGTTGCATGGCTATAATCCAGCCTTCAATCAGGTCACTCAGCCGGAAAGCGGTCGGTGTGCCTCCACGGCTGCTGTCGAACTTCTTGCCGTTGATGGTCCAACCCGTGTAGTGGGCGGTGACAATACTTCGCGGGGTGGGGTGCTTGCCGTCGTCGGTTCCTGAAGCCAGTACTTTGTAATAAATGCCTTTAGGCAGAGGCTTGACGCCTTCTTCTGCTGCTTTTGCAGCCAGCCAGTCTTTGTTGGCCTGGATGTAATCTTTCTTTGCCATATCAGTTCGGATTTTGGGGCAAAGATAAAAAAGGATTTCATAACTACCTACATTGGCTCCGTAAAGTCCCTCTTTAGCGCGCTAAAGTGCCACTTTACGGGTGCTGATGTAGGTGTTTAGGATGGGGCATGTAGCTAATGGATTTTTAATCTTCCCGGGTATATTCCTCGATGTCGCGGATGGCTTCCTTGGCTTTGCGGCGTTCATTCCTGAGGTACAGCAGGCCGAAGATGGCTCCGACCACAAACCCGACACCTCCTCCGGTGCAGATGGATTCTCCGTTTTCTTTGGGGTAGCTCTCAATGATGAACCAAACTATCCATAGCAGGGCGAACGGCAGTCCGAAACACAGCCATTTCAGCCCCAGACGGTTCATGCGTATCAGGGCTTTGCTGATATCCACCAGATTGTCAGTCGATATTTCTTGGATGTTTACGCCTTTGTGGCTGTGTATCTGATAAAGGCAGGCGGCAATCAGAAAGAGGGAAGTGAAGACACAGAACATCCATGAATAGTTCATCCAGATGAAGAACATGTTGCAATAGATCAGAGCGAACGGAATTCCTATATACATGAGTCTCTTATTGCGATTGATATAGGCCAGTTTTTCCCGGGTGGATTGCATCATCATTTTTTCGCTGATGATGGTTTCTTTGGCCAGCTTGTCTTTCAATAACCGGATTTGCTGTTTCATTTCTTCCAGTTCGAAGTTATCTTGATAATTTTCCATACTGATGCGTTTTTAGCGGTTCGACATTTTTTTCAACTCCTCTTTGATGCGATACAGACGCACGGATACGTTTTTGGTCGAGATGCCGACGATGGCACCTATCTCTTCGTAGCTCATGTTTTCCAGCCAAAGCAGGACGATGGCGCGGTCGAAGGGCTTGAGCCGGTGGATGCGGTCGTAAAGTTGGCGGATTTGCCGGGAGTCTTCGTCCTTGTCTTCAAACAGGTTGATGTCCATGGTCAGTGGGAGGGTGGTCCGCTTCTGCTTTTTCCGTTCACAGGAGATGCAGGTGTTGAAGCTCACTTTCCAGATCCAGGTGTCAACGCTGCTGCGGTTCTGGAAAGACGTGTAGCCTTTCCACAGATTGATGAGCACTTCCTGAAACAGGTCGCTGACTTCATCGGAATCTTTCGAGAACATGAAGCACACCGTGTAGATAGTGTTTTTATGCTCCCTGATCATTTGCGCAAATGTAGTGTCCAATGTTTCCATATCGAATTAAGTAGTTGTTTTTGTCCGTTAGACGCAGGTGTCGACGGAAAAACTACACAAAAATAGAACTTTTTGGGGAGGAATAGAAGAAAGTGTTGAAGAGTGACTGGCTGATTGTAGCATGAAGGCGCGGATTACGCGGAAGAGCACGGAAAAGAATAAAAAATAATCCGTGAATTTCCGCGTAATCCGCGCCTTAACGATGTTTAAGGATGACAATTCGTGTTACTGCTTCTTCAGCGTGAACTCCAATTTCTGCAATCCTAATTTGTAGACATTTGCAAGAATCAGGGCGTAATGCAGTTCTTCGCCTGCCTGCATGGAGCCGGTGATGTGATTGAACTCGTCCTCCGGAACTACATCCTTGAACATCGGTCCCGATGAACCGTTTCTGATCAGGCGGATTTCATCGGTAAGGGGTGACAGAACATAAACATAAGTTGCCATATAGGGGATGCGTTGGAGCTCTATCCAATTCGGGTCATCTTTAGGGAGAATGTTCTCTATCCAAAGCCGGGCCATATCATAGGAAGGTAACGGATCTCCGTTGTTATATCTTATATTACCTTCACTGTCGACCAACAGTTCTTTTCCCATAGCAATAGCATACTTGTTGATGGGGCATGATTCTTCATACTCGATATCTTCTTCCGATAGGATTTCTTTGTCATCCGGTGTCTCAGGCTCAGTGACAAGCCGGTCCTGAAGAATGGATACAAGCGAATAGGTTCGGTCTGGGGCATCCATCGGCGGATTGGCAAGAATGGTTCTTTTGACCCGAAGTTCATATTCATGCCCTCGTTCGTAAGTGAAGCCTTCGATGGCGTCGAAAGCAAGCGGTTGCCATTCTTTGGAATTGTCTTCAGTCTTGACGAGCATACATTCTATGGGGTATTCTTTATCGGCATCGAATAGAGCATACATGATGCCTGTTTCCGAAGATACCGACATGGCAATCTCTTTCACGATATCTGTCGGCTTGTCGTCGTTTTTACAAGCTGTCCAAAAGAGACAGATGAACATCAACAGAAAGGTGGTGAACTTGTTCATGGTTATACGAATTCTCTATTGGCTCAATAGAGGTTTTAGGTTTGAAATGCAGAAACGTGAGCCGGTTATGCCGTTTTCAAGTATGAGACAGGCATAGCGTTTCTTCTTGTTCTCTCTCATGTATAGGTTGGGAAAGATACCCATAGACCGATTACAAAGATAATAAACCTAATTATAAATTTCTATCATCGGACGTGATTTTTTCCTCTTTCGTTTGCTCAAAGCTGTTTGCTTTTGAAATGGAAGTGTTATCTTTGTGCCAAGGTGTACCATTATTGAGAGAATATGAAAAAAAGTCTGATACTTTGTCTGTTTGCTCTTTGTAGTCTCTGCCGGTTGCAGGGGCAGACCGAAGTTTGCCTGGTAGGGACGAAACATGAACCTTGTGCATACTTCAATAGCGATAGTGTTTATGCCATTTTGTTGCGAGTACATCCCGATGTGGTGTTGATGGAACTGGATTCTTCTTTCTTCGACAAAAATTTTCATTTCAACCTGGAAAAATATCCTGATTTGCTGTCGACTAATGAAAACATAGGAGCGCACCGCTACCAGCAGGAGCAGGGTGTGGATTTACGCCCTTTCGAAATCGTGGGCCGAAACGAATGGTATCGGGAACATCGGTATTTTGAACGGCAGGATAGCATGTGGCGCGATGTGTTGTCCTTGTATCGGGCGGATAAACTGAGCCGGAAGAATCGGGAGGACATGGAGCTGATCCTACAAGTGATGAACTATAATGATATGAAATTCGCTTCACCCCGTGACATGAATTCCAGCATGACGATGGGATACTTGTCGCTTCGTGAACATATCCTTTATCAGAAGCTGGTATCCATTGTAGAAACTGAGGAATTGCTCAGTCGTTGGCGAAACTTTGTTCGTCTTTGGTCGTCCCGTTGGTATGAACGCAACGAGGTGATGGCTGTCAATATCCGGCGGATGGCTGAAGTCTATCCTGGCAAGCGTCTGTTGGTATTGGTTGGCCTGGAGCATAAGCCCGGACTCTTGGAGTTGTTGAAGGAGTGCGAGGGGGTGAAACTTAAGGAGTACTGGGAATTTTAGACGTAAGAAAACGTGTAGATAAAATTTGTGATTGAATAATGAAAACGAACGATATTCTGGATAATCTCAAGATAGAACAGTTGAATCCTATGCAGGAGGCCGTAGGGCGTGTGTATGAATCGTGCAGAAGCCTGATTGTGCTTTCGCCCACCGGCTCGGGAAAGACGTTGGCTTTTCTTTTGCCGTTGGTGCAGGGGCTGTCGGCCTCGACGGAGGCGGTGCAGGCAATTGTGCTGGTACCTTCGCGCGAACTGGCCTTACAGATTGAGGGTGTGTTCAAGGCCATGAACACGGGCTTCAAGGTGATGAGCTGCTACGGAGGTCGTCCGGCCATGGACGAGCACAGGACAATGAAGAGCCTGAAGCCGGCAGTTATTGTGGGGACACCCGGACGCATGAACGACCATCTGCATAAAGGCAATTTCGGTGTGGAACAGATACGGACGCTGGTTATCGACGAGTTCGACAAGTGTCTGGAATTCGGCTTTCAGGAAGAGATGGCCGAGGTAGTAGGACAGCTTCCTGCCCTGAAAAAGCGGGTACTGCTTTCGGCAACCGATGCCGAAGAAATTCCTCAGTTTACAGGGGTGTCCGAAGGAGAGTCGGGCGTGCAGAAACTGGATTTCCTGACGGAGGGGGGAGTCTCTTCTCGACTGACTTTGCAACAGGTGCTTTCGCCTCAGAAAGACAAGCTCGAAACGCTTTATCGTCTGCTTTGTGCCGTAGCCCATCGTCCCACCTTGGTGTTCGTCAATTATCGGGAGAGTGTAGACCGTGTGGCTGGCTACCTGCAATCCAAGAAATTTCCCAGCGAGGCTTTTCATGGCGGCATGGAGCAACCCGACCGCGAACGGGCGCTTTACAAGTTCCGTAACGGAAGCTCGCCTGTGCTGGTGTCTACCGACCTGGCTGCCCGCGGGCTCGACATTCCTGGGGTGGAAAACATCGTGCACTATCATCTGCCGGTCAACGAAGAAGCTTTCACCCACCGCAACGGACGTACGGCCCGTTGGGAAGCTACCGGCTCGTCGTTCCTGTTGCTGCATGCTGAAGAAAGTCTGCCTGCATACATTCCTCAGGATATTCCTGTTTTCAATTTACCTGAGGAAACGCCCAAACCTGTCAAGGCCCGTTGGACTACCTTATATATAGGTAAGGGGAAAAAGGATAAGCTGAACAAGATAGACATTGTAGGCTTCCTGTATAAGAAAGGTGGTTTGTCGCGCGAAGATGTAGGGCAGGTGGATGTGAAAGACCATTATGCTTTTGTGGCCGTTCGGCGCAGTAAGTGCAAACAACTTTTAGCCTTGGTTCAGGGCGAGAAAATCAAGGGAATGAAGACGCTGATTGAGGAGGCCAGGTGAAATGGAATAGGCTTTTAACTTTCATTTTGTAAATGGATATGCCTTTTTATTTCTTCTTTTAGGCGGTGTCTCTTACATTTTGATAGATTTTTCTTGCTTAAATTGCTATCTCTACATAACAAAATAGCGTGATTTTGTACTGAAATGCAATAAAATGGAAGCATTTTGGCCATGAATGGCGAGAAAATGTATAGAAAAGTTTGGTTTATTGAATAAAATCCGTAAATTCGCCATGTCGAAAGACATAAATAACGCATCGTATAACCAAAATATTTGTTACAATGAAAAAGCATAATTTCAGTGCAGGACCCTCCATTCTTCCGCGTGAGGTCATCGAAGAAACAGCTAAAGGTGTATTGGATTTTAATGGCTCCGGTCTTTCGGTTATGGAAATCAGCCACCGTTCCAAAGATTTTCAGGCCGTGATGGACGAAGCCGTTGCCTTGTTCAAGGAATTGCTGAATATCCCCGACGGTTATTCCGTTCTGTTCCTTGGTGGTGGTGCCAGTACCCAGTTCTGCATGGTTCCCTATAATTTCCTCGAGAAGAAAGCCGCTTATCTGAATACGGGTGTATGGGCCAAGAAGGCACTGAAAGAAGCCAAAGGTTTTGGTGAGGCAGTCGAAGTGGCCAGTTCGGCTGAAGCCACTTATACTTATATTCCCAAGGATTATACCATTCCGACCGATGCCGACTATTTCCACATTACGACGAACAATACGATTTATGGTACGGAAATCCTGAAGGACATTGACTCTCCCGTGCCTTTGATTGCCGACATGTCGTCCGATATCTTCTCTCGTCCGATCGATGTATCCAAATATACTTGTATTTATGGCGGTGCCCAGAAGAATCTGGCTCCTGCCGGCGTGACGTTTGTCATCGTGAAGAACGAGGCTGTAGGTAAAGTATCGCGTTACATCCCCACTATGTTGAACTATCAGACGCATATCGACGGAGGTTCTATGTTCAATACGCCTCCCGTACTGCCCATCTATTCGGCCATGCTGACTCTCCGTTGGATTAAAGCCCAAGGTGGTGTGAAGGAAATGGAGCGTCGTGCCATCGAAAAGGCCAACATGCTGTATGCCGAAATCGACCGTAACAAGATGTTTGTGGGAACGGCTGCCAAGGAAGACCGTTCGCGTATGAACATCTGTTTCGTGATGGCTCCCGAATACAAGGAACTGGAAGCCGACTTCCTGAAGTTCGCTACCGAAAGAGGTATGGTAGGCATCAAGGGTCACCGCTCGGTAGGTGGTTTCCGTGCATCTTGCTACAACGCCATGCCGAAGGAAAGCGTACAGGCCTTGATAGACTGCATGCAGGAATTTGAGAAACTCCATTAATTCAAATAAACCAATTGTTTTTCACCACAGATTGCACAGATTACCACAGATACTCTTATGTAATGATGACTGTGATGATGGTGTGTTCTGTGGTGAATTCTTTTTTCAACCATTTAAAACACTATAGTTATGAAAGTATTGGTAGCAACTGATAAGCCGTTCGCCAAAGTGGCCGTCGACGGTATCCGTAAAGAAATAGAAGCAGCCGGTTACGAACTGGCCTTGTTGGAAAAATATGGTGAGAAGGTCAAATTGCTGGAGGCAGTGGCCGATGTCGACGCCATCATCATCCGTAGTGACATCATAGACGCCGAAGTGCTCGATGCCGCCAAGCAACTGAAAATTGTGGTACGTGCCGGTGCGGGATACGATAATGTGGATCTGGAAGCCGCTACAGCTCACAACGTATGCGTGATGAATACGCCGGGACAGAATTCCAATGCCGTGGCCGAACTGGCTTTCGGTATGATGGTGATGGCTGTGCGCAATATGTACAACGGCACGTCGGGTACGGAGCTGAAGGGAAAGAAGCTGGGTATCCACGCTTATGGTAACGTAGGTCGCAACGTGGCACGCATCGCCAAGGGATTTGGTATGGACATCTATGCTTACGATGCTTTCTGTCCGAAAGAAGTGATTGAGGCCGACGGTGTGAAGGCGGTTGCCAATGCTGAAGAACTTTATTCGACGTGTGATGTCGTTTCTCTGCACATCCCTGCTACGGCTGAGACGAAGAACTCTATCAACCATGCCCTCGTAGGCCGCATGCCGAAGGGTGGTTTGTTGGTGAACACAGCCCGTAAGGAAGTCATCAACGAAGCCGAACTCATCCAGCTGATGGAAGAACGTGCCGACCTGAAGTACATGACCGACATCATGCCGGCCGCCAACGAAGAGTTTGCTGCCAAATTCCCCGGCCGTTACTTCTCCACTCCCAAGAAGATGGGTGCACAGACCGCCGAAGCCAACATCAATGCCGGTATTGCTGCCGCCAAGCAGATTGTCGGCTTCCTGAAAGACGGTTGCGAGAAATTCCGCGTGAACAAGAAATAATATTCATTCAGATTTCAGAAACTCATATCATGGCAACAATCAAACCATTCAAAGGCATCCGTCCACCGCAAAACCTGGTGGAGAAAGTGGCTTCGCGCCCTTACGACGTATTGAACTCCGACGAAGCACGCGCCGAGGCCGAAGGTAACGAGATGTCTCTCTATCATATCATCAAGCCCGAGATTGATTTTCCTGTGGGTACCGACGAGCACGACCCACGCGTCTATCAGAAAGCTGCCGAAAACTTCCAGATGTTTCAGGATAAAGGCTGGCTGGTACAGGACGAGAAGGAAAACTATTATATTTATGCGCAGACGATGAACGGCAAGACGCAGTTCGGCCTCGTGGTGGGTGCTTACGTGCCCGACTACATGAACGGTGTCATCAAGAAGCACGAGCTGACCCGCCGCGATAAGGAGGAAGACCGCATGAAGCATGTCCGCGTGAACAACGCCAACATTGAGCCGGTATTTTTTGCCTATCCCGACAACAAGACACTTGATGCCATCATTGCCCGTTATACGGCACAGAAGCCTGTCTACGATTTCATCGCTCCTGGCGACGGCTTCGGCCATACGTTCTGGATTATCGACCAGCAGGAAGATATCGATGCCATTACGCGTGAGTTTGCCAAGATGCCCGCCCTTTACATAGCCGACGGGCATCACCGTAGTGCCGCTGCAGCCTTGGTAGGTGCCGAGAAGGCCAAGCAGAATCCCAACCATCGGGGAGATGAGGAATACAACTACTTCATGGCTGTCTGCTTCCCCGCCAATCAGCTGACTATTATCGACTACAACCGCGTGGTGAAAGACCTGAACGGACTGACGCCCGCACAGTTCCTCGAAGCGGTAGGCAAGAACTTCATCGTGGAAGAAAAAGGGACGGATATCTACAAACCTGTAGGCCTGCACAATTTCTCTCTCTATTTGGATGGCAAGTGGTATAGCCTGACGGCCAAGCCGGGAACTTACAATGACAACGATCCCATCGGTGTGCTGGATGTGACGATTTCATCCAATCTTATTTTGGATGAAATTCTGGGTATCAAGGACCTCCGTTCGGACAAACGCATTGATTTTGTGGGCGGAATCCGCGGACTGGGTGAGCTGAAGAAGCGTGTAGACAGCGGTGAAATGAAGGTGGCTTTGGCTCTCTATCCTGTCAGCATGAAGCAGTTGATGGATATTGCCGATACGGGTAATATCATGCCGCCCAAGACAACCTGGTTTGAACCCAAGCTTCGTTCGGGACTCATTATTCACAAGTTGGAATGATAACAGAATGACAGATAAAAAAGATGGGCATGGAGTTTATAACTCCATGCCCATAATGTAATCGTTCATGTAATAACCGTTCCCGATGGGAAAATCGCCCTCACGCACTTTTCGCATGCCCATGTGCTCGTAGAAGCCGAGGGCAGGATTATGCCGGTTGACGTTGAGCTCCATCCGACAGGGAGCGGGATGTACTTCCTTAATGTACTTGATGGCTTCTTGAAAAAGAAAACGGCCACAGTGGGCTTTCTGGAAGTAGGGGAGAACATAGATTTTCTGAAGGTGGAAGAGGTCTTCTCCTTCAGGCTGGACAGACACGTAACCTGCTGCCTCGCATTCTTCGTAGGCCAGCAGGTATACGTGTCCTTCTTTTTCCATCTGTTGGCGGATGTTTTCGGGGGAATACATCCATTCCATCATATACTCTATCTGATCCGGAGTGAGGATATCTTTGTAGGTTTCCGGAAAAACCTGCCATGCCAGCTTGTTGATGAGCTGGCAGTCGGCTGTATCTGCTTTTCTAATGGTAAACATTGTGCGTCGTATTGTTTGTTGGTTTGATGGGATTCTATTTTCAACGATTTTTTTCCAAAGTTGCCAGATCCACTTCAAGGGCAGCCGGATAGAGGCGTTGCGGGTCAAAGAAGGTGGCACAACTGTTCACAAGATGTTTTACGTCGGGTTTCACACGCCCCTGGAACACGGTATGTCCGTTCACGGTCAGCGTAACGGGTTTGCTTAAGTCCACCAGCTCGGGGCAGAGGTAGACTGTAACTTTTCCTCGTGAGGCCGGCGTATAGGTCTTGGCAAATTTCAATTCGATGCCCCATTTCGGGTCTTTTTCTATGGTCCGGTAAGTCACTTCGTCCACTTTCAGTGACACCTGATTGCCTTCGATATCCAGTTCGTATCGGGTACGTGTGTTCGTATCGGTGTTCGAGCGTTCGTCCACGCGCAGATTGTAGAATCCCGTCCGGTAACGTCCGTCCATCTCAAAGTTTTCCCAAATGAAATGTTTGGGATAAGGGTTGCGGATGTACTGCTTCAGCCAGGGCGTGGTGGGAGCATAGTCGATGTGGTGGCCGCGTCCCGGAATCAGTTCTACCCAATGGGTGTAGCGGTTGGGATAAAGCCGTTGCAGGCTGTCCAGTGCTGCGGCTGTATAACCGGTGAGCCGGTCGCGGTAGAATCCTTTGTCTTCGGCACCGGTACGGAGCGAGAAGGCTGTGTTGCCCAGATTTTCAGCCGGAGCGTTCTTCAGAGGTTCACCGCCTGCCATGGGGCCTGCGCCTGCCCAATAGTCGGCATAGAACGAGGCCAGTCGCTGACTGCCGTAACCGCCTTCCGAGATGCCGAACAGGTAAATTCGGTTGGGATTGATTTCATCGGACAACAATGCCTGGCGCAGCAGTTTCTCCCAGACATATTGTTTGGAGCGCTGGTACCAGCGGTAGTAGGCTCCTTCGTTGGGTATCTGCGGGATGAAGTAGTGCGAAGGTGCGTCGTCGAAACGGCTGCATATTTTCAGTCCGGTAGCCCATTCCTGTGCTTTGGGCCCTGAGCCGTGGAGGTAGAGGAACAGGGGCCATCCTTCAGCAGGTGCGGGCGTTCCGGCCTTTTCTTTCCGTCCCCAATAAAAATTGAGTACGGCCTTCGGTTCCAGTTCTTCGGGCAAGTTCCAGTGTCCGGCAGAAACTTCTGAAAGGGGAGCGGGTTGGGGCAGTTTGTCTTCTTTATAGGCTTCGTTGGCCTCTTTCCACAATTGCCATACCGCTTTTCGGTATGTTTCGGTTTCTTTCAGTTTCATGCGGATGGAGGAGGTGAAGACGGTTGTTTCATCGGTCATCCGCCGGTCGAAGAAAGAGGCTATTTCAGTACGCTTTTTTTCTTTCAGACTTCGGTCGGCGTGCTGTGCCAGAACCGGGAGAGCCATACAACAGGCCAGGCCGACCCACAAGCTGCGGGTATACTTCTTCTTGGGTAGCAGAGATTTTATCATTGTTTCAATCTATTGGTTAAATTTCCTCGCAAGGTATCAAGTTTTTCTGGGATGTGCAACTCTGTACCCCAAAATTATCTTTTCCCAATGTTTGTCTTATGCCGTCTTCCGTTGATTTCTCTTGTTAATTTGTGATAAAATATAGTATTATGCAATACAAGGTACTGATATAATACATATATTTGTGCCATACAAAATAAATGAGAGTATCAAACGTTTAACGGAAGGAGATATGAATGTAGATAATGTGAAGTCGCAGATGCGCAAAGGGATGCTGGAATATTGCATCATGCTGTTGCTGCACAAGGAGCCGGCCTACGCTTCCGACATCATTCAGAAACTGAAAGAAGCTCGGTTGATTGTAGTGGAAGGGACACTTTATCCGCTGCTGACTCGTCTGAAGAATGACGACTTGTTGGGCTATGAGTGGATTGAGTCTACCCAAGGACCTCCCCGCAAGTATTATCGGTTGACTGCGAAAGGAGAAGGTTTCCTGCAAGAATTGGAAACGGCCTGGCAGGAACTGAATGAAACGGTGGAACATATCCGCCGGAATGGGACAGAAGAAATGAATCAAGCAAACTAAAAAAAGACATACAATGAAAAAGACATTGACTGTAAACCTGGGCGGAACGGTATTCAATATCGATGAAGATGCCTACCGCCTGTTGGACAATTATCTGATGAATCTGAAGTCGCACTTCCGCAAGGAAGCCGGTGCGGACGAGATTGTAGACGATATCGAACGCCGCATTTCCGAATTGCTGGCCGAGAAGCTGGCAGGAAACCGCCAGGTGATTACGCTGGCCGACGTGGAAGAGGTAATAGCCCGTATGGGCAGACCCGAAGAGATGGACGATGCTGACGGTGAGGCTGGTCCGGCGTCGGGCAATAGAGGAGGATATGGTCCCGGTTCGTGGACCCGTGGTGAGGAAACGGCAAAGGTACGTCGCAGACTTTTCCGTAATCCCGATGACAAAATGTTGGGAGGCGTGTGCAGTGGATTGGCAGCTTATTTGGGATGGGATACCACATTGGTCCGTCTTTTGCTGTTTGTCATTCTGATATTCGGCTACGGTACGTTGATACCTATCTATATCATCTGCTGGTTGATTATTCCCGAAGCCCGTACAGCGGCCGAGAAACTGAGTATGTATGGCGAAGCAGTAACGGTGGAGAACATTGGCAAGACGGTGACCGGAGGTTTCGAACGGATGGCCGATGGGGTAAACAGCTATATGCGTTCCGACAAGCCCCGTACATTGTTGCAACGTATTGGTGACGTATTGGTGACGCTGGCCGGATGGATTCTGAAAGTGGGACTGATTGTTCTGATTATCATTTGCAGTCCGGTATTGTTTGCTTTGGGCATTGCGTTTGTCGCCTTGCTGTTTGCTGCCATCATGGTGGCTATCGGCGGCGGTGCGGCTCTGTTCTCACTTTTCCCAACGATGGATATCGTATTGCCCGCCTCGCCGTTCGAAGCCATTGCGATGTATATAGCGGGTATCCTGTTGGTAGCTATCCCATTGCTCAGCCTGTTGCATACGCTGTTCCGTAACCTGCTGAAGTGGCAACCCATGTCAGGAGGCTTGAAGTGGACATTGCTGATACTTTGGATTGTCAGTGCCATTGTGTTTGTATTGTGTTTCACATTGGGTGGTTTGTCCTTCTCCGATTTCTATATGGGACAGGAATATCTGTCGGTGTGACAGCGGCTGATTATACAAAAAAAGAGGCATCTTCCGGTGCCTCTTTTTTTGTATGTTTCCGTTTCTTATTTCTTCAGCCACTTGTCCAGCCATTCGAAGAATACACGCTGCCACAGCACGCCGTTCTGAGGCTTCAGTACCCAGTGGTTTTCGTCGGGATAGATCAGCAGTTCGGCCGGCACGCCACGCATCTTGGCGGCATCGAAGGCTGCCATGGCCTGGTTGGCCAGGATGCGGTAGTCTTTCTCGCCGTGGATGCAGAGGATGGGGGCATCCCACTTGTCCACGAACTTGTGAGGCGAGTTGGCGAAAGTACGTTGGGCAGTGGCGTTGTCTTTTTCCCAGTAGGCACCGCCCATGTCCCAGTTGGCAAACCATTTCTCTTCCGTTTCCAGGTATTGCATCTCCATGTTGAAGATGCCGTCGTGGGCGATGAAGGCCTTGAAGCGTTTGTCGTGATGTCCGGCCAACCAATAGACGGAGAAGCCTCCGAAGCTGGCACCTACACAACCCAAACGGTCCTTGTCGACAAACGGTTCCTTGGCCATTTCGTCGATAGCCGTGAAGTAGTCTTTCATGCACTGGCCTCCGTAGTCGCCGCTGATGGCTTCGTTCCATTCCACTCCGAAGCCCGGCAGGCCGCGGCGGTTGGGAGCCACGATGATGTAGTCGTTGGCCGCCATGATCTGGAAGTTCCAGCGGTAGCTCCAGAACTGGCTGACGGGGCTTTGCGGACCGCCTTCGCAGAAGAGCAGGGTAGGATATTTCTTGTTGGGATCGAACTGGGGCGGATAGATGACCCATGTCAGCATCTGCTTGCCGTCGGTGGTCTTCATCCAGCGGCCTTCCACGCGGCCCATGTCGAGCTGGTCGTAGATGTGCTTGTTCTCGGTTGTGAGCTGCGTGGCCTGTGCGAAGGCATCGCCTTTGCGCGTCTTGTCTACGGCATAGATTTCGTCGGCCATGCTCATGGAGTGGCGGGTAGTCATCAGCTTGTCACCACAGAGGGCGATGGAACCGTAGTCGTGCATGCCTTCGGTGAGCTGTACCACTTGTTCGGGCTGGTTGAGGGCGATGTAATAGATTTGTTCTTCGCCGTGCCATACGCCCAGAAAGTAGATACCTTTTGAGTCGTCGTTCCATACAAAGGAGTCAACGTTCGAGGGATAGGCCTGGCTGAGGAACTTCTTTTCGCCCGTCTGGCGGTCCATGATGAAAAGGCGGTTCCAGTCGGCTTCGTAACCGTCGCGCTCCATGCTCTGCCAGGCAATATACTTACCGTCGGGCGAGTATTGCGGATTGGTATCATACCCTTTGTTATCTTCGGTGATGTTGCGGGTTTGTTTGCTGGCTACGTCATAAATATAGATGTCCGAGTTGGTGGAGATGGCATATTCCAGTCCTGTCTTCTTGCGGCAGGTGTAGGCCACTTCCTTGCTGTCAGGACTCCAGGCCAGTTGCTCGATACCGCCGAAAGGCTTCATGGGGCTTTCGTAGGGTTCGCCTTCGAGGATGTCCTGCACGTTGCTGATGGCCGATCCGTCGAAGTCGGCTACAAACGGATGGGGGGCAGTCGTTACCCACTCGTCCCAGTGCTTGTACATCAGGTCGGTAACGATGATGCCTGTCGTTTTGTCTAGGTCGGGATATTTGTCCTGTGTGCTGGGCACAGTTTTCACCTGGGCGATGAAGAGCAGACGCTTCTCGTCGGGACTGAAGGCAAAGCCTTCGATGTCGCCTTCGTAGTCGGTCAGCTGACGGCGTTCCGTTCCGTCAGGGTTCATTTCCCACACCTGGCTGCTGCCGCTTTCACTGCTCAGGTAAGCCAACTTGGTGCCTCCCTTGATCCAGGTGGGCTGGCCTTCGTGCCACGTCGTACGGGTCAGCTGCGTATTGGCACTGCCGTCGGCGTTCATCACGAAAAGTTCGGTATTGCTCTTGTTCTGGGGAACACTATAGTAGCTCACGGTGTAAGCCACCTGTTTGGCGTCGGGCGAAGGGGTTACACTTCCGATGCGTCCCATGGCCCAGAGGGCCTCGGGCGTCATGCGGCGGTTCTCGATGCGGATATCCGAACGTCCGATGAGGTCTGCATCGCCTTCTTTAGTGGCTTCGGACGAGCTGCCGCACGAAGCCAGTGTCATCACTGCTGACATAAGTAAAAGGTTGGTTGGTTTCATATAAATGTTTTTTCGTTATGATTGTCTGTCTGCAAAGGTATGCATTCGTCCCGAAAAAACATTGTTTTCCTCCGATTATTAGAACCATTCCCTGAAAGCAGGGACACGTGCCTTGCTGATGAGGACCTTTTCGTCGGTAGGAGGGGTAAGCTGGAGCACCATGCGTCCGCCAAACCACAGGCTGACGCCGGTAACCGCCTTGTGGGCCACGATATACTGGCGGTTGGCGCGGAAGAACTGGCGGGGATTGAGCTGATCGGCCAGTTCGTCGAGCGTCTGCTGGAAGAGGAAAGTTTCGCCTGACAGGGTGACAGCCTTGACCGCTCCTCCATCAATGTAGAAATAGCTGATTTGCTCTACACCGACGGGCACGAAACGGTCACCCTTTACGGGGACAAGGAAATGGGTCTTGTAGCTTTCTTCCCGCTTCAGGGCGCGCATCACGGCTTGCAGGTCGGTAGCCGGTTGGCTGGACGTGCCGATGTTGCCGAGTATGTTCAGCTTGTCGACAGCCTTTTGCAGGTCGGCGCTGCCGATGGGCTTCAGCAGATAAGCGATGCTGTTCACTCGGAAGGCCTGCAGGGCATATTCGTCGTAGGCGGTGGTGAAGATGATGGGGCAGGTGATGTCCACATGTTCGAAGATGCCGAAAGCCGAGCCGTCGGCCAGATGGATGTCCATAAAGACCAGTTCGGGCATGGGGTGGGAGGCAAACCACTCCAGCGTACCGGTCACACTGTCTGTTTCGCCTACGATGTCAAAGTCGGCATCGACCTCCTTCATGGCAGCCTTCAGGTTACGGAGGGCGGCCTTTTCGTCTTCTATAATCAGTGTTTTCATATCAGCGGCAGGGTTACTTTAAACAGTTTTTCGTTTTCTTCGATGGTGATGTCCTGTCCGAAGAGCAGGCGGTAGCGTTTGGACAGGTTGGCCAGTCCGATGCACGTACTGCTGCTGTCCGTCAGTTTGGGTTGGATGCGGTTGCTTACGCAAAGCCCGTTTCCTTCGGCATGGATGCGGATGGTCAGCGGATTGCGGTTGCTGATTTCGTTGTGCTTTACCGCGTTCTCCACCAGCATCTGCACGGCCATTGGCGGTACCTGGCGTTGCAGGAGTTCCTGCGGGATGTCGATGTCAAAGTGCAGGTTGTCTTCGTAGCGCATTTGCAGCAGGTAGAGGTACGAATGTACGAAACTCATTTCTTCGTTCAGCGACACGGTGTGCGACAGGTTGTCGTGCAGCGTGTAGCGCATCACCCGCGACAGTTCCTGCAGATAGTTTTGAGCTTTGTCGGGCGATTCGCGTATCAGGGAATACAGCGTGTTGAGCGAGTTGAAGAGCATGTGCGGATTGAGCTGGCTTTTCAGGGCTTCGTACTGGTTGACGAGGTTTTCCGAACGCAGCTGCTCGTTTTCGAGCAACATGCGTCGGCTACACTGATTCTGGTAGTCCAGATAGCAGGTACCGGTGACGATGCAGGCTATCAGGATATCTCTCAGCGGATGCAGGTAGTGATGCAGCATGGCCGTGATGGCGGGCACTTCGAAATGCTGGTGGATGTAGACAAAACCTTTCCCCAGCAGGTTGCACACGACCAATGTGACCACGAATGTAAGGGCGACCCTCTTCCAGCCCAGTTCCCTGGCAGGGGTGCCGGGTATCATCATTCGGATGTTCAGTAAGAAGAGCAGCAGAATGGAAAAATAGGTGAACAGGATTTCGTAACTTACGTTGGCCCAATGGATGTCCGGGAACAGATGGCTGCCCGTTTCGGGGTCGGACAGCGCTATCAGTTCGGGCAGGTGCATGAGGAACGCCACCAGAATGGCGATGGCGTTCAGCATCAGCAGAAATCTTTTATGGATGTGAAACAACTTCATGCGGCAAAGTTAGTGTTTTTTATCCGTAATTTGGGCAGATACATACATTCCCGGCCTGAAATTCGGACATGCCTGTGTGATACGGGCGTACACTTTGATGGATCGGTTCATGTTGTCTACCATCTGGTCTACCGAAATCAGTTCGGCCGAGAAGGTACTGTCGGGCATACCGTTGACCTTGAACGTAAAGCAGCTGCCCGGCAGGAGTTTATCCAGATCTTTTTCGTAGGCGGTCAGTTGCAGCATGGGCGTACTCTTGTCGATGACGTCGCATACCGGTTCGCCTGCCGCATAATATTTGCCGGCGTTGATGTCCATGTTGGTCACGTAGCCGTTGCGTGGAGCCCGTACTTCAAGGTAAGTGCGGATGCCTTTTTGATTCAGGGTGGCGGTGTCGGTTCCCAGCAGGGTGAGTTGGGCAGCCGCGGCTTCCATGCGGCTCTTCATGGACAGATAGTCGGCCTTGCTCTGCTGCATGCGTTTCAGTGAAGCCGATTCGCCGGACACCAGTTTCTGCTGACGGTCGTATTCTTTGGCCAGGTATTCCGTTTGGGCGGCTGCATCGAGGTAAGACTGCTGGAGTTCAATGAAAGCCGGGTTGGCCAGTGTCAGGATAATTTCTCCCTTGCGTACGTATTCACCGGGCAGGATGCGGATGTTCTGTACGGAGCCTCCCATGCTCAGCGTGACGGTGACATGGTTTTGAGGCGGCATTACGATAACACCGTTGAACGACGGCGGATTGGCCACATTCGTGGCTCCGCTTACGCCGTCCACTTCAGGCGTCTGTGTGCTGTCTGCGTCGGATTGAGCCACTGTCTCTGCCGTGCCGGCAGAGGAGGCCGGTTGCTCCGAAGTACTTGAACACGATGTTGCCAGCAGGGCAAGCATCAGGTAAATCATGCGTTGTTTCATCAGGTTCATTCTATTCATTGTTCTTGTTTTTTTGAATTGGCAAAAAGTTTACGTTTCAGTTTGTTTGCTCCGTGTAGAGTTCCAGTTCGAGTAAAGTCACGTTGTAGGCATAAACTGTCTCTATATAGCTCCGTCTGATTTCACGGGCGGCATTCAGGCTTTGGATAAATTCGCTGATACCGGTTTCGTTGGCCTGGAATTTCTTCAGGGCGCTGTTCTGCAAGGCATCCGCTTCTTTTACGGCGGCCTGCTGGTAGTAGGTCAGGCGTTCGCGCTGGCGGGCCAGCTGGCTTTGCAGTTCGTTCACTTTGTTGGACAGTTGGCGGCGGTTGTCTTCGGCCTCCCAGCTGGCGGTCTGCAGGCTGATTCGTGCCTGCTTGGCACGGCTCCGTTGGGGGAAGAAGAGGATGGGGAAGGATACTCCCACCATCCACGAATCGAGTCCGGTGAGCGGAGCTATCTTCTGGCGGACATAGCCTACGGAAAACTCCGGGAAGAAACGGCTTCGTTCTATTTTCAGCAAGTCTTTTTTCTCCTGTACCTGCGTGTCGAAATAGGTTAGGTGACGGCTGGACAACGACAGACCGCCGGTAGGTATCTGCATCACCGTCAGCGTGGTGTCGGCGGGCAGCAGAGGCTGGTCGCTGTAGCAGGTCCAGGCAAACCGTCGTCCGGCCAGTGTCAGTTCCTCCGAGGCTTCCATCCAGCGGGTATACAGGTCGGCTGCCATGGCTGTTATCATGTTGCGTTCAGCCAGGTCAATATCCCCTTGGCTGTAACGTTCTTCGCCGCTCTTTTTCAGTCGTTCGGCCAGTTCCTTCTGTCCGTTGTATAGGGCGTTGAGCTGGTAGGCATACTGGTAATAGGCCCAGGCCCGTTTCACTTCGGCTATAATCTCCTTTTTTACCATGTCGCGATAGCTTTCTCCCTTGCTGATTTGCGTGTTGGACAATGCATTTTTGTAGAAGGGGGTGAGCAGGGAACCGAGCGACTGTTCCACGGCCAGTTCGTTGTCGTGGCGGTCGGTACCGTTCAGCTGCCCCCAGGAATAGCTGAAGGAGGTATTTCCTCCGTCCCAGGCTTCTCCTTTCGAGGCCCGTGCCCGTTCAATCTCCGATTCGGCCATCTTGAGGCGCGGGTGGTTGTTCAGGGCGGTTTCGACGGCCTGTTCCAGGGTGACGGTCTGTTGTGCCTGTACGGCAGGTGCCAGCATGGCTATTAGGGCGAAGCTCAGGGCGGCTCTGCGGACAGCAAGACGATTTTTTCTGCGCATGCGTCCGGCAGCAATGCTGTTCACCAGACGATAGAAGACGGGGATGATAATCAGCGTCAGGATGGTAGATACAATCAGGCCGCCTATCACGACGGTGGCCAACGGACGTTGTACCTCGGCTCCTGCCGAAGTGGCGATAGCCATCGGTACGAAGCCCAGCGAAGCCACCAGACCTGTCAGGAAGACGGGACGTAGTAGGTGCGGGCATCCCAGGGAAATGATACGGTCGGTACACATGTGGTAATTGTTCTTTTTACGTAAATCGTTGAAATGATTGATCATCAGGATACCGTTCAGCACGGCCACGCCGAAGAGGGCAATGAAGCCTACGCCGGCCGAGATGCTGAAGGGCAGGCCGCGCATCCACAGGGCTACGATACCACCGATGAGCGACAGCGGTACGGTGGAGAAGACCACCAGCGAATAGATGACACTGCGGAAGGCGAAGAACAGTAGCAACAGGATGAGCAGCAGGGCGATGGGGATGACCACCGTCAGGGTGCTGATGGCATTCTGCAGGTTTTCGAACTGGCCGCCGTATTCAAAGTAGTAACCGGGTTTCAGCTTCACGTTCTTGTCCAGCGACTCGCTGATTTGGCTGACCACCTGCTGGATGTCGGCATCGCGTACGTTCACGCCGATGACCACACGCCGCTTGGTGGCATCGCGGTTGATTTGCAGCGGACCGTTCACCAGCTCGATGCTGGCCACTTCGCTGACAGGCAGCTGGATGTTGTCTTTGGTACGGACAAACAGCTTGTCGATGTTCAGGTCACTCACTTTTTCCTTGTCCAGGCGGACTACAAGGTCGAAACGGCGTTCGTTCTCGAAGACCACTCCTGCCGTTTCGCCGGCATAGGCCGTGCGGATGACGGTATTCAGCTCTTCGATGTCGATGCCGTAGCGGGCTATCTTGGCACGGTCGAAGCGGACAAGCAGCTGGGGCAGGCCCATGGCCTGTTCTACCAGCACGTCGGCGGCTCCCGGTACCTGTTCTACGTAGCGGGCCGCTTCACGGGCCTTGGCATAGAGTTCGCCCATGTCTTCACCGTAGAGCTTGATGGCGATGTCGGCCTTGGCACCGGTCATCAGTTCGTTGAAGCGGAGCTGGATGGGCTGGCTGAAGTTGAATTCTGCCCCTTTGATGGATTCCAGACACTGCTTCATCTTCTCCACCATTTCCGCACGGCTCGAAGCGGATGTCCATTCGCTGAAGGGTTTCATGACAATCATCACGTCAGCGTCTTCTACGGCCATCGGGTCGGTGGGCACTTCTGCCGTACCGATTTTGGCCACGACGTGCTTGATTTCGGGAAAACTTTCCTTCAGTTTCTTTTCGGCTTCGAGCGAAAGCTCGATACTTTGGCTTAGCGAACTGCCTGCGGGCAGGGTCATTTGCATGGCAAAGTCGCCTTCGTCGAGGGTGGGGATGAATTCAGCTCCCAGTTTCGTGAAGAGCAGCAACGAGAGCAATAGGGCCACGAAGGAGACGGCAATGGTGCCCCATACATGCGACAGGCTGAAGCGGAGTATGCGTCCGTAGACTTTGTTCAGTCCGTCAAAGAAACGGTCGGCCAGTGTCGGTTTCACCGTTACGGTGCGTTTCAGGAAGAGCGAAGCCATCATGGGCACGTAGGTGACGGACAAAAGCAGGGCGCCGATAATGCAGAATACCAGTGTCTTGGCCATCGGTGTGAAATATTTGCCCTCGATACCGGTTAGGGTCAGGATAGGGAAGAAAACGATGAGGATGATGAGCACGGCAAATGTGGCACTCCGCACTACACGTCCGGCTCCTTTTTCCACTTCACGGTCCATTTCTTCACGACTCAAGGTGCGGCCCCGCAACTCCCGTCCGAAGAGATGGGCCAGGATACCTTCCAGGATGACGATGGAGCCGTCTACCACGATACCAAAGTCGATGGCACCGAGGCTCATCAGATTGGCCGATACGTTGAAGATACGCATCAGGATGAAGGCAAAGAGCATGGCCAGCGGAATAACCGAAGCCACAATCAGGCCGGCCCGCACATTGCCCAGGAAGATAATCAGCACCAGGAATACGATGATGGCTCCTTCCACCAGGTTGCGTATCACGGTCGATATGTTACGGTTCACCAGCTCCGAGCGGTTCAGGTAGGGTTCTACAGACACACCTTCGGGCAGCATCTGTTGTACCTTGGCCACCCGTTTTTCCAGTTCCTTGGTCACCACGTTGGCATTCGCGCCTTTGAGCATCATGGCAATGCCGCCCACGCACTCGCCTTCGCCGTCCTTGGTCATGGCACCGAAGCGTTTGGGCGCACCGAACTGCACGCGGCCGATGTCGCCGATGTGTACCGGTATGCCGCCGCGGTTGGTCACCACAATCTGCTCCACGTCGTGCAGGTCGTTGATCATGCCTTCCGAACGGATGTAGTAGGCACGGTCCACCTTTTCGATGTAGCTGCCGCCCGTGTTCTGGTTGTTGCGGCTCAGGGCTTCGAACACTTCACCGATGGTGATGTTCAGCGAATAGAGAGCATCGGGATCGACGGCTACTTCATATTGTTTCAGGTAACCTCCGAAACTGTTGATTTCCACGATGCCGGGAATGCCCGAAAGCTGTCTCTTCACAATCCAGTCCTGGATAGTGCGCAGTTCCATGGCGTCATATCGGTCTTCATATCCCGGAGCCACTTTGAGGACGTATTGATAGATTTCGCCCAAGCCGGTGGTGATGGGCATCAGCTCGGGCGTACCCAGTTCGGGTGGAATTTCGCCGGCCACCATCTGAATCTGTTCGTTGACCAGCTGGCGGGCATCCAGTGTAGGGACGCTTTCCTTGAACACAACCGTCACCAGTGACAGCCCGAAACGCGATACCGAACGGATTTCCTCGACGTTCATCACGTTGCTCATGGCTATCTCGATAGGAAAGGTGATGAGCTGTTCCACTTCCTGAGGGGCCAGGGTGGGCGAGACGGTAACAATCTGCACCTGATTGTTGGTGATGTCGGGCACAGCATCGATGGGCAGTGTAAGCATGGAATAGATGCCGCCCGCCAGAAGCAGCAAGGTGGTCAGCGCCACAAAGAGCTTCTTTCGGATTGAGAAATGTACGATTTTTGCAAACATAAATAGTAAAAACAGAATTTATAATGGTTACAAAGTTACTCCCTTTACAAGCTTTCGTTTCCGGTTGGAGGGTGAAACGTCCAAAATGGCAGTTGAAGTATTCGATTGGCAGGGTTGATTTTCTTGCTTTCACTTTGCTTTTCTCATGGTTTCCTTTATCTTTGCCTCACAAAACAACCGACCTTATGATGGATATCTATAAACCTGAAATAGCCGAACTTCTAGTATTGGTAGAGAAGGCATATCCCAAATCGCTGCACACTTCTACCGATTTCGACGAGTTTTCTCTCCATCTGAAGCGAGAGATGAACGAAAGTGTCTCTACCTCTACGTTGAAACGTTTGTGGGGATATGTGGGCGACAGCCATTTGCCGCGCATGCAGACGCTCGACGTATTGTCGCGTTACATCGGACATGCCGGTTTCAAGCAGTTCTGTGCCTGGCTGAAAACCAGTACGGCCTATAACTCTTCCTTCTTTTCTGCCCATCAGATTTCGGCACGCGAGCTGCAGCCCGGTTCGGAAGTGGAGATCGGATGGTCGCCCAACCGTTATTTGCGCCTCCGCTACGAAGGCAACGATTTCTTTCAGGTAGAAGAAGCGCGCCAGTCCAAGTTGCTTCAGGGCGACCGTTTCGAGGCGGTCTCGTTTCTCATGGGGCAGCCTCTGTTTCTTCCCTATGTGCTCCGCAACGGAGAACGTCTTTCGCCCTTCATTGCCGGGCGCAACGGTGGTCTTACTTTATTAAACAGTGTGGTTCATGGATGACAGCAGCGTTTCGTCGGGTTTCATTGATGTGGACAGTCAGTCGGGGCAGATGAGTTTCGCCGACTTGCAGGAAGTCTATGTGTCGGCTTCGGGTTACGGTCGTCTGTTCCGTTGCCAGCGTTACAACCGTCTGCACATGCTCAAGGCTCTCAAGCCTGCTTTTGTGGGCAATCCGTTTTATGAGCAGGCTTTGCGCAAGGAGTTCGACATCGGCTACCAGCTGGAGCATCCGCATGTGTGCCGTGCCTTGGGGTGGGAGACGCTGCCTGGGTTGGGCCACTGCATCGTCATGGAGTATATCGACGGACTGACATTGAGGGAGTTCATGGAACAGGGGAGATTGACGCCGGAACTGGCCCGGAAGTTCGTGCAGGAGCTTTGCAGTGCTTTGGGCTATCTGCACGGCAAGCAGATTGTGCACCGTGACCTGAAACCCGAAAATATTTTGGTGACCTATAACGGGAATAATATCAAGTTGATAGATTTCGGATTGTCCGACTGCGACGATTACGATGTTCTGAAACTGCCTGCCGGTACGCGTTACTACCTGGCGCCCGAGGCCTTGAAGCCCGGACAGCCGCTGGACCTGCGGGCCGATATCTATTCCCTGGGCATCATTCTTGGCGAGATGGCCGAACGGCTGAAGGACAAGCGTCTGGCAGCCGTATCGAGGCGGTGTACCCGCTGTCGGCCGGAAGACCGCTATCCGTCGGCTTCTGCTGTGGCACGTGATGTGGCAGGGGACCATTCGCATCTTCGTCTTTACCGTTGGTCGGCAGCTGTCGGAGCATTGTTGCTGGTTGTCGGTATCTATACCTATTATAATAGTCGCAAAACGATTCTTTCGCCTGTCGATTTTCCCGTGTATGGTAATTTATCCTTGCCGGTTGACAAGTGGGCGCAGCTGACCGACAGCATAGGAGTGGAAACGGCGGTCGTATCCGAATATCCGGTTTCGGCGCAACGTCAGTCGGTTGCCTTCGAGCTCTGTCGCGAAGCGTTGCACAGACAGCGCAAAGCCCGTTGAACTTTGGTACAAAGCCGTCTTACGGATATTTCAGCTTGTACACAAGCTGTTGCCAGCTTGTCTGTTTTCTCTGTCCGGCCTGTGCACTTTCTTTGCCCTGCTTATACACATCCTTTGCCCAGGTTAAAGCAGTTGTTTGCCCAGCTTAAACCGATGCTTTCCCCAGCTTAAACCGATGCTTTCCCCAGCTTAAACGAACGCTGTCATTCCTTTTTGAATTGGGTCGGCGTTTTTCCTGTGTACTGTTTGAAAGCCGTGCTGAAATATCTGGGGGATGCGAATCCTACTTTTTCCGATATTTCCGTGAAGTTCAGGTTGGTTTCCTTGATGAGCTTCATGGCCCGTTCGATGCGGATTTTATTGATATAGTCGTTGGCTCCCATACCGGCAATGGCCTTCAGTTTGTTGTAGAGCGAGGCACGGCTGATTCCTATCTGGTTGCAGAGGAAGGGGATATCCAGCTGGGCATTGTCCAGATTGTCGTTGATGGCCTGGTGTAATTTCTCCATGAAGAGGCTGTCGGCCTTGCTCAAGTCGTTTTCTTCGGGCACGGGATGGATACCAATCTGGTGGTAGTGCTTCTGGGTCTGAAGCCGGTTGTACAGCTTGTTCAGTATCTTTTCTACCAGCTGGTCCATTTCAAATGGTTTGTCCAGGTAGCTGTCCGCTCCCAGCATATAACCGTATTTACGGCTTTCATCGTCGTTTCTGGCCGAGAGGAGAATGATAGGAATATGGCTCACACTGATATCCTCTTTGATGGCCTTGCACAATTCATATCCGTTCATGCCGGGCATCATCACGTCGCTCACGATGATATCCGGATTTTCGTCGCAAGCTGTTTGATAGGCCGTTTGTCCGTCGTAGACGGTCAGTACCCGTTTGAAATGCTTGCGCAGCTCGTCGGCGATGTACTCTACCAGTTCCTCGTTGTCATCGGCCACGAGAACAGTATATTCCTTGGGATTCACGTGACTGAAGTCGGTCCGGTTGGGGACGTCGATGTCCTGTTCCGAGAAGGATGAAAGCAGTTCGTTCAGATAGGAAGACTGGTGTTCCGGTGTACTGTCAGTCTGTACTTGTTTTAGAGGAAGCTCGAAGTAGAAAGTAGCTCCTTCGTCGGGATTATTGCAGGCCCCGATTTGTCCATTGTGCAGTTCGACCAGAATCTTGGCGTATGACAATCCGATGCCGCTTCCGCTCTGTTCATTGTTACCCTGGTAGAAGCGGGTAAACAGTTTGTTGGGATCGATGTCTTTCAGCCCCGAACCTTGGTCGGAAATGGAAACTCTGACGTGTTGTCTGTCGGTTGTCAGCCGGGTACGTACTGTTATTTTTTTCCCTTGAGGAGTATGCTTGAGGGCATTGATCAACAGGTTGGAAAGGATTGTCCAGCATTTGTCTTTATCGAAAGGAACTTTTCCGATCTGCGGATCGAAGTCGTATTCAATCAGTCCTTCATCTTCATCGGCAAAGTCACTTCCTACTTCTTTGATCCAGTCGTTCAGCTGATGTTCCTGCAGGTTCAGTTTACCTTTGCCCACTTCTATCTTGCGTACATCCAGTACCATGTTGATCAGGTCTTTCATCCGTTGCGATTGTCTGAAAGCTGTAGTCAGCTGTTTGTAATTGGGATCATCGGGCCGGATGGAGCTGATAATCCTTTTGAGGGGTGAGTATATCAGGGTAAGGGGTGTACGTAACTCATGGCTGACGTTGATCAGGAAACGTATTTTCTCCTCGTTTACTTTATATTCGTGTTCGGAGAGCATCCATTTGAGGCGTTCTTCTTTCCGTTTCAGGAGGAATGTGATGAGAAAGTAAAAGAATAGGCCCAGCATGATAATCAGGAGGGCATTGAACCACCAGGACTTGTACCAGGGGGGCAGGATGACAAGTGTCAGTACCTGTTGGCGATTGGACCAGCTTCCGTCGTTTTGTGTGTAGCTCACGTAGATAGGATAAGTACCTTCCGCTAACGAAGGAATAGTCAGTTCGGCATCATGGTTGGTGGTGATGTCCGGACTGTTTTTCTCCAGACTGTAACGGAATAGTCGGGGACGTAGAATATCGTCACCGGCCACCATGAAGCTCATCTGGATATTCCGGCTGCCCCATGGCAACACAATTTTTCCGTCATTCAGTTCGGCCATACTGTTTGTTTCTCCTACCTGCAGGTCTGTAACGATAACCGGCAAGTTGTTCTCTTCTGCCGGTAGATTTCCTTCTGCATGTGAATCGATATTGAGCAGACCGTTAACGCCTCCCATGTAGACTTCTCCCTTCTGCGTCAGCAGAACCGGTTTGGAAAGGTATTCATTTTTCTGGGCTCCGTCGGCTTCCCCGTAAAGGGTGAATCTGTTTTCTTGTGGATTGTAGGAATATAAATCCTGTCCGCTACCGATCCATACGTGTCCTTCATGGTCGCATACGACCGAAGAGGCTGAGTGAAAAAGCGAGGTATTGATGAAATTCAGTTTCCCTTTATCGAGGTTGTCCAGCCCCTGGGTACTGGCAATCCAGAATACGCCTTGCTCGTCTCTATAGACCGCATTGATGAAATGAGGAATATTGCTGTGGTAGAGGGATAACAGTTCTTTACCGCCTTTTCCCAGTTTGTAAATGCTCTGGTTATCATAGAAATAGGTATATTGTTCGTCTCCTCCGATAGGGCAGACCATACCGATGATACCATGGTCAGGTATTTGGGTGATTTCTTCAAAACTTCTTTCGTGAATATAATACCTGCCTAATGGTTGGGCAAGTGCCAAAATGGTGTTTTCTGTTTCATTGTACAGATTGGCCGGTATTCCGCTGTATCGGATAAAACGATCCAAGGCTGGGGAGTGCACCAGGCAGGGACTTTTTTCCCCTGTTGTTTTATTGAACAAGAAGAAACCTTCTGCGAAGCTGGAAATGAGTAGTTTGTCAGGCGAGTAATTGCAGATGGATACTACTTTGTCACCCCAAGTTTTCGGATAGTGCCGGAAAGTTCGGCTTTTCATGTCGAACAGGTTTACACCACCTCCGTCTGTGCCTATCCATACAATGTCTTTTTCAGCTTCCAGGCAGAGAGACAATACGGTCTTTTCACTTAATCCTTGCTTATAACCCAAGGGAACACTTTGAAAAGTTCGCATATGGTTGCTTCGTATATTAATCAGGCCTCTTCGGGCTGTACTGGCCCATACACCATTTTTCTTTAAACTACCGTGAATGCAGAGAATCGTGTTGACTGGCAGAGAATGTGAATTGCCAGGTTCGTGTTTTAGTATCTGTATTTCATTGGTAACAGGGTCGATGATATTGATTCCGCCTCCATCGGTGCCGGCCCATATTTTCCCGTCGATGACAGTCATGCAAAGCACCAAATTGTTACTTAAATCAGAATTTTTCGTAGTGTAATGCGCCAGTGTATGTCCGTCTCTGGAAATTTTCCGGATCCCTTCATTGTATTCGCTTACCCATAGATTTCCGTCTGGATCAAAACATATATCAGACATTTTGTTGGATTGGTCGATTGGAAGAGAAAACTCTTTCTGTTCTTTCAAATCGTAGAACAGTACAGTTCTGTTGCGATTCGAACATACAAGAATATGAGAGTTCCAGAGTTTCAGCTGAAGGACTTGAAAGTTTTTTGTTTTCAGATGCTCGGATTTTGTAATCTCACCCTGTCCGTATGAATAATGGTAAAGAGTGTCTGTTCCGCCGAAAATAATACCGTCGTCTATTTTACAGGCGGAAGTGGCTTGTAGTAGTTGGTTTTTCCATGTGTATGGAGTGAATTTGTCGTGTTTTGCAGAATATAGGAATACTCCTTGGTTCGTCAATACCCATAATTGTTGCTTTTCATCTTCCATGATTTGCAGGATTTCGATATTGGATGCCATTTGATTGTTTCCTGAATCGAAATGATATGATTTCAACCTTTTTCCATCGTATCGCAATAACCCTTCGTAAGTACTCATCCAAATAAGGCTGTTGTTGTCTTCGTATACATAACTGACGCGTGAAGGGATACCCCGGTCAAAATTGATTTGTGTGAAATCATAGTCTGGATTTGCCGATATAGTTACCGGAATAAGCAGGGAAAATATTATTTCAAAAAACTGTAATATAAGTTTTCTCATTTTTTCTGTCTTTTGAATAAAGTTAAGCAAATGTAGAAAATTTATTTGAAACATTGATAATGGAATTAATTCAAATGTAGGGAAAAATATAGAGCTTCCAAAAATGATTTATAATGCTTCTAGTTTTAGCTATTAGTCAAAATTGAAAGTTTAATAGTTGTGAATGGAACTTCAATAATGTTGGTTCCTCTATTTTTGCATTGTCAAAAATGAGTCTGTATTTATGGACTGTTTTTGAGTAGGAGCCTGAGTCAACTGACGAATGATAATACTAAATATATAATATGAGAAATAAAATCACTATAATCAGATGGGCTGTTTGCCTCGCGCTGCTTTGGGCGTTTAACCCATTACATGCAGCTCATCAGCCTGAATTTTCCACAGCTGGCTTTTTTGAACTGCCTCATACGGGAAGGACTGTTTACAGTATGAATCCTGCCTGGCGTTTCTATAAGGGAAACGTTGATGGAGCTGAACAGAAAAATTTTGATGACAGTGAGTGGACATTGGTCTCATTACCCAATGGAATAGAGTATTTACCTACTGAAGCCAGCGGATGTGTCAATTATCAGGGTGGTGTTTGGTACCGCAAGCATTTCACACCGGAAGAAAGTTGGACCGGAAAACGCTTGTTTCTGCACTTCGAAGCGATTATGGGAAAATCGAAAGTGTGGGTTAACGGCACATTGGTCAAAGAGCATTTTGGTGGATATTTGCCTGTGATAGCCGACATTACTTCCCATTTGAAAGCTGGAGAAGACAATGTAATTGCCGTGTGGGCTGACAACAGTGACGACCCCATTTATCCTCCTGGAAAACCACAGGATATGTTGGATTTTGCTTATTTTGGAGGCATCTACCGAGATTGCTGGCTGGTGGCTCACAACAATGTGTTTATTACCGATCCCAATTATGAGAACGTAACGGCTGGTGGCGGTCTGTTTGTGTCTTTTGGTGCCATTGGCGAACAGGAAGCCGAAGTACGGCTGGATCTTCATGTACGCAATTTGTCAGACAAAGCTTTTACGGGTAAAGCCGTGTTCGAACTGTATAATAAGGAAAACAAACTGGTACAGATGGCTGAAAAATCTGTTTCAGTGGGCCGTGGAAAGGCGCGTAAGGCTTCTGCTTCCATGAAGGTTTCCCAACCTCATTTGTGGGAACCCGATTCCCCCTACTTGTATCAGTTGCATGTCAAGGTTGTGGACCGACAAGGTAAGGTGGTTGATGGTTATCGCCGCCGTGTGGGTATCCGCAGTGTGGAGTTCAAGGGAAAGGACGGTTTTTGGCTCAATGGGAAACCTTATCCGTTGATCGGTGCTAATCGTCATCAAGATTTTGCTGTCGTAGGTAATGCTCTTTCCAACAGTCTTCATTGGCGTGATGCCAAGAAGCTGCGCGATGCAGGCTTGCGAGTAATCCGTAATGCCCATTATCCGCAGGATCCCGCCTTTATGGATGCCTGCGACGAACTGGGATTGTTTGTCATTGTCAATACACCCGGATGGCAATTCTGGAACGACGAACCTATTTTTGCGGAGAGGGTTTATAATGACATCCGTAACATGGTAAGACGTGACCGCAATCATCCTTCTGTATGGATGTGGGAACCTATCTTGAACGAGACCTGGTATCCCGAGGATTTTGCCAGGAATGTGCTTGATGTTTTGCAGTCGGAATATCCTTATCCTTATTGTTATGCAGGTTGTGATGCAACGGCTCGTGGACATGAATATTTTCCGATACTTTTCAGCCATCCGCTGAATGGTGGAGGAGGGGCTTTTAACACAGAAGCGTTGGATCCCAATGTCGCTTATTTTACCCGTGAGTGGGGCGACAATGTGGATGACTGGAATTCACATAATTCTCCTAGTCGTGTGAACCGTGCATGGGGGGAAGTGCCTATGCTGGTACAGGCACAGGGGTATGCCAAGACCGATTATCAGCATACCAATTACGACTTGCTTTATCGCAATCCGCGTCAGCACATGGGTGGTTGTTTGTGGCATTCGTTTGACCATCAGCGCGGTTATCATCCCGATCCTTTCTATGGTGGTATCATGGATGCGTTCCGTCAGCCCAAGTTGTCTTATTATATGTTTTGTGCACAGCGCCCAGCTGAAGTGAACGATCAATTGGTTTCAGAAACCGGACCGATGGTTTATATCGCCAATGCCATGACACCTTTTTCACCTAAGGATATTACAGTATACAGTAATTGTGACGAAGTGCGTCTCACATATTGTAAAGATGGCAAGCAGTTTACTTACAAGAAACAGTCATCTGACGAAGGCATGCCTTCGCCGGTCATTACTTTCCCGAATGTCTGGAACGTGATGTATGACAAACAATTGTCTCGTAGCAGGAAGCAGGATGATTCCTATCTGTTGGCCGAAGGTTTGATAAACGGTCGGGTAGTAGCAACCCATAAGGTGACTCCTTCGCGTCGTCCGTCCAAACTTTTGTTGTGGGTTGACAATGAACAGGTCGAAATGACGGCTGATGGTTCTGATCTCGTGACGGTAGTGGCTGCTGTTGCCGATGACAAGGGTGTTATCAAACGGCTGAACAATTACCATATTCGGTTTGAAGTGGAAGGACCTGCTGAATTGGTGGGCGATGCGGAAACTTTTACAAATCCTCGCCCGGTACAATGGGGGACAGCACCGGTATTGTTGCGTTCCACTACGACTCCTGGTACAGTGAAAGTGAAGGCTTTTGTTACTTTACAGGGTAAGCACACGCCGCTGTCGGCCGAGTTGATCATTGATACTCACTCTGCTGTTCATCCTTTAGTTGCTGATAGTAATGGGCTGAACCAAATGAAGAAACAAGCTGCGAGTGACAAGAAAGGACGTCAGTCGGTCACCACCGATTGTGAGGAAACGGTCCGTAAGCTCCAGCAGGAACTGAATCAGTTGAAGTTGAAGGAAGTGGAAAAACAACAGAGTGATTTTGAATAGAAATTAAAGATGAACGTTCCCCGGCAAAACGGGGAAAATCTTAAATTTAATAACAATATGATTAGAAATTTTAGAAAAGTCAGCTTGCTGCTATGCCTGGGAATGGTATCTACAGGGATAGCGAATGCGGTACCTGCAGACAAGGTATCGGCTGCAAATGTAGTTTTACAGGGACAACCCTGTAAAGGTATGGTAAAAGATTCAAACGGTGAACCTGTAATCGGTGCATCTGTTGTAGTGAAAGGTACAAGTAATGGTGTCATAACCGACATCGACGGTAATTTTTCACTGCCCAATGTAGAAAGAGGTACCACAATTCAGATCTCTTTTGTAGGTTATCAGATGCAGGAAGTGGTATGGAACGGTACGCCTTTGAACATTACCCTTAAAGATGATACACAATTGCTCGACGAAGTGGTTGTCGTAGGTTTCGGTACCCAGAAGAAGGTGAACCTGACGGGATCTGTCTCGACCATGAACTCTGAGGAACTGACAGCACGTCCGGTTACAACCGTGGCTCAGGCCATGCAAGGTATGGTAGCCGGTATGAACTTCTCGTATAGCAACGGTGGTCGTCTGGACAGTAACCTGAATTTTGATATCCACGGTACGGGTACCATCGGCGACGGTTCGAATGCCAGTCCGTTGGTATTGATCGATGGTGCCGAGGGTAATCTCAATGCTATTAACCCTGCCGATATCGAGAACATTTCTGTACTGAAAGATGCTTCTGCTTCTTCCATTTACGGTTCAAGAGCAGCATTCGGTGTGGTATTGGTGACTACCAAGAAAGGTAAGGCAGGTAAGACATCTGTAAGTTATAACAACAACTTCCGTTTTACCCGTTCCATCAACATGCCCGATGTGGCCGATTCTTATACGTATGCACGTTACTTCAATCTGATGCGTGCTAATGATGGTTTGGCACCTCAATTCTCGGACGAACAGTTGGACAAATTCCAGCGGTATATGGCCGGTGACCCAACAGTAGCAACGGCCGATCCAGATCCTCAGAACCCGAACAACTGGTGGTGGATTGGAAATACTAATACCGATTGGTACGACGTGTTGTATGGAGATACTTCTTTCCAGCAGGAACACAATATCAGCGCCAGCGGTGGTTCAGAAAAAATTCAGTATTATTTGTCGGCAAATTATCTGTCACAGGAAGGTATCATTGCTATCAATCCGGATAAGATGAAACGTTATACTGTGACATCCAAAATTACAGCTGAATTATTCCCTTGGTTGAAAGCTACGTACAATGTGAAGTATATTCGTAAGGACTTTACAACCCCATCAGCTTTGGATGATGAGTCTAATGGATCGCTTTATTATAATATGGCGAAGCGTTGGCCGATGGAACCGGAATACAATCCGGACGGATCAATGGCTTCTAATACACTTACGGTGCCGTTGGCTTATGGCGGAAATAAGGACAGGCAGACCGATTATGTATACCAACAATTACAATTAGTGGCTACACCGTTGGAAAATTGGAATATATACGGAGAATTGAACTATAATATAACGGATGAATTCCAACATACAGAATGGTTTAAATTACCAAGAACCCATGTAGATGGTTCTACATCATGGCATACTAATCGTCCGACCAATTATGTAGGTGAAAATAGTTCTCGCAATAATTATTTCAATACTAATATTTATTCGGATTATTCTTTTACGTTGAAAGATGCTCATAATTTCAAGGTAATGGCTGGTTTCCAGGCTGAGTTGAATAAATATCGTTATATGTGGGGACGAAAAGATGATTTGATTACAGAAAATGTACCCAACATTGCAACTGCTACAGGTAAAGAATATGTGGATGCTGCTTTAACTCATTGGGCAACTGCCGGATTCTTTGGTCGTTTGAACTATGACTATAAAGGCCGTTATCTGTTTGAGGCGAATATTCGTTATGATGGAACATCTCGTTTTAACCGTAATCAACGTTGGAATTGGTTCCCCTCTTTCTCAGCCGGATGGAACTTGGCACAGGAGGCTTTTTGGGAACCGTTGCTTGACTATGTAAATACGTTTAAGGTGAAAGGATCATGGGGTGAATTGGGTAACCAGAACACTCAAGATTTGTATCCGTACATTTTACGTATGCCTTTTACTGCCAAAGGTAGTTCTTGGTTAATTAATAATGAAAAGCCAAATACTTCTTCTTATCCTGGTTTGGGTACTTCTCTGTTGGGATGGGAAACTATGCAGTCTTGGAACATCGGTTTCGAACTGGCTATGTTCAGAAACCGTCTGACAGTAGGATTTGACTGGTTCAACCGTACGACAAAGGATATGGTAGGACCTGCGCCTGAGCGTCCTGCAACGTTGGGTACGACACCTCCTAAGATGAATAATGCTGAGATGGTATCGAGAGGTTTTGATTTGGAAGTATCTTGGAGAGACCGTATTGGTGATTTTAGCTATGGTGCACGTTTCATTCTTTCGGATGCCCGTCAGAAGATTTTGGATTATCCGAATGTTGACGGTTCGTTGAGTACTTGGCGTGTAGGTCAGTACTTGAATGAAATCTGGGGATTGGAAACGTTGGGCATTGCCAAGACTCAGGAAGAAATGGATGCCTACCTGGCCAACCTGCCGAATGGTGGTGTGACTTGGGGTAACAACTGGAGTGCTGGTGATGTAATGTATGTAGATCGTAACGGAGACGGTAAGATTTCCTGGGGTTCAACCGAAAGTGATCCGGGTGATGCTTATGTTATAGGTAACTCGACTCCGCGTTTTAATTTCGGTTTGGACTTGAACGCTGAGTGGAAGGGTTTTGATTTGCGCATCTTCTTGCAAGGTACAGCCAAACGTGACTATTGGATTGGTGGAAACATGTACTTCGGTGCCTCGGGTGGTACTTGGAATTCCAGTTGCTTTGTTTCTCACTTGGACTTCTTTACAACAGGTAATGAAGTTACAAACGAAGATGGTTATTTCCCTGAAAACTTAGATGCTTTCTTCCCGCGTCCTTTGGAAGATTCCAGCAAGAATACGTATACTCAGACTCGTTATTTGTCCAATGCATCTTATTTGCGTGTGAAGAATTTGCAGTTGGGATATACCCTGCCAGAGGCATGGACTGCCAAGGTCGGAATTTCTCGTTGTCGTTTGTTTGTATCGGGTGAAAACCTCTTTACCATTACTGGATTGCCCGACGGATTTGATCCTGAAAGCTTGAATAACAGCGGTAAAAATTACCCCTTATCTAGAAATATTTCTTTCGGTCTGAATGTTAACTTTTAAAATGAAATGATATGAAACTGAATAAATTATACATAGGGCTTTTGTGCGGTGTGGCTGCTTTCTCGTCCTGTAACGATTTCCTGGACAGAGAGCCGCTTGACGAAATCACGCCCGAAAACTTTCTTTACACAGAAGCGGATTTGGCATCATATGCCGTTGCTTTGTATCCTTTCTCGACTCATAGTGGTTGGGATATCGTTGGCATCTGGGATAATGATAACAATACAGATAATTTGGTAGGTACTGGATATAGTACTATCTGGACTCCTGGACAATGGAGAACCCCGGAAACAGACGGTAATTGGGAATTTACGACTATTCGTAGTTGTAATTATTTCCTGAATATTGTACAGCCTCGTTATGATAACGGTGAACTTTCAGGTTCTAGTGCTGGGCATTACCTGGGTGAAGTTTATTTCCTTCGTGCTTACAATTACTTCGGTAAGTTACAAGCGTTGGGTGACTTCCCTATTATTACCGAAACGCTTGACAATGATAATGAAGTATTGATTGCTGCCAGCAAACGACAACCCCGTAATAAAGTAGCTCGTTTCATCTTGGAAGACTTGGATCGTGCTATTGCTTTGTTGTCCAACAGTCCTGATGGTGGTAAAAATCGTATTACCAAGAATGCAGCATTGTTGTTCAAGTCGAGAGTCGCTCTGTATGAAGCTTCTTGGGAAACTTACCACAAGGGTACAGCGTTTGTTCCCGGTGGTGAAGGTTGGCCGGGCGATCGGAATGATTTGGGAGATTTCAACATTGATACAGAAATCAGTTTCTTCCTGACCGAATGCAAGGAAGCTGCCAAGCAAGTGGCCGATGCTATTCCTTTGGCTAACAATACGGCTGCCAATGTTGACTTGTGGGATAATTCTGAAGGAGATGCTCAGTATAAGATGAACAATCCTTACTATGCTCAGTTCTGTGACCAAAGTTTGGAATCTTATCCTGAAATTTTGTTGTGGAGAGCTTATAATTATGATGAATATTCAATCGGGCATTCAGCAGTCTTTTATTTGTATAATGGTGGTAATACTGGTTTTAACCGTAATTATGTGGAAACTTTCCTTTTCAGAGATGGTAAACCTATTTATGCTCATCCGGAATATACGGACACTTCTATAAAGAATGTACGCAAGAATCGTGACAGCCGTCTGCAGTTGTTTATGATGACTCCCGGTGAAATGGTGGGATATCATGAAACAACAGGCGATCCTGTTTATTTGTCAACTCCTTTGAATTTGTTGGATGGAACGCGTAAGGCCAATACTGGTTATATGTTGCGTAAAGGATTGGGAAATGTTTATTATCGTGAAGGTAATTATGGAACGGAGGCTTGCCCTGTATTCCGTGCAACTGAAGCTTATCTGAACTATTTGGAGGCATCTTGTATTGAAAACGGTGGTAACAGCATTGATGCAACAGCTCAGGGTTATTGGAAACAACTGAGAAAACGTGCCGGTCTGCCCGAAGACTATATGATTACGGTCGATGCAACGGTATTCCCGAGCAGCATTCAGGAAGCTGTAGCTTATAAGGACGGCCCACAGACTTTTGAAACCGACTGGGCTGTATATTCAGCAGGAAAACAGGTTTCGAAACTGTTGTATAACATTCGTCGTGAACGCCGCTGTGAATTGATAGAGGAAGGTATGCGTATGGCTGATTTGAAGCGTTGGAGAGCACTTGATCAACTCGATTATGAAAACTTCCCTGGCGAAGCTTATCGTGTATCGGGTATGAATTTATGGGAGTCGGAAGAATTGGCTGATTTTGCTGAGGGAGCACTTAAGGGTGAAGGTGAAGTAGATGGTCCTAACATTTCCGGTAAAACTAACTCAGGTAAATACCTCTGTCCTTACAGAGCTAACTCTAATCACTATTTGTATAACCGTGGTTACAAATGGTGCGAAGCCCATTATCTGTCACCGATTGGTGTGAAGAACTTCAGACAGACAGCAAGCAATCTGGAAGACCTGAGCACTTCTGTTATCTATCAGAATCCAGGTTGGTCTACAGAAGTGGATACTCCTCCTATTGGTGTACCTGCTCAAAACTAAAAATAGATTTTTAAATTCATATAGCATCCTAAAGGTCCCGATGGATTTTTTGAATATTCTATCGGGACCATCTTAGGGTCTCAGTTTACAATAGGTATAGGTAAAAAGGCAAGGATTGTTTGCTGTAGTTCAAAAGAAATCTTGAAGAACTTCGCAAGCAATCCTTTTTAATTTCAGTCAGAAAGGACTGTTTGTTTTTTTGCAGGCCTTTTTGTGAGGATAAAATGGTTTATTTTTATTATATTTGGCAATTAAATTCAGAAATGATGAACAAACTTTTATTTTCTGCTTTTTTTTCGTGCGGTATCGTTCCGGTAGCGGCTCAACATACTACCACTCCTAACATTGTGCTTATTTTGTGTGATGACATGGGATTTTCGGATATAGGATGCTATGGTAGCGAAATCCAGACTCCCAATATTGATAAACTGGCTGCGGAAGGTGTCCGTTTCAGCCAATTCAAGAACACGGGACGTAGTTGTCCAAGCCGGGCTGCACTGCTCACTGGCCGATATCAGCATGAAGTGGGAATGGGCTGGATGGCCGAGGTGGACGAACATCGGCCGGGGTATCGCGGCCAGATTGACAAGGCTTATCCTACCATAGCCGAGGTAATGAAGGCTGGCGGATATCGTACGTATATGAGTGGAAAATGGCATGTGACGACTACCGGTGCTTACGATTCACCTAACGGTAGCTATCCTGTGCAGCGCGGATTTGACCGTTATTATGGTTGCCTGCATGGTGGTGGCAGCTATTATAAGCCTGAACCATTGTACAATGATCTGGAACGGATTACAACGGTTCCGGATGATTATTACTATACACGGGCCATTACCGATTCGGCCGTATGTTTTGTAAGCCGGCATGATCCTGCTCAACCCATGTTTCTTTATGTGGCCCATTATGCTCCGCATCTGCCTCTACAGGCTCCGGCTGAAGCTGTAGAGAAGTGTATGGATCGTTATAAAGTGGGGTATGACGTTTTGCGTCGTCGGCGTTTTGAAAAGCAGAAAGAAATGGGGTTGATTTCAGACAATATGGAATTGCCGATTTTCAATAAAGAATTTGGTGGCAGGCGACCGCGTTGGGAAGAACTTACTTCTGAACAACAGAAGCAATGGACGAAAGATATGGCTACCTATGCAGCCATGATAGAGATTATGGATGAGGGTATCGGCAAACTGGTGGAAGCCATCAAACGGAAAGGTATGTATGAGAATACGGTATTTCTGTTTCTCAGTGACAATGGCGCTACAGACGAGGGCGGTTATCTGGGACAATTGATGTCCGACTTGTCTAATACGCCGTATCGGAGTTACAAGAAGTGGGTCTTTCAAGGTGGTACCAGTACACCGTTTATTCTGACTTATGGTGATAAAGACAAAAATAAGATGAAAGGTCAGATTTGTCGGCAGCCGGCACATATTATTGACATTCTGCCTACCTGTATGGATTTGGGGGGAGCTGATTATCCTGAAAGTTTTCAGCATGCCGATTTGCCGGGATGTAGTCTGCTCCCGGCTGCGGAAGGAAAGCCGGTAGAAGCGAGGACACTCTATTTTGAACATCAGAGTTCGTGTGCTATTATTGATGGTAATTGGAAACTGGTGAAAGCCAACCGAAAAGAAGCCTGGGAACTGATAGATCTGGCTACTGATCCGTTTGAAACGAATGATTTGGCCGGTAAATATCCTGATAAAGTAGAAGAACTGGAAACAAAGTGGATAGAATGGGCCAATACGCATAAAGTTTTTCCTCTGGAAGATAAGACTTGGACGGAAAGACTGAATTTCTATAAACAGAAGAATCCCGATCAGAGTGGTGAGGATTAATGGAATAAATAAAAATGGATAAGTTTAAAGAAAGGATATTTTTTATGGAAAGATATTTTACACCTTTGTGCGCATGCGGGCTGATGGGAATACTTTCGGGGTGTACCCAACAGGCAGAACGCCCTAATATTATTATGTTTTTGGTAGATGACATGGGATGGCAGGATACTTCTGTACCTTTTTATGGTGACGAGGTCTCATTGCTGAACAAACGCTATCATACGCCGAATATGGAGCGGATGGCGCGGATGGGGGTCCGGTTTACGCAAGCTTATGCCTGTGCAATTTCTTCGCCAACCCGGTGCAGCCTGATGTCGGGAATGAATGCGGCACGCCATCGAGTTACCAATTGGACATTGGAACTGGATCAGAAAACCGACCAGACCAGTGAAGTGTTGGAGCTACCGGAGTGGAATTACAATGGTATACAACCGGCTGCGATGGAGGGGAAAATCAACAACATCGCGGCCATCACTCCACTGCCGCAGATTTTGAAGGACAACGGTTACTATACTATCCATTGTGGCAAGGCTCACTTCGGGGCTCGAACAACTCCGGGAGAAAATCCGAAAAACATGGGTTTTGATGTCAACATAGCTGGAGGTGCCAATGGGGCTCCGGGCAGTTACCTTGGTACTCGTAATTTTGGTGAAGGCTCCCGATTTGCTGTGTCGGGGCTGGAAAAATATCATGGCAAGGATATTTTTCTGACAGAAGCCCTGACGCAGGAAGCTATAGCCGAAATGAAGAAAGCGGTAGATGCCCGACAACCTTTCTATCTGTATATGTCGCACTATGCTGTACATACTCCCATCGAAGATGACAAACGCTTCAGCGACAATTATCGGGGAAAATATGATGAACAGCTGAAGGCTGCACTTGGCGAAAAGGAAGCCAAGTATGCGGCACTGGTCGAAGGCATGGACAAGAGCCTGGGGGATATCATGGACTATCTGGAAAGTGTACCGGGATTGGCGCAGAATACCATTATTCTTTTTATGTCGGACAACGGAGGGCAGGCATTGGGATATTGTCGGGAAGGAGTGCCCAATCGTGACCCGAACTATCCGGCCCGAGCAGGAAAGGGGTCAGCCCTGATGGGAGGTGTACGTGAACCGATGATGGTTTATTGGCCGGATGTGACAAAAGCGGGAAGCAGTTGTGAACAGAAGGTGATTATTGAAGATTTCTTTCCGACCATTCTCGAAATGGCGGGGATACAAAATTACGAGACTGTACAGACCGTGGATGGGAAGAGCTTTGTCGGATTGCTGAGAAATCCTGAAAAGGTGGATGCGGACAAAGCATTGGTGTGGCATTTCCCTAATTTGTGGGGCGAAACACAGGAGATTGCCGAAGGTTACGGAGCTTATTCGTCCATTCTGAAAGGAGATTATCATCTCATCTATCATTGGGAAAACGGACTTACGGAGCTTTACGACGTGAAGAATGATATTTCGGAACAGAACAACCTGGCAGGCGATATGCCGGAAAAGGTTCGTGAACTTTCGGGTGAACTGACCGATTATCTGAAGGCTAGAAATGCTCAACGGCCTTCGCTGAAAGCGACCCATGAGATGTTGCCCTATCCCGACGGTTCAAAATAGAATTATTCATGTTTAATTATTATATGTAATTTGATGCGTATGAAAAAAATCAAAAGAACTTTGCCCGTACTGCTGGCTTCGATGCTGATATGCGGAGGACTGGCAGCACAAGAAAATGATTTCGACCTGAGCTCACAACGGTCGGAGTCGCAGGAAGTCAATCGGGTACCGGGTCAGGCCTTGGATCATCATGGCCTGATTATCAATCCGACTCCTCATTCTCTGCAACGGATTGAAGGAAAGGTACTTGATATCAGCCGAGGATTCCGCCTGAAAGGGAAACAGAGCGGTATGGCCAGTGAAATGGACTTTCTCACCATTGGTAAGAAAGGGGCTGATTTGCGGATTGATTTCGGTATTGTACAGGCGAATAAGAAGGGGGTGAAACCGGTATCGGGTGCCTACGAGTTGGTGATTGACAGCAAAGGTGTTCGTATTACGGGTTATGATGAAAAGGGAGCTTTCTATGGCTTGCAGACCTTGCGGGCTGTTATGGAAAGCCCGGTCTCGGCCGATGGAAAGTTGCCTTGCCTCACGGTGAACGATTATCCCGACCTGCCTTATCGTGGTGTGGTAGAAGGATTTTATGGTACACCATGGTCGCATGAAGTTCGTTTGTCGCTCATCGATTTTTATGGAAAGTTCAAGATGAACTACTATCTGTACGGTCCGAAAGATGACCCGTATCACAGTTGCCCGAACTGGCGCCAGCCTTATCCGGAGAAAGAAGCGGCCAACATCCGTGAACTGGTGGAGGCCTGTAACCGTAACCGGGTGGACTTTGTATGGGCCATTCACCCGGGACAGGATATCAAATGGAATGAAGAAGATTACCAAAATCTGGTAAACAAGTTCAATTGGATGTACGATTTGGGTGTCCGTTTTTTTGCCATCTTCTTTGATGATATCTCCGGCGAAGGAACAAACCCGAACAAACAGACAGCTTTGTTGAACCGGCTGCATGAAGACTTTGTGAAGGTGAAGGAAGGGGTATCTCCGCTCATTGTCTGCCCCACCGATTATTCGAAGCTGTGGGCCAATCCTACTCCGAAGGGAAGTCTGGCCATTTATGGCAAGACACTCGATCCTTCCATCAATGTATTCTGGACGGGCGATGTGGTGTGCAGCGACCTGACTCGCGAGACAATGGACTGGGTAAATTCTCGCATCCGGCGTCCGGCACTTTACTGGTGGAATTTCCCGGTAACCGATTATGCCCGCCATATCATCATGCAGGGACCTACTTACGGATTGGACACTACGCTGACCGATAAGGAAGTGTGTGGACTTATCAGCAATCCGATGGAGCATGGTGAAGCCTCCAAGCTCGCTTTGTACAGTGTGGCCGATTATGGTTGGAACATTGCCGGTTACAATGCCATCGACAGCTGGGAACGCGGTTTGGCCGAGCTGGCTCCTGAAGTGAAGGATGCTTACCGGACGTTTGCCATCCATTCGTGTGACACCGAAACCGGTTACCGTCGTGCCGAATCGTGGGAAACGAAGACATTCCGTATGGGAGATACCTATACGCAGGCTGACTACGATGCCTTGCTGCGGGAGTTTGAGAAAGTGGAGAAAACGCCGGCAGTGATGGAGGCTGAATGTAAAAATCAGTTGCTTATGGACGAACTTCGACCCTGGCTGGTGGAATTCGGAAAATTGGGTACACGTGGAAAGAAAGCGTTGCAGTTGATGAATCTCTATAAGACTGGTAATTCGGTGGACTTTTGGGCTACCTATATTGACAACCTGATGACACCCGAGGATTTGAAGGCCTACAATGAACACAAGATGGGCACAATGAAGCTCCAGCCCTTCTATGAACATGCAATGGACGACTTGCTGGGAGCATTTTACATCCGCGAAGCCGGAAAGAAACCGGCTACCTGCCGGGCTATCGGTTCGTTTCCTACGCTGGCTACAACACAGAGCAAACTGATGTTCGACAATGATACGACGACCTATTATACTTCGGGCACCTCGCAGAACGACCAAAGTTGGATAGGAGTGGATTTGGGGCAGGTGAAGCCGGTATGGGAAGTGTTTATTCTGCAAGGACGAAATTCGAAGGACGATGTGGATTATTTTGACCGTGCCCTACTGGAGTATTCGGTGGACGGAAAGGCTTGGACAGCCCTGTCCGATACGCTGGAGAAACAATATATTGTCCGTTGGACCGGTACTCCTGTGGAGGCCCGTTACCTGCGTTTGAAGAAACTCCATACGTCCAAAACCAATTGGGCGGCTATCCGTTCGTTTGAGGTAAATCCGGTGCGCGAAGAAAAACTGGGCTTTACGGTAGAATCTGAACGAAAGCCGGATGCTTTGCTCGCATTCGACGAATTGCCGGCCACTTCGTTTGTCAACGAAGGTCTGCTGGCATTTACGTTGCCGGAAGGAACTACTGCTTGCACGCTACTGATGCGTCCTGTCAAAGGTGCTTCTTATGCGAAGCTTCGTCAGCTGGATGCCGATGGAAAGGTCCTTTCCGATTCGGTTTTGAGTGGTCCTTATGTCCGTATGGAGAGAGCGGAAGGATGTGTCCGGATAGAGATTGAAGGCCGCGTAGAATTGTTTGAAGTCATTTTCCTTAAGTAATATTTATTTAACGGAACACTTGTTCGAAAGAGAGTGTGTCAGCGTGGAAATCAGCTTGTTGTCTCTTTTCCCGTTTGGCTCACTCTCTCTTTGTGTGATAAAAACTGGTTTGATTTTACGCTGCTCTGATGGTGAAATTCAATTTTTTTTAGTAATTTAGGCCGCTAAAGAGTGAAGTGTATATTTATTTAATTATTATAACCATGAAAATACATCTGACTTTATTTTTGTCGTGCATTCTGGTGATGGGCTGCGGTCCGTCGGAGAAAAAAACTGTTGCTCTGATTCCCCAACCGCAAACGTTGGAAATTCAGGCTGGTACCTATTCTTTTACAACAGGAGGGACATTCTATACCAACCTTTCGGGAGGTGAGAAGGATGATCTGGCAGCTGTACTTCAATCTTCGCCTTTCCGTCTGACGGCGTCCGATGATGCCAAAGCCGCTTTTCATTTTGAGGTGGTGGATTCTTTGCCCGGTATTACTTCCGCCGAGGGCTATACGTTGACGGTGGGAGCTGACGGCGTACGGGCCGAAGCGACTACTCCGGCAGGCTTGTTCTATGCCTTCCAGTCGTTGCTTCAGATGGCCGAAACCGACGGCTCGGATGAGGCTTTTACCCTGCCTCGTGTCAACGTGAATGATTATCCCCGTTTCGGTTACCGTGGTCTCCATCTGGACGTGTCGCGCCACTTCCGTTCGAAGGAATTTGTAATGAAACAACTCGACGCCATGGCCCGTTACAAACTGAACCGTTTCCATTGGCACCTGACAGACGGGGCCGGTTGGCGTCTGGAAATCAAGCGTTATCCGCAGCTGACAGAAGAGACTGCCTACCGTCTGTATCCCAACTGGAAAGCCTGGTGGAAGGGCGACCGTAAGTACTGCCGTAAGGATGAAGCCGGTGCCGAGGGTGGATACTATACTCAGGATGATGTGCGTGAGATATTGGAACATGCCCGCAAACTGCATATAACCGTCATTCCCGAAATTGAGATGCCCGGCCATTCGGAAGAGGTGCTGGCCGTGTTTCCGCAATTGTCCTGTTCGGGAAAGCCTTATCAGAACGGAGAACTTTGCATCGGTAATGAAGAAACGTTCACTTTCCTGGAGAATGTGTTGCTGGAAGTGATGGATCTCTTCCCTTCGGAATATATTCACATTGGTGGTGACGAAGCTGCAAAGAGCAGTTGGGAAAAGTGTCCGAAGTGTCAGGCCCGTATCCGGAAGGAAGGGCTGAAGGACGAAAAGGAGCTGCAGAGTTATCTGATTCATCGAATTGAGAAATTCCTGAACGATCACGGCCGGAAGCTGATAGGCTGGGACGAAATACTGGAAGGCGGATTGGCACCCAGTGCGACGGTGATGTCGTGGAGGGGTGAGCAAGGTGGCATTACGGCAGCCAAGGCCGAACACGACGTTATCATGACTCCGGGAGGATTCTGTTATTTGGATGCCTATCAGGATGCACCCACTACACAACCCGAAGCTATCGGCGGTTATCTGACACTGGAGAAGGTTTACTCCTACGATCCGGTTCCTGCCGAGCTGACCGATGCTCAGAAGCCGTTCATCAAAGGTGTACAGGCTAACGTTTGGACAGAGTATATTCCTACTGAGGAGCATGCTGAATACATGATTTATCCGCGTCTGCTGGCATTGTCCGAGGTGGCTTGGACCGAGCCAGGTCGCAAGGACTGGCCTCTTTTCCGAGAAGCAGCCTTGAAGGAAGTGAAATGGTTGCAGTCGCAGGGCTATCATCCGTTTGACTTGAGCAAGGAGGTGGGCGAACGTCCCGAATCTCTCCAGCCCGTGGAGCATCTCGGACTGCATTGTCCGGTGAAGTATGCCCAGCCCTGGTCGTCGGCCTATCCGGCTTCGGGCGACTCGACACTGACCGATGGTGTACGCGGTGGCTGGACGTATGGCGACCGTCGCTGGCAGGGCTTCTTGTGCAAGGATGTGGATGTGACTATCGACTTGGGCAAAGTTACTGATGTCAAGCTTGTGGAGGCTGACTTCCTGCAACTGCGCGGTCCCGAGGTCTGGCTTCCGAAAGAAGTAGTCATCTCTTTGTCCGAAGACGGGCAGAATTTCACCGAAATGAAGCGCATCGCTACCGACGTTCCGGTGACTGAGGAGCGGCTGACTTTCCGTAACTACCGTTGGGAAGGTGAGGCAAAAGCCCGTTATGTCCACTTCCAGGGACTGCTGAACCGTGAAGTGATGGGCTGGATGTTTACCGATGAAATTGTAATCAAATAATACCTATTAAATATATGACCAACAAGAAACTATGGGCTGCTGTCCTGATTTTGTCGGGAATGACGTCGGGGACTGCTGCAGCCGAGGCTTGCCGCGGAATGTTTTCCGGTCTGGAACAGCTTCCGGAGGTTGCCTTTACGACGCCCAAAGACAACGTGGGCCGTTACATCAGCCAGCGTCCGTCGCAAGAAGACCGGCTGTTTCAGTCGGATATCATTGAGAAGAAGATTGCCGAGATAAAGGCTCTCCTGAAAAATCCTTATCTGGCCTGGATGTTCGAAAACTGTTTCCCGAACACACTGGACACGACGGTACATTTCCGTGTGCTGAACGGTAAGCCCGATACCTTTGTCTATACGGGTGACATTCATGCCATGTGGTTGCGCGATTCGGGTGCGCAGGTGTGGCCCTACGTTCAGTTTGCCAACGAGGACCCGAAACTGAAGCAGATGCTCGAAGGAGTAATCCGCCGTCAGTTCCTGTGCATCAATCTTGATCCGTATGCCAATGCCTTCAACGACGGGGCGAAGGGCAGTGAGTGGGAAACCGACCGTACGGCCATGAAGCCCGAATTGCACGAACGCAAATGGGAGATTGATTCCTTGTGCTATCCTTTACGCCTGGCCTATCATTACTGGAAGGTGACGGGCGATGCCAGTATTTTCGACGAAAACTGGCTGAAGGCGATTGAGAACGTACTGCGCACTTTCAAGGAGCAGCAGCGCAAGGAGAACAAAGGTCCTTACCGCTTCCAGCGCAAGACCGAGCGTGCCACCGATACTACCATCAACGACGGTTGGGGAGCGCCTGCCAGACCGGTGGGGCTGATTGTTTCTGCTTTCCGTCCGTCGGACGACGCCACGACGCTGCCTTTCCTTATCCCGTCCAACTTCTTTGCTGTGACTTCCCTGAGGAAAGCGGCCGAGATACTGACGGAGGTGAACAAGAAGCAGGATTTGGCCCGCCAGTGTACCGATCTGGCCGACGAAGTGGAGCAGGCATTGAAGAAATATGCGACCTGCGAACATCCGAAGTACGGTAAAATCTATGCGTTCGAGGTGGACGGCTACGGTGGACAGGTCCTGATGGACGATGCCAATGTTCCCAGTCTGCTGGCCATGCCTTATCTGGGTGATGTCGACCTTGATGACCCTGTCTATCAGAACACCCGCCGCTTTGTGTGGAGCGAGGACAATCCTTACTTCTTCAAGGGTAAGGCCGGCGAAGGTATCGGAGGTCCGCACATCGGTTACGACATGGTGTGGCCCATGAGTATCATGATGAAGGCTTTCACCAGCCGGAACGACGAAGAAATCAAGGAGTGCGTCCGTATGCTGATGGCGACCGATGCCGGAACGGGATTTATGCACGAGTCCTTCCACAAGGACAATCCCGAGAAGTTTACCCGCAAATGGTTTGCCTGGCAGAACACCCTGTTCGGCGAACTGATCATCAAACTGATCGACGACGGCAAATTGGATTTGCTGAACAGTCTCTAACGGATATTATCAACAAACAATTCTAACGATATGAAAATTCTTTCACTTACCACAGGAGTGGTGCTGTGCGGACTGCTGGCTATGATGCCGTCCGCATGTGTTTCACAAAAAGAAAACGGGGCGGCCGGCCAGGACTACCTTGCTTATGTAGATCCCTACATCGGTTCGGGCGAGCACGGACATGTCTTTGTAGGAGCCAGTGTTCCTCTGGGCATGGTACAGATTGGGCCGCAGAACATCCACAAGGGATGGGACTGGTGCTCGGGTTATCATTATTCGGACAGCGTGCTGATAGGCTTCAGCCATACGCACCTCAGCGGTACGGGATGTGCCGACCTGGGCGACGTGCTGCTGATGCCCTATGTAGGCGAGGTCCGTACGGCGCGCGGCGAACAGGACAACATCGAAGGCTCTTGCTCGACCTACTATTCGCACAAGAACGAGGAAGTGGCTCCCGGCTACTATTCGCTGCTGATGGACAACGGTGTGCGTGCCGAACTCTCGGCTACCGACCGTGTGGCCATTCACCGCTATACCTATCCCGAAGGAACGCCGCGTCTGCTGGTGAACCTGAAGGAGGGGAACGGAGACCGCGCTTTCGAGACCGGACTGAAACGTGTGGACGAATATACGGTGGAGGGCTACCGCTTCTCCAAGGGATGGAGCCCGCAGCACAAGGTATTCTTCGTACTGAAGTCCGAGCAGCCGATCGAGAGTGTGGCCGTATTCGACGACGATGCGCCCGCCGGCCAGGACACGCTGACAGGCAAGGCCGTGAAGGGTGTGCTCACCTTCAAGGGCAACCCGAAGAACGTGCAGCTCAAGGTGGCCCTGTCGTCCGTGAGCTGTGCCAACGCGCTGGCCAATATGGAGGCCGAGCAGCCCGGATGGGACTTCGAGAAGGTGCGTACGGATGCCGAAAAGCGCTGGAACGAAATGCTGTCGTGCATCAACGTGGAAAGTGCTGATGAGCGTGGAAAGAAGATTTTCTACACCAGCCTGTACCACATGTTCATTGCCCCGACACTCTATGCTGACGTGAACGGAGAGTTCCGCGGTCACGACGACAAGATTTACAAGGCAGACGGCTGGACCAACTATTCCACCTTCTCGTTGTGGGATACGTACCGTACCCTCCATCCGCTGCTCACCATCATCCAGCCGCAGCTGGTACCCGACATGGTGAACTCCATGCTGAGCATCTACGACCAGCAGGGCAAGCTGCCCATCTGGCCGCTGGTGGGAGGTGAAACCAACCAGATGCCGGGTTACAGCGCCATCCCTGTCATTGCCGACGCTTACCTGAAAGGCTTCCAGGGTTTCGACCCCGAACGTGCCTTGAACACGATGGTCGCTTCGGCCACGTACGAGAAGCAGCGCGGCGTGCCCTTCGTGCTGGAAAAGGGCTGGATTCCCTGCGACAAGATGCCCGAAGCCACTTCCATCGCCATGGAATATGCCGTAGGCGACTGGGGACTGGCCATGATGGCGAAGAAGATGGGCAAGCAGGACATCTACGACACTTTCCTGAAGCGTGGACATTACTATGAGAAGTATTTCGACAAGAGTATCAACTTCATCCGTCCGAAGATGGACGACGGCAGCTGGCGTACGCCCTACGACCCCTTCCAGTCTATTCACGGCTGGGGAGACTTCTGCGAGGGCAATGGCTGGCACTATACCTTCTTCGTGCCCCAGCATCCCGAAGATCTGATTGAACTGATGGGCGGCGACGAACGCTTTGTGGGCAAACTGGATTCGCTCTTTGTGGCCGAAGGCGACATGGGCGAACATGCTTCGGCCGACATCAGCGGCCTGATCGGTATGTATGCCCACGGCAACGAACCCAGCCACCACGTGGCCTATCTCTATGCCTATGCCGGACAGCAGTGGAAGACGGCAGAGAAAATCAGCTACATCCAGCACAACTTCTATACCGACCAGCCTGAAGGCATCATCGGTAACGAGGACTGCGGCCAGATGTCGGCCTGGCATGTACTCTCCGCCCTGGGCTTCTATCAGGTGAACCCGTCCAACGGAATCTTTGTCTTCGGAAGCCCGCTCTTCGAGAAGGTGACGGTCAACCTGCCGCAGGGCAAGACCTTTACCGTCGAGGCTCCGGCTGTGAGCAAGGACAACAAGTACATCCAGTCCGTCCGCCTGAACGGCCAGCCCTACACGAAGAGCTACATCAGCTACGAGGACATCATGAAAGGCGGTACGCTGACCTTCGAGATGGGTAGCGAGCCGAACAAGGCCTTCGGTGCCGATGCAGCAGACCGTCCGCGTTCGTTGTAGGAACAAACATTCGCGAGAGAGAAAAAAAGTCGGATTTTCCTTGGTTGAATCTGCTTTTTCAGGCAGATTCAGCCATCCAAATTTAACAGACGATTAAACGCCCATTTAACAGCCCGTTAAGTATCCGATTAATGGGGTATTAAATAGTCGTTTAACGGGTCATTAGATACTCGGCTAACAGGGTATTAAATAGGCGGTTAATCGTCTGTTAAATAATTGCCCTTCCGACTGTAAGCGGGAGTCTTAGGAAAAGGCCCCGCTTTGCATGTTTTAATATATTAATAATCTGTTGTTTATGAATAAAAAGAATACCCAACTTCTCGTTTGGAGCGGAGTAGGGGCACTGGCATTCCTGTCCGGCTGTTCCGATGTGCGTACAGCTTCGAAAGACTCGTTCCTCCGTTCCGACTACTATACCCGAGGCATCGGCGTCTATCCGGGCTCTCCGCAGGAAGACTTCTCGCCCGAGCTGTTGCCCGACCGCAACCAGTATCGCAACCTGGCCCTTCTGCGTGCCACGTACCAGTCGTCGGCCTACGACTATAACCTGACTTCGCAGTTGCTGACCGACGGCATCGTGACCGATCAGGCTCCCCAGTATTTCGACCTCCTGACTGCCGGAGGAAGTGCCCCCAAGCGGGAGCGGGAGTGGATGATAGACGGAGGCCCCTATTCGCGCAATACCGTGCGCGGCGAGGAGGCCTTTTTCGTGTTCGACATGCACAATTACAGCAAGACCATCGGCCGTGCGGTGGTGACCGGTACCCTGATTTACGACGACAAGGCGGCTCAGGGCGGTTACGAAATGACGTGGGAGGCCTCGAACGACGGCAAGAACTGGACCGTGCTGGCCGTGAACAAGGGAGCCGGACTGCCCGGCAAGGCCCGTTCCGGACGGGTGGAGGTGAACGACCCCAACAAGCAGACCGGTACCGTATCCATGCCGATGCGCCGGCTGCAGGAAACGTTCGACTTTACCAACACGGCGGCCTATGCTTCCTACCGCATCCGCCTGCGGATGAAAGGTGCCTATGAGTGGACCTTCCACGAAGTGGACTTCTCCAATGCCGACGGAGCGGTGGACCTGAAACCCTCGCAATTCTTCACCAGTACCTGGATGAGTGCCACGGCAGGCGAGGAGTGGGTCAGTGTGGACCTGGGGTCGCATTCGGAGTTCGACAAGGTCATCCTTCACTGGGTGAACAAGGCCGTCAAGGGACGTATCCAGACTTCGGATGATGCCCAGACCTGGACCGACGCGGCTCCGCTGCCCGGCGGTGAAGGGCTGACGGACGAGATAGCCGTTCAGGGCAAGGCCCGCTACGTGCGTGTCTGTATGGAGCAGTCGGCCGACGGCGGACGCTACATCCTGAGCGAACTGGAGGTGATGGGACGTGGCGGACTGCTGCCTTATGCGGTGAACAAGTCTGAAATCAAGGATAACAGAATGACGCTTTCGGGTGGCGACTGGAAGTTGCAGCGCGCTTCCGAGGTACAGGCCGGTGGCGAGGAGATTGCTTCGGTTTTCTACATCCCCGAAGGATGGGTGACGGCTACGGTACCGGGCACGGTGCTCACCTCGTACAAGAACGTAGGAGCCTTGGCCGACCCCAATTATGCCGATAACCAGCTGATGATATCCGAGTCCTTCTTCAACTCCAACTTCTGGTACCGCAACGAGTTCCATGTGCCGGCCTCGTTCAAGCGCGACCGTGTATTCCTGAACTTCGACGGCATCAACTGGAAGGCCAATGTCTATCTGAACGGAAAGCAGGTAGGCCGTCTGGAGGGAGCCTTCATCCGTGGCAAGTTCGACGTGACGGACTGCGTGAAGGAAGGTACGAACGTGCTGGCTGTAGAAATCGTCAAGAACGCGCACATCGGTGCCATCAAGGAAAAGAACAAGCAGAGCACGGACTTCAACGGCGGTATCCTCGGTGCGGACAACCCCACGTTCCATGCCACCATCGGCTGGGACTGGATACCTACCATGCGCGGACGTAACATCGGTATCTGGAACGACGTCTTCCTGACAACAACCGGCAAGGTGACCGTGCAGGATCCCTACGTACAGACCCAGCTTGCTCTGCCCGATACCACACAGGCCCGTCTGACAGCCGAAGTGGTGGTGAAGAACCATGACGGCAAGGACGTGAGCGGTGTTCTGCAGGGCAGGGTAGGCGACGTCACCTTCGAGCAGCCCGTGCAGCTGAAGGCCGGCGAAGAACGGACTGTTGTATTCGATGCCGACCGCTTCCCCCAGCTTCAGGTGAAGAATCCTCGTCTGTGGTGGCCCAACGGTTACGGTACACCTTATTTATATGATGCAAACTTTACGTTCAAGGTGGGCGAAGAAGTATCCGATGCCCGTGACTTCAAGGTGGGTATCCGCCAGATGACGTTCAACGAAGACGGCGGTGTACTGAACCTTTACGTCAACGGACGCCGTTTCATCGGCCGTGGCGGTAACTGGGGCTTCAGCGAATCGAACCTCAACTACCGCGGACGCGAATACGAGACGGCTGTGGCCTACCATGCCGACATGAATTTCACCATGTTGCGCAACTGGGTGGGCATGATTGGCGACGAAGAACTGTATGACGCCTGCGACAAGTACGGCATCATGATCTGGCAGGACTTCTGGCTGGCCAATCCTGCCGACGGTCCCGATCCTTACTATCCCGACATGTTCATCGCGAATGCCGAAGACTATGTGAAGCGCATCCGTAGCCATGCCTCCATCGGCCTGTACTGCGGCCGCAATGAGGGTTTCCCGCCCGAGACCATCGACAAGGCCCTGCGTCGCATTGTGAAGGAAGAACATCCGGGGATGCACTACATCTCCAGTTCGGCCGACGATGTAGTGAGCGGTCACGGTCCTTATCGCATGTTGCCTGCCAAGACCTACTTCACGCTGGAAACCGGCAACGACAAGTTCCACAGCGAACGCGGCATGCCCAATGTGCTGACCTACGAAAGCTTCCTGCGCACCTATTCGCCCGAAGGCATCTGGCCGCAGTCCGACCAGTGGGGCATGCACGACTATACGCTGGAGGGAGCTCAGGGTGCTACGTCGTTCAACGAGATTATCGCTACCGGTTACGGACAGCCCGAAAGCGCGAAAGAATTTGCCGACCTGGCCCAGTGGGTGAACTACGATGGCCACCGCAGCCTCTTCGAGTCGCGCAGCAAGAACCGCATGGGGTTGCTGATGTGGATGAGCCATTCGTGCTGGCCTTCGATGGTATGGCAGACGTACGACTACTATTTCGAACCGACAGCTGCCTATTTCGCCATCAAGAAGGCTTCCGAGCCGTTGCATATCCAGTGGAATCCGGCTACCGACGAAGTGGAAGTGGTGAACTATCATGCCGGACTGCGTCCTGGCCTGAAAGCCCGTGTACAGGTGCTCAACATGGATGCCACCGTAGCTTGGGAAAAGGAAGCCTCGGTAGACAGCCGGGAAGACACGACCGAGAAATGTATCAAGCTGGAATTCCCCGACGGGTTGAGCCAGGTTCATTTCATCAGGCTGACGCTGGAAGAGAATGGAAAGACTGTATCGGAAAACTTCTACCATCGTAGCAAGGTGGAGAACAACTATCAGGAACTGAAACAGCTTCCGAAGATTTCCTTGCGTGCACAAACTCAATATGAGAAGGGAGATGACGGTGAGTGGAAGGCTGAAATAACGGTAGAGAACCGTTCTCAGACTCCGGCTCTGATGGTTCGTCTGAATATTGTAGGCGACAAGGACGGCAAGCAATTCCTTCCCATCTTCTATTCCGACAACTACTTTGCGTTGTTGCCGGGCGAGACGAAGGTGGTACGTGTACACTGGAAAGATGTGGATACGCGTGGAAACGCGCCTTTGCTGAAGGTGTCAGGCTATAATGTAGTAGAATAAAGATATGTGGTTACAACTGATTGTCGTATTGGCAGCCATCATCATCGGTGCCCGTCTGGGCGGCATCGGACTGGGAGTGATGGGCGGTTTGGGACTGGCTTTGCTCTGTTTTGTTTTCGGGCTTCAGCCCACCGCCCCGCCCATCGATGTGATGCTGATGATTGTGGCCGTCATTTCGGCAGCCTCGTGTATGCAGGCCGCCGGAGGGCTCGACTATATGGTGAAGCTGGCCGAGCGGATGCTGCGCAAGCATCCGTCTCGTGTCACGCTGCTTAGTCCGCTTGTCACCTATCTGTTTACTTTTGTGGCTGGGACGGGGCATATAGCCTATTCCGTACTGCCTGTGATAGCCGAAGTGGCACGCGAGACGAAAATCCGTCCCGAGCGTCCGCTGGGTATTGCGGTCATCGCTTCGCAGCAGGCCATCACAGCCAGCCCCATCTCAGCGGCTACGGTAGCTTTGCTGGGGATGCTGGCCGGCTTCGATATCTCTTTGTTCGACATCCTGAAGATTTCCGTCCCCGCTACCCTGATAGGAGTGTTGGTGGGAGCTTTCTGTTCGATGAAAGTGGGTAAGGAACTGGAGGACGATCCCGAATACCAGCGTCGTCTGAAGGAGGGTGTGATAGAAAACCGGCTGGTGGAAACTGCTTCATCGTTCGACGTCCGGAAAGCCCGCATATCGGTGGGAATATTCCTGCTGGCCACTTTCCTGATTGTGCTGTTCGGTTCGGTCGATGCCCTGAGGCCGGTATTTCAGTCGGACGGGAAAAATGTGCCGCTCGACATGCCCTCCATCATCGAAATCATCATGCTCAGCACGTCGGCTCTCATTCTGCTTGTCTGCCGTATCGACGGTATCAAGGCTGTGCAGGGGAGCATCTTTTCAGCGGGCATGCAGGCGGTGATTGCCATCTTCGGCATTGCCTGGATGGGCGATACATTTATCGCCGGTAACCTGGCTTCGCTGACTGCTTCCATCGAACACGTTGTCCAGTCGATGCCCTGGCTGTTCGGAGTGGCCTTGTTCGTCATGTCCATCCTGCTTTACAGTCAGGCGGCTACCATCCGCGCGGTGGTTCCTTTAGGCATTGCCCTGAGTATATCTCCCTGGATGTTGATTGCTCTGTTCCCGGCGGTGAACGGTTATTTTTTCATACCCAATTATCCGACGGTTGTGGCAGCCATCAATTTTGACCGTACAGGAACGACCCGTATCGGGAAATACATCCTCAACCATTCCTTCATGATGCCGGGGTTGGTTTGTACCGTCGTAAGTATTTTGGTAGGACTGTTGCTGATATGGTTGTAGAATAAGTGATGAAACTAAAAATTATCTTCGACGATTGTCTTGAATTGTCCCCACACCCGATGATTGCGGTAGATGGACTTGCATCCGTAGGGTACATGCAGGATGCACGATTCGAACAGCGGTTCAGCCCCGACAAAGGCTTCTGCATGACAGACAGGAGGAAAATCGGGTGCCTTGACATACAGCTGTTGCAGGGAGCTGCAACCATCCAGCCAATATTCGGACAGGTAGGATGTCGATTTACCTAAAGTCAGGGAAACCAGTTGTTCGCATCGTTGGAAACATCCGTTCGGGATGAGGCTTACAGCATCGGGCAGGACCACGCTTTCCAGAGTGGAGGCGGTAAAGGCTCCCTGCCCGATTTCTTTTATGGAAGCCGGCAGGTCAATACCTTGCAAACGGCTGTTGCGGAAAGCATATTCGCCGATGGCCGTAACGGTGGAAGGAAGCTGGCAACTCTTATCGGGCTTGCCTTCAGGATACCATATCAGTGTGGTCATTTCTTTGTTGTATAAGATTCCATTGGCACTGCTGAAAGTAGGGTTGGCTGTGGGGACTTCGAAAGCGGTCAGTCCACTACATCCGGATGAAGGGGCAAATTCCACCAGCTGTGGTGAGAGGTGGAGAATGGAGAGAGCCTGGCAATTCTCGAATGCGTTTTCCTCAACGGCGGTTGTAGCGGCAGGCAGGGTCAGCTCCTGCAACCAGCTGCAACGGGCAAACATCCCCCGACTAACAATATTGTCTGCCGTATATCGCTGCCCGTCGTAGCTGATGCCTCCCGATACAATAGATGCGTCGTTCAGATTCAGTACCTGTAGTCTGCCGGGTGTTTCGTTTCCATTTACATCAATGCCCATAATTTCGCGCAGGTAGCGGATGTCGGTTCCATTCAGCGGACCGGCTATGTTGAGGCTGGGAAATTGGTATTTTTCTTGCTCGTCCATGGCTTCGGACAAAGTACCGGCTTGTGTCAGAATAACAGCCTGACCGGTACGGAAACGGTAAATCTCGCTCCGTGTCTCACCGATGGAATTGGCGGCGTATGCCTGGATGCAGTAGTCTGTTTCCCGTTCCAGACCGCTGATGCGGGCGCGCAGCCGATCGGCTCCTGTGGGTTGCAGGCTGATTTGTTGTTCATCGCTCTCGCCCTGCTTGTAATAATAGAAACCGGTAGCGGTGATGTCTTCTCCTCCATTGTCTTGTATGGTGTATTCCAACGTGATGCTGAGCGGGCCTTGGTTGAGCATGGTCAGTGTGCCGAGAGTTGGAACAACGTTGGGTTGTGTCGTGAAGGTCAGTACTTCACTCCGCACCTGGCTTTGCCCATTTCCGGCTTCAAGGCAGTAATGGTAGGTTGTTCCCGGTTTCAGTCCGTTCAGGCTGGCTGTCGCTTTCAGCTCTTCTGCCGGACAGTCCTTTTCCTCTTCCATTTCGGACGTGGTGCCATAACGGAAACGAATCCATCGGACACTACCATCGCCGTTGGGGGTTACTTCTCCGTTCAGCAAGGCGCTGGTCCGTGTAATTGCTTCCGCTTCGTTTAGGATGAGCGTAGGAGGCAGGCTGGTAGGAGTCTCTTCTTCACGGCACGAGGAGGCCAGTACCAATACCAGCAGGAGAATAATCCGATTGTATATTTGCCAACGTAAAATCATAATTCCATCGTTTTAGAAGTTAATGCCCAGACCGACGGCGGCTTCCCAATATCGGCCTTGGATGGTCATGACACCTGCTGAAACTGCCGTGCGATAGAAACGGTAAAGGCAACCGGCCTCTGCACTGAATCCGCGTCGGGAGTAATCTTTGTTACGTAACAGAACTCCGTTGTCCCGTTCCCAGGCTATATCCCGTTGTCCGTATCCTATACCCTCGTATAGGCAGAAGTCGCCTATAATGCGGTGAATCCCACCTGCCATCAGCATCCATCGGCCGTTTTCTGTCCGTCCCGTGTAGTAGGGAGCTTCGGTTGCTCCCGTGGGGATACCGTTGCGGTCGCATTCGCCTTCAGTGCGGGGCATGGTGTGGAAATCTTTTTGAACCATGAGGTAAGCTCCGTGACGTCTCATGAGGGCTATACGGAGTCCGGCCGAAGGACCGTCGCCCTGCAGACCTACATTGACCAGCAGCAAGCGTCGCCAGGGCTCGCGAGGCCGGCGGGGTCGCTCTGCGGGTGGCATAGACAGAGTGTCTGCCCGATGTCGGGCGGTATCGAGTGGCAGGGGATGTTCCTCCAGTGCCGGCAATTCGACGGGATGCTGGTAGCCGAGCGGTGGATTCAGCGTCAGTTCGTATGTCATGCGTGATTCCAGCGGGCTGGGGAAACGATAGTCGCGCAAGACGCCCCATTGCGGATGTTTGATGGTAATCATGACACTTCCTTTGGGCAGATAAATCCAGATTTCACCGACATCATTCTTCCGTTTTACGATGCCCAGTGGTGATGAGAATACGAAATCCTTGTCGCCCACAACCTTCAGCAGTGCGCAAGCCTCGTCATTCAGGTCGCGGACGGGTTCGATGTAGGCCGTAATGTCGTTGGGCAACATGCGGAAGGACCGTACGATGAATTCCTGAGCATAGGCTTTGCCAGCTGCCCAGAGGCACAGGGTGATGGCCAGCAGGCGGAAGAGCGGGATGGATGAAGAATGACGTTTCATTGCAGGTTGAAGTTTCGGATGTTGAATATTTCGTTTTCAGGAAGTGGCGTGTGGTCAGCCTGCATGCGGGGCTGCCAGGTACGAACGTGTATTTTAGGTGCCGTTTCGTCGCGGAAGTCCCAAAGAAGGAAGAGGTAACCGTCGTCCGAGTAGATGTCCGACTTGTATCCTTGCCGCAGGCTGACACCATAGATACCTTTCAACGTGGGGTGGCGCATGATGTGGAAATCGCTGAACTGCACGTCGATGGTACGGTTGGCCTGGAACACCTGTTTCAGACGGTCCAGGTATTGTCGTTTGCTCTTGATGTTGTAAACCACCTGTGCGGGCGACAGATAGCCCGTTTCCTTTTGGGAGGAATGGACGACCGTCCCCACCACGATGAGGGCGTTCTCACTGAACAGCTGCTCCAGGAAGTCGATGTCCTTGGTGGTGTATGAAGTACGCAGATGTTCCACGTAGTTCAGAATCATCTGCCGGTTATCGGCATCTTTCTCATCCAGATTTCCCGATACGACTTTGATTGCTTCCTGGTAGAAGGGATGTGCTTGGCTGACCTTCCGCCAGTCTGTCCGTTCGATTGAACTGGGCTTATGTTCTGTTTGCCCTGCTTTTTCCATTGCTTTTCCCTCGGTAAATGTATCGTTTTCCTTCGTTAAACGGTTGCTTTGCTCTGGGGTTTCCGACGGGATGTTTCCTTGAGTCGGATAAGATTGTGTCATGAAGCGTTGCGGGCACAGGCGAGAGGCGGTTGAGTCTTCAACAATACACGCATAGGCTGTTCCGCCTGCCGGATTTCCCTGTCGGTCGATGAAGAGGCTGCGTCCCTGTTGTCGGGCAACGGCATATCCTCCTGTATAGTAGTGGCCGATGCTATCGTATTGGAAACGGCAGATAGCATGTGCCTTGGCGTCGGTCATCCCCCACAAGCCATTCTTTTTGACGGCAAGCATGTTCTTACCGGCCATGTGGGCAGCTGTATAAGTGGCGGGGACAAGCAGATTCCCTTGGGTATCAATCAATCCATACCCGCCATCGGTCTGTACGATTGCATTTGTCCATGTGTAACGCGAAGCTTGTCGGATAGGGTCGGGCAGGTAGACCGCTACATTGCCCTGCTTGTCCCAATAACCGATGTGGCCTGAATTTATCTCCTTGAAAAGCAGCTTTCCGTCGGACAGGCGGGTGTCGAGCAGTGCATGTGACAAGCGGATACAGGCCTTTACCTTTCCATCGGTATCGATCATCAGATACCCGGTTTGTCCCTGGCTGTTGGCATTGCCCACCAGAGCGAGCCCTTCGTGAAAGTCGTATGCACGGTCGTAGATGGGCGGGATGATGATGGAGCCGTGTGTATCCAGGTAGCCATATTTCCCTTCTGCGGTAGCAAACAGAGCCCTGCCTTCACTGAAGTTGTGCATCAGAACAATATCGTATTGCGGATATTGGGCAGTGGAAATCACCTCATTTCCCTGCTTGTCAATCAATAGAATGGGGGAGTCCTGCTTTTCTTGTGCAGGTGCCACCTCTTCGAAGAAATGGCCGATACGGGCAAATTTTCTTCGTCCGACAGGTTGTGAAGGATTATCCATGCGGTACAGCATGTAGCGTCCGTCCTCATCGGCCAGCGTAAACATGCCTCCAACAGCGGAAGAGGGGCGTCGGGCGAAGCTGCCGGCCGGATGAACCACAGTACCGTCGGTAGCTACCAGGCCCCACGACTTGCCATCGTTGCTGAAGGGCAGTGCTTCGGTAGGGTCATCTGCAGGGCGGTGGCAACTGGACAGACAAATAGCCGTCATGGCCAGACTCCATTTGAATATATGGATTGTTTGCATGTATCTATTTAAATAAAACGTGTCTACAAAGATACAGAAAGTCGAAAGCAGAAAAACAAGCAGGCTTGATTTTTTTGCCGAAAGGCTTCTTATCCTTTCTAAAGTTAATCTAAAATGAAATGCCTGTCCTTCTTTTCCTCAGAAAAATTGAAGAAAAAGAAGGAAGGCATTTCCCCACCAGTTAAATTATTTCTCTTGACAGTATGATTTGGTTTGTTAGAGTAAATGTCATACTGCTGCCGAGGGGCTTCAGTTTAGTTCGTTTGTCAAGCACTTATTCGTTTTTGTCGGGCATTTCCATCATTCATCCCAGTCCTCCAGTTCACCGCCAATCTCAATCTTAATTTGCTCCGGATTTTTGGATATGACCAGTTGTACGGAGTGTTGTATGCCAGGTTTGAATACAAACTTGCTCTCATACAGATAGGACACACCTTTCATGATGACCTCTACCAGCGGTTGCCGGTTGTCCAGTCGTTGGGGCACGATGATGGCGGCATACGTATGATTGCCCAAGCTTTGTGCACGTATGCTCTGACGGGTACCGTAGTCGTTGCGGGTCACGATACCGACACTCAGGTCGATGGTTGCCTCGGGAACGGTGTTGTGGATGTAGACTTCGGCATCGGCGGGCAGTTCGCCTTCATAGTCTTCCCCCTTTACAAGGCGGATGAGCATGCGGCTCATGCGATGGGCGAATTGCAGATTGACCGGCGTATTGCTGGCACTGGCATTCATTTGCGTAGCCCACAGGAAGTCGCTGTTTTCATAGCCTCCTGCTGCATTCTGGTCGGTTGACACCCTGAAAGGCATGTCATCGACCGAAGCTACAGGACTGGTCTGCGGATAGTAGGCATAAATGTTGTACGTACCTCCATCCCAGTAGACAGGTTTTTCGGTGGTCCATTGGCTGCCGTCGAAGGTCAGAGCCGCATTGTTTACGTAGTTACCCGAAACTTCGAGCGGAGCATCCTGCTGGGTGATGAAGAGACCTACCTGGTCACCGCTCTCAAAGGCAGTAGACGTTACTTTGGTACCGGTCGCAGCCTGTCGTGGGTGCAGGACATTGAAAGTCATCTGGTCACAGTTTTCCGATTCGTTGACAGGCGATGCATCTTCACTGCATCCGCTTCCCATTGCCAGCAGGACTGCCATCAGTCCTGCTTTCAGAATATGTAGTTTCTTGTTCATGGTCGTTCCTTTTTTCAGTTAAACCTTATTTGTCCAGTGGGCTTCCTTTATGTATGGTCGGCGGAAGCTGGAAGTTGTGTACGCTGCTTCCACTATAGCGCAGGTCGTTGAAACTGCGTGTCGTAGCATCGTTGTTCACCACGTCGTTGGCCTTGAAGTCTTCGTAAGTGAAGGTTTCGCCGGCATATTGCTTGATGCGTTTCACGATGGCCATGCGGCTGATGGTGCTGTAGTAGGGGATGTCGTTGTTCATGCAGCTGTTCTGTTCAGATCGGAACACTCCGCGGCTGTGCATGTATCCGCCTTCGAAGATATCGACAAAGTCGCTATACTTCTCATCGAAGATAAGCTGACTCCAGGGTACTTCGTGCATCTTGCCGGTGAGCGACAGGTTCTCGTACCAACCCAACGATTTGGCGATGTTGAACTCATAGACATGTCCGCAGCAGCCGCATCCACAGAAGTCAATGAATTCGTTGTGGTAGATGTATTCGTCGCCCAACTTGCCGAATCCGTGTCCACCCGCTTCGTGCTGGATGACGCCGCGTGTGTCGAGCGGATAGCCATAAGTGCTCAGCGGACAGAAGGCGATGGCCGAACCGTCTTCCCACATCTGGCAGATACCACCATAGTCGGTACTGTTGGGCACCATGATGATGAGTGATTCCTTCAGGTTGTCTTTTGTGACGGTCGGAACCTTTTGGGCGTAGTCGAATACGGCATCGTAGTCGCATCGCAGCCCCACGCCGCCGGTATATGTTGTTTCAAACTTGGCGTAACGGATGGTATTGATGGTTCCGATGCCCGTTTCGGGCGATACGGCGATGCCAGTATAGACGTTGAAGTAGTTGCGGTAGGTCTTGTAGGGTTCGATTCCGAAGAAGTTCTCTACCTGATCCTGCATATCCTTCATATACTTGCCTTCAGAGATGTCTTTGGCATCATATCCATCACCCAGGAAAACGAGGTTGATACCTCCATGATTGCCTTTGGTAGCAGTTTGTAGTGTGATGACTTCGTCCTCTGCATACGCATAGTCGTATTGCGATACGGTACATTTGTGGCGGTAATCTTGGTCCTTCAATTTGAAAACGATTTCCCCCGTACGCATCGGGCTTCCGGCTGACATTTCGTGGATGGTCAGTGTCACTTCCGTTTTCTTGCTACCCTCATTTTGCGACAGAGAACACCATTCCGGCATGCTTTCTACCGTCCAGTCGCCTTCGGCATCGATGACGAGCGTACGGGTACATTGCGTGTTGATGGCATTGGCAATGCTGGGGCGGCACACCAGTTCGCGATGGGCGGCAATGCGCTTGAAGTCGCTCCAACCCACAGCAGCCTGGTATTGCTGGATAGCGCTTTCGGGCACTTCGAGGGTGAAGTTGTCTTTGGCTACGCCGTCGAAGGCTCCTACTTGTACATGTGGCGGTATGGCTCCTTTGCAGACAATGCTGCCGATACCATAACATTGGTAGAAAGCTTCGTTTTGAATACTTTCCAAACTTTCAGGCAGGATGATACCCTCCAACCCCCAACAATTATAGAAAGCACCTTGACCAATACTTAACACACCTTCCGGTATTTCAAGGGTACCCATCAGACGCCAATTGGATCCACTAGAATAACTACCAAAAACATTCGAACCAATGGTTCTTAGTCCTTGGGGAAGTTTAAGTTTTCCGGAAAAGTCGCAACCGCAAAAAACACTGTTGCTGAGTACAACTAAATCTTTAGGCAATGTCAGTTCTCCTTTGAAGTGAGTATCCTGAAAAGCAGCTTCACCGATGGTGACAATACCGTCATGTAAGGTCAGTGTTCCATCAAAGCCGCATGATGCGAAAGCTGTTTCCGGAATGGCTGTCACTTCTTGCGGAATAGTCAGGTTTCCAGTTAGATTCCTGCAATTGTGGAAAGCTCCGGCTTCGATGGTTTTCAGTTTGTCAGGTAGGTGTAGTGAACCGTACAGATTGGTACATTCTGCAAAACAAGTAGTGCCTATGTATTCCAGATTAGTGGGCAATATCAGTTCGCAAGTGAAACCACAATATCCGAATGTACCGCCATACCACCAGCGATCCCAACCATCTCCAATAGATGTTACGGTATTGGGTAATGATAAAGTTCCGGTTAATGACTTACAATTATAGAATGCTCCGGCTTCAATTTTAGTTACACCATCTGGAATAATTAAAGAACCTGTTAGATTTTTACATTCTGTAAATGCTGCGACATTGATAATTTTTAATTTGTCTGGTAAAATGAGCTGAAGTAACGATGTCTTATTTGACATTGCTCCTTCTGGAATTTCATCTTCTAGATAAGTACGTGGTTGGCAAGAGCCGCTACCGAAATGAAGAAGTGTATCAGTACGAGCAATTTTAACAGGTTTGAGATTTAAAGCTTTCAATAGAGTCATTGAATCGCGCATAAAATAGAAATCGAGAGCGTTGATTTCTCCTGTAATTTTTAGATTTTGCAGTTCCCGATAGTCCTTTCCAGCAGCTGTGATAGAGTCCTTCAGATGCCCAGGAGTAGAGTTGATGACGATGTATTCTTTCATCGTGGCGTCATGCGAAACGTCATCGTTTTCCCATGCCGTAATACTTTCTCCCACCAGGGTAAAGGTGAATTCTCCTGTCGGTTCTTTTTTGTTTACTTGGATGGTAAAGTTGTGCATCTTGCCGCTGACGTATGTGAAATCTTCCGGCTTGCTGAAGTTGTAGACCACACCATCGACGGTAATCGTAAAGAGTATGGTGTTGGCCGACACCGTCTGCGGCACAACAATGGCACGGAATACATTGTCTTTCACATACGGAATGGTTCCTGTCTGCTGCACTTCGCCGGTGGCGGTAATGCTACCGTCTGCCAGGTTGATGAGGGCATTGCGTTTCACGTTTCTGACCAGTACCTGCTTTTCCAGTCCGGCCCATTCGCCGTCGGCAAAACCTTCACCTTCGGCCAGAGTGATACGTGGGCTGCTCATGCGGTGGCGCATGGGCAGGCGGATTACTTTCTCAGTAGGAGCTACATCGGCAGCCTTTCCCCACAGGAAGTCACTGGCTTCGTAGCCGCCCATTTCGTTATTGGTGGTAGTTGTCGACTGGTCTTTCTGTACTTCAAAGGGATAGGCATTTACATCTTCGGGTGCTCCAAAGGGGTAATAGCCATAGATGTCGATGTGAGTATGTTCGTCTTTCCAGTAGACATCATAAGCCGAGTTCCATTTGTAGGCAGCCTCGTCGAAGGTATGTTTCACGTTGTTACCCCGGTTTCCGTTGTTCTGCAGCGTTCCGGGAGTGTCGCCCTGATAGTCTACGATGTAGACGCCCATGGCGTCACCGTCGCAGAAGCCGTTATCGTTGACGCGGGTTACGGCCACCTGTTCTATTTCGCCAGACAGGGTGATGAGACGTCCGCTGTTTCCTTCCGGACCGTTCGGACCGAAGGTGTCGTCGTTACATGCGGCCGTAGTAAAGAGGGCCAGCATAGCCAGACTCCTGATAATGTCTCTTCTTCTCATATAAAGATGGTTTTATAAATTTGACTTGTTGTTGGTTGTTTTATTCGGCTACTCCGCCGTTGTCTACATCGTCGTCCTCCCATCCGCCGATATCCACATTGATGCCGTTACTGGTCTTTTTCACGGTTACGGTAAAGGTGTGGCGTTTGCCTCCAACAAAGGTAAATTCCTTTTCCATGTTGAAGTCACGACCGTCGATGGTTACTGTCAGAAAGTTTTCGGCCCATGGAACGGTTTGTGGAACTATCAGTGCCTTGAATTCATTGTTTGTTCCCCGCAGGAATGTGATGCTCTGTGCATCTGTCCCCGGTGTGACTTGCCCGTTATTCAGGTTGATGTTGGCCTGGCAGGTAGCCTTGTTCAGCTTTACCTGAATGTCTGCTTCGGCCAAACTTTCTGTTGTGAATCCGTTGCCTGCAGCAACTTTTACCACAGCACAACTGAACAGGTGATTTAGGGTAATACCTACAGCTTTCTCCGTTGGAGCGACTTGTAGTGTCTTGCCCCATAGAAAATCGCTTGCTTTATAGTTGGTCTCGCTGCTTTGGTCGGCCATTACGTTGAATGGCATTGCTTCGATGTCGGCCAGAGAAGCGGTGTATGGATAATAACCGTAAAAATCGGCCGGAGTTGTTTCGTCTTTCCAGTAAATGGGAGTTGCTGGTGTCCATGTACCATCGTAGGTGAATTGCATGTTGTCTACATGATTGCCTGTTGGCAATAGGGTACCGGCGATATCGCCGTTGTAGTTTACTACATAGAGTCCGATACGATCGCCTGTTTCAAAGCCGGTGTCGGTAGCTCGGGCAGAAGCGGAGTTCATTCCACAATTCAGTGAGATGGGAATCTTTGTTTGGGCTGGAGTTTCGTTGGAGTCGGACGAACAGCCGGATACAGCCCATGCCAGCAATACTGTCCATACCAGATGTTTGATGGTTCTCATAATTTTAGGTTTGCTTGTTTTTTTCACAAAGGTAGGAAGTTCGCAAATGCTTGTCAAGTTCATAATGGTTCATAGTGTGAAATATGTATTTTTCCTGTTTTATTCAGCAGTTTCCTGACTATAGAAGTATTGGCATTCAGGTTTAACTAAAGAACGTATCTTGTGTATAAGATGATAAAAGGGGCTGCCGCATAATAAAAATAAGGTGCCTGATTGGGGCACCTTATTTTTGTGTATTAATTTATTATACAGGTTTAATTGAGGGCATAATAAGTATTGGTCATTGTTGCCTGACGGGCTGCGGCCAGACCCTGTGCATCCAATGTTACAGTCAGATCCTCACCATTGGGAAGCGTTATCTGTGCTGTACCGTCGTTATTCATTTGAATCAATTCAGTGCTGACGCCGTTGGCTACTACATTCCATGTGTTCTGGCTCTTGTCATAAATCAGTTCCATAGAAGCCGTTTCATCTCCTTCTTTGGTGATGGAATAGCCGTTTTCGAGGGTTTCAACCAGATAATTGCCGTTTTCGCCCTGAACCTTCTTTACATCACCTATGCTGGCCAATGGGTTGCTTCCACTCCAGAATTCGATGGAGTTGATAACCAATGCATCAGCCATGTAACATACTCCGTATACCGGAATGATGTTGAAAGCCAGGAATACCAGTTCGTTTACAAATTTGTTGCTGAGACTTTGGTTCCAGTTCACCAGTTTACTATGCAGTCCGAAAGAGCCAATACATGAACTGAACATGAAAGCGCCACAGATCATGACGGTGGCAGCCATTTTAAGATTAAACTTTTTCATAATTTCCTCCTTACTTTTTATTAAAATAGAGTGTTATTTTCGTTTATCACTATGCAAATATACACTTTTATATATAAAAAGCTACCGAATCGTTAAAAAACTTATTGTTTTTTTGAAGTTTTTCTTGAGATATGGCTACAATTTTATTTTGTAGGACCTTGGGAGCCTACAATATCCTTTTTTTAGTATATTTGCGCCACTTTTGCAGAAACGTCGTTGTATCCGACAAACAAATGAGAATATTAGAATGAAAATACGATTTATAAGTCTGGCCAGTGGTAGCAGTGGAAACTGTTATTATTTGGGTACGGAAAAATACGGGATATTGATTGATGCTGGAATTGCCGCACGCAGCATCAAGAAAATATTGAAAGATTTTGGAATCGGGTTGGAGACTATTCGGGCCGTGTTTGTAACGCACGATCATGCCGATCATATAAAAGCTGTCGGTGGGTTGGGTGAGAAGTTGAATATTCCTATTCACACTACTGCGGCTATTCATCAGGGTATCAACAGAAGTTACTGTATGACCGAGAAGTTGCATAGCTCTGTCCGATATCTGGAAAAAGGGCAACCGATGCAGCTGGCTGATTTTCTGATTGAATCATTTGAAGTCCCTCATGACGGAACGGATAATGTAGGCTATTTTATTGAAATCGGAGGAAAGACATTTGTTTTCTTGACAGACTTGGGAGAAATAACTCCGACAGCAGCCGAATACATCCGAAAAGCCAATTATCTGATTATAGAAGCCAATTATGATGAGGAAATGTTACAGATGGGTACTTATCCGCCTTATCTGAAAGAACGCATCAAAAGTCGGACAGGTCATATGAGTAATGCGGACACGGCGCGTTTCTTGGCAGAGAACTTCAACGATGGCTTACGTTATATCTGGTTGTGTCATTTGAGCAAAGATAATAATCATCCGGAACTGGCCTACAAGACTGTGGAATTGAAGTTGCATGAACATGGAATCATTGTGGGAAGAGATGTACACCTCTATGCTTTGAAACGTACAACGCCTTCTGAACTTTTTGAATTTGAATAAAAACGCGATTTCGTCGAAAAAAAACAGCGATTTTTTTGGCGGTTCAAATAAAATCAGTACCTTTGCACCCGCAAACGAAAAAGCAATGCACTCTTAGCTCAGTTGGTAGAGCAACTGACTCTTAATCAGTGGGTCCAGGGTTCGAATCCCTGAGGGTGTACTTCAGAATGAAGCAGAACGACCTTTCTTTTTGAAAGGTATTCGGGGTGTAGCGCAGTCCGGTTAGCGCACCTGCTTTGGGAGCAGGGGGTCGTGGGTTCGAATCCCGCTACCCCGACAAAGAATTAAAAGCCTATCCTCTTGATAATTAATAATTAAGATGGTAGGCGTTTTCTATTTTGTAGATTAAAAAAAAGGAAAAACATCTCACTTTTGAGATAAAAAACTTATCCTTTACGTATCCTTAATTTTTTAATCTATATGGCTACTCTAAAACTTACGATCTTCAAAGCTAAAGTTCTCAAGGATGGCAAACATAAAATCAGAGTCGCCGTTTGCCATAAGACAGAGACTTCTTACATCGTTACCAATGTGATCATTGATAATGAATCCCAGTTTAAAAACGGTCAGATAGTGAAACGACCGGATGCTTCTCTTCTTAATACAAAATTAAGAAACCTTCTTAACGAGTATCAGGAAAAGCTCGATTCCATCAAAAATCAATCATTGTATTCTTCTTCGCAACTAAAGAATATATTGGTAAGAGGAAATGCAATTAAAGAGAATAGCTCATTCCAATCAGTATGCAATGGTTATGAAGAAGAATTGAGGGAAAACGGGAGCTACAAATATGCTGAAATGCTTGAAAGGAACAAACGGTACTTTACTGAATTTACTAAAGGCGAGTTTTTGCTTGAAGATATTACGCCTGATGTAATTGAAGGGTATTCAAAATTCCTAAGAATTAAAAAGAGAGTAGGGGAAACAACAAACGGAATAATGATGAGGAATACTAAAACTATCATTAACCGTGCAATAAGAAAACGTCTTGTAAGGTATGACGTGCATCCGTTCATTGATTTTCAAATTTCATCTGCGCCTGTTAGGGAACTTGACATTCCTGTTGAGTCCTTTAATAAGATAAGATTATCCGCCCCTAAAGAAAGAAGGCTCAGAATTGCCAGAGATTTGTTTTGTTTGTCATTTTATTTAGGTGGTATAAATTTGATTGATTTACTGCAAGTAGATTTCCGTAAACCTGATTTGGAGTACATAAGAACAAAAGTTAAGAATACGACCAATGGAACCATGATAATAAGATTGAGTATTCCTCAACCAGCGAGAGATATTGCTGAACAATGGGTGGATAAAAGTACAGGCCTTTTGGATTTTGGGTATAAATTCTCATACGAGAACTTCATCCGGTATATTACGCGTCTTTTACGACATTTGGCCAAGGAGTTGGGGATTACTGAGAAGGTAGTCTATTACTCGGCTCGGAAGTCTTTCGCCCAATATGCTTCTGAAATAGGCATCCCGGACGGGATAATAGACTACTGTTTGGGTCACTCTGATAAATCTAAAGGGGTGATAAGGTATTACACGAAAGTCCGTCAGAAACAGGCGGACATGGCCATAGCCCGTGTGATTGATTATGTCAATAACCCGGAGAAGTACAAGGAGTACATTGAACTGAGGTCTGATATAATGCTGATGAGAGGATAATTTGTCCGACACTTCTTTACTTGTTTAGTGTATGCGGCAATGAAGCCCATACATTAAAACCTATATTATGGTACAAATAATGAAAAATTGTCCATGCTCATTGCAAGCATGGATTGGAGCAGATGAACCTGTTCTGGAAGAGTCGGATCTTTACTTCTCCCGCAAGGATGAAGTAAGGGAGTATTTAAACAGGAAACTCCAAAAGTTCAAAGGTGAGATGGTGGAGTGCTACGTTTATCAATTCTACAATGGTAAACCGCGTGAGATACCAGTGTGCTTTAGGGTGAAGTAGACTGAGATTAAAATGAAATCCCCGACTACCATTAAGCAGCCGGGGATACATTTGTTAGTTTTTAGCCATAACCTCTGTTATTGCACGACGAAGATACTACTTTTTTCGCGACTTGCACACAAGCCAGCCGACAATTACCAGTGCGGCTGTGATAATGATCCCGAAAGCCCATCCGCCCAGCTCCAGCTTCATCTGCTGCCAGCGGGTGAGTTCCTTTTCAACTGGATACGGTACCTTTACCTCCTTTGTGACCGTCACTTCCTTAGATGGCAGATATACCGTGTCCGGCTGCGTACGCATCTTTGCCAGCAGGTTTCCGAGGCTGTCGATAGTCAGATGGGCCTGTGCGTTCCTGCTGTTGGCGATGTCAAGCCAAGACAGAACCACTCTGCCGTTTTCATCACACTCCAGTAGAGCACGGATGGTTGTGCTATCAGGAGGTAGTTGTACCTCTACCAGTTTCTCAATTACCACGCTGTCTGCGCTACTTTCGACAGGTACATACTTCACACTCCGGCATGACCAGAGGGCGAAAATCAAAAGGAAACAATGAACCCATTTCATAGCTTCAGCACCTGCTTTCGGTTCTCCTTCTCGCTCCGGTAGCTTACATGTACCCAAGCGAAGTTCTTCTCGTCAATGAGCTGGTCAAAAGGTAGGCACAGCGACTGCACTAAGTTGAACAGCTTCTTGTTCTCCGCCGGGCTTCCGCCGGTGATGTCCGCAGCCCGACCTTGCATGTGGTCACTGGTGGCAGAACCACCCACTGCCTTATTGAGGGCTGGAGAGCGGAAACCGCTGTTAACCGTGATAGGTTTTCCGTAAGCCTCTCTCAATGGGTCAAGCACATTATCTACTAAAGCCGTTAGGTTGGTCACATGCTCTTTCTTGCAACGGTTGTCGATACCTTTTCTGTCAGCGGTATCAGACTTGCATAATTCTGCGATGGTAAAGTATTTCATAAATCATTTATTTTGATTAAATTCGTGCGTGTTTTTCATAGTATTAGAAATAGAAACCATAAGGTTTTCGTTTAAGGAGTTCACCGGGAGGTGCGCTCCTTATTTCTCAATAGTCACTCGGCGGCTTTCTCTCGCCACACCCGCGAACGTCGCACCTTCTGGCCTGCAGTTTGATGTTATCAATTTCGAGGGTGGTGTTCTTCTCCATCAGCTCACGGATGCGCTTCCTGTCTTCGTTCTTCTCTGCATAGAGCTGGTCGATCTTCGCGTCCTGCTCAATTACCTTCTTCTCCTTCTTTTCATAAAGCTCCTTCCACTCGGCGGCGTAGCTCGTGATGGTATCGGCCTCTGCCTTGTCCGCAATGGCGGCTTCCCGCTTGACTTCGTGCCTGCGGCTCAGCCACCACTTTACCAGGCTCTTTATCCCCTCTATGCCGCCGAGGGCGGTTATCAGTATGACCCAATCGTTCAGTTCCATATTACAACAAGATGAATAGTGTTACATACGTGGCTAACAGCGCCATTATCTCCACCCAGAACATCGGCTTCGTCAGAAGGTATGCCGAGATGAAGTTCCCTTTCCAATACTTCTTCATTCCCCAGGCGGTATAAGCAAGATAGCCAAACCATACCAGCAGCACCCATGGACACGTCAGCAATACCCAGACCTGTGAGAACAGGATACAGAGATTAGCACCGGTAATGTGGACGGGTCTGTCCAAGCCTTCACGAAAATTGGGAACCACTCCGACAAACATCATACCTATACATGCCAGAAATGCAGTAAACTGATAGCAGCCGGGGGTAGACTCGAGAATGGCCGGCATCAACAACCCAGCCGTCAGCCACATGGTAGCGCCGAACCATAGCTTGTGTTCTAAACTATAGAATGTGGCCGATATGGAACTTGGCACACCCTTGAATTTGATGCATACTACAGCCGTATAAGCTGCGATGCACAGAGCGGATAAGATAATCAATGTCGTCATGATTCTTTTGTTTGAAGGTTCAACTTATCTGGATACCCAGCTGTAATGTCATACGCCTCCAGTTCCTCAACGGTAGAAAGCCGGTTAACGTTGTTAATATGCCTCTGTGTCTGGTCAAAGCATTTGTCAGCATACGAAGACACCATCTTGACGAGAACGAGTGCGTCAGCAGGAGCAAGCGGTATGGCTTCTCCGCCATAGAACAGATTGGTTTGTTCTACTCCTTCTTCCATCTCTCGTCCAAAGCGGTCCATCAACGACAACCTTTCTTCCTTTGACAGCCACATGGATTTTCCGTTATAGGTAAATCCGTTTACTTTTTCAGACTTGTCGTAGGACTCTATCTGGGACAAGACACGCGCTCTCACTTCGTCCACACGGTTTTTATATGTGCCGTCCAAACAGCCGCGTATCCAATCAACAAACATGTCATAGTCACTCACTTCGTGATTGCTTTCGTCAATGCGTCTCTTTTGAGCAATGTCTTCAATAAAAGCTGTATAATCTGATTGCGTGAATAGACCATAAGCGCTCATAACTCCTGCCATTACAGCCTTATCGATGCTGTACGGCTTCTGTACTCGCACGGGAAAGGCTTCGGTAACGTCCACCTCCGAACCATCTTCGTTAACACTCTTCACGGCCTTGTGTCCAATGAACACAGTCACGTATCTACCCTCGTCCATGGATTGGATTTTACCTCCATTCCAAACGGTTCTGCTGCTGTTGTAGTCTTCTTCTATGGTAGAAGGAACTACCTGATAATTGATTGATTTCATGTTTCAATATACGTTAATTGGTTTGTTGAGTTCTTGAAGATATAACCGCACTGGTTCTCGATTTCCACTTCTTCCAGCGGCAGGACAGCCTGCTTGCCATACTCGCGTTCGCAGGCCATCATGAACTGGATGATGCCTTGGTAATTGCCGTGAAATTCACGGGCAAGTATCTTTCCTGTCCGTTCTCCGTCAACAACCTCTTCCATGCCTACCAGGCACTTGATCCAGTTGACTTCACGCTGCGAATTGTACCTTAGCTCGTAGTCGTAAATTGTGATTGACATGCCTAAAAGGTCTTTGATTTCGACGTGTCTGGCATCCATCTTACGGTCTATCCGTATCTTCTGTGTCAATGCGGGTAACTTCATCTTGTTTTCTATGTATCGCATCAGCGCATAGTTGTCGGCGTGCTTCATCAGGCCGTAATAGGAGGTCCACGACTTGTCGGAACGGCATTTCCTCGCCCGTCGCAGGGTAGCTTTCCGAACGGACACGTAGCCTTTGTCATGTCCGCAAACCGTTCTGTCTTGGTTCCGATGAAAGACGTAGCCGCAGAAGTCGCACGGTACGGATAAAGGCCGTACCTGTGCACTTCCTCTCTTGGCACGCATCCCCAATCTGTACCACCACCAGTTCTTTATTCTCCATTTTGCCATCTGCGCTTCCTCTTTCGTGGCAAATGCCAGAAAATTGTCGTCTGCATAGCGGACGCTGGCGGACGAAAGCGACTTGACAAAGTAGTCGAACTCCAACATGACGACATGGTGGACGAATGGACTGGCAGGCGTACCGATTGGAAGTTTCCCATCAACAAAACATACATCGACAGCAAAGTCAATCAGCCAATGGTCGGCTACTATATGCTTCAAGGCTTTACGGAACGCCTTTGGTGTGATATGCTCATAGCATTTCCGCTGGTCGATGACGAGGCAGTAATGAAGGTCTCTCCTGTCATAATATATATGCTTCAGACGGCGGATGATGGAATGCGAGGGTATGCTTGATGTTATCCCGCATGTAGGCTTACAATTCAGTCCGTTCAGATTGTCCTTCCGGGAGTAATGCTCTTCCAGCAGATTCAGAAGAAGGTGCTGGTAAATGCGTGTATCCAGCGACGGACAAAGGATGTGTCGTACTTTACCGTTGTTGTTCGCCTTCACGAGGCTACGGTAGGATATGCGGTCTTTCCAGCTCCCGTCCTTCAAGGCAAGAAACAGGCGCATGCAGCGGTTGTCAAAGTCCTGTTTGAAGGATTTGACATCCCGCTTGGAGCTGTGCCCGCGGAAGGCTCTGTAAGCTGCTGACTGCATATCGCTGATGCTTAGGTTAATATTAATGTTGTCTAATCTCTTCATATTGTTTGCAAGCCGGGCTTGCATGGCGGTGTTGGTACCACCGCCGCCCGCACTCCTTATTGCAGGCTTGTCTTATATATTCGTCATTCCAAGACACGGCAAAGCGGCTCTCGTAGTTTTTCTTTTCCTGTTTGGGCAGACCCGCCATTGTTGCGATTGGCATTCGTAACGGCATTATTCGCATTCAAGTTACGAGGCGAGCAATTGCTGTTGTTCGCATTACCGCGGGCACGGCAGGCCGTCCGCTTCACCGTTTTTTCAACCCTCCTTTCCCGTTTCGGAGGTCTCGGTCCTCATGCCGGACTTGACGGGAGACGAAAGTATTTCTGCGGGGCTTGCAGCCCCTTTATTCCGCTTGCAGCGGGCTGCGCCTACTCAATCAAGGCTTGGGCAGACCCGCCATAGTAGCGAGAGGCATTCGTAACGGCAGAATGCGCATTCAAGTAACGAGGCGAGCAATTGCTGTGGTTCGCATTACCGCGGGCACGGCAGGCCAGGCGAACACGCTGGTTAAGTGTCGTACTCCAATAGTTGTTGTCCCATACATACAGACATTCCCCGGTGGATATGCTTCCGCCTTTCTCTATCTTCCATGGTGCATAAGGCAACCTGCGAAGAGCGTAACCGTCACCAAGATTGGTTCCTTCTCCTATCATCAGGTATTGGCTTTCAAAATCAAAGACACCAAGTTCAGTTTTGGATGAACTTTTTTCGGTGTGCCATTGCAGCTGGTCGGGTTGCAGATAGAACTTGATAGGATTGCCCTGACTGGCACTGGTAGGATAAAGGCAGGTACCAACCTGCTCGTAACCTCCGCCACAATACATAAAAATATCTCCAGCAAGATTTACTCCAGAATAAAGCGACATGCGTAGGTTGACTTCCACATCCCAGCTTTGTTCTGTGCCATCGGAAGTATAGGCCGTAAAGGTCTGTGACATGACTTTATATACACGCACATTCATGCTGGCCGTACCGTCCGTACCGGGAACACTGGCATAACGGTACTTGTATCCGTAAAACTCAAATTCAGTGTCTTCTGGAACGCCAGTCTCCACGGCAAAACTGAAGGCCATCTGGCTCTCCATGCAGGCTTCTTTGGGGTATTCGCTGTTAATGAGTGCACTGAAATGTGTTCGACTCCCTGTTGCGTTGTAATAAATATCTTTCTGATCGCTCCATTTGGCGTACGCCCATGTTTCAGATCCTGTCTTTTTGTATCTGACACCACCGTTCACAAGCCAGTTTTCTTCATTGGCACAAGAGTCGTTGGACGATATTCCGCTTCCGAACATGTTTGCGTTATGCAGGTATTTTGTCCCGTAAAGCACCTCAAGCTCCGTAACAAGTGTATTCAAGGCATGATAGCCGCCTTCTGCAAACGGATAAGGAGCGTCTGTGTCCGCATTGTTCGAGCGGGCGTAGGTCATGTTGTTAATCTGTTGCATGTCGTTGACACGAGGATAGGTCTTGTCCTGGTCGTAGAACATGGTACACAGGTTGTCCTGGCCTTTCCCCGACTGGCAGTTGCCTTCACCCTTATACAGATACAGGAAGTTTCGTGTCTTCTTGTTCACCGTACATGCAGGGCCGGGGCCGATGGCGGTCGGTACAAGAGGGTACTTGCTGACGTCAATTCCGTCCCACACAACTGGATTGGTGAATATGCCTTTCCATGCCTTGCCGCTCTCGCCGATTACGTTGTCAAGCAGATACACGGTGTCAGTACGGGCAATACCGATGGTGTATTTGGTTTCGGTGGTTTCCCACGGGCGGAGCACGCGAACCTCGGCACCCTCCGAATTGTAGAGCTTGGCCATGCCGTGCTCATTGTAGAATGCCTCTGCGTCAAATGCACCTGCATCACAATATTTTTGTTGCTGAGCTTCGTCAAGATACAGCTCTACATCACACTCTGCACGCTGCACCTCGGTAATTCCGACGGTCGGTGCAAAGCTGCCGTCCGCAAACCGCAGCAGGTTGTTTCGCATCAGCTTGCCGACAGGCTTCGTGGTCTGACGGGTGTTGTCGGTGGTATCAAGCAGGTAGAAGTCATACTTCATCAGGATGTCTTTAGTACCACGGAAGAACGACGCGCTTTCGGGTGCAAGCTCGTCGGGGTTCCAGCCTGCCACGGCATAAGGGGACTGGGACAGCTTCAACTGCTCCACATCTCCGGATATTTCTTCAAGGCTATGCTTCGTGGCGTAGGTTCCAGCCGCATCGGTCTTGGTGAGCTGGTCTTGGGTTGCCTGTGTGATTGCTTGTGATAGTTCTTCTTGGGTCGCAAGGTGGGTGATGTCGGGTAGATCATCCTTCTTGGCGAACTTGGCAGATTTGACCTTCTTGTTTTTTCCTGTGCTATCCACGACCGGGATATATTCGTTGCCGGTGACTTCATTCAATTCGGTCATCTGGCTGATTTTCGTTCCTGTTATTGCCATATAAATATTCATGATTTAAGTTAGTTCACATTGTTTTCCAAACACATGTACGATGAACCGTTTTCCATTACGAGCGCATCCCCGTTCTCGGCAAGAATAGCATCGTATATGGAATTATCGATACTGGGAATATTGCCGATACTCGGCAGCCGTAGCTCCTTCATCGATACTTCTGGCAGGCGTATGCCTGACAACTCAACACGCTCCATATCAGCCCTCAGTGATGATGTTTGCATTGATAACGCTACACAAGCTGACGATTTCTATCGTCACTCCAGAAGGTATGTCTATTTGGAAAATCATATTCCTTGATGCTTCGTAACTTGTCCAGTTTCTCACGGGTACTGGGTTCATACCGTCGATGTATGCGTACACGGTAAGCTGGCCGATATTATTCTCGGCTTTGTATTCTCTCTCCAGCTGGACAACCGTTGTCCCGGCAGATACAAAGCTGGCCTTGTATTTGCTGCCTTCCTGCGTGAAATTTAATTTTTGATTTGCCATAACTATAACATTTTTGTTGATTATATTTTAATAAATAACCCAACTTCGAAAATTATTCGGTATTGACCTACTGACAATACAATGATCATCCGTGCAAGTTGCGATGCAGGTCATTGGAACTAAGATTAAAATTGTTGTTTTCATATTCAATATTTTATTTTGCAAGGATTATTCCGTTTCGGATACATTAAATCCGTATTTGTTGCATGAAAATGTGTTGCTTTCGGTATAATATGATATAATAAGATAAGCAGCTGAAAAAAAGCAAAGTAAGACTCACCTTGAACACCAGATATAGATATATTATATCCTGTACTATTTTTACTAATAATAACGGATAATTGCATTCTTCCAGCAATCTCATCAGAGTTAATAACACTATTATCTACATCAGCATAAATGGTATTTCCATCTTCTACTGCTTTTTTAAAGCTAATATACCGTCTAGCCCTCCTATTGCAGAGGATATTTCGTCACTTGTTCGCTGGATTACATTGAACATCCCCATCTTGCGGATCATTTCTTGATTGGTTTTCATATATCACCTCCTTTTTTAAATTTATTTCTGTTTCAAGCGTTGTTTTGTCCGACACATACCATTTGTTATCATAATTTTTGAAGGAACAAAACAAAAAAGCCCATGAACTTCACCCGTATTTGGATGAAGCTCATGGGCTTTCACAATTTCTACACGGGCAAAGATAGTAATTCTTCTTCTAAGGACAATGATACCCGTACAGAATTTTGAAAGGTTGCGATTTCGCCATATTCCACTGACATCGCTTGTCAGTGGGTAGATTGTGGGTATATTTCTATAGGATATACCAGGAATGTACCGTTTTTTGTTGTCAAAAAGAAAAATACCTACAACCGCTTACGCTTACGTATGCTCTTCAGGTCGCGGACGATGGTGTCGGAAAGCACCTCGGAGTATATCTGCGTCGTTTTGACCGACGTATGGCCAAGCACCTTCTGCACCGTGGTAATTGCTACACCTTGATGCACCAACAGGGTCGCGCAGGTATGCCTGGCCGTGTGGTAGGTGAAGTGTTTCTTCACACCGGCCATCTTGCCGACCTCGGCCAGCAGCTTGTTTGTTTCGCAGTTGCTTGGGATGGCTGCCAGTTCTTCAACGGACGGATAGCGGTCGATGACCTCGAGGGCCTTGCCATCGAAGAGCAGGGCCAACGGAAGCTTTATTTCGATGTTGGTCTTTTGCATCTTCAGGCACAGCCAGCGGGTACGGTTAATCGGTACCACATTCATAGTCGATAGCGCACAAAAATCGGAGTAGCGCAGGCCGGTGTAGCAGCAGAACAGGAAGGCATCGAGTACATGACGGTGGCGCTGATCAGCGAGCTGCACCGCCTCCAGCCGGCGCAGTTCGTCGGGGGTGAGAAACTCGTGCTTCCCTTTCTCCTGCCGGATTTTGAACTTGCGAAACGGATAGGCATCGGCCGGCATGTAGCCGTCGTTGATGGCCTCGTTGATAAGGGTGCGCAGCTGGCGCAGGTGCTTGGCCACGGTATTCACACCTTTGCCCTGCTCCCGCAGCCAAGCCTCGAAGTCCTTCAGCATGGTGTAGGTCAGGTCGGCGAAGTCCAAGCCTGGCCGGAACTGCTCGAGCTGGCCGACGGTGGACAGCAGGTTCTCTTTCGTATTGGGCCGCTTGTCGGAGGTTTCAATGGCCGAGCGTGCGAATGCCGGAAAGGTGATGGTGGCCGGTGCCTTCTTCTTCACAGCATCCCGCAGAAGGGCCAGTGTCGGCTGGATGCCACGCTTCCAAAATCCAAGTTCGACGGCCTGCAGGTGGATGATGAATTCGAAGAGTAGCGCATTGAGTTCGATGGCCTGCGGGTGGTTGACTACTTGCGAGCTATTCTTATCCCAGTGCTCCGGCTGGAGGTAGATGTTGGTAGTGAGGTAGATGTTACGCTGGTTCAGCTTTGCTTCTACCTGCACAAGGGCTGTGCCCTGGTTGTTGAGCTGGTTCTTTCGATTATAAACTAGCCGATATCGTATCTTCTGCATAAGTTGTATAGTTTTGCGGCAAAGGTAGGAAATGGTGAGGAATAGAGCTTTCAGCGGGCGACGTGGGAGGACTTCTTCCAACAAGTGGAATAGCATTAACAACTTCTTATCCTGACCTAACGGTTGACAATCCAATAAATATAGAGATAAAACATGGAAAGTGTTACATCATATCAATAGACTACCCTTATGAAAAGCAAGGAGCAATCATATATATCAAAGCCTATAGTGATTTTGTTCTTTTGAATAACACATTACCAACCGCGATAACCTTTAAAATAGAAAATTCAATCTTTGTAGTTAGGGCAATCAGTGGTAAAAGAGGAATGTATGTAAGATGTTTAAGTTTTTAGGAGGCTTGAAGAATCCTTAAATTGTTACCCATTCCGACCATTTCGTGGAGGTTCTCGTCGACAAATACTTCACCTTATTGATAACATCATTGACTTCCATAAATGCGTAGCCATAATTAGTCGAAATTCTTGTCATAACGCCATAATCGCATGGGCTGTTGGTAATCGGTGATATGACCATGTTTATGGAATAATAACCGTCTGACATCTCACTGAATAAATCGCCAGATGCTGCCCCTCTATTCATATACGGATATAGCTTCCCGATTTTTAGCAGTTCTCCCACCCGTAGAAGTTACCGGACAGATTGTCTGACTTTCGTCACGGGTGGGAGGAACT
>NZ_CABUOL010000017.1 GCF_902493215.1 uncultured Mediterranea sp.
ATATATTTTGCGGGCGCGCGCGAAAGGAAAACGATGATTTAAGGAAGGGAAAACGATGATTTACGGACGGAAAAAAGGATGTGCACAAGGCAAAGGAAGGATGTGCACAGGAGGAGGACAGGATGTGCACAAGCTGACAAGAGAATGTGGAAAGGCTAAAATGGAGCAAAAAGCTCCACTTACAAGTCACCCCTTCAGCTCCTTTTCTTCTTCCTGAGGTATGCGAATAGAAGTATAAAGTTCGAGAATAGCCGCAATAGTCAGGCTGACAATCCATTCATTGCCATGCGTAAAAAACATAAAGGCACCCGTAAGTACCAAAATAAGCGCACCAAATATCTGCTGACGACGCAAACGCCGGATGGCCATATTCTGCACTCGCGTGGGCGTATTGATCTGCGCCAAAGCAAACAACCCCGCCCCAATGGTATAGACATAAGGCGACAACGCCCAACCTGTAACATACACAGCCGCACCCGTAAGCACCATCACGGCTCCCACTACCAGAAAAGCCTGCATCAATTGTTTCATAGTTTCTCCTTTTACTCGTCAAAAACAAAAATATCCTCATTGGGTTTCTTCATCAGATACCTTTCGCGAGCCACACGTTCGATGGCACCCGAATCGACAGCCAACTCGCCCAAACGCTCCGTACTCTGCTCGTATTCATTCCGATACTTCTCGATTTCGCTACGAAGCACCTGCTCCTCGTGGACATATTTCATCCGTCGGATAATGCTGTTTTCATCCAGAAAAACAATGATTACGGCAAAAACTCCGACCGTAATCAAGTATTTATGCTTCCGGACAAAGAGCCAAAAAGATACCAATCTGCCCATTTCTCAATGATATTCGTTATATGATTCAGTTCACTGCTTTATGCCACAAAGATAAGATGAATAACTGAAAAATCATCGAAACCGGTTTCGATATTTTGTTCTACGCTTACCTTTCACTATCTTTTAATAAGATAGGATGCGGTTCGGTAGAAAAAACATCTGAAACAAGTTTCAATATTTTGTTCTACGCTTACCTTTCACTATCTTTGCGCTATTATGTAAGTGACAAGAACATCCAGCATATATGGAAAACTATATCGTATCGGCACGGAAATATCGCCCGACAACGTTTGACTCGGTCGTAGGCCAACGCGCCCTGACCACCACTTTGAAGAATGCCATTGCTACGGGCAAACTGGCACATGCCTATCTGTTTTGCGGCCCTCGAGGTGTGGGCAAGACGACCTGCGCCCGCATCTTTGCCAAAACCATCAACTGCCTGAGCCCCACGGCCGACGGCGAAGCCTGTAACGAGTGTGAATCGTGCAAGGCTTTCAACGAACAGCGTTCGTACAACATACATGAACTGGATGCCGCTTCAAACAACTCGGTAGACGATATCCGACAGCTGGTCGAGCAAGTACGCATCCCGCCTCAGATAGGAAAATACAAAGTTTATATCATAGACGAGGTGCACATGCTCTCCACATCGGCCTTCAACGCCTTCCTGAAGACACTTGAAGAGCCGCCGCGCCATGCCATCTTCATCCTTGCCACTACGGAGAAGCACAAGATTCTGCCCACCATCCTGTCGAGATGCCAGATTTATGACTTCAACCGCATCAGTGTAGAAGACACGGTAGCCCATCTGGCCTATGTGGCCTCCAAGGAGGGAGTGACGGCCGAGCCTGAGGCGCTGAACGTCATTGCCATGAAAGCCGACGGCGGCATGCGCGATGCCCTCTCCATTTTCGACCAGGTAGTCAGCTTCACAGGTGGAAACATCACTTACCAGAATGCCATCGACAATCTGAACGTTCTTGATTATGAATACTATTTCCGCCTGACTGATCTCTTTTTGGAAAACAAGGTGCCTGACGCCCTGCTGTTATTCAACGAAGTCTTGGGCAAAGGATTCGACGGGAACCATTTCATTACAGGCCTGTCATCACATCTGCGCGACCTGCTCGTCAGCAAGGATGCTTCGACCCTGCCTCTGCTTCAAGTAGGAGCCTGTATCCGCGAACGTTATCAGACGCAAGCGCAGAAGTGCCCCCTCCCCTTCCTGTACCGAGCCATGAAACTATGCAACGACTGCGACCTGAACTATCGGGCCAGTAAAAACAAACGTCTGCTGGTAGAACTGACACTGATACAGCTGGCGCAAATCACATCGGGCGAGGAAGATGCCATCAGTGGAGGGCGTAGCCCTAAGCAAGTAATAAAACCCGTATTCAACCAACAACCGGTACCTGCGCCACAGGAACAACCGGCTCAGTCAAGCGTCACTCCTGCAAAAGTGTCCGCACAGCCTCAGCCAACTATACCTCAGCAGACTCCGAACCAACAGACGCCTTCCCCTACCGCCGCCAGTCTGCTGGCCAAAGAAAAGGAAGAAAAGAAGATCCCCGTCATGAGAATGGGAGGACTTGGTGTATCCATTAAGCAACACCCGCAAACCCCAACTTCTCCAAGTACGCAGACGTCTGCCGCTCCTGCGACAGAAGCAGCCGCTCCCCAACAACCTGAAGAAGATTACATCTTCAATGAACGCGACGTCAATTACTATTGGCAGGAATATGCCGGCCAGCTGCCTGTAGAACAAGTGGCCATTGCCAAACGCATGCACAACATGCACCCCACCCTGCTGAACGACACAACTTTCGAAGTGACAGTCGACAATGAAATCATTTCAAAAGAATTCACAACCCTGATACCTTCCATACAAAACTATCTTCGTACACGGCTGAAAAACAGAAAAGTAATGATGACAGTCCGTATCAGTGCTCCCAGTGAGAAGACTCGTGCCTACGGACGTGTGGAAAAGTTCCAAATGATGGCACAGAAAAACAATGCGCTATTAAAGCTGAAAGAAGAATTAGGACTTGAACTATACTAATTTTCAACACATTGCACGACATCCTTATTTAGAAAGAGAACAAATTAAGTTAAAAAGGACAGACAGAGGCAACAACCAATTTGGAAAAGCATTACTTTTGTCCTTTGTAATTAGTACTAATAATAACTTAAAAATTAACGAAAATGGCTTACGTAATTAGTGACGATTGTATTGCTTGCGGCACTTGCATCGACGAGTGTCCGGTAGGCGCTATCTCTGAAGGTGACAAGTATTCTATCGACCCTGAAGCTTGCACAGAATGTGGTACTTGCGCAGATGTTTGTCCTTCTGAGGCTATTCATCCGGGAGCATAAATACAATCTTTCAGGAAAAATAAAGGGATGTGCCACAAAGACACATCCCTTTTTATTTGCATTGTTCCAACCTGATAGCATCCATTTTCACTTCTTGATACACCGTATTGCCAATCCGGCATAACACTCTTCCCCCTTGGGATGATTGCCTCCAAAACCTACCTCATTTGAATTTCCCTTCAGCATAATGGATTCTTCGGTCAACGTGCAAGGTTCATCACCGCCTATCCAATAAGCAGCAGTCGTCTGCCAATTATAATGAGCCGTATTCCCCTCTCCATTGAATATATACAATCCATTAGGCAAGATACCCAACCCCGTATCATTCGTAACCGGAGAAACTGTATCCGAATCAGTGAATCCCTTCCATGTGCCCGCTTTCAGCCGCGAGACATCCTGACCCACATAATTGACCAGCCTGTCCCAATCCTGTCTCGTAGGTATTCTCCAGCCATAAGGTGCCAGTTCACCTGCCAACAAAGCTTCACCTGTATAAAAATAGCAGTTTTTGTTTTTCAGATATCCAGCATATCCCAATTGTGCAATCAATGCTAAAGAGACGTCTGATTTCGAATACCGAGTGGCCCGTAAATCTTCACCCATCCAATACTGTCCACCCACTTTTACTATCGGATAAGTCTGAAGCTCTCCTCCTCGTATATCCCTCAAGGTATAACAGCTGACATTGATATTCGCGACATCCTCCGGCTTATCCAAACAAATGTTTCCACTACTATCAATATAAAATTCTTTAATCGGCTGCCTTGTACCTGCCTTGTACCCAAAGATATTGTCATCCACTTGCCATTGGATGCTACCTCCATGCACAGATTCGCCCGTATCAAGCAATTGAAGTACAGTTCCCTTTGTCAAGTCGGCTTGTTCTCCACGAACCGGATAAACTACAATAGCCTGAGTATCCAGCCCATACTCTTCTGAGAACAAGAACTCTTTACAAACCTCAGCTACGGGAGTGCTATTCAGGTAAACCCGATATACCTTCGATGGGCCGAAGGAGAGAGCGGCCGTTTTTACCGAAGAAAGACTCACCTGGGTATCACTCTCCCCTTTTTCAACCATTCCCCATTCCTTGATACTACTTACTGCCCCACTTAAGGTATGGCTTGTCGACTGAAAGGCATTAATACTGATTTCACAGATAGCATCACTCTTCATATCGACCTCTGGCATAGGGCAAACATATATTTTGCCATTCCACTCCATCGTAAGCATCTGCTGTCCATCAACCTTCCCTTGTGGAATAACAATGAATTCCTTACCCGTCAGCTGCTTGTCTTCTACCTGCCATTCGCCATAAGGTATAATATCAGCAGAGGTAGCCAACTGACTAAAAGTATCTGTCAAAAAATCATACTCAGCCTCTGTATAAAATCCACTGGCAATAATCCTCGGATCTGCTTCCAACAAATCATCTGCTGTTTCCCCTTCCGATGGCACCAAAATCAACTTTATTTTGCAGAACTTATGTTGAAATTTAAGTTCAACAGGGTCAGGGCTACTGGTTACTTGAGGAGTTTCCGCTACCAAGAAATCCGAATAAGAGAAACCATTCTTTGTGCTTTGATCGGTCTGTACTCCAACCGTCATTTTACTACTACCAGCTTCAAGCCCCGTTTTCTGATAAGGATAATAGCAAATCATGCCGAGTGTACTTTCACCTTCCGGATAAAATATTTCCCGTTCGGGTATCAAAGCATCGGTTCCGTCACACACCAATCTTAAATTGTCTATATAACGTTGCCCAGTAATATTTCCTGTACCGATTGTTGCAAAAAGCCCCGTTTCGTCGCCACCATCAAAAGCATTGCCAGTTATCTTGGTACCGCTCTTTTGCAACTTTACAGTAAATGTAATAGGTACAGTTCCGACCAGTACATCGTCAGCTATATGATTCACACAAGATACAAACAGTAATTGAACCGCCAGCCATCCAACCCACCCGTTCTTCACATGTCTCATAGCAAACCTCATAACATTCATTATTATAGATTATTTCTTAATACAACGGATAGATAATGCTTTATAATAATCTTGTCCGTTTACCAACGATGAAGACATATAAAATTCATTGGATCCACCAGTAAAGAATATTATCTTCTCCGCAATAGCATGCCCCTCATTTGCCATACTCCAATATCCATTCAAATTCCCATGATTATTATGTTTACCGTTTAACCAAGTTCCGTAAGGACAGACACTGAACCCTGTCAAGTTTGTGGCCGGCTGAACATCACCCATTTCCCCTGTAGAAAGAGCCCATTCACCCATTTTCAACAACGAAGCATCATTACCTACATAATTCTTCAACTGTTCCCAATCCTTCTCTGTAGGGATACTCCAACCACGAGGACTCAATTCATCGGCCAATACACCTTCACCATTATAATAGTAATATTCCATTCCATCAGGTTTGAAATAACCGCTACCTTCACCCAAATTCACTTTTTGTTCAAGTGGTTTTCCATTACGGTAACAAGTAGCCCGCAAGTCTTCCTTCATCCAATATTGGGTACCGATTTTTACGACAGGATAGACCTGCGTATTTTTTTCACGCATATCCCGTATAACAAAAGCTATAATGTCACAATTTACAGCGCCTTCAGCCGACATCAAATCGGTCGTTCCATCCGACTTGACATACATTTTGTCTACAATTGCCATATCTCCTTCTTCATACGTAAAACTGTTCCCTTCCACATCCCATCGAAGTGTTCCTCCACAAATAGCCTTATCCGTATCCAATAATTTAAGTACCGTTCCCTTGGTCAAATCAGGCAATTCAGTGTCCGACACTACTGGGTAAGCGACAATCGCTCTGGATGTCAACGTTTCCGATTTAAGATATTCCCGACAAACATCCACCACCGGATTTCCTTCATGATATACCCGATATACATCGGACGTCTTAAAAGAAAAGACAGCTGTATGGATAGCCAAATTATCAGCTGTATTGTCTGTCGTACCTCCTTCAGCTACTGTCCAATCGGTTATCGTTCCTGCCATACCTGTCAATGTTGAATTTCCACTTTGCGTAACAGTCACAACAATTTCGCATTGGGTACCAGCCTCCATTGTAAGCTCCGGCATACTGCAAGTATACATCCGCCCGTTCCAGTCCAATACGATGCACTGCCCTTCAGTGCCCAACTTCTGCGGAACGATAATCAACTCTTTACCAGTCAGTTTTTCTCCTGTACTGTTCCATATACCATTAGGTACGACATCCGATACTCCTTTCAAATCCGAGATACTTCCGTCTGTCAGATTATAGTCAGCCTGTGTACATACTCCCGATACAATCACTTCCGGATTATCAGCCAAAAGATCTTCAACCGCTTCACCTTCACCAGGCACAAGAGCTATTTGTAGTTTGGCAAACTTATGTTCAAAGTTCAGCTCCACAGTTTCTTCACTGCTTATTACTCCTTGTTTCTTGGCCAACAGAAAATCACTTTTTGATAAGCCTTCCTTTGTACTCTGATCATTCTGCACAGACACTTTCAATGAAGCATATCCGTCTTCTGCTCCAACTTCCTGATAGGGATGGTAGCACACAAAATCCAATGCGGCACCTCCATCGGGATAAAACACTGTTTTCTCAGGTATAAAACGATCCCCGCCATTACACGTCAGACGCAAGTTGTCAATATACCTTTCACCGTCTACAGTTCCCGGTGTCAACATTGCGTACAAGCCGATTTCATCGCCCGTTTCGAAAGATGTTGCATTTACTTTAGTAGCAGTCTTTTCAAGAATACCAGTAAAAGTAATCGGAATATTTCCCGGCTGAACATTTAAAGACTCAGTTTCGTTCACACAAGACATGTTCAATGACATGATACACAATAGCAAAATAATAGCTGATGGATATCTCATAGCGATTAGATTGTTTTATAAGTTTGTTTTGTTTTTAATAATCACTTCGCCAAAAATAGTCAAAAATATTTTAACTACAAAATAAAAACGCTCTTATTTTTTCTAAAATTAACTCCAACAGCTTCTAAGCTATAGCTAAAATCAAAAACTATATTTTTACTTTGTGCTTCTTTCGTTTTTCCCTACCTTTGAGCCATCAAACTATAAATACCAAAACAACCATGCCACTCAATCTACCAGACAAGTTGCCTGCCATCGAACTGCTGAAGCGGGAAAACATATTTGTCATAGACAACTCACGAGCTACCAAACAGGACATTCGCCCCTTGAGAATTGTGATTCTCAACCTGATGCCACTGAAAATTACTACGGAAACAGATCTTGTCAGACTGTTGTCGAACACACCGTTACAGATAGAAATCTCCTTCATGAAGATAAAAAGCCATACACCCAAGAATACACCTATCGAACACATGAAGGCATTCTATACGGACTTCGAACAGATGAGAAATGAGAAATACGACGGCATGATCATCACAGGGGCACCCGTAGAACAGATGGAGTTCGAGGAAGTAAGCTATTGGGGTGAGATTACAGAAATCTTCGATTGGGCACGTACGCACATCACTTCTACCCTATATATCTGCTGGGCTGCACAAGCGGGACTATACCACCACTATGGCGTACCGAAGTATTCACTGGACAAAAAGATGTTCGGCATCTTCGAACACCGCACCCTGCAACCCTTGCATCCCATTTTCCGTGGATTCGACGATGTATTCTACGTTCCCCACAGCCGGCATACGGAAGTGCGCCGTGAAGATATCCTGAAAGTGAAGGAACTGACTCTGCTTTCGGAGTCGGACGAAGCGGGAGTATACATGGCCATGGCACGCGGAGGACGTGAATTTTTCGTAACCGGTCATTCGGAATACTCTCCCCTGACACTGGATACAGAGTATCGTCGCGACCTGGGCAAAGGGCTGCCCATCGACATGCCGAAAAATTACTATATAGACAACAATCCCGACAAAGGGGTACTGGTACGCTGGAGAGGGCATGCCAACCTGCTCTTTACCAACTGGCTGAACTACTTCGTATATCAAGAGACCCCGTATAACATCAACGAGATTGAATGATGAAAGTACAGAGAAAAATAGAATTACTGGCTCCAGCCAGAAACCTGGAGTGCGGAATCGAAGCGGTGAACCACGGCGCAGACGCAGTATACATCGGCGCGCCCAAATTCGGAGCAAGAGCCGCAGCCACCAACTCGATGGACGACATCGGCCGGCTGACAGACTATGCCCATCTCTATGGAGTACGCATCTACGTAACGGTAAACACCATCCTGAAGGACGAGGAGCTGAAGGAAACGGAGGCTATGATTTGGGAACTATACCGCAGAGGCGTAGATGCACTCATCGTACAGGACATGGGCCTGACACAACTGAACCTCCCCCCCATACCACTCCACGCCAGCACGCAGATGGACAACCGCACGGCCGAGAAAGTGCGCTTCCTCACAGAAGCCGGATTCCGACAGGTTGTACTGGCACGCGAGCTTTCGTTGAACGAGATAGCGGCCATTCACAAAGCCTGTCCCGACACTCCGCTCGAAGTGTTTGTACACGGAGCCTTGTGCGTAAGCTATAGCGGGCAGTGCTATGCCAGCCAGGCATGTTTCGGACGTAGCGCCAACCGCGGAGAGTGTGCCCAGTTCTGCCGCCTGCCCTTCTCACTGGTGGATGCCGACGGGCGGGTCGTGGTCAAAGACAAGTACCTGCTCTCGCTGAAAGACATGAACCGCCTGGACATGCTGGAGCAGCTGCTGGACTCAGGAGTTACATCACTGAAAATAGAAGGCAGGCTCAAGGACGCAGCATACGTAAAGAACGTTACGGCAGCCTACCGCCAGCGCCTGGACGCCATATTGAAACGCAGACAGGAATACGCCCGCGCCTCATCGGGAACGTGCCGTTTCGATTTCCAACCCCAGCCGGAGAAAAGCTTCAGCCGCGGATTCACCCATTACTTTCTGGAAGGACGAGGCGAAGACATCACCTCGTTCGACACGCCCAAATCGCTGGGCGAGACCATGGGTACGCTGAAAGAACAACGCGGTGGATGGGTGAGCGTAGCAGGCGTAAAGCCCTTTCACAACGGCGACGGCGTGTGTTACCTCGACGAACAGGGACGCCTGCAAGGTTTCCGCATCAACCGCGTGGAGGGCAACAAGCTCTTCCCCGCAGGCAACGTGCCGCGCATCCGCCCGCGCACTCCCCTCTTCCGCAACCAGGACCAGGAATTCGAACGGATACTGGCACGCAAGTCGGCCGAACGGAAGATAGGTATCCGCATGAAGCTGGAAGAAAACCGCTTCGGCTTCTCGCTGACGGCAGAAGACGAGGACGACAACCGGGTGACACTGACCTTCGCCCACGCCAAGGAGCGGGCACGCACACCCCAAATCGAGAACCTGCGCACGCAGCTGGCCAAACTGGGCGGCACCCCCTACGAACTGACGGAACCGGCCGACATCAGGCTGACGGAAGAATGGTTCATCCCCGCGTCCGTCATCACCGAATGGCGCAGGCAGACGGTAGAACGGCTGACCGCCGCACGCCGCATGAACTACCGCCGCGAACCGGCCGTATGGAAACCCACCCGCCATGCCTACCCCGCCACCACGCTTACCTATCTGGGCAACGTGATGAACGGCGAAGCACGCCGCTTCTACCTGGACCATGGCGTGAAAGCCGTGGCGCCCGCCTACGAGAAGCAGCCCGCAGACGGCGCGGTACTGATGTTATGCCGCCACTGCCTGCGCTACAGCCTGGGATGGTGCCCCGTCCACCAGAAAGGCCGCTCGCCCTATCGCGAGCCCTACTCGCTGGCAAGCGCAGACGGACGGCGCTTCCGTCTGGAGTTCGACTGCAAGAACTGCCAGATGAAAATCTATGACTGCGGAAAATAAAACATCTAATATACAGGAGCATGAACCGACGAGGAAAACTCAATAGCGACCAGCAGCAGCCGAACAGCCGGAGGCAGACGCCCTCCGCCCCACAGCCGGCATGGTACGCAGTCCTGTGCACACTGCTCGTCCTGCTCCTTTCTGCCTGCCACTATCCCCGCCCCAACCTGGAGGACGAGCGACTGACGCAACGGATGCGCGACTCGCTGGCCTATCTGCACGAACGCCACTACACGTGGGACACCAACCTCGAGGTGCGGGCCGACTCCGTGGCGCTGGAAATGCTTCCAGTAAAGGGCGCCTACTGCGTGCTCCACAAGGGAGACCGCGTGGTGGTGGCCGAATTTGCCATCCATCCGGCCGACTCGACCGACTCCGTGTGGGTCAAGCTGGCCCACTCGCAGGAAGTGCAGGGATGGCTGCGCGAGGCCGACCTGAAGCGTGCCTTCGTGCCCTCAGACAGCATCTCGCAGGCCATCTACGTGTTCAGCGACACGCACGCCTCCTATTTCATCGTGATTTTTGCCGTCTTCGTAACCGTGTGGCTGGCCAGAGCCTTCCTGCGCAAGCAGCTGCGGCTGGTCTACTTCAACGACATCGACAGCCTCTATCCGCTGGCCCTGTGCCTGCTGATGGCCTGCTGCGCCACCGTCTACGAGTCGATACAGGTCTTTGCGCCCGACACGTGGGAGCACTACTACTACAACCCCACACTCTCGCCCCTGAAGGTACCCTTCGTGCTCTCGCTGTTCCTGTCGGGGCTGTGGCTGTTCGTCGTCGTGCTGCTGGCCGTGCTCGACGACCTCTTCCGCCAGCTCTCACCCGCCGCCGCCCTGTCCTACCTGCTGGGGCTGGCCTCCTCCTGCATCTTCTGCTACTTCTTCTTCATCCTGACCACGCACATCTACGTGGGCTACGTCTTTCTGGCCGCCTTCTTCTGGATTTTCGGCAAGAGGCTGGGCCGTTCGCTCCACTCGCCGCGCTACCGCTGCGGCCGCTGCGGCGGCAAGCTGATGCGCAAGGGCCTCTGCCCCCACTGCGGAGCCATGAACGAATAGAGACGGGAGTCCCGGCCTCTCCCTTCCGTACGAACCAGCCGACGACACACGTACATCACAAGTTGTGACACACCTATGTCACAAGCCATGACACACGTATGTCATAAGCTGTGACACACGTATGTCACAAGCAGAGACACACGTATGATACAAACAGAGACATACGTATGACTCAAGCAGAGAGATACGTATGTCTCGGGCAGAAAGATAAGAATGTATCGGGTGGAGAGATGCTTATGTATCCGGCCCCCCCGCCAGGCCGTCAGAAGCGGCAACGCAGGTCGATGCCCACCTGCACGGGGCGGCCCATCTGGGCGAAGCCGCGGCTCATGGTCTCGAACCAGAAGGCCTGATAGTGCTTGTTCAGCGCATTGTCTACCCACAAGGCTATCTGCCCGTTGCCCTTATTGAAACTCAACCGTCCGTTCAGCGTACCGTAGAGGGCCTGGCTGGCATTGTTTGCCTCCGTCCAGTAGATGCGTCCGGCAGCCTTGTAGTGGGCGTCGAGGGTGATGTTGTCGAGCCACGCGCCCGCCTTCATGGCGAAGACGTATTGCCCGCCCACGTTGAACGTGTGCTTGGGCACAAAGGGTACGTACTTGCCGTTGTAGTTCACCTCGTCGCTCACCACATAGTCGGTAAACGTGGCGTAGGTGTATCCGTAGCTGCCGCTCAGGCTCAGCGCGTCGGTCAGGCGGGCACGCAGGGCGGCTTCGGCACCCAGACTGCGACTCTTTCCGGCGTTGACGGTGATGCGTCCCAGTCCGCTGGCGGCGAAGCGCGAAATCTGCTGGTCGCGCGTGTCCATGTAGAAGGCTGCCAGGTCGGCCTGCAGGCGGCCGTCGCAGAGGGTCAGGTGCGAGCCCACCTCGTAGTTCCACGAGTACTCGGGGCGGTAGAGCGTGGCCTCCTGTACGTTGGTCTCGGTCTTCTGCGCCATGCCGTTCAGCATGCCGATGACCTGCTGCTTGGTGGCCTCGTCAATCATCGGCACACCCTCGATGACGGGGATGGTGGCCTGTGCCACATCGCCCATGTTGGCGCTGCGCATGTCGGCCTGAAGCAGGTCGCTGAACATCTGTATGTTGTAGCCCCCCGAACGGTAGCCTTTGGAGACGGTGGCGTAGATGTTGTTGCGGCGGTCGAAGTCGTATTGCAGAGAGAACTTGGGCAGCAGCTGGATGTAGTCGTGCTTCAGGCTGCCCCGATAGGACAGGCTCTGCTCGAAGGTCGTTTCGGGTACCATCTGGATCACCTTTCCCATGGGCTTCAGTTCGCCGCTCAGCGAGTAGGTGTGGGTGTAACTGCATCCCGTGTTGTAGTCCAGCTTCAGGCGCTCGTAGTCCATGCGTAGGCCGACGGTGAACGACAGGCCTTCGGCACCGAAGAGGTCGTTGAAGGTAGACTGGTGGAAAAGGGCCGTATTCAGCACAGGCGTCTTGAACGCCCCGGCGATGGGCAAGGTGCTGCCGCCGATGAGGTCACTGAAGACAAACTGCATCGTCATGGGGCCTTGCGAGATGGTGGGCAGGTACTTGTTGGCGTTGTCGTTGGTCATAGCGTTGAGCCATGCCAGTCCGTCTTCGTGGAAGGTGACGGGCGCGTCAGTATCGAGCCACTGGTAGAAGGCACTGGCTCCCGTGGTCCACTGCCAGCGGCGGCCGGGCTTGGACTTCAGTACCAGTTCCTCGCTCAGCGTCTTGGAGTTCTGCTTCTGCATCATGGTGTAGATGTTCTGCTCCGTGAAGTCCTGGTCCAGGTCCATGTGGTCGTCCAGGAACTGGAAGCCCGTCACGCTGCTCAGGATGAAGTTGTCGGCCTGATGCTCCAGGTTGAGCCCGCCGTTCAGCAAGTTACGCTTGTAGCCGCTCTTGTAGTTGTAGGCAATGCGGCCGATGTAGTCGGCGCGGTCTTCCTCGCCCTCGGTCACGCCGGTATATTCGTAAGGATATCCGCCCTGGTTGGTGTATTCATAGTTCAGGGTGAAGTCCAGCTTCAGATTCTCGCTGGGCAGGTAGATGGCACGAACACGGCCTCCGAACTCGTCGTCCTTATCCACCCGCTCATTGTTCAGCGCCACGTTCTTGAAGAAACCTCCCTTGTGCTCGTAGAAGAAGTTGGTGGAGAAGGCAAACTTCGGGCTGATGCGGTGGTAGTGGCTCACGCTGGCCTTGTAGTTGTTGTAGGTAGCAGCGCTCAGCATGAGGTCCGTCCCCTGATAGGTGAAGGGCGACTTGGTGAAGACACGTATCAGGCCGCCCATCGTGTTGCGTCCGTAGAGCGTGCCTTGTGGGCCTCGCATCACGTCGATACGCTCGATGTCGGAGTAGTTGAAGTCGAATGCCGACTTGTCGATGAAGGGGATGTTGTCCACGTAGAGCCCCACGGCCGGCGTGTTGATGCGCGAACCGATGCCGCGTACATAGACCGAAGTCGTCAGCTTCGAGCCATAGTCGGGTATGAACAGGTTGGGCACCAGCGACGACAGGCTCTTGACCGAACGTACGGCATTGCCCCGCATGTCGGCCTGCGAGAGCGACGTGGCCGAAAGGGGCTGCTGGCGCAGACGGCTGTTTTCCTTGGGTGTGGCGATTACCACCACTTCTTCAATATCCACCACCTTGACGGTGTCTTTGGGGGCTTCTTCGCCCCGGGCAACCTGCGTTGCTCCTACAGCGAGCAGCACAAGAAGGGTCAGAACAGGTTTCTTCATTGCAGTTTCAGTTGTTTCGGCTGCAAAGTAAAGGCAAATCTGCGGGACGTGCAATCCTCACTTATGAGGAAATCGCTGGGGAAAGTGGTCAGATTTGGTCGGCCTCCACATAGCCGTGCATCACGGCATAGATGGTGAGGCCCGAGACAGACTTGATGCCCAGTTTCTCCGTGATGTTCTTGCGGTGGCTGATGACGGTAGTCAGGCTGATGTTCAGACGGTCGGCAATCTCCTTGTTGATAAGTCCCTTGACCACCAGCACCAGTACCTCTATCTCGCGTGCCGTCAGGTCGTGCCCCGCAGGCAGGTTGGCAGGCAGGTCGGCCGGTGCGGGCAGCTTCCCGGGATGCCCGTGCCGATGGCCGTGCCCGTGCAGCTGCACGATGCTCCGCACCAGTTCCTTCTCCGGCTGGCAGATGTTCAGCGTCAATACGCCTGCCAGTTGCGGGTTCCCCTCGCCCGCAGCCAGCACGATGGTCTTGGGACGCCGCGGCAGAAAGAACGCCGTATGCTCCAGATACACCTGCGACGAGATGAAGTAGTGGGCATACATGTCGGGCGTGTCGTCCATGAAGGCCGCAAACGAGGGAAACGTGCGGATGACGGCGCCGGGTATCAGCTCTTCGAGCAGGCCGCCCAGCCCCAGGCTGCTCAGGGTGTTGGGGTCGATGATGGCAATTTCGGGAGTAGGCATAATTATTCCTTCTTATTAAATAGCGGCTACAAAGAACGTTATTTCCGTGTAAACCGACAAAAAAATAGCAGAAAAAGCACTGCCATCCCCCCTATTCCCCACTCCAGCCAGACTGAATGCCGTTCCCTGCTTTCCTGCCTTTCCTCTTCCCGAACGGTTTCCTGCTGCAGCCGGTGCTGTTCCATCTGCTTCTGTCGGCCTTCTTCCCGCCTGTGTTCCGTTTTCACCTGCTCTTCCGTGCACCGGCTTCGGGTATGTACCACCGCCGCCAACACCAGTTTCCGCGTAAGGCTGTCTTGCCGGAAAGTCAGTACCGTCTGTTCCAGCCGGTCCAGCTTCCGGCCGCTCCATTCCACTTTCACCTGCCTTTCCAGCATGCTGTCCGATACATATTCGGCCGAGCTGTCCACCTTCTCCCGGCTTTGTTCATGCCTCACCGACTTATGGCTTCCGCACGCAGCGAGCAGGCAGACAGCCGCCAGCACCAGCAAACTTTCTTTCATCCACTTCCCGACGTCAAAGCACGGGCAGGCCTTGACATATTCCTCCGGTTCAATCTCTCCATTCCCGTTTCGGTCGGGCGATGTATCCCGATGCCCCATCACCTGCCAGATGCCATACTTCCGCTGCAGTTCCTTTACCAGCTTTCTCAGCGCCTCCTTCTGTTCAGGCGTGCGTGTGTCTGCCGGTTTTCCATTGGCATCCAGCCCGCCGATATAGCAGATGCCGATACTCGCAGCATTCCAGCCTTTGCAGTGTGCTCCGGCCTGCTCTATCGGCCGCCCTTTCTCCAATGTTCCGTCCAACCGTATTACATAATGATATCCGATGTCACGGAATCCCCGCTGCCTGTGCCATCGTGCGATGTCGGCCGCTCCGAAGTCCGCCCCCTGTCTGGTTGCGGAGCAGTGAATAATGATGCTATCCATTTTTCTCATGACTGTTCGGTTTTAAAAGTTCGTTCCGTTGCCTTGCCGGGCATCCCACTTGTTGCAGCTCCATCTCTCCGCCTCCTGCAAGGCCACCTCCAGCGTATTGAACCGCCTGATCCAGTCCTCCAGTTCCACCTGGTTTTCCCGAAGTTTCCGGTGTAGCTGTTCCATCTGCACATAGCATTCCTGCAAGCGGTTCTGAAGCCAGTCCACCTGCTTGTGGTAATTCTCCATTTCGGCAGCCGAGGCTTCGGCGGCCTGTTTCCGTTTCTCCGTCTTGCGGTGCATCCAGGTGTGTACCGCCCATTTGATAGCTTCCATGCCTCCTATGGCAGAAACGACTGCAAGGATAAAATCTTTTGTTCCCATATTCTTCCGTATTTATCAAGTAAAACAATCTTTCGTTTTAAAGGAAACCGAAGGGGCGGTACCTTTCCCCTCCGGTTTCACTCGTTCAAAGCTTCGTTACAGCGGGCTTTCATCCTGCCCGTCGTCCCCGCCGCCGGGTTCCGTCACATCCGTGCCCGTTGTTCCCTCTCCGTTCACCTTGTCCACATCCAGGAAGTCCAGCCCGTCCGTGCGGGTCGTTGCCCCGTTGTGGATTCGGATGTCGTTGTGGGCGCGGAAGCAGATGCGCAAGCCGGTGATGTCGTTGGTCGTGAATTTCTCCGCGCTTTCCGCACCCTGTCCCTGCAAGGCCAGCGAGAAATATCCAAACCCGTCGATGTTCACCTGACGCCCTTCCAGCAGGATTTCCTGCAATGAAGGACAAAAATACTTCAGCATGTTGTACACTTCACCTTCGCCCAAGATGGACTGCTTGGCAATCTTCTTGGCAACTTCCTTCAGGTCGGCTGCCTTGCCATACTTGTAAGTCACTACCGGGAATACCCGCATTTCAGATTTTTCGTCCGAAGGAACCAGACGTCTTTTGATTTTGTGATAACGAATTGTCATAATCGTATCCTCCATTTTTTAGCTTGTTAATAACTCAGTTTATTTTGTCTTATCAGCTGCTGACACTGCAAAGATGAGGCATTTCTACGACGTGGCGAGGGACAGGCTGTAAAGGCCCGAAAACGGCCTTGGGGATACTTCTGAACAGGGAAGGGAGGATATCCGGCAAAGGAAAAACGGACAAAAGGCTCCGTTTGTGGGGTGAATAAAAACGCAAGGGGCGGGACTTTTCTGTCTGAAAGTAGTCCCGCCCCCGCATTATCCCAGTCTGTTCTGGGCTTTCTTGCGCCGATAGCCTCTCAGGAAGGCATCTTCGGTCACGCCCCGGATGTCATACTCCTGCATGAACCGGTTCACCGTCTCCACGTACGTGACACCATATTTGCGCCGCCCCTCCTTCATGCGTTCATACAGATCCTTGCGCATTCTGTAGTCAATCATACGTTCCAGTTCGCGTGTAGCCTCCTTTCCCAGCTGGTAATACCACGCCGAGTTTTTGGAATTCCCCAGCGAAACGAATCCCAGCGTCAGGTTTCCCTGCGGCCGCACCAGCGTGCGGTGGCAGTGACCATACAGTTTCTCACTGACAAAACGATAGAAAGGAGATTGTACCGGCAGACAGAGTACTCCGTCGTGCATGTGCTTGGCAAACGCCTTTTGCAGATAGTTGGCCAAGTCTTGTTTGATTTGTAACACAACTGTTTTCATACGTGTTTCTTTTAGAGATTAGAGTTATTTTATAATAGGAGAACATGGGTTCTCCGAGGTCAGAAGACCGCTTCCCGGCAGTACAGGCCTGAAATACTGCACAAGCAGCAGTGAGTGGCGTTTCATGTATCAGTTTCCCTGGTGGACCCGACACCGTTCAATCGTCAGAAAAATCAAGGTTCTTGATATTTCTATACCGCAAAGGTAATCAAAGTTTCGGTATGTGCAAACAAAAAGGGGAGAAAAATATCAAGAAACTTGATTTTTCATCAAACACAGCTTTCATTATTCTGAATTCATCAGATTCACGTTATATCAGCCATTCAGCATCCAGGAAAGTTATTTTCTTTCTTATATAACGTGTTTTTGATTTATAATAACTAATTTTAGGGCGATTAGTAAGAAATCTGTATGAATGATGCTGGTGGCTATTATATTGTTTTTGATAAGTAATTAATATGGATAAGATTCAAGAAATAACAAAAATGAGGCAATACGTTCTATCCATTATATCCGATAACTATAATGAAGGTTGCGGTGTAATGGTTGGAGATATGTTTATAACAGCAGGTCATGTGATATCTAAATGTGAAAACCCAAGGATTAGATGGAATGGTAAAAGAATAGCTTTGATTAATCCTATAGTTTTCCATAATGATGAAAATGATTCTGATGGGTATGATATAGCTGTATATTCTGTTCCAAATGCCAATAGTCCGCTGGTTCTTTCTGATGTTGTTCCCCAAAAAGGTGATGTGTTGAAAAGCTGTAGTCGGCGAATGTTAGGAGAAGAATATGTAGAGTGTAATGCTGTAGTAAATGGATTAAAAGATGGAAATTACTATGCAGCAAATACTGATGAACAGCTTAAGCCTGGCAGTAGTGGAAGCCCTGTATTTCTGAATGGAGAAGTTGTAGGAATATTATGTGCTGGGAATTGTAATGACGATAATACATCATGCAATACAGAATGGCCACTGAGTTTATGTGTATTCTTATCCTCAAAAGTAATTTTAGAGTTATTAGAAACGAACTGATTTCAGTAAAGAGTGAAAATGGAAAAGATAACAATAAAGACAGACGAAGGTATAAGTGTGGAAGCAGGTGCACCAATAATTGTATCAGCAAGCCGTGCTACAGACATACCGGCCTTTTATGCAGACTGGTTCCAGGAAAGGCTGCAGAAAGGTTATTCAGTTTGGAAAAACCCTTTTAATGGGGTAAAATCTTATGTGGCATACGATAAGACAAGGCTTATTGTATTTTGGTCAAAGAATCCGGCTTCACTTCTTAAGGAGGGAGGTTTATTGGACTATTTAGATAATAGGGGTGTAAATAGCTATATCCAGTTTACTTTGAATGACTATTATGAAGAAAGGCTGGAAATGGGTGTACCATCTCTAAGTAGTAGGATGGATACATTCAAGAGATTGGTTGGTAGATTGGGATATGGGAAAGTAATATGGAGATTTGACCCTTTGATATTAGCAAAAGGTTTGACCGTTGATGATCTCTTGGAGAAAATTTACAATATAGGAGTCAAATTGAACGGATATACAGAGAAACTAGTCTTTAGTTTTGCTGATATTGCATCATATAAAAAGGTACAAAATAATCTCTATAAGAACAATATTCAGTATAGGGAGTTTTCGCAGGAAGATATGATAAAGTTTGCTTCCAGACTCGTTGATATGAATAAGGAGTGGAAACTCGAACTGGCTACATGTGCTGAAAAGATAGATTTGGATATGTTTGGTATCAAGCACAACAAGTGTATAGATGATGAGTTGATGATAAAGTACTTCTCTGATGACATGCTGCTGATGAACCATATAGGAGTAGAAGTTACGAAGGATATATTTGGGGAGATTAGTGTTGAATATAAAAAAAACAAGAAAGACAAAGGTCAAAGAAAAGTTTGTGGTTGTATAGACAGCAAAGATATTGGTGAGTACAATACATGTCCGCATCTGTGCGAATATTGTTACGCAAATTCGAGTAAGGAGATTGCTAAACAAAATTACATAAAACATTGCGAAAATCCGCATAATGAAAATATAACCGGTAAATAAGGTATGGGGTAGGGTCGTGTAAATAAACTGTGTCACGCATTATTTCCTATTAGAAAACTCATCGGTCGGGGAACGGCCAGCGCCACGGGGCGGGACCACACGTCCCGTATGGGGTAATTATATCCTCTAATAGAAAATATGCGTGACACAGTTTATTTTACACTACCTTTACACTACCTACACTACCGATTGTATCAGTTTTACATCTTGTCACATTGCTTTGAAATTCATATTCTTCCAAATCTTTATAAGTTATGTAAATTCGATACCCTTGTGATTCTTTCTGTGTTAGCTGCATCCATAACCATTCTAACTCTTTTTCACATTGGACACAAGTGCCTTTACAGTCACCAATATTTGAACAGGGAAACGGTTCATAATCTATTCCATTTATATCAGCTATTCTCTGACGAATACCCTTAAGTATTCTGCATTTGGTTTTACCATCCATTATATTATTTTATAAGAAAATTTTTCAAATCTAAAGTATCCCAATTGCTCAAGTTTTTGACAGCTACTTTGAATATCTGTTTCCGCATTAAAGCCTTTAATATATGGTAAACGTATAAGGACTTTTTCTGTAAGTCCTAAATCCACAAGCCTTATCAAATTGTCTATGACAACTGCATTATCTTTACTCGTATAACATTTATAAATGGACGGATTCATATCTTTAATATCAACGATCCATTCGTCAACGTAATTAATCAAATTATACCATTCTTCGTAAGGAACGTTTAGCGATGTCTCGATTGTTGTATGCCAGTTCTTAGCACCGAATTCCAAAACTTCTTGTATAAAGGAAGCTTGAAGTAATGGTTCTCCGCCACCGAAAGTTAACCCTCCACCTGTAGCCGCAAAGTATAATTGGTCTATTTTGATGTTGTTGTATAGCTCAATAGCTGAAACTTTGGCCTCAGAATCAATTAAATGACATTTGTTGTTAATACAATATTTGCAGTTTAGCGGACATTTATAGAAAGCAACAAGTGTGGTTATACCTTGGCCATCTATACCCATTCGCAAACGGTTAACATCCATAATATTAGCTGTTTTCATCATTTTCTATAATTTCAAATCTTCTATTCATTTCACGTTTTTCCCAATCAAGATGATATATAGGTTTAAAAGTGTATTTTTTGCTTTGTAGATTTAGGAACAATTATAGTAATGCATTTAAATGATTCTACATTTGGTTTATAGCTCAAATCAAATTCACTGATAGTACTTCCCATTAATATGTGATGCGAATGGTAAGCAGATGGAAAATGTTCATAATATCTATATTCAATTATTGATTCTGAGATATTTGTAGCTGTTCCTTTTAATTCTATCCTTTCCAAAGAAATACACCCACAAAATGCTGCACTATTTACATCTTGTACTGTCTTTGGGATGGAAATATTACGTAATTTTTTGCATCCATAGAAAGCTCCCACATTAATTAATTCCAACCCCTCAAATAGGCTTAGATTTGTAAGATTCTGCGAATTATAGAATGCATACTCTGGCAATGAACTAATATCATTAGACAGAATAACTTCTGCAACTTTTGACTCGTAAAATGCCAATGGGGATATTGATTTAACGTCTTTTATTGTAATGGAAGAACTATCACCGAAATAGCATTCCAAGTTTTTTGTACTCTGGTTTATTAGCATTCCACTTTCGACTTTATACTGACAATCATGTTTTGTGATTATATTTGTTACTTTATCAAAAGGTCTTGTACCCAAATTTATTAAAGATGAAGGAAGACGAACTTCTTGTACAGCACACCGATAAAAGCAGAAATCTCCAATAAATTTAAGAGAATCTCCCAAGTTAATACGTTTTAGATTACTACAATATGCAAATGCGTGATTCCCTATTGTTTCAAGCGTATCAGGTAAGTCAACATTTTTCAACTCGTTATTTGAATTAAAAGCATTATCCATTATTGAAACTAAACATGATGGAAAATGAATATACTTTAAGTTACACCCTTCAAAGGTGTTAGGTTCAATGGTGCTAATGGAGCCTAATGACCATATTTCCTCAAGTGCCTCACAACCCCAGAAGGCAGATTCACCAATAAATTTCACACTCTTTGGTAAATCTAATGATTTTAGTGAATAGCAATCTTCAAATGCCTTGCAACCAATAGATTCGACACCTTGCGGTACAAAAATTGTTTCAAGATCTCTTGCATTTGAAAAACACCCATTAGCAATATGTATAACATTCTTAGGTACTGTGAATTGTTTTTGTCTACCCCAATATGCAACTATTGTACTACCATCTTTTGTATATAAAGCATCCTCATTGATAGTATAGTTTGGGGATTGATTCTCTATTGCGATTTTAGTATTATGGTAATATGAATCGCTTACGAAAGGGTTATCTCCTATTGCAATAACTGAAGAAGGAATAACCAATCGTTCAATACATTGATTATTAAAAGCTCCGTCACAAATAATGCGAGTCCCTTTGCGAATATTGTAAGATTTACAATGCACGAAGCTACATGATAAGACCTTCTTCCCGTCCTGAGAATACAGTACGCCATGTTCATCCCTCACTCCTGCTGCCTTATCTTCTTTTGTAACTTCAGTTGAGATTGAATCTATGCGTCGCAATTTAATAAGCGATTCTACAAAGCCATTAGCAGCAGACTTTTCATACCACATTATTGACAAATGCCAATCTTTCGGCACAAATACTCCATAAGTATAGCATTTTGCTAACAAATACTGAAACAAAGCATTTCCATCATTTGCTTTGTGATTAATGAAATCAAAGAGACTTTCAAGATTAGCGATATTTTCTTCATTATATAATTTTGATTTAATAAACCAGAAGAGAGCCTTCGCATAACTTCTTGCTGTTCCATATCCTTTGAAGTACCATTCTGCTAACTTACCTTGCACTTTAGAATTTCCTTCGTCTGCAGCCTTCTCTTTCCAAAACAATGCTTGCTGTGGATTTACCTCAGTTCCTATGCCTTTTTGATAACACACCGAGACATTATTTGCAGCCATTAAGCCTCCGGCTTCTGCTGCTTTCAAATAAAGAGAAAATGCTTTCCCTTCATCTTTTTCAACACCAAGACCGTTTTCGTAACAAACAGCCAAGTTGTTTATGGCAGATATAGAACCATAATCAGCTGCTATCCTGTACCATGTAACTGCTTCTGAATAATTTTGTGCTATGCCTGTCCCGTTGGCATACGACCATGCGACATAAAATGCAGCATTATAATCACCATTATTTGCAGCAATCAAATACCATTTGAAAGATTCTTTTAGATTTTTAGATTCTCCCAAAGTCCCGTTTCTATATATTTCAGCAAGCCTTATTTGGGCTTTGACGCTATTTTTTTTTGCTGCAGTTTTATAGTTCTTTACAGCCAAAGCATTAGATTGATTTATACCGCCCTCCGTGAATCCCTTTTCATAGTAACGAGCCAGGAGTAAGCAAGCAGATGCATTACCATCCTTCGCTGCGGATCTTATGTTCTTAATACCTAACATAATATCCTTTTCACAATATTCTCCTCTCAGAAAATAAGTTCCACAAAAATATTTAGCTCTAGCATTCCCTAATTCTGCTGCGATTCTGAAGTTTTCGAAAGCTACTTCATGATTTCCTACAATTTTTTCTATTTCACCAAGACTTAGATAATAAATAGGGGCATCACATTCTTTTATCTTATTTATGGTTTCTATGGCTAACGACATATTTTTCTCAATGCCATTCCCTCTTGCATACATCAATGACAAATTTCTGACAGCTCGTGGATATCCTTTTTCTGCTGCTAATTTAAACCACGCAAACGCTTCATTATTGCATTTCTCTACAAAAATACCTTTTGTATAGAATAGCCCCATAACGTTCACACATTTAGCATCTCCATTCTCTGCGCAAATTCTTACTTCATCAAAAATTGCGTTTGTCGATTCCTTGTCGTGCCAAAGTGTGACATCATCAAAGAATTCTTTAGCCTTCCGATGAACCTCTTCTATATTGATAGCTGACAACTCTCTATTTCTCGTACTACACAACATAGCGCAACATGTCCACTCTTTATCTTCTCTTAACTGTTGTTTGTCCAGATACTTTTCAAAATATAAATTTACCCCTAGAAAATCCACAAACATCTTAAGTCTGTTCATGCGTTTTGCGTTCTCCATTGGAGAAACTATAACAAATTCATTGTCACCTAGGCACGATGTTTTAATTTTACCAGCTAATGGTGCAATATCGAATGTTTCCACATCCAATATATTGGAAAAAAGATGGAGGGTTGGACAATCTACGTCTATTCGGATTTCATCTTCTAATAGTTCATCAAGACCTTTTTGAATTGCTATTATTGTTGACTCAGGGAAAAAACGACTACAAAGCAGTTCTGCTCTTGATAATGCCAAAGCGGAAGGTTCTATCAAAGTAATGGAGCGAACTTGCTGCTGTAAATTATAATCCTTTATAAAGTCATGGTAGCACATTGTGGCCAAGCCTTGACCACATCCATAATCAACAATATCTATCTTCTCTGCAGATTTTATGTATGGACTTAATTGCTTGAAAGCATACGTTAATTTCTCTGCATGCATTTGACCATAAGAATAAAAATACATCTGCAATAATGGCTCAGAGTCAAGTAATTCTACTCCGCGATTTAATTGCTCAAACAATTCGTCAACTAACTCGGATGGGAGCTTTTGAACGAAATCATAAGAAATATCCCGGACCTTCTCAAATGAAGGTTCGGACATATGCTCTACAATGTATGCAAATGTGGTTTTAGATTCTTTCATCTTCCAGTATTGTTTTATTCTTTGTATATTTATAGTTTGCTATTACAGACTTCTTGCAGGTGTTGGCACAGCGGTATTCGCAGAGATGTGGGCAAGTGTTATATTCGTCCATATCCTTATCAATATGCATCAACACAACTTACGTAGCCACCTATACAAATACAAAGATATTACAATAATGATTTGTTTAGAAATAAAAGTCTGATATTATAATAGATTGTAATGAAGAGTCTTTATCATCTTTGGGGAAACGCAAAGAATATAATCAATATGAAAGATATAAATAGGCTGAAAATAGTGTTGGCTGAAAAGAAAAGAAGAGAACGAGCAAATAGCTGTCTGAGCAATTGAAGATTAACCCTTCTACCGTTTCATTTCTGCAGCTATTGAAGAATCAAAGTTGAAACTAAATTTAAGTCCCTAATCCAGTATCCTCCTATCTATACCATATTACTGACGAACGGAGCTACACAGCATCAATCAAAATATCACTAAAGAACATCTGTGGGCAATCATCATAGCCAACATCAGATAACCGGGATCCATACATCTCCCCTTGACCATTTCGGCACCCTTGTTTACATGAATTCCCGCATGCGCCTTATTCATCCGACTGGGATGCGGCACCACATGGGTCTTATAATCATCGTAACAAATTTCGTGACAATCCAGAACCCCAATCGTAGCATATCCAGCCAGACTATCACCTTTCACTCTCGAATTGAAAGTAACATTTTCAGGAGAAGGAGTTATATAACAGGAACGCCATACCGAGATATATGTTTCAGGACCGTTTTGAAGATTATCCATAAAAAAGGCAGAAGGAGACACTTGTCCGTCCGCAATCATGGATGGCGAAAAAATGATACGGGCAATTTCTTCTGTTTCTGCGATGGCTTCCGGCACTGTTATCTCACTACACATCATACCCCAACATCGTGTTAATCTGATAAACAACCGCTCTAAAGCCTTCATCCGTATAGGGCAAGATGCCCTTGGCCTGATATTCGGCATTCCGATAGGCCGCATACGAAAACTCCTTATTCCCAATATTGATACTGGCCATACTGTTCTTCGTCGTCAACAGAAATGTTCCGTTCGGGCAGGGAAACAGATTCCAATGCGACAAAGCCTTTCCGGTCATAGTCGAAATAGCCTTTCGAGTATTTTCGTAGGATTCGCTTTCCATGGGCAATCCGGCATAACCGTCCCAACCTTGAAGCAAATCAGCACGAAGTTTGGCAAGCCGCTCCAACATAAGACCTTTCTCAGAAAACGACAGATTATAATCACGAAACAAAGAAGCATTGTCCGTTTGGCCAATCATGCAACCGGTAAAGACATCAACCCTCTGCTTCCGGCTCACTACAGAACATGTTTTTCCATTATCGGCATCCCCCAAACAAAGAGTCAAAACAGGAAGACACATAAATAAACTTACCGGAGACTTTGGACGTTGCCGGGCAGGTTTTACAATAGTAAAATTACAATTTCCCATCATCAGTCCTCCCCATCCTGCTCCATCAAGTTAATTACGTCTTTGGAAACTATATCATGGAAGGCACAATATACTACCTCGTTAAGACCGGTTGCAACCTCCAGAACTTCCATTACGGGCACATTGTCAGCAGCAGCTATAAACTCCAAAACAAAATCCGCCTTTTGATTATCTTTTATCTCAGCAGATAATATTACCTTAAGTGTACCATCTCCCAAATCCACATCAGCATCTTTAGAAATCTTGCACGATGATTCATTAGGCAACATAATGGAAAACATATCACCCACATGATGTTCATTGAAGGTATATCGCAATGCCGATGAATAAATATCTTTTATGCTTACATTATCATTTGCCCGTACTTCCCAAACATTTCTTTTTCGAACAATCATTTTCCTTGCACTGGAAACAGAGCAAATTTTCTCCATATAAGCAAGCTGTCTATCGATAAAGGGAATCATTGTTTTTACAAACGATTCATAAGCTTGCGGACTGACTGTAACCACAGTCTTTTCCTCAGTAAATCTGAACCGAATTAATTTATCCGCATCACACAACTCTATAGTAGAAAAGGAAGAAGGAGCATCCTGACCTGGTGTTACATGAAAATATTGCAAGAAGAAATTTTGAATACGCTGTCTGTCGGCAAATGCATCTTTGCACAAATCAAAATCAAATTCGACTTGCACGTCCTGGAGAAAAGTCCGTTTATAGACCCGATGCTCCAACTGCTTATATGGATTAATTATTTTCATAATGCAATCTTAATGCAAAGATAGTGTAAACCCAGAAATAAACAAAAAAAATGGTTAGCTTTCAAACAAAAGTAATCGAAGAGAATCTAAAAACAAGAACCTTCAACAAGTAACAGCTTACGGGCCAAACAATAACTTTTATTTACAATAGGAAAATATTGCACTCTGTTTAATTTCCACTTCCCAAGAACCCGGTTTCAACCCCAAGCCCCTTATGTTTCAAACATAGGGGTCGAATGTTTCAAACATCCCCCCTCTATGTTTGAAACATTCCCCTGGGAACAAGGGAAAGGCGTGAAACGCGAACTTGAGCGGAACCAAGGAAAGGAAAGTAATTAAATTTTACACACAAGAAACTGCCCGCATAATGATTCAGAATTGCCGCCCTCCCCGTCATCAAGATTCCATTGAAAATATTCCGGAAAAGGACTTGGTATATTCAGATTATATTTCTATATTTGACGTGCCTGATGAAGAATTTTTGATTTCTTACAGCAACACTCAATTTTGAGAATCTCCCGGCATGACAGAACGCCGGGCAATCTGTTGCCATCCGGCGTTTTTAAACCCGTCTGAGACAAGAAGCGTCGCAGATTTTAAAATTATAAGAATAACCAATACATACCATGGGTAAGTTTTTTTTACAACACTATTAACGTGCACCTTTGTTTTCATAGGATGCACCTCCGGCAGAAGGACAGACACCGGCGGAGCTCTTCCGGTCATAGACGTCAATAAGGACTATCCGGTCAAACGGATAGATATTCACGAGCTTGCCGATGTCACATACATACCTTTGGAAACTACGGAGAACTCCTTATTACAAACATATCTCTTGGCCGTTTCGGACAGCGGTATAGTGGCTTTTGACATTATGCAAAGTCAGTTTTTCTTCTTCGACAGCAAAGGGAAATACCTTCATACCACCAATCGTCATGGCGTAGGACCGGAGGAATATTATGCGGCAAGCCGTTTTGATGCCGATTTTGAGAAAAAGGAGCTCTATGTCTATTCAAGTGCCGGAGGACGAAAAATACATATATATGATTTTGAAGGAAAATATAAAAAGACATTAGAACTTCAGGAAGAGGCTCATGTTGAAGACATTTTAAATTATGGCTCCGATCATCTGATTTATTTCAATGATTCATACTGGCCGTCACCGGACAAGTTCAGACAGGAAGCGGACAAGAATCCGTTCTATCTGGTAAACAAGAACGACGGCAGTATAAGACATGTAGACAAAAGACTGAAAAACCGACAAGCCTGTACACCATGTGTTTCAAATGGTAAAGGGGCAAAGCGGACGATATTCGTTAATGGAACAATTTTCCGTGAACCACATACTAAAGAACGGAAATGAATGTCTGTTGACAAACAATGCACTGGATACACTGTATAGTTACAAGGACCACCGGCTGGAACCGGTATTCGTGCGTACACCCTCAGCCTCCAAGATGGATGTACCAAAGCTGATAACACCTTACGCATACACGGATTCCTATTTCATGTTCGGCATCGTCCCGATGGATTATGAAATAGGAAAGAAGTATCATTTTGATAATCGCATGGGACCACATTATATGCTGAACAAAAAAACGAACGAGATTTTCGAAGTGATTCTATATGATTCGCTCCTGGACCCGGAATATGACATCAAGACCCGGCGGGAGACCTGGAATGTTTTCCCCTACCAGCTATTCCAGCACATGCACTCAAAAAATAAAGGAATTGGACATTATGGCGCTGGATTCCTGCTTGAAAAGCTGGAGGAGGGAAAATTAAGCGGGAAACTTAAAGACCTGGCTTCAAGGCTGAAGGAGGACGACAACAATTGCATTGCAATATATAAATTCAAATAAGAATTCTGTTTTCTTGATATGACAGTTCTATTTCTGGATGAATATAAACATAACATATTAACATATATGAAAAACCTGTATTTTATATTTCTATCAACGTGCATCTTTATATTCATTGGATGCACCTCCGAGAGAAGAGCAGACACCGGCGGAGCTCTTCCGATTATAGACGTCAATAAGGAATACCCGGTTAAACGGATAGATATTCACGAGCTTGCCGAAGTTACATACATACCTTTGGAAACTACGGAGAACTCCTTATTACAATCATACCCCCTGGCCGTTTCGGACAGCCTTATCATTGCTTTTGACATTCTGCAAAGTCAGTTTCACTTTTTCGACGGGAAAGGGAAATACCTCCATACCATCAATCGCCATGGCTTAGGGCCGGAGGAATATTATGGGGCAACCCGTTTTGATGCCGATTTTGAAAAAAAAGAGTTCTATGTTTATGCTGAAGCTGCGGGAATAAAAATACATATATACGATTTTAACGGCAAATATAAAAAGACATTAGAACTTCAAGAACATACTTCTGTTGAAGACATTCTAAATTATGATTCCGATTATCTGATTTATTTCAATGATTCATACTGGCCGTCGCCAGACAAGTTCAAACAGGAGGCGGACAAGGAACCGTTTTATCTGGTAAACAAGAACGACGGCAGTATAAGACACGTAGACAAGAGACTGAAAATCGACAAGCCTGTACACCATGTGTTCCAAATGGCAGAGGGGCAAAACGGACGATATTCGTTAAAGGAACAATTTTATGTGAATCACATACTAAACAATGGCGGTGACTTCCTGCTGACAAACAATGCATCAGACACATTGTACAGCTACAGGAATCATCGGTTGGAACCGGTATTCGTGCGCACACCCTCAGCCTCCAGAATGGACGTTCCCAAGCTGATAACACCTTATGCATACACGGATTCCTATTTCATGTTCGGTATCCTCCCGATGGATTATGAAATCGGAAAGAAGTATCATTTTGACGATCGGATGGGACCACATTATATACTGGACAGAAAAACAAACGAGATTTTCAAAGTGATTCTATATGATTCGCTCCTGGATCCGGAATATGACATCAAGACCCGGCGGGAAACCTGGAATGTCTTCCCCTACCAGCTATTCAACCACGTGCACTCAAAAAATAAAGGAATTGGACGTTATAACACAGAATTTCTTCTGGAAAAGCTGGAGGAGGGAAAACTTAGCGGAAAATTGAAAGACCTGGCTTCAAAGCTGAAAGTAGACGATAACAATTGCCTGGCAATATATAAATTCAAATAAAGACGGATGATACCTTGAAACCTACATTTAACCCCAAGAACATTGGGATTTCCAAATTATTTCCTTAAATTTGTTATCCTCAAAAATAGCGGGGCAAGGAAACAAATGGCAGAATGCTGCAAGCGGAAACTGGTCGGGCCGGGGCTGAACCCACAGGCAGACAGGCTTGCACATGATATATATAATAAGGTATATGGACGAAAAGGTACATCTGAAAGAGAACCTGGCTTATGCCCGTAAGCTACAGGGACTTCGCCAATATGAATTGGCCGAACGGATAGGCGTGAAGCCTAACACCATTTCCAACTACGAAAAAGGGGTCAGCATGCCCGACTTCGAGACGCTGGGAAAACTGAAAAGGGTGTTGAAGGTATCGGCCGACGCACTGGTATTTGCCGAACCCGAACTGTTCCAGAAACATGTTGTGCCCGGAAAAAAAAGGCTGATAAAGGTGCACGGCCCCGTGCTCGTCAAAGCCGTATCGCCCGAGAAGGCCCGGGAACTCAGAGCGTTGAAAGTAGCCGTCCGCACAGCCCGCAGCGGCAAGCTCGCAGCCATCCACGATGAAAGGCTCCTCAACAGCATCAAAAAAAACTGGGCATCTTTATCGAAACCAGCCCAAGTCAGCATTGTCAAACAACTGACAGGCAATGCGATAAAAAAAATGGGAAAAGGCCCGAAAACGCCGGACGCCTTTCCCAAAATCGTGTTGAAGGAAATTTCTGAAATGAAACTTAAAGGGTAACATCACCTGGACTTACTGCACGCCGCAGTATTGCGCTGCGGCTTCGGCACACCGCTCACCGTCCACTCCCGCCGAGACGATGCCGCCGGCATAGCCAGCCCCCTCGCCGCAGGGGAAGAGGCCGCGCAGGCGGACGTGCTGCAGGGTGTCGCGGTCGCGCACGATGCGGACGGGTGCCGACGTGCGGGTCTCCACGGCTATCATCACGGCGTCGTTGGTCAGGAAGCCACGGGCGTTGCGGCCGAACTGCTGGAAGCCTTTGGCCAGGCGACCGGCGATGAACGGGGGCAGCCAGAAGTGCAGGGGCGAAGCAATCAGGCCGGGGGCGTACGACGTCTCGGGCAGGTCGGCACTGAGACGGCGGTTCACGAAATCGGCCATGCGCTGCGCAGGCGCCGTCTGCCGACGGTTGCCCTGCTGCCAGCAGAGGCGTTCGAGGTGTTCCTGGAAGGAAAGCATATTTAATGAAGAATGAAGAATGGAAGCTGTGCTTCCGAATGAAGAATTTCTATCATCGCCCAATAATTCTTCATTCTTCATTCCTAATTCTTCATTTTCCAGGTCTTCCGGCCGTATCTCCACCACCATGCCGCTGTTGCTCCAGCGCGAACCGCGGTTGCTGGGACTCATGCCGTTCACCACAATCTGTTCGGGGCCACTGGCGGCGGGCACGATGAAGCCGCCGGGACACATGCAGAAGCTGTAAACGCCACGGCCTTCGACCTGCGTGACGAAGCTGTATTCGGCAGCGGGCAGATACTTGCCGCGACCGTTCCTGTTGTGATACTGTATCTGGTCGATGAGGGTGGCAGGGTGCTCCAGGCGTACACCCACGGCGATTCCCTTGGCCTCAATCTCCACACCGTTGGCAGCCAGCCAGCGATAGACGTCGCGGGCGGAGTGGCCCGTGGCCAGGATAACGGGGCCGAGGAAAGTCTGCCCCGTATGGGTTTCGATACCCTTCACCTCGTCGCCCTCAATGAGCAGGGCGTCCATGCGTGTCTGAAAATGCACTTCGCCGCCGCACTGAAGAATGGTGTTGCGCATGTTCTCGATGACGCGGGGCAGCTTGTCGGTGCCGATGTGCGGATGGGCGTCCACCAGAATGGAGGGGGAAGCGCCGTGCTGGCAGAAGACGTTGAGTATCTTGTCCACGTTACCGCGCTTCTTGCTGCGGGTGTAGAGCTTGCCGTCGGAGTAGGCTCCCGCACCGCCTTCGCCGAAACTGTAGTTCGACTCAGGGTCCACGGCCTGCGTGCGGCCGATCTGGGCCAGGTCTTTCTTACGCTCGCGCACGTCCTTGCCACGCTCCACCACCACGGGGCGCAGGCCCAGCTCGATGAGGCGCAGGGCGGCAAAGAGGCCGCCGGGGCCGGCACCCACAACGATGACCTGCGGGCGGCCTTCCACGTTGGGGTAGTCCGTATGCTGGTATTCGTCGCCGTGGGGCACTTCGTTGACGTAAGCCCGCACGGTGAGGTTCACGAAGACCGTCCGTTGGCGGGCGTCGATGCTCCGCTTCAGGATGCGGGTGGCGTTGAGGGTTCTCTCGTCAAGGCCTTTCTCGCGTACGAGATAGGCTTTCAATTGCTGTTCGTTGGCGGCTACCTCGGGTAGCACTCTGATTGTATATTCGTATGTCATAGGTCCTTATCCAAAAAGTGTTCTGAAAGCCTCCTCCACCTTTCTTACCGGCACCAGCTCGATGCGCAGCTTCCGCGTGTCCAGCCCCTGCAGGTTGTGCTTGGGCAGGATGAATCGTTTGAAGCCCAGCTTCTCGGCCTCACCGATGCGTTGTTCGATACGGTTCACGGGGCGTATCTCGCCCGAAAGTCCCACTTCGCCCGCCATGCACACCTCGGCTTCGATTTCCGTGTCCACGTTGCTCGACAGGATGGCGCTGATGACGGCCAGGTCGATAGCGGGGTCGTTCACCTTCAGGCCGCCGGCGATGTTCAGGAAGACATCCTTCTGTGCCAGCTTGAAACCCACGCGCTTCTCGAGCACGGCCAGGAGCATGTTCATACGACGCAGGTCGAAGCCCGTGGCCGAACGTTGCGGATTGCCATAGACGGCGGAGCTGACCAATGCCTGCGTCTCGATGAGGAACGGACGCACGCCCTCGATGGCCGAAGCGATGGCCACTCCACTCATGCCTTCGTGGTCCTGGCTCAGGAGCAGTTCGGAAGGGTTGCTCACCTGCCGCAGGCCGTCCTGGCGCATCTCGTAAATGCCCAGTTCGGCAGTGCTGCCGAAGCGGTTCTTGATGCTGCGCAGGATACGGTACAGGTAGTGCTGGTCGCCCTCGAACTGGAGAACAGTGTCCACAATGTGTTCCAGTACCTTGGGGCCGGCGATGCTACCTTCCTTGTTGATGTGGCCGATGAGAATAACCGCCGTGTGCGTTTCCTTAGCGAAGCGCAGGATGCTGGCGGCACACTCACGCACCTGGGCGATGCTGCCGGGCGAGGATTCGAGCGCTTCGGTCGAAATGGTCTGTATGGAGTCGATGATGACCAGGTCGGGACGGGTGTTCTTGATGTGGACATAGATTTGTTCGAGCGATGTCTCGCAGACGATGAGGCAGTCGGACGACTGCTTGGTCAAGCGCTCGGCACGCAGTTTCAGCTGGCGGGCGCTCTCCTCACCCGAGACGTAGAGCACGCGCTTCTCTGCCAGTCGCAGGACGGTCTGCAACACCAGGGTCGACTTGCCGATACCCGGCTCGCCGCCTATCAGCACCAGCGAGCCCTGTACCAGGCCGCCGCCCAGCACGCGGTTCAGTTCGGCGTCGTGCAGGTCGATGCGGGGTTCATCGGCCGCCTCTATCTGGTCCAGCGTCACGGGCTTGGCCTTGGTCGGAGCGATGCCAGCCTCAGGGCGACGGGCCACGGGCTCCTTGCGCACGATTTCCTCGACAAAGGTGTTCCACTGCCCGCACGCAGGACACTTTCCCTGCCACTTGGGCGACTCCTGCCCGCAGTTGCTGCACACGTACACGGTCTTTTCTTTGGCCATAATCAGATTGTTTAAAAGATTGTGGCTTCAAAGATACTTTATTCACCACAGAGTACACAGGGTTTCACGGAGTTTTTTTACTTTTGCAGTACACCTATAACACGAATTCATTATGATAGACGAAATTCTGAAATTCAACAAGCAGTTCGTGGCCGAAAAGGGTTATGAACGGTTTATCACGACAAAGTATCCCGACAAGAAGATAGCCATCCTGTCGTGTATGGACACGCGTCTGACGGAATTGCTGCCTGCCGCACTGGGCATCAAGAACGGTGACGTGAAGATGATCAAGAATGCGGGAGGCATCATCTCGCACCCCTTCGGGAGCGTAATCCGCAGCCTGCTGGTAGCCATTTATGAGCTGGGCGTGACAGAGGTGATGGTCATCGCACATTCCGACTGCGGGGCGTGCCACATGAGCAGCGAACAGATGATAGCCCACATGAAGGCACGGGGCATCCATCAGGAAACAATCGACATGATGCGTTTCTGCGGCGTGGACTTTGAATCGTGGCTCTACGGTTTCGGCGACACGGAGAAATCGGTGCGGCAGACAGTGGATACCATCGTGAACCATCCGCTCATTCCGCACGACATACGCGTGTCGGGCTACATCATCGACTCCGTAACGGGCGAGCTGACACCGGTAGAATAATCAGACAGTGATTTCGCCTGCCAGGGGGACGGCCATCAGGCGGCGCACTTCGTCAGAACTGTAATTGTGCCCCAGGAGAAACATCAACTTGGTGACGGCCGACTCGGTAGTGCTGTCGTAGCCACTCACCACGCCGGCCTGCATCAGCCAGTAGCCCGTCTCGTAGCGTTCCATCTCCACCATGCCCGCATGGCACTGGGTGACGTTGACAATGACGATGCCCCGCTGACAGGCAGCCTGCAACAGACGGAGGAACCACTCCTTGCGGGGTGCGTTGCCCGAACCGTAGGTTTCGAGCACCACAGCCTTCAATCCTTCGGTAGCCAGCAGAGAAGCTACAATGTTTTCCTGAATGCCGGGGAAGAGCTTCAGGATGGCGATGTTAGTGTCCAACAGGTAATGAGGCTTCAGGGCCGCAGCACCTGAGTGGGCATGAATCTGCACATTATTATATTTAATATGGATACCGGCCGAAGCCAGGTTGGGATAGTTGAACGAACGGAAGGCGTTGAAGTTTTCGGCATTCATCTTGGTGGTACGGTTGCCGCGCATCAGGTGGTTTTCGAAGAAGATGCAGACTTCGGGCACCACGGGACGTCCGTTCGCGTGACAGGCGGTAGCTATCTCGATGCTGGTCAGAAGGTTCTCCTTGCCGTCGGTACGCAGGACGCCGATGGGCAGTTGCGAACCGGTGAGGATGACGGGCTTATTTAGGTTTTCGAGCATGAAGCTCAGGGCCGAAGCGGTATAGGCCATCGTATCGGTGCCGTGCAGGATGACGAAGCCCGTATAGCGGTCGTAGTGGTCGCTGATGATGCGCACCAGCCGTTTCCACGCTTCGGGATCCATGTCCGACGAGTCCATCGGAGGGTCGAACTGATACGTGTCGATACAGAAACCGAAGTTGTGCAGCTCGGGGATGTGCTTCTGGAGCTGCTCCATGGTGAAGTTTTCCAGCGCACCCGTCTCGGGGTTTTCTATCATTCCGATAGTACCACCGGTATATATTAGCAAAACGGAAGTATTATTGGCACCCATACAATGTTTTATTTCACAATTCTCATGCAAATATAGTCATATTACTTCAATATACTGACAAAATGAAAGAAAAGTAGTATAAAATGTTCTGTTTTCCTGGCTGAGAAAAAAGGAACAGGGAAGAAACCTCAAAGACATTTGTCTTGCCTTTTGGAACACTTTCTGCACTTTTATCGCAAAAAAGTGATGAAAAGTGTTAGATTGAATGTTTTTATTGCTATATTTGCGGCAACCTATCAAAAAAGGACGAAGAAACCATGATTATGAACAGATACTATTTTCATACAGGGACATCCATGTGTACCATGACCCTTAGGGGTTAGGGGATAGTATTTGTGTTTCTACGTGTTACACTATTTTTCAGCAGTTTTTTCATTTTTATTTTTTAGTCAGAAGTCAGTGCAGAGCCTTTCGGGGCATTTGCTTCCGACACATTGTATCACCCTTTCAAGCTATATATACAGAGAAATGAAAGTTATGAAATTCGGCGGATCATCAGTGGGTTCCGCAAAAAGCATTTTGAGCGTCAAAAAGATAGTAGAAGCCGCAAACGAACCGGTGATTGTAGTCGTTTCGGCTTTGGGAGGTATTACAGACAAGCTGATAGACACCTCGCGCAAGGCCGCGGCAGGCGACTCTTCCTACGAAGAGGGGTTCCGCGAAATCGTGTCGCGCCATGTGGAAATGATCAGGGAAGCCTTTCCGGCCGGCTCTCAACAGACAGAACTGCAACACCAGGTGGGCGAACTGCTGAACGAACTGAAGGATATCTTCCAGGGCATCTACCTCATCAAGGACCTGTCGCAAAAGACATCGGATACCATCGTGAGCTACGGCGAACGTATTTCTTCTATCATCGCCGCCCAGCTGACAGGAGCCGAATGGTTTGACTCACGCCAATTCATCAAGACGGAAAAGAAATTCTCCAAGCACGTACTCGACAAGGAACTGACCAACCGACTGGTGCGCAGCACTTTTGCCAACCTGCCCAAACGTTCGCTGGTACCCGGCTTCATCGCTACCGACGTGACGACAGGCGATGTGACCAACCTGGGACGGGGTGGTTCCGACTATACGGCAGCCATCATCGCCGCCGCCCTCGACGCCGACTCGCTGGAGATATGGACCGATGTGGACGGCTTCATGACCGCCGATCCGCGCGTCATCTCCACCGCCTACACCATCAACGAGCTGAGCTATGTGGAGGCCACGGAGTTGTGCAACTTCGGCGCCAAGGTAGTCTATCCGCCCACTATCTACCCCGTTTGCCATAAGAATATCCCAATCCTCATCAAGAACACCTTCAATCCCGAAGGCGAAGGAACCATCATCAAGCAGGAGGTATCCGACCCGCAGAGCAAGCCCATCAAGGGTATCTCGTCCATCAACGACACCACGCTGATTACGGTTCAGGGTCTGGGTATGGTAGGCGTCATCGGTGTGAACTACCGCATCTTCAAGGCGCTGGCCAAGAACGGTATCAGCGTGTTCCTCGTGTCGCAGGCGTCGTCGGAAAACTCCACCTCCATCGGTGTGCGCAATGCCGATGCCGACCTGGCTTGTACCGTGCTGAGCGAAGAGTTTGCCAAAGAAATCGAAATGGGTGAAATCTCTCCCATCCAGGCGGAGAAGAACCTGGCTACGGTAGCCATTGTAGGCGAGAACATGAAGCACACGCCGGGCATCGCAGGCAAGCTGTTCGGCACGCTGGGACGCAACGGCATCAACGTGATAGCCTGTGCGCAAGGTGCTTCGGAGACGAACATTTCGTTCGTAGTCGAAAGCAAGTCGCTCCGCAAGTCACTCAACGTCATCCACGACTCGTTCTTCCTTTCCGAATACCAAGTGCTCAACCTTTTCATCTGCGGTATCGGAACGGTGGGCGGAAGCCTCATCGAGCAAATCCACAGCCAACGCCAGAAACTGATGCAGGAGAACGGGCTCCAACTGAATGTTGTAGGTATTGCCGACGCTTCGAAAGCACTCTTCTGCCGCGAGGGTATCGACCTAGAACACTATCGCGAGGACCTGAAGCAGAAGGGAATGGACAGCTCGCTGGGCGTGTTGCGCAACGAGATTATCGGTATGAACATCTTCAACTCGGTGTTTGTCGACTGTACAGCCAGTGCGGGTGTTGCTTCTCTGTACAAAGACTTGCTGCAGCATAACGTCTCCGTAGTGGCAGCCAACAAGATTGCGGCTTCATCAGAGTACGAAAACTATCGAGAGCTGAAGCAGATAGCCCGTCAGCGTGGTGTGAAGTACCTCTTCGAAACCAATGTAGGCGCAGGTCTGCCCATCATCAATACCATCAACGACCTCATCCATAGTGGCGACAAAATCCTGAAGATAGAGGCCGTACTGAGCGGTACGCTGAACTACATCTTCAACAAAATCAGCGCCGACGTGCCCTTCAGCCAGACCATCCGTATGGCACAGGAGGAACGTTATTCCGAACCCGACCCACGCATCGACCTGAGCGGCAAGGACGTTATCCGCAAACTGGTTATCCTGGCGCGCGAAGCAGGCTACCACCTGGAACAAGACGACGTAGAGAAACACCTCTTCGTACCCGACGACTTCTTCGAAGGTTCGCTGGACGACTTCTGGAAAAAAGTACCCACACTGGATGCCGACTTCGAGGCCCGGCGTCAGGTACTCGAAGCCGAGAAGAAGCATTGGCGCTTTGTGGCCCGTCTGGAGGATGGCAAAGCCTCGGTAGGTCTGCAGGAAGTGGGCATCGGGCATCCATTCTACGGCCTGGAGGGCAGCAACAACATCATCCTGCTCACCACCGAACGCTACCGCGAATATCCGATGATGATTCAGGGCTATGGCGCAGGAGCCAGTGTGACGGCCGCCGGTGTCTTTGCCGACATCATGAGCATTGCGAACGTTTAATAAATGGAAAATTGAGAATGGAAAATTGAAAATGAACGTATAGTCACTTCGCAATTCTCCATTTTCAATTTTCAATCATCCATTAAAGAAATGAAACACATCATCATATTGGGCGATGGCATGGCCGACTGGCCTGTCAAGTCGCTGGGCGGTAAGACTTTGCTACAGGTTGCACACACTCCCTACATGGACAAGCTGGCCCGCATGGGTCGCACAGGCCGGCTTGTTACAGTAGCCAATGGCTTCCACCCCGGCAGCGAGGTGGCCAACATGTCTGTCATGGGTTACAACTTGCCCAAGGTGTACGAAGGCCGCGGTCCGCTGGAAGCCGCCAGCATTGGCGTCGACCTGAAGCCGGGCGAGATGGCTATGCGGTGCAACATCATTTGTATCGAAGGCGACCTGCTGAAGAACCATTCGGCGGGGCACATCACAACACCCGAAGCCGACATACTGGTGAAGTATCTTCAGGAGAAGTTAGGAAACGAGCGGGTACATTTCTACACTGGTGTGCAGTACCGCCATTTGCTGGTTATCAAGGGAGGTGACAAGCGTATTGATTGTACGCCGCCCCATGATGTGCCGCTCAAGCCCTACCGTCCACTGATGGTGAAACCTATGCCGGGTACGGAACACATCACCCAGCCTGAAGGTGGTGCCGAGCTGACGCCCCAACAGACGGCCGACCTGATAAACGACCTGATAGTACGCTCGCAAAAACTGCTTGAAAACCATCCCCTCAACCTGAAGCGCAAAGCCGAGGGGAAGGACCCAGCCAACAGCATCTGGCCATGGAGTCCCGGCTATCGTCCGCAGATGGAACCGCTGGCCGTGAAATATCCTCAAATCCGCAAAGGTAGTGTCATCTCGGCTGTCGATTTGATCAACGGCATAGGCTATTATGCAGGCCTGCGTCGTCTGACGGTAGAGGGAGCCACCGGATTGTATGACACGAACTATGAGAACAAGGCTGCCGCTGCGCTCGAGGCTCTGAAGACCGACGACTTCGTCTATCTCCACGTGGAGGCCAGTGACGAGGCAGGGCACGAGGGCGATGTAGACTTGAAGATACGCACTATCGAGAACCTGGACAGCCGCGCCATAGGTCCCATTTATGAGGCGGTGAAGGATTGGGACGAACCGGTAGCCATCGCCGTCCTACCCGATCACCCCACCCCCTGCAAGCTCCGTACGCATACGGCCGAGCCTGTACCTTTCCTTATCTGGTATCCAGGCATAGAACCCGACGAGGTGCAGACCTTCGACGAAGTAGCCGCCTGCAGTGGTGCCTACGGCCTGATGAAGGAAGACGAGTTTATGAACGAATTTATGAAATAACCCAAATACCGAAAAAGACATGAAATACTATAGTACCAACCGACAGGAACGTAATGTCAGCCTGGAAGAAGCCGTCGTCAAAGGACTGGCCGCTGACAAGGGACTCTACATGCCCGATACCATCAAGTCGCTGCCCGCGTCGTTTTACGACCACATTGAGGGACTCAGCTTTCAGGAGATAGCTTGTCGTGTGGCCGACGCTTTCTTTGGTGAAGACGTGCCTGCCGACATCTTAAAACAGATAGTTTGTGATACACTGAGTTTCGATGCCCCCTTGGTGCCCGTGTCAGACGGCATCTATTCGTTGGAACTGTTCCACGGCCCTACGCTGGCTTTCAAGGATGTGGGTGGCCGCTTCATGGCGCGCCTGCTGGGTTACTTTATCCACAAGGAGGGCAAGCAGCAGGTCAACGTACTGGTAGCCACTTCGGGCGACACAGGTAGTGCGGTAGCCAACGGTTTCTTGGGTGTGGAAGGGATTCATGTTTATGTACTCTACCCCAAAGGCAAGGTGAGCGAGATACAGGAGAAGCAGTTCACCACCTTAGGGCAGAACATCACCGCCCTCGAAGTGGACGGTACTTTTGACGATTGTCAGGCACTGGTAAAGGCCGCCTTCATGGACCAGGAACTGAACGCCCACATGCAGCTGACAAGCGCCAACTCCATCAATGTGGCACGTTTCCTTCCGCAAGCCTTCTACTATTTTTATGCCTATGCCCAATTGAAGAAAACGGGAAAAGCCGGCAACGTCGTTGTCTGTGTACCCAGCGGTAACTTCGGCAATATCACGGCGGGACTCTTTGGCAAGCGCATGGGGTTACCCGTAAAACGTTTTATCGCCGCCAATAACCGCAACGACATCTTCTACCAATACCTGCAGACAGGAGTCTATTCACCTCGTCCGTCGGTAGCTACCATTGCCAATGCCATGGACGTAGGTGCGCCCAGCAACTTTGCCCGTGTACTCGATCTTTATGGCAATAGCCATGCCGACATCTGTACCGACATCAGCGGAGCCACCTACACCGACGAACAGATAGCCGAAACGGTAAAGGATGTATGGCAAACACATCACTACCTGCTCGATCCGCATGGTGCCTGCGGTTATCGTGCCTTGGCCGAAGGATTGAAGCCGAGTGAAGCAGGCATCTTTCTGGAAACAGCCCATCCCGCCAAATTCAAGGATACGGTGGAAAGAATCATTGGTGAAGAAGTGGAAATACCAGCCAAGCTGCAGGCCTTTATGAAAAGTAAGAAGCAGAGCGTAGCGATGCCGAAAGAGTTTGCTGCATTCAAGGAGTACCTGATGAACCGATAAAAACAATCCCCAAGAGTTTAGTCTACATACTCTTGGGGATCATTACATCTAAACAGACAATAAAAAAGACCGCCAAGTGTGGAAGCCACTCAACAGTCCAAATCTTTTGTAGTAGCGGGACCCGGGATTGAACCGGGGACCTCATGATTATGAATCATGCGCTCTAACCAGCTGAGCTATCCCGCCATCGTTTCTCGATTGCGGGTGCAAAGATACGGCTTTTATTTAAACTACCAAAACTTTTCATCTATTTTTCTATATTTTCTTCATTTTGGGAAGTTCAGGCTGTACAAGAAAGAAAAAAGTCATCCTAAGACAAACCAGATATTATTCTCATTTTCAACAAGATATATATATCCTCAAAAAGTAAACAAAAGAAAAATACAAATTTATTTTTTATAATTAGAAATAATGTCTTAACTTGGCGACGCAAATTGAACAATGAAACTATGGACAGAGAGAAGATACATTTGCAATATCCTTTGAACGCCACTTCCAAAACGATTCTATGGAATGCCATCAGTACGCCAAGCGGTTTGGAAGGCTGGTTTGCCGACCATGTACAGTCAGACGACAAGACCGTAACATTCTTTTGGGGAAAGACAGAATCACGAACCGCTGAAATCATAGCTGTACGCGCCTTCTCCTTTATACGCTTCCGATGGACAGATTTGAAAGGGTCGCGCGAATATTTCGAATTCAGAATGGGTTATAGCGAACTGACCAACGACTTTACGCTTGAAATTATAGACTTTGCCTCCAAGGACGAAGTGGACGACATGCGCGAATTATGGGATTCGCAAGTGGAAACTTTGCGTCGGGTGTGCGGCTTTTAGTTAACTTTCAATTAAAAATTTCACGCACTCCCTTTTTTGTACTACTTTTGCGCTTTAAACAAGTATGAGACAAGCAACATGCTGCGCATAAAAAAGTTAGACATATTCATTCTGAAGAGTTTCTGCCTGCTCTTTGCCGGTACTTTCTTCATCTGCCTCTTCATCTTCATGATGCAATTCCTGTGGAGATATGTAGACGAACTGGTAGGGAAAGGACTCGAAATGACTGTTTTGGCCCAATTCTTCTTCTACTCCGCCCTCACGTTGGTCCCCGTTTCGTTGCCTTTGGCCGTATTGCTGGCAGCTCTGATTACATTCGGTAATTTCGGCGAGCGCTTCGAATTGTTGGCTATGAAGGCCGCAGGCATTTCGCTCATTAAGATTATGCGCCCGCTCATTGTGTTCATCACTTTCATTTGCTGCGTTTCTTTCTACTTTCAGAATGTTATCGGCCCCAAAGCCCAAACCAAATTATGGACACTCGTCTTCTCTATGAAACAGAAATCCCCCGAACTGGATATACCCGAAGGGGTCTTCTACGACGAAATAGAGGGGTATAACCTGTATGTCAAGAAGAAGGACCGTAAGACGGGTATGCTCTACGACGTGCTCATCTATAATTTTGAAAAGGGATTTGAAAACGCCCAAATCATCAAAGCCGACTCAGGACGGCTCGAAATGACGGCCGACAAACAGCATCTGTACCTCCATCTGTACAGCGGCGAACAATTTGAAAACCTGAAGTCACAGAACATGAACCAGAAAAATGTGCCCTACCGACGGGAAAGTTTCCGCGAAAAGCACGCCATTATCGAGTTCGATTCTGACTTCAACATGGCGGATGAGGGAATTATGGGAGGAACGGCCCAAAGCAAGGACATGAACATGCTCCAAGCAGCCATCGACTCCATGAAAGTGCACAACGACAGTATTGGGCGGGCCTATTATACAGAAGTGATGGGAAGCACCTATCAGCCTGCCCCTTCACTCACCAAAGCCGATACAACCAAAATCGAAGAAGCCCTACCGACGGCTTACAACCTGGACAGTCTGTTCAATTCGTACACCTTGGCTGAAAAACAGAAAATCATCAACTCGGCCGTCAGCCGCGCCCAAAGCACGGGTAGCGACTGGAGCTTCAAAAGTTTCAACGTGTCGCAAACCGATGTCAACCTGCGCCGCCACATGACGGCCTGGCACGAAAAGCTGACCCTCTCATTGGCCTGCCTCATTTTCTTCTTTATCGGCGCACCACTGGGAGGTATCATCCGCAAAGGTGGATTGGGGATGCCTGTCATCGTATCGGTACTGATATTCATCATCTATTATATCATTAATAATACAGGTTTCAAAATGGCCCGCGACGGCAAGTGGATTGTATGGATGGGTATGTGGACTAGTACGGCCGTGCTGGCTCCGCTGGGTGCCTTCCTCACCTACAAGTCGAACAACGACTCGGTAGTGCTCAACGCCGATGCCTATATCCAATTCTTCAAGAAACTCATAGGTATACGTAGTGTACGCCACCTTTTCCGCAAGGAAGTCATCATCCACGATCCCGACTATCAGCGTCTGCCGGGTGAACTCCAAGCTCTTTCGGATGAATGCCGCAGCTACATGGAGCAGAAAAACCTGAAAGGTGCTCCCAATTACTTCAAATTGTGGATGACCGACGCACAGGATGAGGCAGTGGAGAACATCAGCAACCAGATGGAACAGTTGGTAGAAGAATTGTCGAACACCCGTTCGACCAACTTGTTGACACTGACCAATAACCTGCCCATCATCCCCGTACGTGCCCACACGCGGCCTTTCCGCACGTATTGGCTTAACGTGGCCTGTGGCGTGATTGTACCCGTAGGACTGTTCCTCTACTTCCGCATCTGGGCCTTCCGTATCCGACTCTACAAAGATTTGGAGCGTATCATCAAAACCTGCACCGACCTGCAGCTGATGATGGAAAAAGAAAAAAACAAATAACCACTATATTATTAGAATAAATACGTATGGAGAAAGTAAAACTGAATACCATCGAAGAGGCCATTGAAGAGTTCAAGGCCGGTAACTTTGTCATCGTGGTAGACGATGAAGACCGTGAAAACGAGGGCGACCTCATCATTGCCGCCGAAAAGATTACCCCCGAGAAGGTGAACTTCATGCTGAAGCATGCCCGCGGCGTGCTCTGCGCGCCCATCACCGTGTCGCGCTGCAAGGAGCTGGACCTGCCTCATCAGGTACTGGACAACACCTCCGTACTGGGTACTCCCTTTACCGTGACCATCGACAAGCTGGAAGGATGCAGTACGGGTGTGTCGGCCGCCGACCGCGCCGCTACCATCCAGGCTCTGGCCGACCCCGCTTCAACTCCTGCTACCTTCGGTCGTCCCGGCCACATCAATCCGCTCTATGCGCAGGAAAAAGGGGTATTACGCCGCGCCGGCCATACCGAAGCCACCATCGACCTCTGCCGCCTGGCCGGCCTCTATCCCGCTGGCGCCCTGATGGAGATTATGAACGATGATGGCACCATGGCCCGCCTGCCCGAATTACGACAGATGGCCGACGAGTATGGCCTGAAACTCATTTCCATCCACGACATGATAGCCTATCGGTTGAAACAGGAGTCTATCGTAGAGAAAGGTGTAGAAGTACACATGCCCACCGCCCATGGAGACTTCCGACTCATCGCGTTCCGCCAAAAGTCCAACGGATTGGAACACGTAGCCCTGTTCAAGGGCGAATGGAAGCCCGACGAGCCCATTCTGGTACGCGTTCATTCCTCGTGCGCTACAGGCGACATCTTCGCCTCCAAGCGTTGCGATTGCGGCGAGCAGCTCCACAAGGCCATGGAAATGATTGAACAGGCCGGCAAGGGTGTCATCGTCTACCTCAACCAGGAAGGACGCGGCATCGGGCTGATGGAAAAGATGAAAGCCTACAAGTTGCAGGAAGACGGTATGGACACCGTAGACGCCAATATCTGCCTGGGACACCTGGCCGACGAACGTGACTATGGCGTAGGCGCCCAAATCCTCCGCGAACTGGGCGTACATCAAATGCGCCTCATGACCAACAACCCCGTAAAGCGCGTGGGACTCGAAGCTTACGGTCTTGAAATTGCCGAGATAGTTCCCATCGAAACTACCCCCAACCCTTACAACGAGCGCTATCTGCGTACGAAGAAGGAACGCATGGGCCACACGCTGCATTTCAACAAGTAATTGTCCATTTGCTTTCGCGTGTCGGGAAAAATCTGTTATTTTGCAACTGAAATACAACAACCCTCTAAAAATAGAAATAAAATGAACCAATTATCTGACCGTCTGAACAGCTTGTCGCCGTCGGCGACACTGGCCATGTCTCAAAAGAGTGCCGAGCTGAAGGCACAGGGCGTGGATGTGATTAACCTGAGTGTCGGCGAACCCGACTTCAATACCCCCGACCACATTAAAGAGGCTGCCAAGCAGGCCATCGACGAGAACTACTCGCGCTACTCCCCCGTAGCGGGTTATCCTGCCCTGCGCAATGCCATCGTGGCCAAGCTGAAGAACGAAAACGGTCTGGACTATACCGCTGCCCAGATTTCGTGTGCCAACGGTGCCAAGCAGTCGGTGTGCAACACCATCCTGACACTGGTCAACCCCGGCGACGAAGTCATCGTGCCTGCTCCCTACTGGGTAAGCTACCCTGAAATGGTGAAGCTGGCCGAAGGCAAGCCCGTCATCGTAACTGCAGGTATCGAGCAGGATTTCAAGATGACACCTGCCCAACTGGAGGCTGCCATCACACCGAAGACCAAGGCTCTGATTCTCTGTTCGCCGTCCAACCCGACAGGTTCGGTCTATAGCGCCGAAGAGCTGGCCGGTCTGGCTGCCGTACTCGAGAAGTATCCGCAAGTCTACGTCATCGCCGACGAGATTTACGAACACATCAACTACATCGGCCGTCACCACAGCATCGCCCAGATTCCTTCGATGAAGGACCGTACGGTCATTGTAAACGGTGTATCCAAGGCCTACGCCATGACAGGCTGGCGTATCGGTTTCATCGCCGGTCCCGAATGGATTGTGAAAGGTGTGAACAAGCTGCAGGGGCAATACACGTCAGGTCCTTGCTCCGTATCGCAGAAAGCAGCCGAAGCTGCCTATACCGGCACACAGGCTCCTGTTGAAGAAATGCGCAAGGCCTTCCAGCGCCGCCGCGACCTCATTGTGAAGCTGGCCAAGGAAGTACCGGGTTTTGAAGTGAATGTACCCGAAGGCGCCTTCTACCTCTTCCCCAAGTGCAGCTCGTTCTTCGGCAAGTCGGCCGGCGACCGTAAAATCAATACATCCGACGATCTGGCCATGTATCTGCTCGAAGTGGGGCACGTAGCTTGCGTAGGCGGTACGTCGTTCGGTGCTCCCGAGTGCATCCGCATGAGCTATGCTACCAGCGACGAGAACATCGTTGAAGCCATCCGCCGCATCAAGGAAGCTCTGGCTGCGTTGAAGTAAAAGAATCAAAATTGGTATATATATCCCCTTGCCGGGCCTCTCGCAGTGAGAGGGCGGCAAGGGGATTTTTTATGCCCGACTTACAGAGGTTGAAAATCAGGCAATGTTTCAGGGGAAAACATCGTATGTTTTGAGGGAAAACATTGCTTGTTTCAAGGCAAAAGGTCGTATGTTTTCCAGAGGCTCCAAGCCCGGCCCGGCAAAGACAAATTAAAAAAATCGTTTTCATTTGCCTATGCGCCCGCCTTTTACTATTTTTGTCCCAATATGCACCGATGCGTGCCGAAACGACTTAAACAAAGAGACCAAAGACATGAATGTCATAGAACTGATAAACAGCAACCAGCATACGGCCTTCTCCTTCGAAGTGCTGCCCCCGCTCAAGGGGACAGGCATCGAACGGCTGTATACCACCATAGACACGCTGCGCGAATTTGATCCCAAATACATCAACATCACTACCCATCGGAGCGAATATGTGTACCAAGAGTTGGGCAACGGACTCTACCAACGCAAGCGGCTCCGCCGCCGGCCGGGTACCGTAGCCGTGGCAGCAGCCATCCAGAACAAATATGGACTGACCACTGTTCCCCATCTGCTGTGCAGCGGATTCACCCGCGAAGATACCGAATATGTGCTGCTCGACCTTCAATTCCTGGGCATCACCGACCTGCTGGTGCTGCGCGGCGACAAGGCCAAGCACGAAGCACGTTTTGTGCCCGAGGAGGGCGGTTACAGTCATGCCATCGAACTGGAAGAACAAATCAACCGCTTCAACCAAGGTATCTTCGAAGACGGAAGTCCGATGACCGTGACGCGTACGCCTTTCAGCTACGGAGTGGCCTGCTACCCCGAGAAGCATGACGAGGCGCCCAATCTGGAAAATGACCTGATGTGGCTCAAACGAAAAGTAGATGCAGGTGCGCAATATGCCGTAACGCAGCTTTTCTATGACAACCGCCGTTACTTCGACTTTGTAGACCGTGCCCGCCAGGCTGGTATCACCGTGCCCATTATCCCCGGTATCAAGCCTCTGAAACGCACGGCACAGCTGAGTATCATCCCCAAGACATTCAAGGTGGATATCCCGCAGGAACTGGCCGAAGCAGTAGAACGGTGTGCTGGCGACGACGAAAAAGTACGCCAGGTAGGTATCGAATGGTGCGTGGCCCAATGCCGCGAACTGATGGAGCACGGAGTTCCCAGCCTGCACTTCTACTCCGTAGCTGCTGAAGACAGTATCCGTGAAGTGGCAAAACAGATTTTCTGACAGACAATAAAGGCGATGACAGGACTGGAGGACATCATAGGACAACGGGAGACGGGCCGCATGCTGAAGCAGGAAGTGGCAACCGGCCGCATGGCCCACGCACTGCTGCTGACGGGGCCGCGCGGAGTCGGCAAGTTGCCGCTGGCGCTGGCATTGGGCAGACGCTTGTGTTGTACCCATCCTACAGACGACGGTGAGGCGTGCGGACGCTGTACGGCATGCCTGGGTTGGGAAAAGCTGGCACATGCTGATGCTCACTTTGTGTTCCCCATTGTCGGTACCAAAAATACGTGCGACGACTACCTGCCACGCTGGCGCGAGATGGTGCTCGAAAATCCCTACACCGACCTGAGCCGATGGAACGAACGTATGGGGGCCGGTAACGCCCAGCCGATGATTTATGCCACCGAAGCCGACCGTACCCTGCGCAAGCTGAGCCTGAGGTCGGCTACTGGCGGATGGAGGGTAGTCGTGGTCTGGCTGCCCGAACGTATGAACGAAGCCTGTGCCAACAAGATGCTGAAGTTGCTTGAAGAACCGCCCTCGAAGACAGCTTTCCTGATGGTAAGCGAAGAACCCGAGCGGTTGCTGGCCACTATTGTAAGCCGCACACAACGCATTTACGTGCCCCGCATTACAGAAGCCGACTTGGCAGAAGCCCTGCAGACGCGTTACGGCCATTCGGCCGACGAAGCCGCAGCCCTGGCCCATCGCGCAGACGGCAGTCTGCTGAAAGCCTTGGAGCTGGCCGGACAGAGTGGCGAACAAGCTCTGTGCTTCGAACTGTTCACACGACTGATGCGCCTGGCCTGGAAACGGGACATACGCGGCATGAAGGCTTGGAGCGAAGAAGTGGCCACGCTGGGACGAGAACGCCAGAAGACATTTTTGGAATACGCACAGCGCATGGTGCGCGAAAACTTCATCGCCAACTTCCATCGGCCGGAGATGAATTACATGGGAACGGACGAGCAGCAGTTTGCCGTTCGCTTCGCTCCGTTCATACACGAACGCAACATCATGGGTATTACCGACCTGCTGGCACGGGCACAGGAACACGTGGCACAAAACGTGAACCCGCGCATGGTGTTCTTCGACGTGATACTGAACATGACGGTGCTTATTAAAATGAAGAATGGATAATTGATATTTAATATTTTATATATAATATGACTGATTTTATACTACATAACGGAAGCGGAGGTCTCTGCTGTAAAAGTTGCGGACGACAGGACCGGCAGTTGAACACGTATGACTGGCTGGCCGACATTCCGGGCAACGAAACCGCCTCGGAATACGTCGAGGTACAGTTCAAGAACACCCGCAAGGGATACTTCCGAAACTCCAATCACCTGGAGCTGGCCAAAGGCGACACCGTGGCCGTGGAAGCCAACCCGGGCCACGATATCGGCGTAGTGACACTGACAGGCCAACTCGTGCCCCTGCAGATGAAAAAAGCCAATATCCGATCGGAGGCCGACATCCGCCGTATCTACCGCAAGGCCAAGCCTACCGACATGGAAAAATATGCCGAGGCCAAAGCACGCGAACACGACACGATGATACGTTCGCGCCAGATAGCCCTCAGCCTGGGACTGGACATGAAGATAGGCGACGTGGAATATCAGGGCGACGGGAACAAGGCCATCTTCTACTACATTGCCGAAGGGCGTGTGGACTTCCGCCAACTTATCAAGGTATTGGCCGAAGTATTCCGCGTACGCATCGAGATGAAGCAGATTGGTGCCCGCCAGGAAGCCGGACGTATCGGAGGTATCGGCCCCTGCGGACGCGAATTGTGCTGTGCCACATGGATGACAAGCTTCGTCAGCGTATCAACCGGAGCAGCGCGCTATCAGGACATCTCACTCAACCCGCAAAAGCTGGCCGGACAGTGTGCCAAGCTGAAATGCTGTCTGAACTACGAGGTAGACTGCTACGTCGAAGCTCAGAAGCGTCTGCCCAGCAAGGAAGTGACGCTCCACACAAAGGATGCCGAATGGTTCTGGTTCAAGGCCGACATCCTGGCCGGGCAAGTAACTTATTCAAGCGACAAGGCCATACCGGCCAATCTGACTACTATTAGTGCCCGCCGCGCTTTCGAAATTATCGGGATGAACAAGCGGGGCAACGCACCCGAGGCATTGGTCGAAAGCGAAAACGACGTTAAAGCACCTTCGACCGACTTGTTGGAACAGGAAAGCGTGACCCGTTTCGACCGTAATCGTAAGGGCAAAGGCGGAGAAGGTAGCAAAAACGGAGGAAAGAAAAAGAAAAAAGCCAAAAGTAGCGGACAGCCTGCCCAGACCGACAAACCCGCTGCACAGGCACGTCCTACTGCATCCGACAAGCCGGCATCTGCAAAAGTAGAAAAAACTGAAAAGACTGAGAAACCTGAAAAAGCGGAAAAGAACGGAGGAAACGGCCAGAATCGCAACCGACGTAACCGCCCCAAACAGGAGCGGCGGGAACGGCCTCAACAAAACAATGGCAACAGCGAACAGTCTGCCTCCTGAGTTTCCTCTCTATCTACATTGTTAAATGGAAAGGTACATAGGATGATGAAAGGAATAGGAAAAGCGATAGGAGCAGCTGTATTGGCCGGCTGTCTGTTGACGGCTTGTAACATATCGCCCGCCTACTACAAATACCAGTCGGTCCGCGGCTTGGCATGGCAACGGACTGACACACTACACTTCGAGGTCAGCCTGCCCGATACGGGGCGGGCCGATCTGGCTGTGTGGCTGGAAATACGTCATCGGGGAGACTACCCCTACCGTAACCTGTCTGTACGTATGGCCCGTCAGACATGGACCACACTGCCGCCCGACACAGTCTGCCAGACAGACACTCTACGGCTTACATTGGCTGATACCGAAGGACGATGGACGGGCGAAGGGCTGGCCAACATTTTCCAATGTACCTTCGAGGCTGGAAAGATTCATACAACAACACCTGCTGTCCTGCACTTTGACATCACACCTGCCCTGCCCGATTCGCTGTTAAAAGGTATCAGCGACATCGGTATACGCCTGGAACACATCAGCGCATCCGATGCCCCCGCGCCGCATCAATCCGCAGAAACACAAAAAGCAGAATCGTAAATCCCCACAAAGAAGAGCCTCCGTAACTGAAGAAAGGCAAAGGGATGCCGATAACCGGAGTAAGCCCCAACACCATCCCCACATTGATAAACAGGTGGAAAAAGAAAATACCCATCACGCAATAACCGTACACACGCCCTGAAACGGTGGGTTGGCGTTCGGACAAAGCAATCAACCGTAGAATAAGGGCCATATAAAGCAGAAGTACAGTAACGGAACCAATAAAGCCTTCCTCTTCGCCCACAGTACAAAAAATAAAGTCAGTATCCTGCTCGGGTACGTATTTCAACTTGGTCTGCGTACCATTCAGGAAGCCTTTTCCCGTCAAACCACCCGAACCGATGGCAATCTTCGACTGATTGACATTGTAACCCGCTCCGGCCAAATCTTCTTCCAAACCGAGCAACACCTTGATACGCACCTGCTGATGAGGTTCAAGCAGCTGGTCGAACACGTAACCGCACGAATAGAGAAAACCGACAGAAGCTATCAAAAATACGGCGACAAAACCATAGATACGTTTCCGTTCGCGAAGCAACAGGTAGAACAACCAGCCCAAAGCCATCACGCAAAGTCCCCAAAGTACATACGACACATCAAAAGCCCAAAGCCAGGACGACACGGCACAAGCGAGCAGAACGACTCCTGTACCGGCAAGGGTAACAGGCCACAAGGGCAGGCGATAGCCCACAGGCAGATAGACGCGCAGTAAAGCAGGTACAGAAGCCAGAATCATGCACAGTACTGCAAACTCGCCTACCGAAGTAGTTTCGTGGAACATCCCGACATCAGCAAAACGGATACCCACTACAAAATAAACCACAGCACATACCCCTGCAAACAGAACTGCCCCCGGCATTCCCTCTCTGTAAAGCATCAGGGAAAACGACAGATAAACCAAAGCTGACCCCGTTTCCCGCTGCCCAATAATGAGCAGCATGGGGCAAAAAATAAGGAAAGCAATGGTCAGCACACTGCGCCAGCGATGAAGAACGAAGCCATAGGCTCCCATGAACTTAGCCAAAGCAAGCGCCGTGGCAAACTTGGTAAACTCGGCCGGCTGAAGACTGACAGGCCCCAGGATGAGCCATGAACGCGATCCTTTCGTATCGGGTGCAATAAAGATAGTCACCAGCAAAAGTAGCAACAAGCCGGCATAGATAAGATAAGCAAAAGTATCGTAAAACATATCGTCGAGCAGCAGCAACATGGCTCCCAGGCCAAACGAACAGACAATCCACACAAACTGCTTGCCCGCACGGGTACCAAAATCCAGAAAATCGCGATCGACATAGTCGTAACTCGCCCCACACACGCTGAACCAGCCTCCGATAACCAGCAACAGATAGAGAACTATCGTCACCCAATCCACCGTTTTCCAAATACTATCTCTCCTCGTTACCATAAAATACCACCCGTTTACTGAATTCTTCGGCCAGCACCTCGTTCTGTGGCGAGAGCTTGCCATGCAAATATTGGTCCATCATCAAGGCACCGATGGGTACGCCGTACGTAGCCCCCCATCCACCGTTCTCCACATAAACCACAATGGCAATCTTGGGATCGTCCTTTGGAGCAAAACCCATAAAGACAGAATGGTCTTTTCCATGCGGATTCTGGGCAGTACCGGTCTTACCACAAGCCTCGACGTCGGGCAGCAACGTTCCTACCATACGACAGGTACCGCTGCCCGTACTGCCCGTAACAGCCGCACGCATACCTTCCACAATGTCTTCGTAATACTCGCGGTTGATACCTGTCGTACGCGCTTGCGTATAAAGGCTGTCCAACGGATTATCCTCTATCTCCTTTACTACATGAGGCGTAATGAAGTGACCGCGGTTTGCAATTGTCGCTCCTAAGTTGGCTATCTGCAAAGGAGTGGCCAGCACTTCTCCCTGACCGATAGAAATACTGATAATGGTCAACCCGTTCCATGAGCCCCGGTAGATACGATCATAATGCTGTGCATTGGGAATAAAGCCACGCAATTCGCCAGGGAGATCGACTCCCAACTTATATCCGAATCCTTGTGACACCATGTAATCTTTCCACACCGTAAGGGCTTTCTGGGGCGATCCATACTTGCGGTCGCCAATCATCCGATACAATCCCCAACAGAAATAAGCGTTACACGAAGTGGCAACAGCAGGAATCAACGGTAATGGAGATGCATGTCCATGACATCCCACTTTCAGTCCCCGATGGATGAACCCATGCGAACAAGGGAAAGAAGTCTCCTTTTGAATGATACCCTCTTCGAGAAATATCAGTCCCTGCGTTGTCTTGAATGTAGAACCGGGAGGATAAGTTCCCATAATGGCACGGTTCAGCAAAGGCTTCTGACGGTCTTTCTCCAACATCAGATGATTCTTGCCCCGCTGACGCCCTATCATGATGTGCGGGTCAAAGTTGGGAGAAGACACCATGCAAAGGATTTCTCCAGTCTTCGGTTCAATGGCTACGATTGACCCGATCTTATTCTGCATCAACCGCTCGCCCAGCATCTGCAGATCTATATCAATACCCAGCTTCAGATTTTTACCTGGCACGGAAGGACGGTCCAACTGCCCGTCCATATAATGCCCCTGTATACGTCCATGAGCATCGCGCAACAATACTTCTACCCCTTTCTCGCCTCGCAAGTATTTTTCGTACGAGCGTTCGACACCCTGCTTACCGATATAGTCACCGCGGATGTAATAGTCGTCTTTCTCGATATCGCTCATCGACACTTCGCCAATGTCGCCCAACACATGGGCTGCAGAGTTATAGGAATACTGACGGATGGTACGTCGTTGGATAGAAAAACCTGGAAACTTGAACAACTTCTCCTGAAAGATACCACACTCTTCAGCCGAAAGTTGCGTCATAAAAACCTGTGGCGTGTATTTGGAGTAGCCGGGATTTTTTCTGCGGTTTCGGATATCTTCCATCCGTTGCAGGAACTGTTCACGCGTGATACCCAAAGAACGGCAAAAGTCAAGTGTATCGAGCTGTTCCACTTCGCGCGGAACAAAAGTTATGTCATAGGCCGGCTGGTTGAAAACGAGTAACTTGCCATTACGGTCGTAAATGGCACCGCGTGAAGGATATTGTATTTTGTTCAGGAAAGCATTACTGTCGGCGTAGCGCTTATATTTGTCCGAGAGAATCTGAAGATCGAACAGACGGACAACATAAAGGAGGACTACCGCAACAACAATTGCCCCCAATACATATTTTCTGTTTTCAAATGTATAATCTTTCGCCATCAGCCAATCTTAATATATATTATGAGAAGCGTATGCCCACTTCCTTACTTCTCTTTCCGACCGAAAAGTTCCAGTACCCAAATACAGCAGGTGGTGAGCAATGTGCTGGAAACAATACGCAACAACAAATCCAATGGATGGGTCAGAGAGAAGAATTCGAGCAAAAACAGAACTGCATGGTGTACAAACACAGCAGAGACAACATATTTGAGAAATACGCCCACTCCCATTGTATGCATGGAAAGCACAAGCGTTTCCTGTACATCGCGAGGTACAAACAACCTCAACAACGAAGGACGCAGGAAAGCAACCAATACCGAAGCGGCTGCATTCATCCCCGGCGTGTCGGAAAAGATGTCAACCAACAGGCCGATAGCAAAAGCCCACAACATCAGCACAGAAGGCTTGACATCGTTTTCAAACTTCAGAATAAGAACTACATAAAGAAAAGGCGTGGCGTAACCTGCAATATGAAAGTTGTTCAGAACTAACCCCTGCAACAACACCAGCAGAGCCAGCCATACTGCCTTATATAAATAGCTTATTGCCATGCGTAAACATTCACTGTTCGTTCAACCAACAATCATCTCTCATCCATCTGTTCCAATGCTTTCTGTTCATCTTGTCCGCTACGTGCCAGAATGCGGACCGACCCCAACTTGCCAAAATCAGTGGCCAGCTTCACCTTGAGCAGATAAGAAAGGCCGTCGTTTGAATCGGCCATATCATCCACCGTACCCACCATCAATCCCTGAGGAAAGACAGACGAGAACCCGCTGGTAACCACCGTATCGCCCAAACTGAATTCAGCATGACGAGGCAGGTCTTTCAGATAAGCATAACAAGGATCATCCCCCTCCCACTTCAGATAACCGAAATAATCGCTCCCCTGAATCTTGCAGCTGACACTGGACTTACTGTTGAGCAAAGGGATGACCAACGAATAACGGGGCGATGTCCGATATACAATACCTACCACGCCGGCAGCCCCTACCACACCCATATCGGGACGGACACCTGCTGCACTCCCCTTGTCGAGGGTTATGTAGTTGTCCGCCAGATTCAGGCTGTTCTTTATCACATGCGCCTTGAAAGTCCAATAACCGCCCGGCAGAGGTTTGCCCCCCACCTTGGACGTCAGTGTGTCTCCTGTTTCCTCGGCAAGCGCCTTCTCAAGAAAGGCTACCCGCTGCTCCAGCCAGATGTTGCGGTCAAGCAAATCTTCGTTGGCATCCTTCAGATGGAAATAAGACGTGACGACACCTGCTGCATCGTAGACCATCCCCGCCACATAATTGGCTGACGAAAAGAAAATACTCTGCTGATAGCGCGCAGTCCGCCCGACAAGCACCAGGCAGAAAGCCTCGAGCAGCAGGAAGAGAAACCAATGGCTATACTTCAACAGAAAGTTAAGGAGGTCGCGCACGATGATTAAGCGGTTAGCGGTTAATGATTAACGCATCAGGAACGAGAAACGGTCTACATTCTTCAACGCAATGCCTGTGCCCTTGGCAACGGCGTGCAGAGGATCTTCGGCAATGTGGAAAGGAATGTTGATCTTGTCCGTCAGACGCTTGTCGAGTCCGCGAAGCAAAGCGCCTCCACCAGCCAGATAGATACCGTTGTGTACGATATCGGCATACAGCTCGGGCGGTGTATTTTCAAGCGCACTGAGGATAGCCGTCTCAATCTTCGAGATGGATTTCTCAAGGCAGTGCGCCACTTCCTGATAGCATACGGGCACTTCCATAGGCAGAGCCGTGATACGGTTCGGGCCATGTACGATATAGTCTTCAGGGGCATCGTCACCCAAGTCGGTGAGGGCGGCTCCCACATGTATCTTGATGCGCTCGGCCATACGTTCACTGACCTTCACGTTGTGCTGGCGGCTCATGTACTCCTGAATATCGGCCGTGAGGTCGTCGCCCGCAATACGGATGGAGTTGTTTGATACAATACCTCCCAACGAGATAACGGCGATTTCGGTCGAACCGCCACCTATATCCACAATCATGTTGCCTTCGGGCGCTTCCACGTCGATGCCGATACCGATAGCGGCAGCCATGGGTTCGAAGATGAGGTAAACGTCACGTCCGCCGGCATGCTCGGCCGAGTCGCGCACGGCACGGAGCTCCACTTCGGTACTGCCCGAAGGCACACCGATGACCATGCGGAGCGAAGGCGAAAAGAGACGGTGACGGGTATTCACCATCTTGATAAGTCCGCGTATCATCTGCTCGCAGGCGTAGAAGTCGGCGATAACGCCGTCGCGCAGGGGGCGGATGGTGCGGATGTTCTCATGCGTCTTCTCGTGCATGAGCTTGGCTTTCTCGCCCACGGCAATCATCTTGTCCGTACGGCGGTCGAGGGCCACAACCGAAGGTTCGTCCACCACAATCTTACCGTTGGAGGTAATGATGGTGTTGGCCGTGCCCAGGTCCATGGCTATTTCTTGGGTAAAAGAGAATAATCCCATTTTTTATAGTGATTAATGGTTAGTGGTTAGTGGTTAACGGCAAGCGGCAAGCAGTTATCCGAAAAAGGATGCTAACCGCTCACCGTTAACCGCTTACCACTTTTTTTTAGTGCTTGAAGTGACGAAAACCTGTCGTTACCATGGCGATGCCATGCTCGTTGCAGTAGTCAAAGCTCAGCTGGTCCTTGATGCTTCCGCCCGGCTGGATGACGGCAGTGATGCCTTCGTTGCCCGCAATCTCCACGCAATCGGGGAAGGGGAAGAAGGCGTCGCTGGCCATTACGGCTCCGTGCAGGTCGAAACCGAAGCTCTTGGCCTTCTCGATGGCCTGCTTCAGCGCATCCACACGGCTTGTCTGACCTACGCCGCTGGCCAGCAGCTGGTGTCCTTTGGCCAAGACGATGGCGTTCGATTTGGAGTTCTTCACAATCTTGTTGGCGAAGAGCATATCGTCGATTTCCTGTGCGGTAGGAGCCTTGACGGTCACTACTTTCAAGCCTTCGGGAGTCTCAACCTTGAGGTCGCGGTCCTGTACCAATACGCCGTTCAGCAACGAACGGAACTGCTTCGTGGGCAGTGCACCCTGCTTGCGGGCCAGGATGATGCGGTTTTTCTTCTGACCCAGAATTTCGAGGGCGTCCACGTCATAGTCGGGAGCGATGATGACTTCGAAGAAGATTTTCGTGATTTCCTCGGCAGCAGCCTTGTCGATGACGGCGTTCGTGATGAGCACGCCTCCGAAAGCTGATACGGGGTCGCCTGCCAGGGCGTCCTTCCAAGCCTCGAGCACCGTCGGACGGGTAGCCAAACCACAGGCGTTGTTGTGCTTCAGGATGGCGAACGTCGTGTCGTTTCCGAATTCGTTGATGAGGTCAACGGCCGCATTGATGTCCAGCAGGTTGTTGTAGGAGATTTCCTTGCCGTGGATCTGGTCGAACATCTCGTCCAGATTGCCGTAGAAATATCCTTTCTGATGGGGGTTCTCACCATAACGCAGGGTCTTCTGGTTGTTGGCCGAGTAGCGGAAAGCGCTTCCTTCGCCACCGTCGAAGTAGTTGAAGATGGCCGAGTCGTAGTGTGACGAAACGGCGAAAGCTTCCTTGGCAAACCAGCGGCGCTCTTCAATCGAAGTCATGGCACCATGCTCCATCAGGATGTCGCGCAGGGGCTGGTACTGTGCCTGCGAAGCTACGATGACCACGTCCTTGTAGTTCTTGGCAGCGGCACGGATGAGCGAGATGCCACCTATGTCGATTTTCTCGATAATGTCGGCTTCGGGTGCTCCGCTGGCTACGGTTGCCTCAAACGGATAGAGGTCTACGATGACGAGGTCTATTTCGGGGATTTCATATTTTTCAATCTGTTGCCGGTCCTGCTCCATGTCGCGGCGGCACAGAATGCCTCCGAACACTTTCGGGTGGAGCGTCTTCACGCGGCCGCCCAGGATGGACGGATAGGTGGTCAGTTCTTCCACCGCACGGCAGGGATAACCCAGTCCTTCGATGAACTGGCGTGTGCCGCCTGTCGAGAGGAATTCCACACCTTCTTCGTGCAGTTTGGTGATGATTTCGTCCAAACCGTCTTTATGGTAAACGGATACCAATGCTGTTTTGATTCTCTTTGCTTCCGTCATGACTATATGGTTTTTAAGCGTATATGTATATAATAACCCCGCAAAGTTACAAATTTTGTTGGTTTACCCATATACACCTTGGCAAGAAATTCACCATAATTAAAAGAATGAGAGGTTTACGTCTTTATCCGCCCCAGCCGCCCCTTGTGGAGAAAGCAGTGTTTTCTTCCTCGAAAAGCAATGTTTTCCACCTCGGAAAACGATGCTTTTCTGTTCGACAAGAAATGCCCGACCTTCCACAACGAGAAAGTCGGGCATTTTCAAAAGTTTTCCTGCCGACACGCCATGCGCCTCGGCGATGAAAGAGATTTTACCAGATGGACACGCGTTCGGCGGCGGGGATGAACATCGGATCCTTGTCAGTGATGCCGAAGGCGTCATACCAGGCGGCGATGTGGGGCAGAGCGCCGTTCACACGCCATTCGCCCAGCGAGTGTACGTCAATCTTCGTCAGCTGAAGTACAGCTTCAGGACGGATGTTGTTGGCCCATACGCCTGCATAAGCCAGGAAGAAACGCTGTTCGGGCGTAAAGCCGTCTTTCACTTCGAGCGGAGCACCAGCCGTAGCGTTCTTGAAGGCCTGGAAGGCAACTTGCAAGCCGCCATGGTCGGCGATGTTCTCGCCCAGCGTCATCTTACCGTTGGCATGCACACCAGGAGCCACCTCGATGCTGTCAAAGAAAGCTACCATCACGTTGGCGCGTTCTTCGAACTTCTTGGCGTCTTCTTCCGTCCACCAGTCTTTCAGGTTACCGTCCTTGTCGTACTGGCGGCCCTGGTCGTCGAATCCGTGCGTCATTTCGTGACCGATTACCACACCGATGGCTCCGTAGTTGAAGGCATCGTCCGCGTTCATATCGAAGAAAGGCGGTTGCAGGATGGCGGCAGGGAAGCAGATTTCGTTGGTTGTCGGGTTGTAGTAGGCGTTCACCGTCTGGGGAGTCATCAGCCACTCGTCCTTGTCAACAGGCTTGCCGGCCTTGGTCACCATTTCGGCATGTCCCCACAGGTTGGCACGTTCGATGTTTGCCCAATAAGAATCATCCTTGATTTCCAGTGCGCTATAATCTTTCCATTTGTCAGGATAGCCAATCTTTACGTGGAAGGTAGAGAGCTTCTCCAAAGCCTTCACCTTGGTAGAGTCGCCCATCCATTCGAGGGCCTGGATACGTTCGCCCAAGGCCGTCTGCAAGTTCTTCACAAGGCCCACCATACGTTCTTTGGCGGCGGCAGGGAAGTATTTCTCCACATACATCTGACCTACAGCTTCGCCCAGCATGGAGCTAACCACACTTACGGCCGTCTTCCAGCGGGGCTGCATCTCTTGTGCACCCGACATCGTACGGCTATAGAAGTCGAAGTTCTGCTCCTTCATGGCGTCGTTCAGATAGCTGGCGGCGGCGTCAATCAGCTTCCATTGCAGATAGAGTTTCTGCTGGTCGAGGGGCAGGGTGTCGATAATCTTGACCGATGCCTCGAGCGAAGCGGGCTGGCCGATGATAATTTCGTTCACATTGTTCAGATCGAGTCCTTTCAGATAGGCATCCCAGTCGAAAGTGGCGTATTGCTTCTTGATGTCGTCCATCGCCATCTTGTTGTAGTTGGCATGCGGATCGCGCAGCTCTACACGCGAACGGAAGGCCTTGGCCAGACGAGTTTCCACGTCCATCACGGCCTTCATACCCTGCTCGGCGGTAGCGGCGTCGAAGCCGGCCAGCTGATACATTTTCTTTACATGCTCCTTGAAGGCCTCGCGAATCTTCACGGTAGCCTCATCGTCAAGCAGATAATAGTCGCGGTCGCCCATGCTCAGGCCGTATTGGGCCATCTGCACGGCGTTCATGTTGCTGTTCATCTCGTCGGCACCTACATAGATGGCGAGATAGGCGGCGATACCTTTCTTGTACATTTCGGCCAGCAACGGGTAAAGCTCTTTCTTGTCCTTCAGAGCGGCAATCTGGTCGAGTTCGGCCTTGATGGGAGCTACGCCTTCCTGGTTCAGCTTGACGCTGTCCATCGCAATCTTATACATGTCGCCCACCTTCTGTGCGACAGAGCCTGCCTCGTGTTGCGTAGCGGCCAGTTCTTCGATAAGGCCCTGAATCTGCTTGCGGTTGTTTTCGGCCAAAACGGTGAACGAGCCATACTGAGAATACTCGTCGGTCAGCGGATTGTTTTTGATCCAACCACCGCAGGCATAGCGGTAGAAGTCCGTACCCGGCAGGTTGGTTGTGTCCAGGTTGGCAAGGTCGATGCCGGCGGTCAGAGCCGTCTGCTGCTTGCCAGTGTTGCAGGATGCCAATGCCAGGCAGAGGGCTGCAACGGGGAAATAATACTTCAAATTCATAATCACAATTGTTTAAAGGTTTACATTTTCTTGCTTATTTCTTGGCTTCCTCCAGTTCGGTCGAAGCGGCGTCCCATTCTTCCATCACGCGGTCGAGCTGTTGTTTCAGCTTCTGGTGCTGCTCATAGAGCGACATGTCCGAAGCGCCTTCGGGAGTGGCCATTTTTTCCTCGAGGATGGCAATGGCGGCTTCCGTCTGTTCGATTTCGGCCTCGCAATCGGCAACGCGTCGCTCCAGCTTTTTCAGGCGCTTGTTCAGTTCCTTCTGTTCTTCGTAGGACAGGCGGCCCGACGAGGTTTGAGGCGTTTCCGCCGGCGACTGCTTCTTTCCCCCTGTGGGCGACTCAGACAGGGAGGGCGCTTTCTGCAATTCGTTTAGGTTCTCGATCTGTTTATTCTTCAGGAAGTCGTAGATGCCTCCCAAGTGTTCCTTCACCACTCCGCCGCCGAACTCATAGACCTTAGTCGCAAGCCCGTCGAGAAAATCACGGTCGTGGCTCACGATAATCACCGTGCCGTCGAAGTCGCGGATGGCTTCCTTCAGCACGTCCTTGGAGCGCATATCCAGGTGGTTGGTCGGTTCGTCGAGAATGAGGAAGTTCACCGGCTCGAGCAAGAGCTTGATCATGGCCAGGCGGGTGCGCTCGCCACCGCTGAGCACCTTCACCTTCTTGTCCGACGCCTCGCCGCCAAACATGAAGGCACCCAGGATGTCGCGTATTTTCAGACGGATGTCGCCCACGGCCACGCGGTCGATGGTGTCGAACACCGTCAGCTCGCCGTCCAGCAACTGGGCCTGGTTCTGCGCGAAGTAGCCTATCTGCACGTTATGTCCCAGCGTCAGCTTGCCTGTATAGTCGGAGATTTCACCCATGATGCATTTCACTAGCGTAGACTTACCTTCACCGTTCTTGCCCACGAAGGCCACCTTCTCACCACGGTTGATGGTGAGGTTGACGTCGTGAAAAACCACGTGGTCGCCATAGGCTTTTGCCACATCCTCACAAATAACGGGATAGTTGCCGCTCCGACTGGAGCAGACAAACTTCAGGCGCAGGGCGGAGTTGTCTTCCTCGTCCACCTCGATGCGTTCGATTTTCTCCAGCTGCTTGATGCGGCTCTGCACCTGTACGGCCTTGGTAGCCTTGTAGCGGAAACGCTCAATGAAGGCTTCGGTATCCTCAATTTGCTTCTGCTGGTTCTCGTAGGCGCGGAGTTGCTGCTCGCGGCGTTCCTTGCGCAGGACGACAAACTCGTCGTACTTCACTTTGTAGTCGTAGATGCGTCCGCAGGATATTTCGATGGTACGAGTCGTGACGTTGTTCAGGAAGGCGCGGTCGTGACTGACCAGCACCACGGCATTGGCCCTTGTGGCGAGGAAGTTCTCCAGCCACTGGATGGATTCGATGTCCAGGTGGTTGGTAGGCTCGTCCAGCAGCAATACGTCAGGGCGACGGAGCAGAAGCTTGGCCAGCTCGATGCGCATGCGCCATCCACCCGAGAATTCGCTCGTGGGACGATCGAAATCCGCGCGGCTGAAGCCCAGACCCTGGAGCGTACGCTCTATCTCGGCCTGATAGTTGGTACCACCCATCATCAAGAAACGGTCGTTCTCGTGCGTGAAGCGGTCGATGAGCTTCTGATAGTCCTCGCTTTCGTAGTCGGTACGGTCGGCCAGCTCCTGGTTCATGCGCTCGATGTCGGCTTGCATCTCGAAGATGTGTTCGAAGGCCAGCTCGGCTTCTTGCATCACCGTCCGCTCGTCGCTCAGCACCATCACCTGCGGCAGGTAGCCGATGGTACATTCGCGGGGGATGGATACCGTACCCGCCGTGGGGTGCTGCAATCCGGCCAGTATCTTCAGCATGGTCGATTTGCCTGCTCCGTTCTTGCCCACGAGGGCGATACGGTCTTTCTTGTTGATGACGTAGGACACGTCTTCGAACAGGGGCGTGGCGTTGAATTCCACTTTCAGTCCTTCTACAGATATCATAGGGTCAATGTCTTTTTTCGTTTGAGCCTGCAAAGGTAGTGATTAACAATGAACAATGGACATTTATCGGGTGTCAAATATCATTTATCAACAATTCTTTCTATCTTTGAAGCGTTAAACATCAAGTAAATGAACCAGACAAACAACTACTACCGCGTCGGGCCGCACGTTCTCCGCATCGGCTGCGTCAAACCACTGGAGACTTCCGCTCTGCTGCCTTCGTTCGCTCCGTTCGCCCTTCCCGTGGAGGAGGGAGAGGAAGCCGCGGAAGTCATCGAGGTGGACATCTGCCCGAGTGAAGTTGCTGCTGTCACCGACGTCGAAGACACCTTTCCGCAACCCGTCTCCTTCGAATGGGAGAACGTCCGCTGCAGCCTTCGCCGCCGGGCAGACGGGAACTACCGCATCGGCATCGCCCCGCTGGACAATCTCGCCGTCGAGGCTTATACCGACTGCACCGACCGTTTCCGCCGCAACGTCATCAGCCTGCCCGAGGCCTTGCGCCCGATAGCGCCGTTTGTGGTGAACAACTTCCTGATGATGATCTACACTTTCGCCACCGCCGAGCGGGGGACGCTGATGGTGCACGCCTCCGTCATCCGCTACGAAGGCCATGGCTACCTTTTCCTGGGCAAGAGCGGCACGGGCAAGAGCACGCACACCCACCTTTGGCTGAAATATATCGAGGGAAGCCGCCTGTTGAACGACGACAACCCCGTGGTGGCCTTCGACCCCAAGACGGGCGAAGCCACCGTCTATGGCACGCCCTGGAGCGGCAAGACGCCCTGCTACCTGAACGAGTCGGTACCCGTCGGTGCCTTTGTCCGCCTGGAGCAGGCGCCTGCCAACGCCATCAGCCGCCTGACGGCCACGCACGCCTTTGCCGCCCTGCTGCCCTCATGCTCGTGCCTCAAGCAGGACGCGGCCATCTATAAAGGTATCATCGACACCGTGACGCGCATCGCCACCCGCATCCCCGTCTGCCACCTGCGATGCCTGCCCGACGAGGCCGCCGCACGCCTCAGCATGCAGACCGTAACCCAAGCCGGAGGAGGACAGCCGTCATGAAGAAGAGCCTGCCCAACGACCTGCTCATTCCCGAGGTAGCCGAGCTCATCCGCCAGGGGCGCACGGTAACGCTGACGGCGCGGGGCAACAGCATGACCCCGTTCATCGTGGACCGCCGCGACCGCGTGGTGCTGAGCCCTTGTACCGACGCCCAGCTGCAACCCGGCGCCGTGGTGCTGGCCCTGACGGACGACCGCCGCTACGTGCTCCACCGCATCGTGCGCCGCCAAGGCAACGAACTGACGCTACTGGGCGACGGCAATCTGCACCAGACGGAGCGGACAGACACCAGCCGCGTCATCGGCCTGCTGACCGCCGTCATCCGTAAGGGGCGGACGTATCCCACGAACGGTGCCGTCTGGCTCCGCTACTCCCGCTGGTGGCGGAGGCTCACACCTGTCAGGCGGTGGTTGCTGGCGATATTTAGGAGAATATTAAGAATGGATAATGAATAATTGATAATGGATAATTGAATATGAAAATCAAACCGGAATTCATGCTTCATCAGATTGGCGAGGAATACATCGTCATGCACGACGGCTCCACCAACGTGGACTTCAGCCGCATCATCAACCTTAACCGCACGGCCGCCTATCTGTGGCAGCGTTTCCGCGACATCGACTTCGACGCCGACGCCCTGACCGCGGCCCTGACCGATCGCTACGACGTGGCCCCCGAACAGGCTCACCGCGACGCCGAAGCCTTCATCCAGTCGCTGCAACGCTGTGGCATCCTCAGCTGACCGCGCCATGATGCAGCAAGCCTTCTTCTCGCTCGTCCGCGCCGGACTGTGGGGCACGCCCGCCGACGCGGCCCTCTTCCGCGGACTGACTCCCGCCCAGTGGCAGGAGCTCCACCGGCTGGCGCATACGCAGTCGCTGCTGGCCGTCGTGTTCGACGGGCTGAACACCCTGCCCGCCGACCTGCGCCCGCCCCGTCCGCTCTACCTGCAATGGGCGGCGCAGACGCTCCAGATTGAGCAGACCAACGACCGCCTCGACCGCATGATTGTCCGCCTCGACCGCCTCTACACCGACGTCGGCCTGCATCCCGTCCTGCTCAAGGGGCAGGGCATGGCCGCCTGCTACCGCCAGCCCCGCCACCGCCAGTGCGGCGACATCGACGTCTATCTGGGCAAGGACGGGCAGCCCCGCGCCAACCGCCTCCTGCTCGAGGCCGGAGCGCAGGAGACGGGCGAGGAGTCCGACAAGCATGCCAGCTATGAGCTGGACGGCGTGCACATCGAGAACCACCGCCTCGTCAACCGCACGAACAATCCCCTGGCCAACCGGCGCTTCCGCCGCCTCGTCCGCGAATGGTATCCGCAGGGGGCCGAGCGGCGCATCGGCATGCCCACGCCGCCGCCCACGTTCAACGCCCTCTACATCTTCCTCCACGCCTTCGAGCACTTCCTGAACAGTGGCATCGGCCTGCGCCAGCTGTGCGACTGGTGCTGCCTGCTGCGCACGCGCCGCGATGACATCGACGCCGACCGCCTCGTCCGCAACCTGCGCCGGCTGGGACTGCTCCGCGCCGCACGCGCTTTCGGCTACGTCTGCGTCAGCCGCCTGGGCCTGCCGCCCGAATGCCTGCCCTTCGACACCGCCGGCTGCCGACGCCTGGGCGAAGACCTGGTGGACGAAATCTTCGCCACGGGCAACTTCGGGCAGTACGACCGCCGCATCACGCCGCGCCCCAAGGGCTACTGGCGGGGCAAGTGGCACACCTTCTGCCGCGCCATGCGCCGTGTGGCCCGCCTCTACGGATACGCCCCCGTGGAAGCCTGCTTCTACCCCGTGACCCTCATCAAGGGGACGCTGGCCACCCAGCTGAACCTGCTGAAAAAACGCCTGCGCCCATGAAAACGAACCGCCGCCTGGCCTACCTCTGGGACCTGTCGCGCGGACAGCGCGGACGCATCCTGCTGAGCTGCCTCACCGGCATCCTGGGCACCGCCTTTGCCTTAGGCTTCGTCTACACGTCGAAGCAGCTGATAGACATCGCCACCGGTGCCCGCGCCGGAAGCCTGACGGTGACGGCCGCCGTGACCGTCGGCCTGCTCGTCCTGCAACTGCTCTGCGGCGCCGCCGAGACGTGGATAGCCGCACGCATGGAGGTGGAGGCCGCCAACGCCCTGCGCCACCGCCTCTTCGGCCGACTGCTGCGCAGCCGCTGGAACGCGCTGGAGCAACTGCACACGGGTGACGTCGTCAACCGCGTGGAGCAGGACACCACGGCCATCGTCACCCTGATTACCGCCTCGCTGCCCACCGCCGTAGTGACCGCCGTGCAGCTCGTGGCCGCCTTCGCCTTCTTCTACGTCCTCGACCCCGTGCTGCCGTGGCTCGTGGTGGGCATCCTGCCGCTCTTCCTGCCGGGCGCGCGCTTCTACCTGCGCCGCATGAAGCGGCTCACCCACGCCGTCCGCCGCAGCGACAGCCTCATCCAGTCCGTCATCCAGGAGAGCCTGCAACACCGCACCGTCGTCAAGACGCTGGAGCAGGACGAGGGACGCATCCGCAGCCTCGGCACGCTGCAGGACGACCTGCGCTCGCAGGTATTGAGCCGCACGCGCTTCTCGCTGGCTGCCCGTATGGCCGTCTCCGCCGCCTTTGCCGGAGGCTACGTCACTGCCTTCATCTGGGGCGCCCTGCGCCTGAGCACGGACAGCATCACCGTGGGCACGCTCACCGCCTTCCTGCAGCTCGTGGCCCGCATCCAGCGTCCGGCGTTCGACCTCTCGCGCCTCGTGCCCTCCGTGGTCAACGCCCTGACCGCCGCCGACCGCCTGCTCGAGCTGGAGCGCCTGCCCGCCGAAGACGGGGGCGACGCCATCCGCTTCGACCGCACGCCCGTACTGGCCGTGGAGAACCTGCGCTTCGCCTACTCCGAGGGCGACGCGCCCGTGTTCAGCGGCTTCAGCCACCGCTTCGAGCCCGGCACGTGCACCGCCATCATGGGTGAGACGGGCCGTGGCAAGACTACCCTCGTGCGCCTGCTCCTGGCCCTGGCCGAGCCGCAGGAGGGTAGCATCACCCTCGCCGACGGCGCAACGGCCTGCCCCGTCTCGGCCCGCACGCGCGGCAACTTCGTCTACGTGCCGCAAGGCAACACGCTGTTCAGCGGCACCGTGCGCGACAACCTCCTGATGGGCAACCCCGACGCCACGACCCGCGAGCTGGACGAGGCGCTGCACACCGCCGTGGCCCTCGACTTCGTCCGCGCCCTGCCGCAGGGTCTCGACACACCGCTCTCCGAACAGGGCGGCGGCCTGAGCGAGGGGCAGGCACAGCGCATCGCCATTGCCCGCGCCCTGCTGCGCCCCGGCCGCATCCTGCTGCTGGACGAGGCCACCTCGGCCCTCGACCCCGAGACGGAGCGCACGCTCATCGCCCGCCTCCGCCGCCACGCCGCGGGACGGACGTTGCTCTTCGTCACCCACCATCCGGCGCTCGCGGCGGAGTGCGACGCGACGCTGCGGCTATAAAAACAGTCAAATAAAATAACCCAAACAACTGCTGTAATACGACATGCATATCCTAGCAACAGGTTATTCAAATCCTAGTGATAAGGAATATACAATCTATCAGTCCAATGTACACTTCCTACTTTTGTTGGCCATTCTATGATATGCCCATCTGACAAAGTACTACATGACACTCTAACAAAGCACTGCATGGCATGCTAATGAAGCACTGCATGACACCCTAACGAAGCACTGCATGACACCCTAACGAAGCACTGTGTCAGGGAGCCATAAAATATTGTGTCAGCATGCAACGTGACAGCACAAAAAAAGCCACGGCTGCTGGCATGCAACCGTGGCGGCTTGCTATATATAAGGTACAGATACCTTGTCCGCTTAGAACAGCTTGTTGGGATATTCGCCGGCGTCTACCAGTGCCTTGATCTTGGCAACGGTGTCGGGACGATCTTCGGGATAGGTCACGCCGAACCACTTGCTGGTGGTGTCGAGCACCTCGACCGTAGCCGTGCCGTCGTTGATGAGCTTGTCCACCATCAGCGGGATGAAGAATTCGCTCTTCAGGTTCTCCATGTTCTTCGGGTCGGCCAGGAAGGTTTTGAAGAATTCCTTGCTGTAAGCGAAGTAGTCGGGAGTGAAGCCCCAGAAGTTCATGCTGACGGGAGTCGTGTCGGGCGTGGCAGTCCACTCGCCGTTGTCGTCGATATACTTCACTTCGCCGTCCATGCGCTGTATCTTGGTGCGCTCTACGACAGAAGTCAGCAGGTGCTTCTCGTTGGTGGTGCAGATGCCGCGGCTGACGGTACCGCTCTCGCTCAGCGTGTTACCTACGCGGAAGCCTACCATCGAATAAACGTTCTTCGAGCCTTCGGGCAGATTAGCCAGGAACTTGCCCATCACCTGGAAGGAGTCGCTGCCATAGAAGTCGTCGCAGTTGATGACGGCAAACGGTTCCTTGATAGCATTCTCGCCCATCATGACGGCGTGGTTCGTTCCCCAGGGTTTCGTACGGCCTTCGGGGCAGGTGAAGCCTTCGGGCAGGGCGTCGAGCGACTGGAATACGAGTTCGCAAGGGATGTGCCCCTCATACTTGGAGAGGATTTTCTCGCGGAAGTCCTGTTCGAAGTCCTTGCGGATAACGAAGACGAGTTTGCCAAATCCGGCCTTGATGGCGTCGTAGATGGAGTAGTCCATGATGGTTTCACCGTTGGGACCCAGTCCGTCCAATTGTTTCAAGCCTCCGTAACGGCTGCCCATACCGGCTGCCAGTAAGAAAAGAGTAGGTTTCATATCTGTTGTTATTTAAAGGTTAGTGTTTTCTGTTTCACGGAACAAAAGTAAGAAATAAACCGCAGGATAAGGCAAAAAAACAAGACATTCTTTATCCACCGCCCGTAAATTTCCACTAAAACGGATAGCCGATGGCAAAATGCAGCGCCAGTCCGTCCTTGAATTTAGCAATATTGTAATATCCCGACTGCCCGACGGCGGAAGGGTCGTGGAGCGCCACACCGCAATCCAGACGGAAGACGAGGAAGTCCAAATCGTAGCGCAACCCGAGGCCCGTACCCAGAGCAATCTGTTCGGGGAACTTCTTCAGCGAGAACTCGCCGTCGGGACGTCCCGCATCGGCCCGAAGCAGCCAGACGTTACCCGCATCGAGAAAGACGGCCCCGTGCAGGTCGCTGATGATACGGAAGCGGTATTCCACATTGGCCTCGAAACGGATGTCGCCCACGTGGTTGATGAAGCCGTACTTGTCGGTCTCGTCATTGGCAGGAGCATAACCGCCGGGGCCGATGCTGCGCGCGGCGAAGGCACGGACGCTGTTGGCACCGCCTATATAAAACTGCTCGGTATAGGGAGCGGAGAGCATATTGCCATAGGACCAGACACAGCCAGCTGCCACACGCGCCGCCAGCGACTGGTTACGGTCGATGCGGTAGTTGTAGCGGAACTCGGTGTTGAGCTTGGAGAATTGCGCAAACGGCACGCCCAACAGTTCCTTCTCCTGCTCGCCGAAAGGACGGCCCAACACCTGATAGAGGCAGGAAGTCAGATTGCCCGCCGAAGTGACCGTCGTCTGCCACCAGTGTGTACTTTTCCGGTTCTTGCGTATCGATGCATCGTCATAAGTATAAGTGTACTCCATAGCAGGAATGAACTGGTTGCGCAGACTGATGTAAAGGGCAGGATTTTCTTCCTGCAGGTCAAGAAAGGCTTGTGTCGGGTCGCGCAGCACGTTGAACGTCAGTCGGAACGGCGTAAAGCTGTGCTTGCTGGTAGGCTTCGGCTGGAAATCGTAAGTCGCGTTCCCGCCGAAAGCCAGCAGCTTGTAGTACTTGGCACGGTTCATCTGGTCGGCTAAACACGGAAGGTGGTTGTAGCCGGGAACTCATATTCGCGGTCGCCCATACGGGGAAAGACGACGCGGGGAAAGACAAGCGACGTAGAAATACCATACTCATAGCTGTTCATCAGCGAAGAATGGTCGCCACCCGTCTGCCATTCGTAGGAGCCGGTGAGCTTCACGTTCCAGCTTTCTCCACCGCCGAACACGTTGTTCTTGGTCAGCGTAAAGGCGGCACCGGGGCCCACCTGGTTGTTACTCTTCATCTTGACATTGAAATCCAATTCGGCATCATAGGGCTTGTCAAGCGCCATGCGGATATTCAGGTCAAGCGTATCGGATACGAAAGCCGAATCACGTGGAATGAACTGCATCTCCAGCTGGCGGAAAATACCGACATTTCCCAGACGTTCCTGAACACGCGTCTGCTTGTAAAGGCTGTACAGATTTTCAGCAGACCGCTGCCGGCTGATGCCGGCGCTATCCTGTACCTGCCGTTTCAGGCGGAATCCCTTATAGTTGGTCCATCGGTAGAGCATATTGGGACGTACCTTCAACTTGTCGTGATAATAGATGCGCAAACCGTTATAATCCACACTGTCATTGGGTGCCTCACCATTCTTTCCCAATATCTCAATGGTTTTCCTTCCCAAATAGAAAGGTTTCTCAGCCACAGGAGGCATACCCGGAACCGGAATCATGCGCATACTGACGTGGCCACCCGGCACCAGCGTCGTATCGGCCTGAAAAGTCAGATAGTCGGGACGGAAATAATAGCAACCCACATTGCGCAGCAGCGTACTGATGCGGCTCCGTTCTCCGTCCAGATCAAGTACGTTAAACTGCTCTCCCGGACTGATGAGTGAACGCCGGCGACCCAGCTCCATGATGTGCTGCGTACGGGGACTGAAACCCTGATAGGTTACAGTATCGATTACGTAGGGATTACGCATATCCACCGTATACTGAATCTTGGCCTTGAGTGAATCTTTGGGATTGACAAAAGTTTCATAGCCGACCGTCCCATTGAAATAGCCATAATCGCGCAGCAGGTTGGAAGCTGCCTTGATACGGATATCGGGATTGACTGAGGACATGAGTACAGGCTTGGTGGCAAAGCGGTTGAAAATCCACTTGCCCAGTCCCTTTTCATATTTCACAAAACCGTTGTATACCCACAATCCAAAAGGGAAAGGAATACGCACAGTGGAACTACCCAACAGGGAATTGTTGGGGGCCGTAGCCAATGCGGCCTCCACTTCTTCGAGCGCCGTTTCACCAACTGGCGTAGGAGTAGGGTTATGTATAATCATCGACTTCTGGCCGGTATAGAGCACTTCGCCTTCCGGCAGGTTCTTTGTCGTGGAACAACCAGCCAGAAGCAGCACGAAGACCATATATATCGTTATCTTTTTCATAAATCAAAATCACAAACTTTTATCGGATTCAGACGCAGGACGAGGCGCCGCATCACTCGGTTCATCACTTTGGGGCACCGGCCGTTTTTTCCTTCTGAAAATGAAGAGTTCGCCCAAACGATCCATCTTGCGGCGCAGTACAAGGCCCACACCCGTTTCGGTTATCTCACCGTCGAGCACGCTCTCATAATTTTTATTGTGGAACGCACGAATATAGCGCGTTCCCGAAGCGTCGAGTCTGTACTCCAAAGATATGTTATCGATAAACGACTCCACATCGTTGGTCGCATTGGCACCCGTCGACACCTTGCCACCGATGATAATCTGCACACGGTCGTTAAAAAGGCGTTGCGAATAGCGGAAACTGTAATCGGTCTGTTTGTCACCCGTCTCGGCAGAAGTGCGGTCTTCGATACCTACACTGAAGCTGGCTCCCTTCACTCCACCGGCCAAAGCATTGATCTGGCTTTGCAACACGCTGTTCAGGGCACTGCCCATCGTCAGTCCTCCACCTTTTCCGCTATCGTTCAGATAAATACCAGTAGCCATCATGGTAATAGCCTGCTTGCTGCGTTCCTCGGCACCCATACTTTGCAACTGATTTTCAACAGTGGCATCCTCAGGCGCAGCAAGATCGAATACCAGTTCCGGGCTTTCGAGCCGTCCTTTCAAGGCTATTGACACATCGAAGTTCACCATACGTGAGCCACTTCCGTCGTCACCGTCGGCCACGGAGGCACGCATACGTTCCTGTGCCTTCAGATTCAGCGTCGGAGCCATTACATCGCCCCGCCAATCCACATAACTTCCGTTTACAATCTGGAATTCCTTCAACGGAATGACAGGCAGAGAGAATTTCATGACACCACCGCTGAATGTATAACGTCCCGTCAGACTCATATCTCCCTGTGGAGTATATTGCCAGGACAGGTCACCGCCACCTTCAAGCTCAATATATTGCGAACGGTCAGGACTCAAATCGGCCCGCAAACGCACTGCATCGTCGATATGGACAGACATTAACATATCCAACCCGCCCAACGGGACATTGGGTGATACAGCGGGAGCTACCGAAGTCGTATCACGGAAGGAGACAAAAGAAACCAAACCGTCCAAACGGTCCTCTACAGCCAGCGGAGAATCGGTCAAGACATATGTCACATCAGTCGAACCTAACAGATTCATGTTGCCACGCATCTTCAAGCCATCGAGTGGACCACTGACAGTTCCCATCAAGTCTACCAGCACCTTACCGTAAACCATGCTTTCACGCGTACGCTTGGCATTGAGCAAAGTGTAGTTCCGCGCTTGCAGAGTGAGATTGGCCGTCGGCCGTTCCATGTTACGGAAGTCGACATAACCATTGATAGCAAAAGGATTATTACTAGTCGTATAGATAGCAAACTTATCAAACAACAAACGATTGTTATCCAAACGAATCGGGCGGTTGTCCATCCAATAACGTGCTCCCAACATCTTCACATACACATTGGCACTATCCAATGACAGACTACCGTCCAATGCGGGCTGGTCCATACTTCCGCTGATCTGCAACTCACCATCAGCCCTGCCGCTAAGGGTAGCCATCTGGTCGGGAACAAAAGCATTGGCTATGGCCAACGGCAGATGAGTAATACTGGTACTGATATCCATCAAACTCTTTTCCCCCTGCTGTACCAACGTACCATCCGCACTCAATACATCCTGATTGTTATACAAAAGGTAAGTACTCAGATAATGTGTATTTGCCTCCCCCGGCAACCAGGTGACTCCCAGCCCGACATCACCGACCGGCTGCTTCTCATAGGTCAACTTCTGAACATTGGCCTCAGCAGACACCTGAAGAGAGTTTTCCGTTTGAATATAGGTAGCCTCAGCAGAAAAAAGCCCGGTAAGTTTTGGCAGATAAGGCATCACCTTACTCAACTCGCTCAAGCGGAAACGGCTCAACTCCACATTGATATTCTGCAAAGAAACCGTATCCTGCCGGTCGGACTGCATGCGGAAACAGATACCGTCATCGCTATCCATATCGACATTGGCATAAACACGCATATTCTTATGCAAATAAATCCAGTTAGCCTGATCGGCAAACGAGAATTTCCGGTAGGCAATGATAGGCTGTGCAGGAGTCAAATTCAGCAATACCCCGTTCCCCTTTCCATTCCCTTCGCTCAAAGGGCGGGCGTTGATACCAAACAAAATACCTTTTTCTCCCCGTTCATCCTCAAAATCCAAAGTCAGCTCGGCATCTTCACTTCTGATTTCACCAGTCAAAGTACTGCGGAACACAATCTGAGGATTACGGTCGTTATTGATGACACCACTTTGAAGCTTTATCCGTGTGGTATCCTGATGTACGGCAAAAAAGATGGTATCCAACAGCAACGAATCTGTGTGCAGACCATGAATGGAAGAACGCCCGTTTATTCCTCTTTCGGGAGTAAAACCAAAACTGAGTTTCAGTTCATTGAAACCCATATGATACTGCGCCAACAAATCGTTTACCGGATTATCCTTCCCTGCTTTTATAAACATACCGGCTGTAGGCAAAGCCCGACGTAACGCAACATGGTCCAACTTACGGTCTTCCACCTGTTTCATCAATAATTCTGCAAACTGATTTCCCTGTTGCATAAGTTTATCGACTGTACCCTGTGCCCGTAACCAGAGATTCAAATCACCGGCCGAAAGTTCCATCCTAGCCGTGTCACTACGCACTTCGCCTTCCAAACGGAAAGCCAGTGGACGTACCAAGCGTTCCGGTACCAATCCCAGTTCATACAAACCGACTCTATCCACATTCAGGTTCGCTGATCCGTCCAAATACTTACGGTCAAGCCTCATATTGGCAACAGCTTGCATCTTCAGTAATGCATTGTCACTCGACACGTTTACTGAAGCCAATGCAGACTTCACTCCAGCTTTCAGATTCACCCCGGAAAGATGCCATTTACCGTATTGAAGGGCATCCAATCGAAGCGATGCATCGGCAACCGTCCGTCTGGAGGTAAAGTCTATTCCCCGCCCCTTTGCTGCCGCATGCAGCGTCAGTTCATAAAGACTGTCCTGAGGCAAGAAATGATGAAGCTGAAGAGAATCAATCGACAAATCAGCCCCATAGGCTTCAGTAGCCAAATCATAAGAAGCATTCAAAGCGAGCTTTCCACGCCCTTCCAGCAAACTCATATCGGCAGACAGGCGGTTTCCCTCCAAACCGGCTTTTGCTACCAAATGCATACTGTCCGGAATAGCCAATGTCCCTTTTCCAGCCTCTCCCACCAATGTGGTCAGAAAGCCTAAATTTAGCGTCTGCATATCGAAATCCATCTGGACAGAACGGGTAAGACTGTCTGTTACATTCCACAACTCACCGCCTCCTTGCATGGAAAAAGCTCCCGGCAAATCAACCTGGAAACGGGAAATCTGCATTTGCTTCAGATTTCCCTCTGTACCGGCACGTACCACCAAAGGATAGGAAGGATAAGTCTGTTTAAAATCTTCCGGCAATCCACCCGCAAAAAGCAAGACATCCTGCTTGCCCAAACGAGCTTCCAGACGAGCCGAAAAATGCCCAGTTGTTGGTATATCAATCAATTCCCAATAGGTTTGAGCAGACAATTCAACTTCGCTATGTCCTGTAAGCAAATGTAAACGCGGAATCTGTATCAAGGTCGAATCTGCAAACACACGTCCCGTAAGCGACGACAAACTAAGTCCCGACCGTTCGTTGCAAGAGAATTTCCGGATCACTCCATTCACATTGCGCCCATAATAAAGAACGGAATCAATACCTATCTGAATATCCCGAAGGGCTATGTGTGAAGCGTCGAATCCTTCGGCAGGCTCCCCTGAGCCAACATCATACCGAACTGATGCTCCAGCCAACTGAAAACGTTGCCATCCATAGCGCTGTACACCCAAATCGGCCTCAGCATCGGTAAGCCCCATTTCACCAATATAAGCAGACAAGGTGGTTGTATCCAAAGGAAGAGCCAAGTCGGCTGAAAAATTCTTCAGCTTCATGTTTTGTAACGTCAATCTCCATTTAACTGAAGTTGCAACCGTATCTTCATCTGCCGATGCAGTCGTATCGGAGAGCAGAACCTTCACACGGGAGTCTTCCAATTCAACATCATTAAGAATCACTTCCTCCTTCAACAAGTCCACTCCATGGCTTTTCAGAAAGAAACGCCCCAAACGTCCTTCCACCCGCATGCCATCCAACAAACCGGCTGAGTTGACTGACACATCGTTCAATGTAACCCGATCAACCTCTACCCTGCCATGCAATAACGGCCAAGCCTGAATGCGCACATTCAAACTGCCCAAATTGAGCAACGTGTCAGGACGAAGCATACCTCGAGCGGCAGAATCAGGCGGCTGTACCACCAAAGCTCCACGTACCAACAAATTAAGAGGGAAACGCAAATCGATACGTTCCACAGAAATATCCATCCCCGTAGCTTCAGAGGCTATAGCCGTAGCCTGTCGGCGCAAAAAATTCTGCACGGGAGGTACATACAGCAATATCATCGCCAAGGTAAATAGGGCAACAGGTGTAAGCAACACCCAAAGCAGTACCCTCAACCACCTTCTTTTCTTCTTTATCGGATTTTCTTCTGTCACAACATTCACTTATTTGAGTACAAAGTAAACAAATTCCAACGAAAAAAGTTAGTCTTTTCCCACAAATAAGCACTGCATTTCCTCAAAGAGGAACACATTCCAGCAATTTTTCAATCTGCGTCAATATCTGCTGAACTTCTATACGGAGTTTTTCAGAGAAAGATGTCCCCGAGGAAGCTTCAAGCCTTCTCAACAATCCAACGATATCAGAAGCTTCAAGCATAATGAACAAAGGAATCATCTTATGAGCTATGGCTGACACCTCCGCCACATTTTCATTATCAGCCGCCTGCCCCAAGCGTTCCATATTACGGCGTGTTTCAGACACAAAACTTTCCAAAATGGAACGGGAAGCATCGGCATCATCCGCCGAAAAGGCCGTCAGTGCAGCAAAATTATACCCTTCAGCCGAAGAGGCCGATGAAACCTGTACAACTGTTTCCACCAAAGAGTTTTGCGACAGCTCAGCCAGCAGTTCGGCCACCGTAAAAGGTTTGTGCAAACAACCCGAAAAACCGTGTTCCACAAAATCATCACGTTGCATATCACTCCGAGCCGTGACAGCGATTATGGGAATCGTACGTGCCTGAGGTATATTAGACGCCCGAAGCAGGTTCAGTAAATCAAATCCGCTGATAGCAGGCATTTGTACATCTGTCAAAAGCACATCAAAAGTATCATTACGTAGTGCATCGAGTAATTCATCCGGTTGCTGGCAACATACCGATTCTACCCCTCCCTGTTTCAACATGGCAGCAGTCAAGGTCAACTGAATACGGTCGTCGTCGATAAGCAATACCCTACTCAAAGGAGGAGGAGTAACCGATTCTGCAACAGGATTTTCTGTCAAATTCATCGGGTCTTCCGTTTTGTCAACGCGTATAGGAAAAATGGGAATCCTTACCGTAAAAGTACTCCCTTTACCTGGCACGCTATCCACTTCTATCGTTCCCTCAAGCAACTGAACCAGCATGCGTACAATAGAAAGCCCCAGGCCGAACCCTTCTTTTCCCTGTGCACCCGGCAGACGTGTAAATTCCTGAAAGATTCGTTCACGGTCAGAAGGTTCCATACCTTTACCTGTATCGGCAACTGACACAACCAACATACGTTCTGCATAACGGGCAGTCAGAGTAATACTTCCCCGGTCGGTAAACTTCACGGCATTTGATAGCAAATTATTGATTATTTGCCGTAAACGCAACGGATCACAGATATAAGTACCCTCCAACTCTGGAGCTATCTCACAATATAAGGCTAACCCTTTGGCAGCCGTTAGCGGTTCAAAGCTCACCCGTATTTCGTCCATCAGACGAGACGGATGAAAGCTAACCCGATTAACTTCCGCCTTGTGCAAATCCAGCCGATGAAAATCAAGCAAATCAGTCACAAGTTTTAATAAGTGCTCCGATGAAGTCTTCATATTGTCCAAATAGAAACGTTGCCGCTCGTCAACTGTCAAACGCGACAGCAAATCGGCATATCCCATAATAGAACCCAATGGAGCTTTGAAATCGTGTGTAATGGCCAACATCAGTTTTTCACGTGTGGCCAGCAAATCCTCAGCCCTACGCCTGGCTTCTTCCAGTTCACGACGATAACGGTTACTGCGAGTCACATCACGTCCTATCAGCACCAAAAAGAAAGCTGAAAGCAATACAGCGCCCACTGCTATGCCACCAATAATCCGGGCTGAACGCTGACGTACCTGTTCCTGCCGTTCGTCCACTTCACGGGCTCGCAACAGCATATCCTGTTCATATCCTTTCAGAAGACTGTCAATACGGGCATTGAGCATTTTGTCCAAATGTCGTAAATAACGCTGACGGCGTTGCACATTCACCTGCCGTTCCTGCCTTTTCTGAGTTACCTCCCGCAAGCGTTCTTGAAGAGAATCTACCGGATTGTAAGTATCATACACCGTATCCATTGCCACCTCGGTCGTCGTACGTATCTGTACTGTCGTATCTTCTTTAGGCGGGACAAAAGCTTCGCCTAACCTTCGGAAAAAACCTTTTTTCTCCTTTTTAGGCGTACGAATGGTATCACGACGTTTCACTACATGCTGCTGGACACGTTGACGAATAATAATGGTATCATGACGGGCAATTACCTGTTCGATATCATTGGTCGAAATCAAACTGTCACTGGCCGCACTCAACATACGCAGAAGGCGAATGGTATTATCATCCTTTTCCCGAAGCAGAGTCATCAGACTATCTTCCCACTGCATGTTACGATCTGTCGAAAGGGTCAGATTCCCCATTTCCCTGTTTACAAAAAACAAGGAGAACAACAATACTGCCAGCATCAAAGCATAACCCAAACTGATTTTCACACGCGATACGTTCGTTTTGTTCCGCATAAATTATTTTGTTTTAAAACGGAAACGTCCCCACAACATCAACCCGGCACTGGTCAGTCCGAAAGGGAAAGCCATCCATACTCCCGTCAATCCCCAGTCAAGCACAAAGCCGCAAAGATATCCCACAGGCAAAGATATAACAAAATAGGCTATAAACGCAATCAGCATCATCGGTTTAACATCCGTAATGCCCCGCAATGCATTGGCAAAATTTATTTGCAAGCCATCGCCAAACTGATAGATAAGGAAAGGGAAAAACAATGCGGAAACCATAGCAGCCACTTCCGCGTTATCCGTGAACCACCCTCCCACATGACTACGGCAGGCAAAAACAATGCTGAGCAAAATGATTCCCATAAACAGAATCAAGTGGAAACCCGCATAAGCCACACGACGTACATTCCGCACGTCACCTTGTCCATGAAAGTTACTTACACGTACTGCAACCGCCGCTCCCATTCCATAAAACATCATAAATGTAAACTGCGAAATGGTAAGCATTATCTGATGGGAAGCCAATGCCAAAGTCCCCAGCCAACCGACCATCACTATACTAAGACTGAACGAAGCCGTTTCCATCCCCATCTGAAGTCCGACAGGCCATCCCAAAGCATTGAGCCGGCGGAACACCTGTGAAGACCATCCCAACCTCCATATACCTACTCTATAACGGGCAAAACGACGGCTGCGCCACACAATCAATGCAAAAGCTACAACCATCACAATACGGGACAACAAAGTACTCAAGCCAGCCCCCAATAATCCCAATTCAGGCAATCCCAACTTACCGTTTATCAATACATAGTTGCCTGCAATATTCAATGCATTTCCACCCAGCAATAACCACATAGCCGTCTGTGTATCGGTTATGCCATCTGTAAACTGCTTGAAACCGTTGAATAGCAGTACAAAAAGTAAAGAAGCAAGAAGTACCAGATAGTAAGGACGGATGAGTGGCAACAATTCAGCCGGCTGCCCCAAACGACCTATATTAAAATAAAGTATACCCATAGCTAACATGAGCACAATAGAAACCAATGCATTAGCGGCCAAACTGCACAACAAGGCCTGACCAGCTTCAGGAAAACGTTTTTTCCCATACAAAGCTCCAACCACCGGAGTAAGCCCATAGCTGAAACCAGTACTGAAGATTATACATAAATTAAAAAGATTATTTACGAATGACGCAGCTCCCAGTTCCTCCGTACTATGATGCCCGATCATCAATGTATCTGCAAATCCCAATACAATAACCCCCAGTTGTCCGACAACAATCGGTAAGCCCAATCGTACCAAAGCCCGATAATGACCGGCGTAATTTTGTATCCAATGTTTCATGAAAAAGGTCTATAGTATATCTCTGGCAAAGGTAATCCTTTTATTTCGGATAACAAAACTGAATCATTTTATAGAACAACCCACTCAGTAAATCTCATTTCTTCAGTTCTGAGCCAAAACCAGCATTAAATAATAATGAAGACTTTCGATACCCTAATGGAGAAATGCCAAACTGTTTCTTGAACAAACGCGAAAAATATTTAGCAGAACCAAATCCTAATTTATCTGCAATCTCCCCAATCTGCATAATTTGTTCATGCACTAACAAGTCTGCCGCTTTTTTCAGTTTATACTGTATTACAAAATCATTAGGAGTCAGATTAGTCAAAGCCTTGAACCTACGCTGAAAAGCAGTACGGCTCATACCCACTTCCTGACATAAAAAAGGAATATCAAAATCCACATTATCCAAATTTACATCAATGACACGCACAATATCCTCTAAAAATTTCTTATCCAAAGTATTGGTGGTCAGCATAACTATCTCAGTATCCATTTGTTTAGTATATTTTTCCTTCACCAGCTGTCGATTCCGAATCATATTATTACAACGCATAAGCAACAACTCAACATCAAAGGGTTTAGTAACATAATCGTCTGCTCCCATCCTTAATCCCTCTATATTACTTTCAAGAGAGTCAAGTGCAGTCAATAGAATAACAGGTATATGACACCAATCCAAATTGGATTTTATCTGACGACACATTTCAAATCCTGACATTTTAGGCATCATCACATCACTCAACACCAAATCTGGAACTTCGTCACGTACCCTCTCCAGGCCTTCCAATCCATTAGAAGCCAACACAACTTCATATAATGGAGTAAATAACTTATACAACATTTGCACAAGTTCCACATCATCTTCAACTATCAATATTTTTTTCACATCTCCTCCATTCTCAGGCAATAACCAAGAAGTATCCTCAACTATTATATCATCAGAATTCCACTCCAACTGTTCAAGATGAATTGCAGTTTCGTCCCATACCACTTCTGTATCCCCTTTGTAGACAGATTTATCTATAGGAAGCTCTACCGTAAAGCTAGTACCTTTTCCTATTTCTGAAACAACATTAATATTTCCATGGTGTTGTTCTACAATGTTTTTAGCTAGCGCTAATCCAATTCCTGTACCAGCACCTCTCGTATCAACAGAAGAAGTAATATCTTCCGATTGATAAAAACGGTTAAATACATAAGGTAAATCTTCATTCAAAATTCTGGTTCCTGTATCCTCCACGCATATCTTAACATTTTTTATTATTTTTTCAACTCTCAATATTATCATTCCACCATCTGGAGTAAATTTAAATGCATTAGACAACAAATTTGATAGAACCTTTTGCATTTGCCTTACATCAAACCACACATCATTACATTCTGACAAATTATCAATAAAACGATAGTCTATACGATGCCGCTTAGCATACTCTGAAAAATCATCAAACATTTCTTTTAAAAAGAAAGTCAAATTATGCCTTGAAAGTCTCATTTTATTTTTTCGTTGTTCAATTTCTCTAAAGTTCAACAATTCAGTTTTCAAATCATTCAATTGCCTGACATATCTGGATACTTTGGAAAGTTGTAAACGAACAGATGTTGTTATTTTAGAATTCTGTTGTATAATCTCCATTTGAGTAAAAATCAATATTAAAGACATTTTGAATTGTGCTAATATTTGTAAAAACAAAACTTTATTTGATTCATTCCCTCTATATGTACCTTTTCCAACTACTCCTTCTCCAATGATAACACAAAACGTCTTTTAACCTCCTGCACACGATAAATCCAAAATCCTCCACCTAACAACAATGCCATAAAAACAGTCTTAACCACCATGCAGCACACCACACATTAGCAATCTCAATAAGTAAAGAGGCTGCATACAATACATCCATTTTATCTTTCAGCATCTCTATTTTGAGAAGTTATAAGAAAACAGCCACCCTCCAAGGTTGCCCCCCATATTCATCCATCTCTTTCCTTAAATAAAGTTCTGATGTCCACATTTTGCAAAACAACTTCCTTTTTCACTCGCTTATTCATTTTATATAAGCCCCCAGATATATCAATCCTCCCAAAAACTCCATCTATCAACAGCTGTCGGTAACCATTCAAATCAGCATCCAATGAAAATAAAAAAACATCAGAAGTTCCATATTGAACAATGGAATCATTTCTTATCGCCCAAATATCACCTTGGTACGAATCAACAAAATGAAATCCACCTTTACCAAACAAACTGAACTTCTCTCGCCTTAAATCATATTTCACTAGATTATCATCAACCAATAAATATATATTCCCACATTTATCTCCAGTAATACAAGAGACCAAACGACCCAAAAGAAGTTTCCGTTCAGTGTTGCCAGCACAATTTACACTACCTTCCCAAATTGATTTATATCCAAATACATTTGTCCCATCAAAAATAGAGACTCCTTCTTGAGTACCAATACATATCCTTTCTAGCTGATCTTGATAAAGAGCCCTTATAGACAAATGAAGTAAGCCATCCGATATTCCTAAATGTTTAAAATAGGAACCATAATTTGAGATAAGTAAAAAATACCACAAACAACAAAACAGTCTTAAGCTATCACTCTTTCCATAACGTATTTCCATGCTCATCATACAAATTTAATAGTCAAATTCTACACCATCTATATCTAGAATAGTCGCAAAAATATTAAAAAAGTAAGAAGCTGTTTAAAATTTATTCAAAAATAATTTTATGGCGGCAATTTGCACCATAG
>NZ_CABUOL010000018.1 GCF_902493215.1 uncultured Mediterranea sp.
GTTGCATCAGTGATTATTAACGGTTTTTAAAACCTCTTGGTTAATTTCAACCTTAAACATCTGGCGCAGCCTGTGTAACCAGCCTTGTTCCCGGTAGTGGTAATAATCCGTCCACAACTGCCCGCCAACATCCTGCCAACGAAGCGGCCCCTTGATTTTTTCTCCTACCAGGGCCACATAAGGAAAGCCTTCCATCGGAGAAGCCTCACGGCCTTTGAACACATGTTCGTCCACATACGGATTGTCACCTTTGGCAAACAATCCCCGCTGGGCAATGACATCAGCTGAGTCACCGGCATTCACTCCCAAACGAATTGCTTCCATCCATTCATCAGACGGCAACTTTTTCAGGAACTTCCGTACCCGTTTGGCTATACGTTTCGACCTGCAGTGCAGAACGATACCGTCATAGCGGGAATGTGACCAATGATATTGCTTTCGATGGGTTTCAAAAAAATGTTCTACACCAACCGTATCCAACAGAATCCGTTCGCCGAATTCCCGACGTTCCATCTCCGCCCCCAAAAGGCTGTCGCGATAAAAGTATATATCCGACGCGAACTCAGGCGACGTTGTCAACAACTGGCGGCTTTCATAATCCAGCACCGTTTTCTTCACAAAATTCTCCAACTGCCAACGAAGAGAAGCCGGATGCGAAGCGGCAAACCAGGCAAATTCTTTTCCGGAATAAGTCCTGCCATCCAGAACGAACAACGCCTTGACGGTTTTCCCGTTCCGCATCAAGTCGGCTACACCATCCTTGTCGACTTTATAGCCAAACTTCTTTTTCAACCGCTCCACCCTTGCCGATGTCACTTCATTCCATTTGCTCTGCACAACTCTTTCTGCCAACCTGCCTTTCAGCTGTTCAAAAGCCGGCAATTCCTTCCGTTCCAACACCTTCACGATATGTAGGCCCTGAGGTGTAAAAAAAGGACAGGATATCCGCCCCTCGGGCAATGTAAAGACCACCTCCTCAAATTCGGCAGGCATCTGCAGATATTCCACCCAGAAAACAGACTTATCCTCGGAACTGTTGCGAACACACGTCTCAAAATCAATCCGGCCGCTTTCCAACGCCTGATAAAGTGAATCCATTTCACTCTCTACCCGTTCCAAGCATCTGGACGAGACATTTTGGGGAAGAGACTTGAAAATCTGACATACCCGAACCTTTCCGACGAATTTCCCCGTCTTCAACATCCCGTAATAGGCCCGTGCAGCCGAATCGGCCTTATGGTTGTCTATCATGCAATCTGCCAGACAACGCTTTTTGCAAAGCTCCAATGCCTGCCGGATTTGCGGCAATGTGTCCATCCCTGCCTTCCGACCGGCCAACGCTTTCAACTTGAAATCGATGAAATCATCAATTCCCGACCCGGCAGCAGTTTTTCCGGCAACAAACGACCTGTATTCCGAAACATTTACCGGCTCACCGTCAATCCGCAACAACGTACTGTTGTCTTGCGCTCCCATCCGCAAAGACAAAAGGCACCACACACACAACCAACCCCACTTTCCCATCATGTTCTCCTTTTCATTCCATACAATCAAAAAGACAACACGGATGACACGTCATCACAAGTTTACCTGTAGAGAAACATGCGAAACAACGTATCATCCGTGTCTTCTCCTATTTTTATCTTCAGAGGTGAAGAGGCCCCTCCGGAACTTCCTCAACCTCTGCATGCTTTATTATTCAGGACGGCTGTAATTAGGTGCCTCACTGGTAATGGCCACATCGTGCGGATGGCTTTCGAGTACACCGGCATTGGTAATGCGGGTAAACTTGGCATTGTGCAACTGCTCGATGTTGGCAGCGCCACAATATCCCATACCGGCACGCAAACCACCTACCAACTGGTAGATAACCTCGTACAACGTACCTTTATAAGGAACACGGGCTGCAATACCTTCGGGAACCAGCTTCTTGACATCGGTGGTAGTGCTTTGGAAATAGCGGTCCTTCGACCCGTTCTCCATTGCTTCCAACGATCCCATGCCACGATAAGACTTGAACTTACGGCCGTTAAAGATAATTGTGTCACCGGGAGATTCTTCCGTTCCGGCTACCAACGAACCAATCATCACGCTGTAACCACCTGCGGCTAATGCTTTCACCACATCGCCCGAATAACGCAAACCACCGTCGGCAATCAAAGGCACACCCGTACCTTCCAACGCCTTGGCTACATCATATACAGCCGACAGCTGGGGAACACCGACTCCGGCTACCACACGCGTCGTACAGATTGAACCCGGACCGATACCTACTTTCACAGCATCGGCACCGGCTTCCACCAACATCTTGGCAGCCTCGCCAGTTGCGACATTACCTACTACAATATCAATGTCAGGGAAAGCTTTCTTGGCTTCCTTCAATTTTTCAATCACGTATTTGGAATGACCGTGAGCCGTATCGATGACAATGGCATCGGCACCGGCTTCCACCAAAGCTTTCATACGATCCAGTGTATCGACTGTCACACCCACACCGGCAGCTACGCGCAAGCGGCCTTTGGCATCCTTGCAAGCCATCGGTTTGTCTTTAGCCTTTGTTATGTCCTTATAGGTGATCAAGCCCACCAGCTTGTTGTCTTTATCGACTACCGGCAATTTCTCAATCTTATGTTCCTGCAGAATCTGCGCAGCAGCCTCCAGATCGGTCGTCTGGTTGGTTGTAACGATGTTCTCCTTCGTCATCACCTCATCGATACGCTTGCTGTGGTCCTTTTCAAAACGCAGGTCACGGTTGGTAACAATACCTACCAGATGGCCCTCATCGTCCACCACAGGAATACCACCAATCTTGTATTCTGCCATCAGCCCCAGCGCATCGGCTACAGTAGAGCCTCTCTTGATTGTCACAGGATCGTAAATCATACCGTTTTCCGCACGCTTCACGATAGCCACCTGACGTGCCTGTTCCTCAATGGACATATTCTTGTGGATCACTCCAATGCCTCCTTCTCGGGCAATGGCGATAGCCATTTTTGCTTCTGTAACCGTGTCCATTGCAGCCGTTACAAAAGGAATTTTCAACTCGATGTTTCTTGAAAACTTGGTCGAGAGCTCGACAGTCTTGGGAAGTACTTCAGAATAAGCGGGGATCAGCAGTACGTCGTCGTACGTCAATCCGTCCATAACAATTTTATCAGCAATAAATGACATATGGCGTAAAAAATTTATTGCGTGCAAATATACGTTTTTTATTCCATTTTCGCATATTCGCACGCAATAAATTTTCTTTTTTTAGCGCAGAAAAGAGGGGTTAGTTCGCCATTTCCGATATAAACTTGATGCGAACCAGGCGTACCTCTTCCTCCGTATAGTCATCACCCAATTCTTCGAGCGCATCGTCAATATTGTCTGTCGTCGACTCCTTGAAGTAGTCATAGATATCCAGCATGTGGTCCTCATCCATGATTTCATCCAGGAAGTAGTCGATATTCAGCTTGGTACCCGAATAGACAATTGCCTCGATTTCGTCGAGCAGTTCGTCGAACTCAATGCCTTTTGACACGGCAATGTCGTCCAACGCCACCTTGCGGTCGATGGCCTGAATGATAGCCACCTTCATCTTCGACTTGTTAGCAACGGTACGCACACGCAAGTCTTCCGGACGCTCAATTTCGTTCTCCTCGCAATGACGTTTGATGAGCTTGCAGAATTCCTCACCATAACGTTTGGCCTTTCCGGCTCCCACACCCGGAATATTCTGCAATTCTTCCAGCGTAATGGGATAAATGGTAGCCATCGCTTCCAGCGAAGGATCCTGGAATATGACATACGGAGGCACTTCCAGATGCTTGGACAACTTTTTGCGCAAGTCCTTCAGCATCGAGTACAACACGGGGTCTACCGCACAGGCTCCTCCGCCACGCGCCGGTGCCTCTTCTTCCACTTCGTCAAAGTCATTGTCTTCCGTTATCTTGAACGACTTGGGATGCTTCAGGAATTTCCGTCCTGCATCCGACACCTTCAGCAAGCCGTAGTTTTCCACATCCTTGGTGAGGTATCCGGCAATCAGTGCCTGGCGGATTACCGCATTCCATGTCTTGTCTTCTTCGCCCATTCCCGAGCCGAACACTTCGAGGTCTTCATGCAGATGCGCCTGCACTTCCGAAGTTTCACGGCCTTGAATGACATCTATAATATAATCGGATTTGAAGTTCTCCTTGACAGCGAGAACCGTTTCAATCACAGTACACAATAAGTCTTGAGCTTCCACTTGTTTCTTAGGATTTAAACAATTGTCACAATTACCACAATTATCTTCCGTATACTCTTCGCCGAAATAATGCAACAGCGTCTTGCGGCGACATACAGAAGATTCGGCATAGGCAGCCGTTTCCTGCAGAAGCTGCTTGCCAATTTCCTGTTCTGCCACAGGTTTTCCCTGCATAAACTTCTCCAGTTTCTGCAAATCTTTGTTTGTATAGAACGTTATGCACTGTCCTTCTCCTCCGTCGCGTCCTGCACGCCCGGTTTCCTGGTAATATCCTTCCAGACTCTTGGGGATATCGTAATGGATAACGAAACGCACATCAGGCTTGTCGATACCCATACCAAAGGCTATCGTTGCCACGATGACATCGATTTTCTCCATCAGGAAGTCATCCTGATTCTGCGACCGGGTAGCCGAGTCCATACCGGCATGATACGGACGGGCGTTGATGCCGTTGGCCTGCAACACTTCCGCCAGCTCCTCAACCTTTTTCCGGCTCAGACAGTAGATGATGCCCGACTTTTCCGGATTGTTCTTGATGAACTTGATGATATCCTTGTCGATATTAGCCGTCTTCGGGCGTACCTCATAATAAAGATTGGGCCGGTTGAACGACGATTTGAAGACTTTCGCATCCGTCATTCCCAGATTCTTCTGGATATCGTGTTGCACCTTGGGCGTAGCCGTTGCTGTCAGAGCAATCAGCGGAGCCTTTCCTATTTCATTGATAATAGGACGTATACGACGGTACTCAGGCCGGAAGTCATGCCCCCATTCCGAAATACAGTGCGCTTCGTCCACGGCATAGAAAGAGATCTTGACCGTCTTCAGGAACTCCACATATTCCTCCTTCGTCAGCGACTCGGGCGCCACATACAGCAGCTTGGTTTTTCCGCTCAATATATCCGACTTCACCTGATCGATGGCTGTCTTGTTCAAAGAAGAATTGATAAAGTGGGCCACTCCGTCTTCTTCACTGAAGTTGCGCATGGCGTCCACCTGGTTCTTCATCAGAGCAATCAGCGGCGATATGACGATAGCCGTCCCCTCCATCAGCAGCGAAGGCAGCTGATAGCACAATGACTTACCTCCACCGGTAGGCATCAGTACAAACGTATCGTTCCCATCCAACAGATTCTGGATGATTGCCTCTTGATTTCCCTTGAACGTGTCGAACCCGAAGTATTTCTTCAGTTGTTCCTGCAAATTAATCTTCTTCTCAGCCATGTCCTTCAATTAGATTGTTGTTTATTAAGCGTTCTTTTTATCAATCTCCAACTTGTTCACAAACCCTTGGCGGACATTATTCCCGCAAGAGTCCTAACAAAGTTATAAACAACTTCTCAATTTTCAAGCAAAATGCACTGAATATTTTTCAGAAAAAACACTAAAACAGGCAATATTCGTTCTATTTCATGCTCAGGCGTTCTGCAGGCGGGCCACATTGGCTTTCTCGAGCTGATGTTTGGCATAGTCGAGCGTCACCACGAAAGTATCCTTCTTCTCGGAAGGAATCTCGTACATGGCATCCATCATGATGGTTTCGACGATAGAACGCAGACCGCGCGCGCCGAGCTTGTACTCGACTGCCTTGTCTACGATATACTCGAATACGGCCTCCTCAAACTCCAGCTTCACGCCGTCCATCTCAAAGAGTTTGACATACTGCTTGATGATGGAGTTCTTGGGTTCAGTCAGGATGGATCGCAGAGCCGTACGGTCCAACGGGTTCAGATAGGTGAGCACCGGCAGACGGCCGATAATTTCAGGAATCAGACCGAAAGACTTCAAATCCTGAGGAGCGATGTACTGCATCAGGTTGTTCTTGTCGACAGTAGCCGTATTGCGCACAGCGCTATATCCCACGACATGCGTATTCAAGCGCTGGGCAATCTTCTTCTCGATGCCGTCGAACGCTCCGCCGCAAATGAAGAGGATATTCTTGGTGTTGACCGGTATCATCTTCTGCTCGGGATGCTTGCGTCCGCCCTGGGGAGGAACGTTGACCACCGACCCTTCGAGCAGCTTCAGCAATCCCTGCTGCACACCCTCTCCGCTCACATCGCGCGTGATGGAGGGATTGTCACCCTTGCGGGCAATCTTGTCGATTTCATCGATGAACACAATGCCCCGTTCAGCCTCGGGCACATTGTAGTCGGCTACCTGAAGCAGGCGGGTCAGGATGCTTTCAATGTCCTCGCCCACATAACCGGCCTCCGTAAGCACCGTAGCGTCTACAATGGTAAAAGGCACATGCAGCAGCTTGGCGATGGTACGCGCCAGCAGGGTTTTTCCCGTACCCGTACTGCCCACCATGATGATGTTCGACTTTTCAATCTCCACATCATCGCCGCTGTCTTTCTGCAACAGACGTTTGTAGTGATTGTACACCGAAACAGACAAGAAGCGCTTGGCATCGTCCTGCCCGATGACATACTGGTCGAGGAAAGCCTTGATTTCCATCGGCTTGGGCAGTTCCTTCAGGTTCAGTTTGCTGGTACCGTCCTTGCGTTTGTTCTCCAGGGCCTCCTGCGTTATCTCGTAAGCCTGCATGGCACAGCTGTCGCAGATGAAGCCGTTCATTCCCGTAATCAGGAGTCCCACTTCATCTTCAGACCGCCCACAAAAGCTGCATCTGTTCTTTGTTCTTCTTGAATCAGCCATACTTATTTCCTAATCAACACTTCGTCTACCATACCATATTCCTTCGCCTCCTGAGCGGTCATCCAATAGTCGCGGTCGGAGTCGGCCCACACTTTATCGAAAGGCGTATGCGAATGGTCGGCAATGATGGTATAGAGTTCCTTTTTCAACTTCTGAATCTCACGGGCCGTGATTTCGATATCCGAAGCCTGTCCCTGCGCACCTCCCATCGGCTGATGGATCATGACGCGCGAATGAGTCAGGGCCGAACGTTTGCCTTCGGCTCCGGCTACCAGCAGTACAGCTGCCATACTGGCTGCCATGCCTGTACAGATAGTAGCCACATCGCTGGTGATGAACTGCATCGTGTCATAGATGCCCAGGCCGGCATATACCGAGCCGCCCGGCGAATTGATATAGATAGAGATGTCCTTGCCCGGGTCTACCGAATCCAGGTAGAGCAACTGTGCCTGGAGGGTATTGGCCGTATAATCGTCAATCTGTGTACCCAAGAAGATGATACGGTCCATCATCAGACGGGAAAACACATCAAGCTGGGTTACGTTGAGCTGGCGTTCTTCCAAGATATAGGGGTTCAGATAACCGGCCTGCGACTTGATCACATCGTCCAGCACAAGGCTGTTCATTCCCAAATGCTTGGTGGCATACTTTCTAAAATCATCCATAATCTTTACTACTTATTATAATTGCGGGTGCAAAGAAACAAAAAAGAATAGAGAGACACAAAAAAAACGGGGATGTTTGAAAAGTTTTTCAGACATCCCCGTTTATAGTGACGAGTGACAAGCTACAAGCGACATGTGGGAAACGAGTTCCCGTCATTCCCTGCAGCCCGCAGCTGTTTTATTCGAACATCTTGTTGAAGTCGGCAGCCGAAATGCTCTTGTGTTCCAGTGTAACCTGAGGCTTCACGGCAGCAGCCAGTTTCGTCTCAATCACGCGGTTCACGAGGCCTTCGATGCTTTCTTTCTTCTTCAGCATTTCCTTGGCATAGTTTTCCAGCAGTTCGTCGGGTACGTTCAGCATGCCGTACATGGCAAACTGTGCACGGGTCGATTCCTTGGCCATGTTGGTGATGTCATCCTGCTCAACCTTGATGTCATTGGCTTTTACCAACTGTTCCTTGATGAGGTGCCAGGTCAGCTCTTCGATGCTCTTGTCGTAGTTTTCTTCCACGAACTTCTCACCCTTATCGGCGTTGTTGGCCAGCATCACACGCTTCAGCAATGCGTCGGGGAACTCCAGCTTGCCAACCTTTTCCATCATTACCTTGCGCAGGTCGATGAGGAACTTGTAGTCGCTGTCGGCCACAAACTGCTTGGCGATAGCTTCTTTCACTTTGGCACGGAATTCTTCTTCCGTCTTCACCACACCTTCGCCGAATACCTGGTCGAAGATTTCCTGGTTCAGGTCACCGGGCACGAAACGGGTGATTTCCTCTACCTGATAGCTGAAGTTGGACTTCACTTCGGCAGCTGCTTCCTTGTCAATCTTCAGCAGCGAAGCCAGTTCGGCAGGATTGCCGTCCCAAGCGGTGTGGGGGTTGAATACGAGCACGTCGTTCACCTTGGCGTTGGCGAAGATGGCCTTCTGCTCGTCGTTCTTCATATAAGAAGGCATCATCACGGCACCTTCTACCTGAATGCCGCCTTCCTTCGTGTTGCCCTGCTCGTCGAGCTCGGCCAGCAGACCTTTCAGCATGTCGTTGTCGGCATAAACATCTACCTTGTCGTACTTGCCGTTACGCTGTGTGTAAGACTTCACCTGGTTGTCCACCATTTCGTCGGTCACTTCGATGTCGTAGTAGTCAATCTTGTCGTCAGCGCTCACTTCAGCCTTGAATTCGGGAGCCAGTGCGATGTCGAACAGGAATTCGAACTCTTCCTGCGTATCGAAGTCGATGACGGGCTGCTTGTCCTCGTTGGGCAGAGGCTCACCCAGGATGTTCACCTTATTGTCTTGTATATACTTGTATACAGTTTCAGAAAGCAACTTGTTCACTTCCTCAGCCAATGCCGACTTGCCATACATCTTCTTCACGAGGCTCATCGGAACCATACCTTTACGGAAACCGGGCATCTGAGCTTTCTGACGGAAAGACTTCAGGGCCTTGTCTACCTTCTCCTGGTAGTCAGCTTTCTCAAGCTTTACGGTAAGCAGCGCGCTCACCTTGTCAATGTTTTGCAATGAAACGTTCATCGTAACAAATTATTTATTTGATTTATACTATATTCCAAAATCTCAAAATGAGTGCGCAAAATTAGCGTTATTCTTTCAATTATCAAAAAAACGGGGTGCAAATTATTTTTAAGGCAAGCTTTTCACAGATTCCCGGAACCGTCGCCAGCGGACTACATTCCGGCCAGGCTGCCCAGCCGTTCCCTGTACTCCGCCATCAGGCTGTCAAAAACTTCCTGCACCGTAGGAATGTCCCGTACCAGATACGCCACTTGCCCGATTTCAAGTTCCCCTTCGTCCAGGTCTCCTTCAAAAATGCCCTTTTTCGCCCTGCCAAAACCCAGTATTTCCTTCATTTCCTCGGCAGAAGCGCCCCTGTTTTCCGCTTCTTCCACCCTGCGGAAAAATTCGTTCTTTATGAGTCGGGTCGGCACCACTTTCTTCAAGGACAGCATCGTATCGCCTTCCTGCAGACCGGCACACAAGTCCTTGAAACGGTCGCTGGCCGAGCTTTCACGGGTCAGCGCAAAACGGGTACCTATCTGCACGCCCTCTGCTCCCAGCGCAAAAGCGGCCAGCATGCCGGCTCCCGTACCTATTCCGCCGGCGGCAATCAAAGGCAGGTCTATGTGCTGCCTGACATGGGGTACAAGTACCATCGTCGTCGTTTCTTCCTTTCCGTTGTGTCCTCCGGCCTCGAAGCCCTCAGCCACCACGGCATCTACGCCCGCTTCCTGACACTTCAGGGCAAACTTTGTGCTGGCCACAACATGGGCGACCTTTATTCCGGCCGCGTGCAGCTTGCCCGTCCACGTCTTCGGGCTTCCGGCCGACGTGAACACCACGGGCACTTTTTCTTCCATGATGACTTCCATCATGGCCTCGGCATGCTTGTACAGCAGGGGGACATTCACACCAAACGGCTTGTCGGTCGCAGCCTTGCACTTCCGGATGTGTTCACGCAGCAAATCGGCGTTCATCGAACCGGCACCAATCAGTCCCAGTCCGCCAGCATTACTGACAGCCGAGGCCAGCCGCCAACCGCTGCACCACACCATTCCTCCTGCAATGACAGGATATTGTATTCCAAAAAGTTCTGTAATTCTATTTTTCATCGTTCTTCAAAAGTTTATCGTTATTACGGACGTCCGATGTACTCCCCGCACCATCCGTCAGCCTGCAACAGATGCAAAGATACGAATTCTCGCCAAAACGCCACCACCCTCCTGTCTATTTCAAGAGAAAGATATCTGAATTCTTTACATTTGAAATATTTCTTCCACAAGCATGCCACAAGTTGCCAAACTCCGGGTTTCAACCTCAAGGGGCCTATGTTTCAAACATAAGGGTCGAATGTTTCAAACATACCCCCCGAATGTTTGAAACATTCCCCATGAAGCATTTGGGCAACTTTTAAACAGCGAACGGAAGGAGATAGAAAATAACGATAAAATATCTTTACTCAAAAGCAAAGATTTTATCTTAATTAAAAAGGCGATACCTGGCTTGGCATATAAAAAACGTTCTGCCCTCGCCTTTCGCTATCTTTAGATAAAATAGGGGTTGTGTCAAAATGAGGTGAGGCTATTTAACTCCCCTCCTTCCAGAAGGAGGAGAGTTGAAGATACTTCTATTTTGGCACACCTTCATTTTTCGATAAAATAGGAGGCAGCTCGGCATAGTCAAATTGAAAAACTGTGTTTTTCATTTGCCTCTCCTCTCGCCTTTCGCTATTTTTGCAGCAAATACCCCAAAATCAATTGACTATGCTGACACTGGAAGAACTCATTATAGAAACCCATGCCGACTTCGACAACTACGCGGCCATCCTGACCGGCTTCGACGACACGGGCCGCTTTGTCGTACAGATGGAGTACGAAAACGACCGGAGGCAGACGAAGAGCCTACGGCAAATCACGGTAGAAAAAGAGGAGGCCTGGAGCTTTGCCCACCGACAGGGCATCAGGCTCACAGACCTCCCACGATATTTTTATCAGGAATTCGGCGTGCAGACTGATTTCTTCACACCCGCCGAAGTCAGAAACCTGTTCGGACGGATACAGGACTTCATGGACAGTCACCGGCTGGCGTATCGGACAAGCAGCCGAAACATGCCGTAAAATGCGTCAGTCGGCGGCGGTATACGACAGCGTCACCGTATTCTCGTGGATGACCTCTCCCCGTCGCCAGCTGTGTTCTCCGTTCTGTTCGTTCAGCACCAGGCGGTCGAGCTGCTTGGACGCCTTCCACTGGTCGGTACAGGTATAGGAGCCCTGCAACGGCTTTTCCGAACGTACCGTCAGCCGGTGGTCTACCGATACCTCCTTGCCTTGCACCGCCCTGCGGACGCCCGACATGGACTCCATACACACCTCCGTCCCTTCGTTATTGAGCATACGGTAGCCCTTCTCCTCTATCCAGCCTTGGTGGTTCAGGATACCGATGGTCTGGGTTTCGATAGCCTCGGTCGTCACGTCGCGCATGGCTACCAGCTTCTCCGAAATCTGCAAGTCGCCGTTTTCCAGCGAAGTGACGGTATAGTCGGCCCGAACGGCATCGCCGTGCTCCACGTGCAGGCGGAAGGTATATCCGACTGCCAGGGTATCAATCTCCACGCCCTTCAGGTTCAGCGGGAGGCTGCGCTTTTCACCCTTCAGACGGATGAAGCCCACTCCGTTCTGCCAGTCGGGAGCCACCAGCGGGTCCTTCGACTGCGACAGAGCCTGGAACTGTATCTTCTTACCCCAGGCCACCGTATGGACCGCCGTTCCCGTCTTGCGGATGAAGAACTTGCCGTCGGGATAAATCTTGGCTACCGTGGGACGGGGTTGTGCCTCGGTCACCGGCTTGGCCAGCATCAACATCTTCCAGGTATCAGCCAGCCCCAGCCCGCACAACGTCTGCGACGAAGGGAAATCATTCTCGTGAGGAGCATAGATGCGCCCGTCGGCATGCCTGCGCTGCATGCGGTCGATGACGTCCAGCGTGACCCGCAGCCAGTGCAGGGCCTCCGGATCGTTGTATATAGTAAAGGCAGAAGGCGTGCATATTGGTCCAGTCGCAATGACGGAAGATGGCCCAATCCTGCCCCGTGGGATAGACAAACCCTCCGGAAGGCAGCAGAAGTATCTTCAGCTGCTCGTAGATGTGGTCGATGTTGTACATGCAGGCATCGGGCATCGGACGGCCGGTGGCCAGGAAGTCGATCATCACCTCGCCCTTCAGCGTGCAGGCCGTCATATAGTCGGGGTGTACCAGCCCGTGGTTTTCCAGGGTATAATCGTTGTAGATATTGGCCCCTTCGAACTGGTCTTTCAGTGGCCGGCCGTCAATCAAAATCTCTTTATCCGCATCGTTCGGACAGAGATAGGCCGACAGGAGCCAGCGCTGCAAAGCCTCCTGCCACACAGGTACCCGAGCGTCGCCGGGCATCAGCATCAGCGCGGCCGACAGGGCACCGGCATTCCAGGCATTTTCTTCCGACTTGCTGTCCACCGTCAGGTTATAGGGAGGATTCTTCGAAGCTATTTCGTCGGCTTCGGCACGCACCACCCGCAGCACGCCCGCACGGATTTCTTCGGGAAGGACGTTCCACACCGACATGGCTCCCTGCCCCAGCTGATGCGTCCAGTGGGCCGACTGCCAGCTCCGTCCCCACTGTTTGCCGTCGTCGAACGTCTTGTCGCCGGTCTTGTGTACCGACAGCACATAGCGCATCATCGGGATGATGTAGTCGTTGAGCAGCACCTGACGCGACACCCCCACCTCACGTTCCGAATAATCGCCAAAGCGATGGAGGAAGCAGAAGATAGCTATCGCCCCCGTGTTGGGCCGCGTGATGTGTTCTTCGCCACCCTTCGTGGCGGTCAGCAGTTTGTAACGGTTGTCACCGTGCCAGGGCCTGACGATGGAAAGCAGGTAACGGGCCTGGTTCTCGATCAGCCGGTAACACTTCGCCGCATCCTGCCCGTAGCAGGCACTCTGCGGATTCTCGGGAAAGTCGTATGCCAACGGCGGCTGGGCCTGCACAAGGGCATAACAGCAAAATGACAGAAAAATAAGAAATAAGCGTTTCATCAGTTATACATTCAAGTTTTTCATGCCACAAAAATAACAGTTTTTTCATTTTGCTCTTCCACAAAAGCACTATATTTGCGTCACATTCAAATTTATCCATGAAAAAAACAAGAAACATCGGCTTGCTCGTGCTTCTGGCCACGAGCTTGGGGCAGCTCCATGCAGCTCCGACAACCGGCGGCTTATTCTCTATAACACCCGCCGCAGTATCCCAACCCACAGACAGACCGGCTGCGGTCCACGGCCTGCACTTCGCCCGGCTTCCGCAAGTATGGGACGAAGGTATCCCGCTGGGCAACGGCATCATGGGAGCACTCGTCTGGCAGAAAGGCGACAAACTACGTCTGGCACTCGACCGTGCCGACTTGTGGGACCTGCGCCCCGTCAAGGAATTCTCGGGTCCCGACTATACCTTCCGCTTCGTGTGCGAAGCTGTGGAGAAGAAAGACATCGCTCCCGTACACCGTATCATTGACGACCGTACCAGCAAAGACATCGCACCCACCAAGATTCCCGCAGGCGCCATCGAAATTCCCATCGCCGGCTTGGGCAGCGTGAAAAGCGCCGAACTGGATGTACATACCGCCGTATGCACCATCACGTGGGAAAATGGTGCAACCGCACAGATCTTCACCAACGCTGCCGACAAGGTGGGGCACTTTCGCTTTACACACCTGCCGCAGATGCCCGAAGTGCAACTGGTGACTCCTGCCTACGAAGCGCCCCAAGACGTAAAAATCGAGCATAACTCACTGGCACGGCTGGGATATAAGAAAGGAAGAATAACCGCCAAAGACGGGCATATCACTTACCGGCAGAAAGCCTACGGCGACGTGGCTTACGAAATAGACGTTCGCTGGAAACAGCCTGACGCACAGACATTAGAGGGAACCTTCTGCCTCACCACAGAGGGCACACCCTACAGCGAAGCCACACCGGCCTCCAAACAGATGAAGAGCTACGCCAAAGACTTTGCCACCGCCCTGCACGAGCATACAGGCTGGTGGAAAAACTACTGGGAACAGTGCAGCCTCAGCCTGCCCGACGACCCGCTGCTGGAGCGGCAATGGTATCTGGAGATGTACAAATTCGGCGCTGCCTCGCGCAAGGATGCACCCCCCATCTGCCTGCAGGCCGTATGGACGGCCGACAACGGGCAGACACCACCCTGGAGAGGTGATTTCCACAACGACCTCAACACCCAGCTGAGCTACTGGCCGGGCTATGCGGCCAACCACCTGGAAGAATCGGCCGTCTTCACCGACTGGCTCTGGCAAATCAAGGAGAACAGCGAGGCCTATACCCGCCAGTTCTTTGGCGTGGAAGGCCTGAACGTGCCCTGCATCTCGACCCTGGACGGCAAGAACCTGGGCGGATGGAATCCATACTCCCACCAACCTACTGCATCGGGGTGGCTGGCACAGCACTTCTACCTGCAATGGAAATACTCGGCCGACGACACCTTCCTGCGCGAAAGAGCTTACCCCTGGGTAAAGGAAGCGGCACGCTATTTTGAGAACATTTCCGTGAAAGATTCGAACGGGAAACGACAGTTGCCTCTGTCCAGCTCGCCCGAGATCAACGACAACCGTCTGGAAGCCTGGTTCAAGCAAACCACCAACTACGACCTGGCCTGTATCCGCTTCACCCTTCAGGCAGCCGGCGAAATGGCCGAACATCTGCAGTTGAACGAAGAAGCCGCACACTGGAAACAACAGCTTGCCGAATGGCCCGATCTGGATGTCGATTGTACCGGCCTGACCATCGCTCCCGGCTACCCGCTCACATACTCCCACCGCCATCTGTCGCATCTGCTGGCCATCCATCCCATGGGCCTGATTGACGCATCGCAAGGGAAAAAGGCACGGCAGCTCATCGAACGCTCCATCCATCACTTCCAGGAAATGGGTCCGCAAGGCTGGTGCGGCTATACGTACAGCTGGCTGGCCAATCTGCAGGCCCGTGTCTTCGACGGTGATGCCGCCGCACGTTCGCTTCATATCTTTGCCAAAGCCTTCTGCTCGCCCAACAGCTTCCACCTGAACGGTGACCAGCTGAAAAAAGGATATTCCGGCCTCACATACCGTCCCTTTACGCTGGAGGGTAACTTTGCCTGTGCATCGGCCATACAGGAGATGCTCCTGCAAAGCCACACCGGCATCATACGGGTATTTCCTGCCCTGCCGGTGACCTGGCAGAATGCCTCCTTCCGTAACCTGAGGGCCATGGGTGCCTTCCTCGTCAGCGCCACCTACCGTAACGGCGAAACGGAAAGCATCCGCATTACATCAGAAAAAGGTGGCCTGCTGAAAGTCTTCAACCCCTTTACCCGTAAAGTGGTCGAGAAAGAAATGAAAGCCGGAGAAGTATTCAACCTGACCCGCTGAGCAGAATCATTCCTCCACATACAAACCTGAAAAACAGAAAGTCTTATGCAAAAACTGACACTTACACTGATCGGGCTGTTTCTTCTGGCATTGACCAGCCGGGGAGGAACTCCCGTCAAAGGCCTGCTGGAACGCATCGATGCAGGTGCCTCCCGCAAGTTTGCCATCGAATACGTGAAATCGGATACCGACTTCTTCGAACTCGACCAGAAAGGGGAAAAGGTCGTAGTCCGAGGTAACAACTCTATCAGCATTGCCACGGGCATACACTGGTATCTGAAGTATCATGCCGGTATCCACCTGACCTGGAACAACATGCAGGCCGAACTGCCTGACGTATTGCCTGCCGTCACGAAAAAGGAACGGCACGAAACGCCACTGAAACACCGCTACTACCTGAACTACTGTACCCACTCCTATTCCATGGCTTTCTGGGACTGGAAACGGTGGGAGCAGGAGATTGACTGGATGGCCCTGCATGGCATCAACCTGCCTCTGGCCATCACGGGTACAGCCAGTGTCTGGCGGAACGTACTTACCCGGCTGGGCTACAGCACGGACGAGGTGAACAGTTTCGTGGCCGGACCGGCTTTCCAGGCCTGGTGGCTGATGAACAACCTGGAAGCCTGGGGAGGTCCCAATACTCCCCACTGGTACAAACAGCAGGAAGAACTGCAGAAAAAAATACTCAAACGCATGCGGGAGTTCGGCATAGAGCCCGTTCTGCCCGGTTACTCGGGCATGGTGCCCAACAATGCCAAGGAAAAGCTCGGGCTGGATGTAGCCGAACCGGGACTGTGGTGCGGTTACCGGCGTCCGGCCATCCTGCAGCCTACCGACACCCAGTTCCAACGCATAGCCGACCTCTATTACGAAGAGCTGACCAAACTTTACGGCAAAGCCAACTACTACAGCATGGACCCCTTCCACGAAGGAGGCAGTGTGGCAGGGGTAGACCTTGATGCGGCCGGAAAAGCAATCCACGCCGCCATGAAGCGGGCCAACCCGAAAGCGGTATGGGTAGCCCAAGCCTGGCAACGTTGCCCCTACGAACAAATGATAGCCAACCTGCCCGCAGGCGACCTGATTGTGCTCGACCTGTATTCGGAAAGCCGTCCGCAATGGGGCGACCCGGCCTCGACATGGTACAGGAAGAACGGTTTCGGAGCGCATGACTGGCTGTACTGCATGCTGCTCAACTATGGCGGCAATGTGGGGTTGCACGGCAAGATGTCGCACGTCATCGACGAATTCTACAAGGCACGCGACAGCCGCTTCGGCCAGACGCTGAAAGGCGTAGGTCTGACGATGGAAGGAATAGAGAACAATCCGGTGATGTACGAACTCATCAGCGAGCTGCCCTGGCGTAACGTGCCCTTCACCAGCGACACATGGCTGAAAGAATACATCCGCGCACGCTACGGCAAGAGCGACCCGCAAATAGAGCAGGCCTGGGAACTGCTGCGCAACAGTATCTACAACTGCCCGCCGGCCTCCACCCAGCAGGGTACGCACGAATCCATCTTCTGTGCACGTCCTTCGCTCAAGGCCTATCAGGCTTCCAGCTGGTCGGAAATGAAAGATTACTACAAACCGGAAGATGTAATGGAAGCCGCCCGGCTGATGGTGGAAGCCGCCCCTCGCTTCAAAAGCAACAACAACTTTGAATACGACCTGATAGACATCGTGCGCCAGGCCGTAGCTGAAAAGGGACGGTTGGTCTATTCCGTCGTGACAAGTGCCTACCGCGCCGGAGAGAAGAATCTGTTCAAAGCTGCTTCCGACCGTTTCCTCCGCCTGATAGAACTGCAGGACCGTCTGCTGGCCACCCGCGATGAGTTCTGCCTGGGCCAATGGACAGGAATGGCACGGAACATGGGCGATACAGAGGCCGAAAAAGACTGGCTGGAGTGGAACGCCCGCGTACAGATTACCACCTGGGGCAACCGTCGGGCAGCCGATGCGGGAGGTCTGCGGGACTATGCCCACAAGGAATGGAGCGGACTGCTGAAAGACTTCTACTACCTGCGCTGGAAAACCTATTTCGATTATCTGGAAGCCAAGCTGAACGGCCAGACGCCGGCTGCCATCGACTTCTATGCGTTGGAAGAGGCCTGGACATTGAAGCACAACCCCTATCCGCAAACAGCCCAGGGCGATCCCGTTGAAACGGCACGCCAGGTTTATCACGAAATCAATCCATCACACATCAAATAATGCCATGCATAACACTTATTCAAGACTGATACAGATTATATTGTTCTGCTGCACAACTGGGGTAGTTGTACCCGTCTGCGGGCAAGTGACCTCAAACGACTACCGGAGAGCAGACTCGCTGTTCTTTCATGCGCCCACTGTCTACAACGATGCCATCCGCCCCCATTGGATAGGAGACGGACATGAATTCTGGTACAAGAATAAAGAACGGCAGGGAACAGTCTATTACAGGACAGACGCCTCCTCCGGCAAGAAAACACGATTGTTCGACCCCGTCCGACTGGCCAAAGCGCTGAGCAAACTGGTCCAAAAGGAAATACAGCCTTATAATCTCGGCCTGCAACGGGAAGAGGTGCGCAAAGACAGTCTGTTGTTCCGATACGGCGACAAGCCATACGGCTACCTGATTTCCAGAAACAGGCTGAGCGAACAGATACCGGGTAACCCATCCGGCCGACCGGCAGAAAACAATGCGGCAAAAGGCATCCTTTCGCCCGACGGCAAGATGGATGCCTACATCAAGGACTGCAACCTCTACCTCCGCACCGTGGCCGACGGGAAAGAATATCCGTTGACGACAGACGGTATCAAGGATCTCTACTACTCGGCCGACATTTCATGGTCGCCCGACTCCCGCAAACTGGTAACGCTCCGCACCCGCCAGGCGCCGGGCCGACACATTCCCCTGACCAGCTCCAGCCCCAAAGACCAGTTGCAGCCTTCGCTGAAATGGATACGCTACGACAAGCCGGGAGATGTACTGCCAGTCAGCCTGCCCGTACTCTTCGATGTGGAACAGAGAAAAGCCATTCCTCTGGACACCCGGCTTTACGAAAACCCGTACAGCCTCCGCCTGACGGGATGGCGGGCAGACAGCCGGGCCTTCACCTTCGAATATAACCAGCGTGGCCACCAACGCTACATTGTGGCCGAAGTGAATGCCCAAAACGGGCAGATTACCCACCTGGCCGACGAACGTTCGAAGACATTCATCTATTACAACCGCCTGTTCCGTCACGACCTGAACGACGGGAAAGAAATGCTGTGGATATCCGAGAGAGACGGCTGGAGGCATCTCTACCTGCTGGACAACCAGGGTAATGTCCTCCGCCAGCTGACGAAAGGAGAATGGGTCGTAAGAGAAGTGGTCAAGGTAGACGAACCCGGCCAAACCGTCTACTTCAAAGCCTCAGGCTTGTATAAGGGTGAGGACCCCTATAACATCCACTACTGCAAGATACGGCTGGACGGCAGCGGATTCACCGACCTGACACCCGAAAACGGCAATCATGAAGTATCCTTCTCGCCCGACTTCCAGTATATGACCGACTGCTACTCGCGTCCCGACATGCCCTACAAGAGCCTCACAAGGCGCACGGAAGACGGGAAACAGACAGGAGACGTACAGGAAGCCGACATCAGCGGACTGAAAGCAGAGGGCTGGACGATGCCCGAAGTCTTCTCGGCCAAAGGAAGGGACGGGAAAACGGATATATGGGGTACCATTCTGCGGCCTTCCAACTTCGACCCGTCACGCAGTTATCCGGTCATCGAATATATCTACGCCGGTCCGCACGATTCCCATGTGCCCAAGTCCTTCATTGTACGCAACTTTGCCGGCTACCGGCTCTGCGAACTGGGATTCATCGTGGTCATGATCGACGGCATGGGAACGGCCAACCGTTCGAAAGCCTTCCACGACGTCTGCTGGAAGAACCTGAAGGATGCCGGTTTCCCCGACCGGATTGCCTGGATGAAGGAAGCGGCCCGACGCTATCCCTACATGGACCTGAACCGGGTAGGCATCTTCGGATGGTCGGCCGGCGGGCAGAATGCCTTGAGCGCCCTGCTTTTCCACAACGATTTCTACAAGGTGGCAGTAGCGCTGTGCGGATGCCACGACAACCGTATGGACAAGATGTGGTGGAACGAACAATGGATGGGCTATCCTATCGACGAATCCTACAGCCGGAGTTCGAATGTAGACAACGCCTGGCGTCTGAAAGGGAAACTGCTGCTGGTGAACGGCGAACTGGATGACAATGTAGACCCGGCTTCCACACTCCAGGTAGTCAACGCACTGGTCAACGCCAACAAGCCTTTCGAACAGCTCTATCTGCCCAACCGCGGCCATTCATTGGGAGGTACATACGAAATGAGGCGCATACACGATTTCTTTGTCGAGCACCTCTATCATCAGGATGTACCGGAATGGGAGTAAACAGCCTCCTCCCAATCCTAAAAAGAGATACCGTAAAGTCCATAGTTAGCGCGCTAATGTTAATAGTTAGCGCGCTAAAGTAGATAGTTACGACAAAAATCAAGCTATTAACTAAGAACAACAGAAATGAAGAAAGCGCTAATTATCTTATGGCTTTGCCTCAAGTATACGGTCCTATTTGCCTCCGCGGCTTCGGACCACGAAAAGGAAGCAGCCTACTATGTCAATCCGTTTATCGGTGCAAGTACAAACATCCGGGAGGCCGGTGCCAGCCATGGTCTGGGAAAAACCATTCCCGGAGCCACCTATCCATTCGGACTGGTACAATTAAGCCCCAATACAATCACCGGAGGCGACAATGGGCCGGGATACAGTTATGAACACGAGAGCATAGAAGGATTTGCCTTCACACAGATGAGCGGTATCGGATGGTATGGCGACCTGGGCAATTTCCTCGTTATGCCGACCACCGGGCCTATGCATACCAACTCAGGGAAGCTCAGCAATCCGGATGCGGGTTATCGGTCGCGTTACGACAAAAAATCAGAACAGGCAAAAGCCGGTTATTATTCGGTAAAACTATCAGACTACCAAATACAAGCGGAAGCGACTGTCACCCAACATGCCGGCATACTTCGTTTCACTTATCCGAAGTGCAAAAATGCCCGTATCCAGATAGACCTGGCACGAAGGGTAGGAGGAACTTCCACCTGGCAGGAAGTGAAAGTCGTTGACGACCACACCATCAGCGGCAAAATGATTTGCCCACCCGAAGGTGGAGGCTGGGGAAACGGAGACGGAAAGGCCGACTATACCGTCTACTTTTATGCCCAATTCTCCAAACCTTTACAGAACTATGGAGTATGGTCGGCCGCCATTCCGGAGGGACAATCCCGGAAAAGAGAATTTATAGAATCCGATGCTTTCCAGCAAATAGTCTCCCAAGCTGAAATTCACAAGCAGGTATCTTCCTTCCAAGGGAAACATATCGGTTTCTTCAGCGAATTCGAGACCCAAGAAGGAGAAGAAGTCTTAATGAAAGCAGGCATCTCTTTTGTAAGCGAAGCAAACGCCCGTCTCAATCTGGAAACCGATATCGCAGACTGGAATTTTGAACGCATCCGACACGCCAATTACCAAGCCTGGAACGAAGCATTGTCCCGAATCGAAATAGACACCCAAGACGAAAACCTGAAACACATTTTTTATACGGCCCTGTATCGCACGATGCTGGATCCAAGACTCTTTGCCGATGTGAATGGCGAGTATCCAGGTGGCGACAAGCAGATCCACCGCAGCCACAGTTTTCACAAACGTACCATTTTCAGTGGATGGGACGTATTCCGCAGCGAAATGCCCCTGCTGACCCTCATCCGGCCAGATGTAGTGAACGACCTGCTGAACTCACTGATTACACTGGCTGAAGAAAGTGGAAAAGATTACTTGGAACGCTGGGAATTTCTGAATGCTTACACCGGATGTATGGTAGGCAATCCTGCCATCTCCGTCTTGGTGGATGCATACCGCAAAGGCATTCGGGACTACGATGTGGAGAAAGCCTGGCAATATGCCGACCGCACTTCACGAATGAACGGCAATGCTCCTCATGGATACGTCCCCCACTCCATATCCAAGACCCTGGAATACGCCTATACAGAATGGTGCATGGCCGAATGGGCCAAAGACTTGGGTAAGACACAAGAAGAACAACATTACCGTGAACTGGCACAATCCTACCGGAACATCTACGACACCGAGCACCAAAGTTTCCGCCCCAAAGATGAACAGGGTCAGTTTCTGCCTTGGCCTGCAAAGGGACGACTCACAGAAGGATATGGTTGCACAGAGTCGAATCCGTTCCAGCAAGGATGGTTTGTTCCCCACGATATAGACGGATTGGCCGAGTTGATGGGTGGACGAGAGAAAGCACTGGAAGAATTAGATTATATGTTCGCTCACACACCCTCACATTTCTTATGGAATCAGTATTACAACCATGCCAACGAGCCGGTTCACCACGTTCCTTTCCTTTACAACCGACTGGGACAACCTTGGAAGACCCAATACTGGACCCATTTCATCTGCCTCAACGCTTACAAGAACGAGGTGAAGGGATTGGTCGGCAACGAAGATGTAGGTCAGATGTCGGCTTGGTATGTATTAGCCTCGATTGGTCTCCACCCCATATGTCCGGGTGACACTCGGATGGAACTGAGTACGCCTCTATTCGACGAAATACGCATCCGGGTAAAAGACGACCAAGTTTTCACCATCCGCGTAAAAAGGCAAACCAAGAATAGTCCGTACATCCAAAACGCTACATTGAACGGTAAGCCTCATCTTCAATGCCACATTGATTATTATGACATTATAAAAGGGGGAGAACTGGAACTGACTTTATCGGACACACCCAACACTGAATGGGGAAAACAAGAGACAAGTCAACCCAACAGAGAACCGGCGTATTTTTGCAAGCCACAAAAAAGGAATAATCATACCTCTACAAAACGAGAATAAGGATGTGAGATCTAGAGTTCTTCGAGATCACGCCACAACAATATAACGCCTAGATATAATGGAAATATATCCAGGCGTTAAAATTTCATACTCTTCCAAAAGCTACTTCCACTCGTCGGCACCCTCAGACATCAGTATGACAATAGCGACACGATTACTTTTCCTCCAGACTGAACTGCTTGAAGTAAACCTTCTGTTCCTGACCGGTCACATTGGTCAGACGGATTTTCAGGACACTACGGCCATCAACATCCACCTTGAAACGAGTCTTTCCGTTGGCGGGTTGAAGAGCGATTTCTTCCCAATTCTGCCCATCGGCAGTCACCTCCAGCCGGATGAGCTTCGGCGCATCGGCCGTACCGAAATCAACAGTGAGGTACTTCAAGGTACGTAACTGGTCCATGGTCAACAGAGCTTCACCTCCTGCCTGCCAACGGATCACTTCGTTGGACGGCGACACGTTGCCTTTCTTTCCCTTACGTACCACCGGCAAAGCAGCCAACTGAGCAACATCGCTACTCCAACTGTAGGGCATATAGACAGCACGTGTATCCAAAGCCGCCCGATGCGTCTGGTTGTAAACACCTACACTCGACTCGAACAAGGCATAGAAAGTGGGAAGCAATACCTTGCTGCCACTCTTCACACCCGGCTGATAGGGATTCTGGTTGTAGGTGGTATCCACTTTATACATCATGCGCTGCAATGCCTTGGCATGTTCATAGGCTGTTTCAAATTCCTGTCTGTCGGTTGCAGCCCCACGCATCATCTGCAGAACGGCCTCGCCGTATTGTCCCACCAGCTTGAACTGCATCAACCAAGGCTGCATTTCGGCTACCAACGGCTGGTTCTCCTGAGAAACTGACAGCACATCGGCAGCAGTAACAATCTTCCGGCACTCCTCGCTGACCTGACGCCAGGCCGCTTCATCGACCGTATGCTGCTTCTCGTAAGTAGAACGCAATGTTTCCAAGGCCGGCTGGATGGCAACCGACTCGTCACGACGGAAGCGGTGTCCATTGGCCCCCAAGTCGGAATTATGGGCGGCAAAGGTTTCCAGATAAGCGGCATGACGTGGCATCAGATCCTTGATGGCACGCCGCCAAGAAGCGTCGCTGTCGTAATCGGACAAGTTCCAGGCATAATCGGCCACGCTGTACAAAGCGATTTTGGACGCTTCGGCATGCTCCATGGGATTGGACACGAAGCCTTCCATCTCGTCCTTGATGTCGAGCGCATTGCCATAGACAGGGCCCATGAGCAGATGGTCGCGTACGTAGTCAGACACGGGAAAGTTCCACCAGATATAGGCCTTTCGTTTCAGGAGCGGGTTGATGAAGTCCATCGTCGCATGGTCGATGGTGGCAATTACGCTGTTACCCGTCCACATTATCTGAATGCCTTCGTTCAGTTTCTCGCCCAATGTAGTCAGATAGCCGCCTTTCACGTTGGACCAGGCCTTGTTGTACTCCGTGGGACACATAATGAGCGGTTCCACGTCGCCTTTCACTTTTACGAAATGGTCGTCCAGATAGTTCAGCAGGTCGGCCTGCTTGTCGGCTCGGGTACCCTCGCCCGAGATATCATCAAAGAACACGGCAAAGCCGCGTACTCCCAGCTGATACATCTTTTCGAATTTGTTCAGCAAGTTCTGGCGGTCTTCCTCATTCCACTGGATGTCCTGCCCCGGATGGATGGCCCAATAGAAGATAACATTGTTCTCGCGGGCCTTGTCTACCAACTCCTTCAGTTGGGCAGCTTCGCGCTCCGGATAAGGTTTACGCCAGTTCGGAGTACTGTGATACGGATCATTCTTCGGGCCGTACAGATACACATTCATCTTGTTGCGACCATAAAAATCCAATTGCCGCAGACGGGCCTCATGACTCCAGGGGGTACCGTAGAACCCCTCGACCACTCCACGATAGGGAACGTCAGGATAATCGGTAATCTCGGCCAGCGGCAATTTGGGCAAGGTCAACAGCTGTGCCAGCGTCTGTACACCGTAATAGGCGCCGCGTGCGTCGGCACCGGCAATTACAATTTCATTCTTGTCTATCTTCAGGTAATAGCCTTCAGCCTTGGACGGTATCCGACGGGCATACTTGCGTACTGCCTTGTCGCCCTTGACACCTACCGTTATCCGGAAAGCAGCTTTGGCTTGGCAGTCAGGCAACAGCGTACCCAGCAGACGGACGGCATCGGCAGCCAGCCCTTCGGTATCGGCCGAAAGACTGTAAGTTCCAGGCAGGGCTATGCTATCCTGGAGAGTTTCATACACTTGGGGAGTAGGTTGCAAATGGAAATCCTGCGCGGAAAGAGTTCCGAACGAAAGAGCTCCAATAAATGCAGATAACAACAACTTATTCTTCATGGTGTTCAAACATTGTTTATAATGATGCAAAGATAGTGCAAACCGAGAGAAGTACAAAAGATGAAAATATTGTTTTCAGCTTTTTACCACCGAGGTGCAGCCTGCCTTATCCAAAGATAGGGTATTGACACCTATTGTACAATACCCTATAGAAGAATACTGCCTTCGTTAATACTCCACTTTATAATCCTTGCGTATCTTCTCACCCTTCCAAGCCTTCTTGGTAGTCCAGTCGGCCGGCTCGTCGGTCCAGAATGGATTGTCGGCAGGAAGCCCCAGAGGCAGGAAGCTCAATGTGGCCATATAGAGACTGCCGGTTGATGTATATCCATCGGCCACTTCGGGCTGATGGCCGTTGAAGCCCAACACAAGCCAACCGTCCTTGTCAAAGTTCTGATTGCCTTCGTACATATTGCGATGTACCGCAGTCAGGGCACAACGTACCTGAGCCGGCTTGATAAAGCTGGGCAGTTTTCCGCGCAACGCCACGTCGGCCAATGACTGGAAAGCAGCCGTGCGGTAAGTCACCGAACGTCCGAAAGCCGGATACGTGCCGTCCGGACCGATGATACGTTCACAGAACTCGGCATGACGCACCATGCGGCTCAAAGCCTGTTCGTATTCCTTCTGGCTGGCCCAGCGGAAAGGAACCAGTGTCTCCATCATAGCCACCATCATGGGGTTCAGCACATACGAATTGTAGTAGTCCATGCTGAACTTGCTTCCGTCGCTGTACCAACCGTCGCCCACGTACCATTCCTGTATCTTGTTCTTCGATACACGCAGACGGAACTGGTCAGCTCTTTCGCCCTGCTGCATCAGGAAGGCTTCGGTCAAGCCGGTAAAAAGTAACCAGTTGTTATAGGCACCCGTACGGTCGCGCAATGCCTTGAACGAATCGATATAGCGTTGTTTGGTCACCTTGTCCAGCGGTTCCCACAAAGCTTTGGGAGCACGCAAGAAAGCATGTACCAGGTAGGCAGCATCCACAATGGGCTGAGCCTGTTTCGTAAAGTTCAGCTTGTCAGGCGAATTGGGGTCAACCGCATTCTTCAATCCCTTCAAAACCTCCTCGCGCATCTGCTTGCGCAGCTTGCCTTCCTCCGTATCATCATCGGGCAAAGCCAGCCAGGGAGCCACACCGGCCAATGTACGCCCCACAGCTTCCAGATGAGTTATTTCGTCATAGCCAGCCGGATTTCCATTTACGGTCTCTATCGGCATATTCTGGTGCAAGGTTCCTTCTGCTAAATTATGGATAACAGGATAGGATATCTTCCACAACCACTTCACCCATTGTTCACGATCCTGTGCACCGGTAGTCTGTTCGGTTTCTGACTTTTTGTTTTTCTTTTCACGCGCTTGCAACGAACATGCAGGTATCAAACACACTGCTGCAAGTACTATCATCCAATAATTCAACTTTTTCATTTTGATTTCAATTGTCAATTAATATTTTTCAGTTCACAAATATACAGTAAAAGAATCACCACAGGCCACACAATTCCCAATAAAATAAATAAAGGTAGTGTAACCTGTGGTGAAATTTAGAGATTCAGATTTAAAATCAGATTCAGAACAGTGGTTTGCCGTCCAGTAGTTTGTCATAGCGGTGCAGAGCCTCCAAGAAATAATAGTCGGCATAAGTCAGCGGAACATCTATTTCGGAGTTCTGAGGAATGGCTCCCGTGCTGTGCATCAGAATGAAGTCGGCATTCTTGCCCAGCTCGGCCCGATATTTCTTGCTGCCCAACGAATGGAGAATTGCCTTGGCGCCTTCCAGATACTTGGCACTCTCACTGCCCTTGACATATGTACTCAGTTCCAACAATGCCGAAGCGGTACAAGCGGCAGCTGAGGCGTCACGATAGTTCGTCACTACGTTGTTGGCATTGGAACGGATGCCCGGCACATACCCCGGCTGGTTGGCATTGAAGTCCCACCAAGCCACCTTGTCCGACGGCAGATTGGGATGATCCAGATAGAAATCGGCCATACGTTGCGCCGTCTTCAGGAAACGTTTGTCCTTCGTTTCACGGTAACAGAGTGTAAAGCCATAGATACCCCACGCCTGCCCGCGGCTCCAGGCAGAATTGTCACTGTAGCCCTGCGAAGTCTCTCCCTTGATAGGTTTGCCCGTTTCCTTGTCGTAATAAACGATGTGGAAACAACTGTAGTCATCGCGTACCTGATTCTTCATCGTGTTCTCGGCATGGCTGACGGCCACCTTGCGGAACGTGTCGTCGCCCGTCACGCGGGAAGCATAGAAAAGTAACTCCAGATTCATCATATTGTCGATGATGACGGGAAAGTCGTATACCTTGTCACCGTGCCAGGAACGGAAGCCGTTCCACGACTGGATAACACCGGCCTTCGGGCGAAAACGCGTGCAAAGCGAACGGGCCGATTCCAACAAAATGTCTTTGTATTCCGGCTTCGGTTCGAAACGGTTGGCGTTACCATAACTGCAATACATCATGAAACCGATGTCGTGGTTGTCCGTAAAGGTTTTGATCGGTTCCATCTTTTGAGTATAAACCAATGCGGAATCCTGCAACGCCCGATCGCCGATATACTCGGAGATGTACCACAGAGAACCGGGAAAGAACCCCGACGTCCACAGGTAAATACTGCCCTTGGAGACGGTACCATCCTTCCTCATACTATGGGGCATCACTCCCTTTCCATCCTTACCCTGCGCAGGCGTTTTCAACATCAGCCGGTATTGCTCGGCTGCAAAGTTCATGTTCTCTTTAATAAAAGCCTTCTCCGAGTCCTGCGCATGGGCCACCGGAGCCAAAAGGCAGGACAGGCAAAATGCCGTAATCAACTGTTTTTTCACATTCATGTTTCGTTTATTTTGATTTTGTATATTGATTTTTCTGTTGCAAATCTATAGGCATCTTGCCTGTCCGGTAGGATAAATCATCCCTTTATGGGGGAGAAATAGTCAACGATAGCGTTTTTAACTCAAAAACCTACCTTATTCCTCTTGCCATCCACAGCTACCGCTTCTACCGTATATCCGCTCTGCCAATCTGTTGGCAGGGTGAATTCACGGGTGGCTCCGTCTGCAGCCACACCTCTGGCCACATAGACCAACTTGCCGGCAGCATCCTTTACCTCAAAGGCTGCTACATGCTTCCAGCCGTTCAGGGTCACCACGTTGCCGTTGCGTGCAGCGGTGCCCGTCACCATGGCCGACTTGTTCTTATAGCTGTCCACCAGCGGATCGGTGATATACTCCAACGCCACATCGGGTTTGCTGAAGCCCAAAGCCTCCACACGCGATTTCAGGTTGTCGATGTCGGCCTGCGTGATGGTCATCTGTTCTGTTCCATAATCACTGATTTCCGCATCAATCGGTGTCAGGAATCCCCACTTGCTGAAGAAGTCAAGCAGATTAGCCTGTCCGTTCAGGCAGCAGTTGTAGACAAACTCCAACTGCTGGGCTCCCGCCGTAGGCTGGTCGGGTTGTGTACGGACGTATTCATACACGTCGGAATAGAAGCCACCGTGGTCGGGTTGTTGCATGGGCGTGCGTCCCAGTACCTTGCCAAAGTAGAGTTCCAGCTGCCAGAAAGGCACCACCTTACAGAAAGGAGTCTCACCACCGGCCGCATCGGCACCCGTGGCATGCGGAGCACCAGGAACAACGATATAGTTCCAGGCCGAAGTATAGTTGTCCTTCACATCCAGACGCGAAGGTTCGCCGCATACGGTGGTCTGGATATACTGGGAGAGGATGTTGTTGGTCACTTCCGTCGTACCAATCCACTTCAAGCCCGGACGGGTCTGGTTGCTGTGTCCCACTTCATGGGCAGGCCCCCAGCAGTTGGCGTTCAATCCAGATTCGTTGGTCAATGCATCCAGCGTCGATTCGTTGTATGAAGTGCGGTAGCTGGTAGAGTACATATATGAGGTATACATCACGTTGAAGTACATGCGGTTCTTGAACATCTTGCCATACTTCTCCAGCCCCTGGAATTCCTGCTCACGATACACCAGCTGGTCGTACCAGTCAATCAGTGCCTTACCGTCCTTGGTGTTGTTTTGGAACTTTGCCGTGGGGAAGGTCAGATGGGCATACTTGCCCAGCACGTCGAAATATTTGTCTACCGAAGCGCCGAGCAATTCGTTCCAACGACCTTCGTGCGCAGGATTCTGGCTATCGAAATAACCGTTCACCTTGCCCGAAGCGAAGTGCAGCGTAATGGCTGGGGCTGTTTCATAGTCGGCCGTATGATACATCACGTAGACCAGACCTTTCTCCTTCATCCGGAGTGTATTGATGCCGTCTTTCAACGTATATTCCTCGCCTCCAAAGCCGTCGGCTCCCGGCGTATCCAAGTTCTGCACACGGATATTGACGGACTCGCGTCCCTTCAGGTCGGCCATTACTACCAGATTTTCGTCGGCCGCCACCGAAATGCCCGTCGGGTTGTCCAGCAGGCTGTAGGTACTGGTCTTGTTTTCCTTGGCCTGTACGTCGGGATGGGGATAGGCCTTGAAGTCGGCGATGCGGAATTCACGGGGGTACTTGCCGTTGTACATGTACCAGGCCAGTTTCTTGTAGAACGAATGCGGGCAGGCCAGAATCTCGGCTTCGGTAAGCCCAGCCTTCAGTTCCGTGCAGGACGGATTGGCGAAGAGGGTGGTATAATCGAAGCTGGAAGGATCTTTCTTGTAGAATTCCATTTCAGTACAGCGGGCCTCGCCGGCATCATAGGTATCGGTGATGGTAATCTTCACCTTGGTCACTCCGGCCTGCGATTCCTGAAAGTCAATGCGTGTCGCTCCGGAAGCCTTGGCCAATTCACCGGCAAAGACAGTACGGTAGTCTGCGCTCCGGGTTACGTTGACATCGGAATAGACTTGAACTTCGATGTTCTTGAAATGGCTTTTATAGCTGGGATAATAAAGAATGTAATCCATCTCCTGCGGTTCGTCGAAAGTGAATTCGATGTAGCAGGGGAATTTGGGTGCCGTCCAGTTGCTTTGCCAGAAGGTTTCAGAGTCGCCATCTATCATGTTGCCGTATACATTGTTCGGACGTTCGCCACCGTCACCCGTCACGCTGCTGGCTGCCAGTTTGATGTCATTCCCTACTTCGGGAGCTTCAGGCTCGTAACTTCCCAGCCCTTTCTGGCTGACAGTGAACGAAGTTCCTTCAATACCCGAGTCTGGGGTCACATCGCTTACTTTTACCGTTGCACTGCGTGCCTCCCCCTTGTTGGGATTGACAGCAAAGCGGTGGTTCGTGGTCACCGTCTCGTGTGCACGGGTTGTGACGGAAGGCACTTCTGCCACCCAGTCGCAGCCGTTGAAGTCGAAGGTGTATTCCGTATTGGCCGTCACCGCGAGGTCGAACTCACCGCCGGCTTCCTCGACGTTCACCGTCGAGACGGAAACGAGAATAGCCTTTCCCCATCCCAACTGGGCTACGGGGATGGTATCGGTCTGCGACACGGCCTGGATGTAGAGTTCGCCGCGGCGCACGTCCTTGTCCGGGTTTTCGGCGATACTCAGGGTCAGGTCGCCCATCTCGTCTTTCGTGGCAGTACACCAGGTATCCAACCCGCCGCCGAAACCCACGACGTAGTCTTCATTGCATTTCACCGTCATCTGATACTCAGTGGCCGGGGAGTCGAAGTTCAGAGACGTTTCTTCAATCTGAAGAAAAGGACCGTTGGGAATACCTTCCCACTCGTTTTCATCCCAGCAGGACTGCACGAGCAAACTGCTGCCGAAAAGAGCCGCTGCTGCAAACAGCGAAACGGCTCCGCGTTTCATGAGGTTGTTTTTCATAAATTTTTGTTTTTAAGTTAATTAAAAAGCGATCGGTTATTAACATACCGACATACTATCGTATTATCAATCCACGATCATATTTTCACGGATAAAAAAGTATGATACAAAAAGACACCAGGCTTTTTTCAAAACGGTGCTCACCTTCACAAAAATCCTGTAACTGTAATCCTTTTACTATTCCATTCAATCCAGTCTTACTTTATATTATTATAAACAAAATATTATAACAGGCAATTACTTAATCACCCGAAATCTTAAGAACAAGAAATCTGCAGCATCCGGTATTGAGAAACGAACATTTCCCTCAGCATCGACGACCTTTTCTTCACGCCTACCGGTTCTCAGATTCTCTATTTTCAAAGATTTACCCGCCAAAAATTTCATCTGTATCACTTTCTCTGATTCCGCATTATACAATTCTCTAAACAATAAGAAAAAGCCTTCCGACATATCTTCATCAATCATCTGAAAACCGGACCAACTCCCATTCGACGGTGTTTCCCCAACCGGGAAGGTATAACATTGGAACATTTTTTCCCTATATTCCCTATAAATCGAAATTAATTTTTTCAATTCATATCTACCTTCCTCATCCAAGTATTGAGCACTTTGAAAAAATACAGGAATAAAGGGTAAACCCATAGCGAAACAATAATCATGTCGATGCAGTGGAGCATCACTGTACCGATTATCGACTCTCTTTGGGTTCTGTAACAACACTTGTAACTTATTACTATTAAAATACTTACACATCAGCCAATGTTGTCTCAATACATGATAAGGCACCATAATCAAATGTTCAGGCAAAGCTTCCTGAATATTTTGAAAATAGATGCTACCATATTCTTTTGCATAATACCAACCATATCGGGGATCTGCATATTCCGGACAAAATGAGAATTGTGTCTCCATCCATGCTGATTTCATAATCTGTCGTATATTTTTAAATCGATTTTCAAACGAAGTCCTGTCTTTCAGACGGTCAAAATCGACTTTCCACGTCACGACTTGCGCCTCTCTTAAGTTCTTCAACAGATCGTCCTGCTTAGCCCGCTGTATAGCGACCCATAATCCGAGTTTCAAACCATTTCTTCTACAAGCTTCCGTTATATTCTTCCACTTGTCTGGATAACTTGGCAGAAAAACCTCCTTTTCTCCCCCCCAAGGGTTAATTTGCCACCCATCATCAATCCGAAGTACATCGATTCCTAATTCTGCCAATAAAGGTATTTCTTTCAACAGATAGTCTTCTTTGGCAAACTGGGCTCCTCCAGGATTAGCCGGTCCCCATGTATCATTGATAATCATGATGTCCCGTTTCGGGAAAACAGGATAACGAATGCGATCAAAACTTTTCAAGGCTAACTGCATGCCATCATTACCACCAGAAAACACAATAGTCCAAGTAGCCCAACACTCACGAAAACGGTCTTCCACAATCTCACTGGGAGTCAATCCCCAACCTGTAACCGACAATCCTTGAGGCCCTGCATAAAAACTACCTGTATAATGCCCCTGTTGATTCACACACTTATGCGACTCTTTCACTGTAATTACACCTTCCCATCCATCTTTTCCATATTCAGTACTTACTCCACTGGCCCAGTGAATATCTTCATTCTGAAACAAAGGATAACCTTCCACTATTTCTTCCCGCAACATATCCTTACTTTGGTCATGACGCGTTCCTGGATCATTGTAATATCCCCAATATCTACGTCGGTTCTGAATACTATAATCTAATGGCAGGTATTCAGTGCGAGCACTTGGTACAACCATTGTATTTCCAAAATAATTCCGAGTCGTTTCACCTTGAGGAAGTCCTTTCGCACAAAATCCCTTCAAAGCTCTAACTCTCAGCTGGGTTCGAACTCCAGACGCATTGGGGAATACCCACACAATATGTTGTAATTCCAACCGTGCCGAGTCATATCGGAAACAGGTAACAACTTCCAGATAATCATTTATAAAACCATCATCATCTGCTCTTCGAATTTCCTGAGAAACGAATTCCGCTTTCGTTGTTCGATTTATAGCACCAGGTAAATCCCAATCCGCCCCCACCATCGAGTCTGGCCTACACCATTCTTTACCTAAAGACAAATCTTTTAAGGAAACAGTTCGAAGTCCCTGATAATCCAACACCCATCTACGTTCCACACGACCTGTCGAAACAATCAATGTATCTCCAACCGTTCTTACCGAAGCACTTTTTAAAGTTCTGGTCATTTGAGGTAACAAATGTGAAGACAAACATCCACTAACCTCACAAGTAACCAATAATAGATACACAATAAAGATATATTTAGTCATATTTTTATATCTTACTCTATATTTACCCATTCCAATGTTCTTTTATTTTATAGCCGCAGTTGACAAGAGAAGGAGTCGGCAAGCGATATTCGTCCTAACCTTTCCTAGTAAATTTGTCTACTGGTCATTTCTTTTTGTAACACTTCACACGCCGCCCGTCGTAACCCACAGCCATGATGTAGGCCGAGCCTTCGGGCCAGAGCACTTCGGTATAGGTCTGTGTCTTGCCGGGCTCCGTACATCCCAGGCCTAGCATACTGATGCGGAGCAGGCGGCCACGCTTGTCATAAGTCTCATAGCCGACGACGTTTTTCCACGCCGCGTTCTCGACGCATACCAGCGTGCCGTGTTCGCAGCATCCGGTGCCCACCTTGTTCTTCACCAGCCGGGCCCGGTCGCGGAATACCTGCCAGTTGTAGCAGTTGATGTAGTTGAGCATCCCGTCGGCCTCCGGATAGCCCTTGGCGGCGATATACTCCTTCAGTTCGTCAATCATCTGCTGACTTATCTTCAGCCAATAGTCGCCATAGTCGCGGAAGTAGTGGTTGTAGGGTTTCAGCATACCCGCCTTCTCGAAGAACGGCAGGAAGTTGATGCGGGTGGAGTCGCAGAAACTGCGCATGAACTTGATCTGCAGCTGCCCGTCGGTCAGTTTCTCTTCATCGGGGAAGGTACGGATGCCTTCCATCACCTTGCCATACGCATCGGGCGACTTGCCCGCCTCTTCCGTATAGAGCAACAACTGCCACAGGGGAACGACACGGACAAAGTGGTCGTAGTTCTTCCAAGGCACAGTCACTTCTCCCAGCTTGCGGCCGTCGTAGTCCTCGTCCTGTACGGTATAGTCCTTCAGAGCCGAGCCGAAATAGTCGGGGCCTTCCTGCGTCATCCAGTTCTTGCCCTGCCGTACGCCTTCCTCCAGATAGCACTGGAAACGGCCTCCGTTCAGATTCTTGTATTCGCCGATACCCTTGAGGCGTTTCTCCAGATTGGGCAGGTTGTCGAACTTGAAGTTTACCCAAGCCGAATAGATGTTGTTGGTAACCTCGCCCGTACCACCCCACTTCATACCGGGACGCACCTGATTGACGTGTCCCAGTTCATGGGCAAAACCCCAGTAGCCGAACTTGTCGGGATTGGCCCAACTGCCGAAACCGTCGTGCCAGATGGCTGCACCGATGCCGTCGGCATAAATACCTCCCTTGACAGGACGGGCAAACTGATGGTTCTTGGGTTCACGGCCGAACAGCTGGAGTCCCATCACCCGATGTTCCAAAGCCACTACATCATCGTAAATCCGGGCCAGCCGTACACCGTCGTCCGGACAGTTGGCCTTCAGGGCCTCAACGGGTGCCGCCACATGGATGCGCGGCGTAACGATGTCCACAATATCACTTTGGGCGGCAGCCAGCAATGTCTTCCAGTCCGCGTTGTCATCACCGCGCCCCAGGTCAAAATAGCCGTTTTCCGTAGCCAGGACAAAATGAATCCGTACCTTGGGTGCCGAACGATAATTGTCCGTATAGTAGGACACGTAACCGTTGCCACGGTTCCGGGTCTCAATCACATTCAGGCCGTTGGTCAGCCGGTAAGAACTTTGGGGATATCCTTCCCCTTCATATTGCGGCTTGCCGAAGCTCTTGATGACCAGCTCCACCGGGTCTTCACCGATGCCTTCCACCAGCAGCACTACCTTCTCACCCTGTTTGAAATAGATACCGGTAGGATTTTCGTACGGATCGTACCCGCTGGTTTTCAATTCTTTTGCCAGACTCCGGAGAGTACGGTAAGCCTCGAACGTTCCGACCCGATAACGTGTGGAATACTTGCCCGAAAGAGTTGCCTCCACCAGACGGCGCACCAGGCCCTCTTCCAGGCCGCTCAGCGTCTGCGTATTGACTTCAGGACGCAGACGGGTGCAAAGGGGGTCTGCAAAATAGGTATCCAACTGCGTCCGGAGGTCAACAGGCTCCTGAGCCACAACGTCTACAGGCAACAACGTCAATAAAAACAAGGGGAGCAGATAAAGAAGTCTTTTCATGATAATCAGATAATAAAAAGTAGATAGTATAGAACTACAGAAAGAAGAAGAGGCTGAAATTCAGACTTCAGCCTCTCTTGCATTCTGTCTAAGGGTATCAATAATACGGGTTCTGAACCAACTGCGGAGCCTTGTTGATTTCGCTCTGCGGAATCGGCATCAGATACTGTCCTTTGTGGAAGCTACGCTGCAGGGGCAGGTCCATCGGAGTAAATTCTTCTACCGTTGTAGCATTGGTATTCAAACCACGGTCTGGCATACCGACGAACTCCTCAGCCACTTTCCAACGGCGGTAGTCGAAGAAGAGATGTCCTTCGAAGTACAGCTCGTTGATGCGTTCCTGACGTACAATCTGACGCATACCTTCCTGCGTATTCTGATAACCGGGATTAGTAGAATAATTGTCCCAAGCATCATCTACCGAAGGAATACCGGCACGGTCACGTATTTTATCAAGGTAAACTTTAGCCTCATCCAGTTTGTTCAGTTCTACCAACGCCTCGGCATAGTTCAAGTAAACCTCAGCCAGACGGAACTGTGCCATCGGACATTCAATCAGAGCACCCTGATATGAAGGGAATGCCCACTTCTTATTACCAAAACCGGAAATGGAATATTCGGCATCCGTACGGTTACCACGGCCATGAGGATCATTCTTCAACACTTGTACTTTAATGGCGCGCTTGGCCGGATCACCGTTACCCGGATCTTTATCCTCGTAGCGTCCAAACTCAAAGAAACCATTATGATAAGTAACCCAAGCATAGAAACGTGGTTCACGCTCCGTACAGAGACGCATTACCTTACCTGCCGATACACCACCGTCGTAATTGTTACCATCGTTATTAATAGGAGCATCTATATATTCGTAACGTCCGTCATAGTTGAATGTCTTGTCCATCTCCATCGGCAATCCATTCTTGGTATAGAAACGCTCTACCGACTGTAAAGTAGGACAAATAACCATACTCATCATATTTTTATAGCTACCAGAATTGATACGGGGAGCCGTACGACGCTGGATGCCATAATACTCATCCTTACGGGTATCACACCATATAATTTCCGGGTTGTTGTTGAAGTCCAGAATGTTGTAACGCAAACGACGCTGGGCCGCATTGGGCAGACCGGGTTTGTCATCCGACGGAGTACCCGCCTCAGCATCCCCATACAGATGGAAACCTGCTTTTTCCAGTTCCTGAATGGCGTAGAGGGAAGCATCAGCTGCTTTTTGCCACTTGTCCTGACTATATTCCTGGGCAATCAGCGGACGACCGTCTACCGGACTCTTGAAATCGGCATACATCTCCGAATTTCCGTTGAATAACGGAGAGGCGGCATACAGATACATACGCGACTTCAGTGCCAATGCCTGTAAGCGGGTCACGCGTCCATAGTCGTCACCACTCCACGTATTAGGAAGATTGGGAATAGCTTCATCCAACTTATCATTGATAAACTGCACCACTTCATCGTAACTGCTACGCTCGGGGAATTCCGAAATAGGTGTATTCTGATCGATGACCCCACGAATAATCATGGTCGGTCCGTAGGAACGGAGCGACAGGAAGTGAAAGTAACCAATCAAAAAATCGGCCTCGGCACGATAGGTTGTAAGAGTTTCCTGACTGATATCTGTCGAAAAGACATTATCTAACGATTCTTTAAACTTATAACACTGACGAATACCGTTCCAAATAGTAGCCCATGTGGTAGAAGTATTACCAATACTGGAAGGACTATAAAGACCATACTTGAATTCAGTCCACAATTCTTTTGTTACCGCAGTCATCTCCTCCGGATGCCAATATGAGCCACCGAATGCACGCATCGCAGGCATATAGCCATAACATGAATAAAGATAACCCTTCACCGCACTGGGTGTTTTCCAAGTATCTGACTCTTCCGCCCGTTCATCGGGTACAATGTCCAGATAGCCACACGATGTAAATTGCCCGGCCAAAGCCATGACCATCATCAATTTCAATATATTTTTCTTCATAGTTCTGCTTATTTGTTGTTAAAGGTTACTTGAACACCAAAATTAATCACACGCTGGGTGGGGTACTTCAGACCACTACCGCTACCCATTTCCGGATCCCAATAGTCGAAAGGCGAGAAGGTCAGCAAGTTACTGCCACTCACGTAGAAACGCCAGCCTTTATACGTATAACCGATTTCCGCATTCTTCAACTTCAAGAAAGCACCGTTGCGCAACCAGAATGTAGATGAAGCTGTATTGTTCGGGTTGTCAATCTGCGTCAGACGCGGATAGGCTGCATTGGGATTCGGATTGTCAGGGCTCCAATGGTCATCGGCAATCCACTGGAACAGACCGTTGATAGTCTGCGAACCGAACGGATGGAAGCCGGACATCAGAATGCTTGTCTTAGCTGCCCCCTGGAAGAAGCAGGAAAAATCCCAATTTTTCCACTTGATGGACGGACCGAAACCGTAGACGATTTCAGGATCCTTCGGATTGCCTACATACATGCGGTCATTGCTGTCTATAACATCATCATATTCACCTTTATAGTTAGGCAAATTCTTATACCAGATGTCACCCGGCTGAGGAGTAAAACCTAAAGTCTGCGACGGATTATTCTTAATGGTTTCTTCGTCCGGGAAGAGTCCATTGGCTATGTAAAGCAAATATTGTCCATCAGAATGCCCGATAGTAGACAAGTTGGGATACTCACGGAAAGGAGGTTCATCACGCTCCAGAATGGTATTGTGAGCGTATGTGAAGGTACCCTTGAACGAAATGGTCAGGTCTTTGTTCACCTGCTTGTTATAGTCAATGGCAAAATCCACACCTTCGTTCTTCATTTTACCCAAGTTACCATAAACTGCCGCTCCTGCCATACCCAAGAATTCGGGGATTGTACCCGAACGGGAAAGGAAAATATCGCGACGGGTTTCCTTGAAGACATCGAACGTCAAGTTAAAAGCATTGAACAACTGCAAGTCCATACCTACATTCCACTTTTCACCGACTTCCCAACCCAATTGGGCATTATAATAACGTTTCCATTTCGGGCCACTCAATGTTATATTCTGCTTGATGCCAGTTGTATAACTGGGTCCACCAGACAATGATATATCTTCCAAATACGCAAAACGACCTGCACTTGAACTGGTATCGTCGTTACCCACCAATCCCCATGAACCACGAATTTTCAGGTTGGATACCACCGGACGGATCGGTTCCCAAAAATCTTCTTCCGAGATGCTGTAGCCTAATGCAAACGATGGGAAGAAACCATAACGATTATCAGGAGCAAAGTTCTCGGAACCGTTGTAACCGAAGTTCACCTCAGCCAGGTAACGGTTGTCAAATGCATAAGAAATACGGCCGGCAATACCCTGCTTACGTTTGGGCAAGGAAGAAAAGAGGTCGCTGGGAATATTGGTATCATACTGCTGGCGGTTAAAGAGGAACATCACGTTCAGAGCATGTACATCATTGAACGTATGATTGTAGTCCAACATAGCCTGAAGATACATATTACGTTCGCCACCATGTCCTCCAGTCGTACTGATAGCCGTATTCTGCTCATTACCGATTCTTCTTAATGTATAATCCATCGTTTCAGGATCATACGAATCTACTTCATAACCATTGTAAGCACTGGTACGGGTTACGGTCGTAATATTCTTGTTTTTGTAAGAGAACAAACCATTGAACTTCAACCCTGGCAGCAACATGCCCAAATCCTGTTCAATCTTAAAATTAGCTGTTACAATGCTTTGCATATTGGTTTTATAACCACGTACATATTCTGCTATCGGATTTCTAAAGCCCATCGAATACGGACCACCAGACTTGGCACCCCACATAATATCTTCAGTCACTACACCACCTGTACCGGCCGGATACATAATCGGAAAATCAACCGGATTGGAAATCAAACTGAAAGCAAAAATATCATCCACATCCATAGCCGGACCTTTCCAGTCGCGTACCGAAAGGTTCAAGCCCAACGATAATTTAGTTGTAGAAGTGGCATACACATTCAGGTTGTTGATGAAGTCGTAGTTCGTAACCCTCACATTGTTGTTATAGGAAAAATAATCCTGACTCATGGAGTTCAAGTTACCGTCACTGTGTTTAATACCGGCACTCATAAAGTAGTCCATCTTCTTGCTACCACCACGAATATTGAAGTTGGCACGCTGTGAAAACGCGTTCCGCTTGAACATCTCGTCATACCAATCCACATCCGGATATAAATAAGGATTTAAATGTTGGGCAGTACCGTTGATTTTATCATCACTATATGGAATATTGGAAGAATTTGGGCGACTCAAAGATTCATTATACATCTTCATATAAGTCACACCATCAGCCGTTTCCGGTACATTAGTCAGCTGGGTCAATGCTCCCTCCAAACGGAAGTTGATAACCGGTTTATCCAAATTCTTACCATTTTTAGTAGTCACAATCATTACACCGTTGGCACCACGAGTACCATACAAGGCGGTCGCCGTAGCATCTTTCAAAATGGAGAATCCTTCAATAGCTTCCGGATCAAGGGCATTCAATTCCTGTGCACTGATTTCCACACCATCCAGCACAATCAAAGCGCCGGTTGCACCACTAAACGTAGACTTACCACGAATCCAGAAGTCAGCTCCATCGGCACCCGGTTCACCACTACGTTGTACGGCAATCACACCCGCCAGACGACCGGCAAACGATGAACTCAAACTGGAAGAAGGCACCTGCAGTTCTTCAGCGCGTACCTGGCTAACCGATCCCACCATACTGGCTTTTTTCTGACCAACACCGAATGCGGTAACCACCACTTCCTCGAGCATTTCGGATGATTCCCCCAATTCTATCAGGTACATCTTCAAAGCACCGACCTTCACTTCTTTCGTTTCATAACCAATGTAGGAAACCTGAAGAACATCTCCCTCTTTACAGGAAAGCTTGAACTGACCATCAACGTTGGTCGTCACACCAGTTTGAGTTCCTTTCACCATCACAGTCACACCAATCAGGGGTTCGCCCGTCTTGGCATCCGTCACTGTACCTGTAATCTCATGTCCTTTTTGCTGTGCAGCATAAGTTGTTGCAGCCAAATTCCTTCCCATTGCAGCAACCGGATCGGAAGCATAAGTCGGAACAACCGACAAACATAAAGCTCCGCCTACCAACAGACCGGAAAGACAGCCTTGCAACATACGTTTTTGTTTCCGTTGATACATAAGCATTAAATTTTAAGTTATTACTATATAATAAGAATTAAAAAACACTCTTTCAACCGTTTTACGATTTTTCTATCACAAAGATGGAAAATCATTCTTATACAAAGGGGACAAGGAGTATTTTTCAAGGTACACAATCTTACGTTCTATCACTTTTAACATTCAAGACAGAGGGTACACAATCGTCCAAAAGGGGATAAAACGTCTATACTACAAATGTTAAACATCTGATTTACAACCATATTAGAAGAACACATCATTACAGGTACGCTCCATAGGATTTAAGAAAACACATGCGACCACCTGCAACGTTAAAAGAATGAATGTACATCTTTCCGTACCTTATTTTACACTACTTTTCCCGTGGAATTACAGCGACAGACGTACCTTTGTACAAAAGGAAACTATCAAATATGAAATAAAAATAAATAATATTCACCTTTAGGGAACAAACGTTCCCTAAAGGCTATATTTGAAGAACTCAAACAAGTAGATTACAAGCATAAACAAAAATTCAAAAAAGGCATGAAAACACTAAAGACATGGACCGTGGCTGCACTGTGTTGCATCGGTACTACCGTTTTCGGGCAAACGCCCTCGTATTCCACCCAAGCCATCACAGAAGACTTGGATTTCTTCAGCGACTGGACCGCTTCGGAGCTGGCAGAAGGCTTCAAGACCAAAAAACTGAAAGGATTCAGAAGTCCGCTGATGAAACAACTGGCCGAACAGCTGCAGGCCGGCACCTATCAATCCCGATATCTACTGAACAGTTACAAACCCATTCCTTCAAACAAAGTATTGGAGAAATCTCTCAAACTTTATAACGGATACAGCCGTTATGAGAACATCACCGGAGTATACCTCGAGCAAGGAGAAAATGTGGTACTGGTGGGCGACCTACACGGACGTGACATAAGTCTGCTTATCCCGAACTGGATGAGACAACCGACTCCTGGATTTGAAGCGACCAAAGATCCGGAAGGATGGGGACTGAAGAAACAAACCATAGCCCTGCACGAAGGAGTCAACGTCATTTATGTAGAAAAGGCCGGTAATGTATATCTCGACTATTTTGCCGACGATCCTGAAACCGCACCCGCTGTTACCATCCATTTCGTAACGGGAAAAGCCAACGGATACTTTGACGCAGCCACACAGAGCAATGAAGACTGGAAACGTCTGTTGGACCAGGCTGTAAGTCCCGTTATGGATGTAAAGACACGCTACATGCAGCTGGCCTATCCGATAGAATTCCTTAAGAAGTTCAGATATGAAGACGGGAAGGAACTGGCCGAAGCCTACGATAAGATCATGGAACAGCAGTATACCTTCAATGGAGCTGTGAAATACAACCGAATCCCTCCCAAACGTATTCTGGCACGTGTCAACTTCAACTATTTCATGTTCCGAGACGGTGACGGCGTTGCCTTTTTGGGTAATGAAAGTACCATGAAATCGGCTCTCGGCCCGAACATTTACAGCGACTGGGGTGTAAACCACGAAATAGGGCATGTTATGCAGATGAGCCCGCAACTCACTTGGGGAGGCATGACAGAGGTAAGCAACAACCTCTTCACGATGTACGTGGCAACCAAAGCCGGAAAGCCCAGCCGGTTAAGCCAAAGCAAGAATTACGAAAACGCCCGCAAAAACATAATCGAAGCCACAGAGAAGCCGTTCATCATGTGTGTGAAGGACCCGTTTGAAAAGCTGGTACCCTTCTGGCAGCTTCATCTGTATGCACAGGAAAAGGGATACGCAGACTTTTATGCTGACCTGATGGAATACATGCGCAACCATCCCGACAAAGGACGAGGCAATGCATCCATCAACAACATGTATGAATTCATCAAAGTATCATGCGACCTGCTGAAGACTGACCTTACAGATTTCTTCGAAGCGTGGGGATTCTTCGTGACCGGTACATTCGAAGTAGGCGACTACGCAAACTACAAGTTTGACATCACTCCCAAGATGATTGAAGAGACCAAACAATACGTTGCCGGGAAAAAGTATCCTAAGCCGGAAAAAAATCTCACATTGTTGACGGACTAACATAATTCAGAAGACCTATGAACAATCTACATGAAAAGAACAAGACATATTACAGACGGGCAATAAAGCCCGGCATAATACAAAGTATCCTATTATTCCTGTTCATCACACTGTCTTACACATATCCCACGTACGCACAGAACGACTGGATTCCCCAACATCCGCGCCTGCTGTTTACCTCCAATGAAGAAATTCAAGTCAGAAAGCTCATCAAGGAGAATCAAGAAGCTCAGGAATTGGCCCGTTTCCTGAAAAATAGAGCAGACTCACTTATTACGCTGGCACAAATTCCTTACGAAATGAACAGGTACGGTAACATGCTATATACATCCAGAGCCTACGTAGAACGGTTGGGGATACTGGCATTGGCCTACCGCCTTTATGGAGAGAAAAAGTACCTGAATGCAGCAGAACAAACATTGCAATGGGTCTGCAATTATCCAAACTGGGATCCCAAACACTATCTGGACACCGCAGAAATGACAACTGCAGTAGCAATTGCTTACGACTGGCTCTATACAGCCTTGCCTGCCAGCACCAAAAAGCTGGTCAAAAAAAGCATTTACAAGAATGCTATTTCCAGAGTATTGCAAGAATATGAGAAGGGGGGACCGGGCAGCTGGGCCAAACGTGAGACGAACTGGAACGTAGTGTGCAACACCGGCATGGTGCTGGGAGCACTGGCTGTAGCCGAGGATTATCCTCAAGAGGCCCGTACCATTCTGGAAAATGCCGCCCGTTTCATGCCCAACTGCCTGAAACATTTTGCACCGGACGGTGTATGTTACGAAGGCCCCTCCTATTGGGGATATACAGCCAGTTATTTGTCACTCTATCTGAAGGCAGTAACCGACAATGGAGGCGATAAAGGAAAAATCGGACAACTGCCCGGTATCGAACATACAGCACTCTACTACAAGCGCACCCTTTCGCCGACCGGACGGATATTCAATTTCGCCAATGCCCACGAAGAAGCCCTCAACACACCTGCATTTTTCCTTTTCAGCAAACTATACCATCAATCGGAAGTGGCCGAATGGTATCGGGGGGAAATCAAAAAAACTATCCGGCAACAACAACCGCTACACCAATTATTCTATCTTTCACTGCCCTGGTACGACAATACACATCCTAATCCACTGGCTGCACTGCCCAAACTGGAAGTGTATCACAACAGCATCAATGACATCATTGTAGTCAATGGCAAACGAAATGTACAAGGCTCCATTTTCCTTACAGCCAAAGGTGGAGAACCCATGCAGGCACACCAACAGATGGACTGCGGTACATTCGTACTGGAAAGTGAAGGTGTACGCTGGACAGACGATTTGGGTTCTGACGATTACAACCTGCCTGGCTTTTGGGACTACAAACCGGGAGGACAACGCTGGAAATACTTTCGCAATAACAACCTGTCACACAACACCATCAGTATCAACCATCAGGTACAATATGCAGCTGGAAAAGCCTTTGTTTGTGAGGAAAAAACAGATATCGACCAACCATACGCAAAACTGGACATGACTTCCTTGTATAAAAACCAGGCCGAATCCGTGTTCCGTACATTTACTCTGACCGATGACCAAACCGTAGAAGTAAAAGATGAGATCAAGCTTTCTGATACTCAATCAACCGTATCATGGTCGGTCATTACAAAGGCAACTGTCGAGACCAATGGCAATAAAGCACATCTGACCCATAACGGCAAACATTTTTATATACAAATCGTTTCACCAACGAATGCCACTTTCACATCGCGACCGGCACAGAACACTTCGCCCAAGGAATATCCGATACGGAATACAACCATACTCGAGGCCAACTGTACCTTTGACCAGCCAGATGCCACCATCAAAGTACGCATGAGTAGTCGCCCATTCCTTGAAATAGCCCATGGCCCCTACCTGCAGGAAGTGACGACCGACGGAGCGACATTTGCCTTCCAGACGTCCCAGCCCTCATTCTCGTTCATTGAGCTCAAAAAGGAAGGTGAAGAAGATTCAAACAACTATGCCGGTTCACAGCATGGACTGAAACAGGCAGATGCAACCTTCTTTGCCATCAGGGCCGAAGAGCTGCAACCCAATACGACCTACCAATACCGCATACATGCCAAGGAAATCAAATCATTCCAGCCATACAAGGTGGTGTTTGGAGACAGTATCGCCTCACCCTGGTATACATTCCGTACCATTGACCCGAAACAGAAAGGGGGCTCCATCTTCATTACCAGTGACATGCACAGCAACCCGAAGCTGTTGAAAAACCTGTTGGAACGATGTGACTATAAAACCTGTACTTCGTTCTTCTATGCCGGCGACATGATGAACTACATGACCGAAAACGGTGAACATCCGTTCACATCGTTCATCGATACTAGCGTAGAAATGTTTGCCACCTCCATTCCGTTTGAGTTCGTGCGGGGCAACCACGAAACACGCGGAAACATGGCCCGTATCTTCCCTTCCTTCTTCCCCAAACAGAACGGCAAGATATACGGCAGTTACCTGATGGGAGACGTCATGGTCATCATGCTCGACACGGGTGAAGACAAATCTGACAATCATCCGGTCTATGCCGGACTGACGGACTTTGACAATTATCGCAGTGAACAAGCCCGCTGGCTGGAAAAAGTCGTAAAAAGCAAGGAGTTCAAGAAAGCCAAATACAGAATTGTCATTTCGCACTTTCCACTGGTAGTCGACAAGGATTGGGAAAAGGGAACTACCTGGAAAGGTTGCCAAGACGCAAGCCGGAAGTTCCTGCCCATACTGAACCGTGCCGGCATCGACCTGATTGTGGCAGGGCACACCCACCGTTTCTTCTATCATGAACCTGAAGAATCTGGCAACCAATGCCCTGTACTGGAACAAGGAGCCATGTGTGCCACCCGTCTTGACCTTGCCGACGGCAACATCCATATCAAGGTCATCGGGAAAAACGGTGAGATACTATTGGATAAAAATCTGAAATGACCAGTTCCACCTTTATATAGATAGATCAATATCATCCAACTCCAAGGAAAAATAAAATGAAAAAGACAATCACAACCCTCTGCCTGTGCCTGTCCATCCACACAGGCATGCAAGCGGACGAAACGGTCTACCTGTCGCCCGCAGGAAACGACCTGGGAAAAGGTACGGCAGAATCGCCCTACTACTCCCTGAACAAGGCCATAGAGAACCGGCTGACAGGAAAAGCCGCAGACGACACTCTGTTCATCAGAGTGATGGAAGGAACGTACCACATGAAAGCCCCGTTCCGGATTGAACAAGCCAACTCCAGACCTGTCGTCATTCTGGCAGACAATCCGCAAGCCAAACCCGTCTTTTCAGGTGGTATCACAGTCGGCGGATGGGAAAAATACGGAGACAAGCTCTACAGAGCATACATTCCGGAAGTGGTGCAATATGGAACCAACTTCGAACAGCTGTACGTCAACGGAACCCGAGCCGTGCTGGCCCGTACGCCGAACGACGGCTGGTACTACGTGGACGGGACTTCGGAAACACAGTTCACCCCCGGAGTGCGCTATGCCGACTATGCCGTGCAACGCATAAACTTCCGGCCGGAAGACTGGAAAACGATAAAGGGTAAGCAGACGGACGAGCTGTCGCACCTCAAGTTCCGTTTCTACCACAAATGGGACATCACCCTGCAAAAGGCAACGTATGTGGAACCGGATTCGGCCTTCATCTACATGCAAGGCAAAGGCATGCGGCCCTGGAATCCCATCCGTAAAGGTTCAAGATACGTCATGTACGACTATATGGCCGCCCTCGACATGCCCGGAGAGTGGTTTCTAGACCGAAAGGAGGGATATCTCTACTACATGCCCCGGCCGGAAGAACAGATGGAAACGGCCGAATGCTTCATTCCTCTGCTCTCCCAACTTGTCACTGTCAAGGGGAGCAAGCAAGGAGTGGTAAAAGGCGTGTCGTTCCGGAACATCGTCTTCAGCCACACCCTGCACAACATGCCTGAACAGGGCGAAGATCCTTTTCAGGCCGCCGCACCGGTAGAAGCCGCCCTCTCGTTCGACTACGCGGAGAATATCAGCCTGTACAACTGTGAAGTGAGCCATACCGGCGGATACGGCATCTGGTTCAGACAGGCATGCCACCACAACCGGATAGAGCACTGCCTGCTGTCCGACCTGGGAGCCGGCGGCATCAAAATAGGGGAACCTTACTTCAGGGACGACCCTACAATGATAAGCAGCCACAACACGGTGGACAACAACATTATCGTACATGCAGGACGCGAGCTGCCCTGCGGTGTGGGCGTTGCCATTTTCCACAGCAGTGACAACCGTGTGACCCACAACGAAATAGCCGACCTGTATTATTCGGGCATCTCCGTGGGATGGGTATGGGGATACAACCAGTCGCCGCTGCTCTGGACCATGCACGTCAACCTGCGGGGGGAAGTGGAATACCTGCAAAAGGAGCTGACCAACCCGGCCGTACGCAACCTGATAGCCTACAACCACATCCACCACATCGGCTGGGGTGAGCTGTCGGACATGGGAGCCGTCTATACCCTTGGCGAATCGGAGGGAACCGTTATCACCCACAACGTGATACACGACGTGCTGACCTACGACTACGGCGGATGGGGGCTCTACACGGACGAAGGATCGACGGGTGTCACCATGACCAACAACCTCGTTTACCGCTGCAAAAGCGGAGGTTTCCACCAGCACTACGGTAAGGAGAACCGCATAGAGAACAACATCTTTGCGTTCGGCCACTACTTCCAGGCACAATATACCCGTCCCGAAGAGCATTTGTCGTTCCACTTCAGGCACAACATCATCCTGCAAGAGCGCGGTGCCACTCTCTCGGGAGCATGGGAAAAGGGACGGACGGACATGGATTACAACCTGTACTGGCATCTGAACGGAAGTCCCACGTTCGGAAAACAAAGTTTTAAAGAATGGAAGAAAAGTAAAGAGCCCCATTCCATCTGTGCCGACCCGCTTTTCAAGGACCCGCAGAACGATGACTATAGCTTTGCTTCAAAGCGCAACATACGCAAAATCAAGTTCCGCCCCTTCGACAGTTCGGCAGCCGGCGTCTACGGCGAAGCCTCCTGGAAGAAGCAGGCACAGCTCTCGCCCGAGGTATTGGAAGCCTTCGAGCAAAGAGCCAAAACCATCCTGAAAGACTGACCGAGGACACACTGACGCAGACGTGTCCAAAGAAAACCGCCCGACCATTTGCTGTCGTTTTGTCCCGAAAGGCGGCAAAACGACAGCAAAATACTGGTTCGGCTGACAGACCCTCCTTTCCAAAAGTTGCAAACAGGCCGCCAAACAGACCTTTCAAGGCACTTATATCCCGCCTGAAGCGCACATTCTGACGACAAAAAGCAGGAATCCCGGCAGAAGAACGTATGTTTTCTGCCGGAAGAATGTATGTTTTCTCACAAAAAGACGTATGTTTTCGAGGAAAAGAACGTATGCTCCCAACCAATAACGGCCTTTTTATGGGGGAGAAACAACTTTTTCACGAAGAAAAACGACTTTTCCACCCACTTTCCCCTCTATTTTATTTGTAAGGATTTCGCTATTCCATTGAATACAAGCGTATAAGTTCATTCCGTCTTCATTCTTTTGCAACTCCTCTCCCTGCGCCTCGAAATACGCGATTCTCAGCCGATAGAAAATACAAAATGTCATTTTGGTAAATACGTCTCTCCTGAAAAAGAGCAGAATCTGAGGCAAGGCAGTCTTCAGCCCTGCCTGTACTCCTGCGGCGTGCGGTTGAACGAAGCCTTGAAACAATGGCGGAAATACCGAAGGGAGTTGAAACCAACTTGATAGGCAATCTCCGTAATCTGCATTTCCGGATTTTGTTTCAACAAATCGGCAGCCACCTTCAGGCGTGCATTCAGGATATATTCATTCGGAGTGACAAAACTCAGGGCTTTCAACTTATTATAAAGCGAACTGCGGCTGACACCCAACTCACGGGCCAACTGGTTGACATCGAACTCGGGTTCGGACAAATGATTCCTGACAATCTCATCCAAACGGGCCAAGAACTCCGAATCTATCGGTGTCAACGCCAACGCCGGTACATCGGGTTCGGCAACGCCAACCGGTTCGGGAACAGCCGTACCAAACTTCTTCTTCAGCAACTTCCGGTTGCGCAACAGATTGGCAATCCGTCCCAACAACAGTTTGTTGTTGAACGGTTTTTCGATATAGTCATCGGCTCCGCATTGCATGCCTTCCATCTTGCTGTTGTCTGAAGTCATGGCCGTAAGCAGAATGACCGGTATATGGCAGAGGTCGAAGTTGTTCTTGATTTTCATACACATCTCCGTACCCGACATGACAGGCATCATCACATCGCTCACAACCAAATCGGGAGCTTCGTCCACCACCTTGTCGTATCCGGCCTTACCGTCCATTGCAATAATGACCCGATAGAGCGGTGACAGCAAGTCGGTCAGTATCTGCAACAATTCCTCGTTGTCTTCAACCAACAGGACACACTCCCGAGCTTCACCGGCCGACTCTTCAGACACTCCGCCTGAAGGCAGAACCGCCTCATCGGCTTCCTGCGTTTCATAACAGACAGACAACCCGTCTGCCGTTTCCGGCTCCGCAGCATCCCAAACCACATTATCGTCGCGCAGGAAAGGGTTCTCTTTGGGCAAGGTTACTGTAAAGACGCTACCATATTCCACAGCGCTCTTCACACCAATCGTTCCGTGATGAAGCTCCACAATGCCTTTGGCCAAAGCAAGTCCGATGCCGCTACCGGGTGACGACACTTCGGCATTCACCTGATAGAAACGGTCGAAGATGAAAGGAATGGACTCTTGAGGAATTCCTTCTCCACTATCCAGTACCTTGATTTCGATACATTCCCCTGCATCTACCAACTGCAATTCCACCTTGCCGTCGGCAGGCGTATATTTCAGAGCGTTGGACAGCAGGTTGGAAACAACCTTCCTCAACTGGCGGCTGTCATACCAACAGAACTGTTCAGAGACATCCGAATGGAAAGCCAAACAGATATGCTGTAACTGAGCTTGCGGCTGGAAATCATCGCATATCCGTTCCAAATACTCTACAAGATCCGCCTGCCCGACATGCAGCGTCAGTTTACCACGCTCCATCTTCCTGAAGTCCAGCAATTCGGAAATCAGTTCACGGAACTGGAAAGTATTCTTATAAACCTTCTGCAAGCGGGTGCGTACAAACGGAGAAAGCCCCGACGAGTGTAACAAGGCTTCCAGCTGCGATATAATCAGCGTCAGCGGTGTACGGAACTCATGAGAGATATTGGCAAAAAACTGAAGTTTGGCCTGAATCAGTTCCTCATTCTTTTCTTTTTCCATCTTTTCCTGAGCCAAAGAAGCCCGCAAGTGTACACGAGCCATCCAGTTGCGAACAAGGAAACTGACAATCCATACAAACAAGGCTACGTACAATGTATAGGCCCACCACGTAGCCCACCAAGGCGAATGAACGACCAGTGGCAATTCAATAGTATGAACTTTGTCACGTTCGCTCAACTTCTTCTCGCGCACCTTCAGTATATATCTGCCCGGATCGAGATTGGTATAGAACAGTGTGTTACTATAAGTTGTATTCCACTTCCGGTCGAATCCCTCCAGACAATACTCAAAAATTTCCCGATCGGAGTTGTCGATATAGCTGTTCGAGGCAAACGAAATGGAAATGTTGTTCTCGTCGTATGCCAGATGCAACTCCGAAACGAAAGGCAAGGCAACCGGTAAAACTCCTTCTTTGTCATGGGCTGTCATGAGCTTTCCGTTGACAGAAAGAGACGAAAAATACAGATTATGCTCGGGCAAAGGCTCGAACAACGAAGAAAAGGCAAAGGCTGTCATGCCTTCCGAACCTCCTACCAGCACTTCACCATCGCGACATACAAGCAAGCCACAGCCGTCGTTTACGGCCGACAAATGCAATTGGTTTTCCGCATCGAGTATCTTCATATCACCCGTCTGGGGATGATAGCAAAGGACACCACGGTCTGTCAACAGAATCAGATAGCCGGAAGCATGAAAACGCATGTTATAGATATAATCGGCACCTGCGATGGGACAATGCTCAAAACGGTCAGCATTTCTGTCATAACGATACAATCCCGAACCTGTTGTCCCCAAGAACAGAGTTCCGTCAGCCGACTCCGCCATTTTAGATACCATAAACTTACCCAAACCATTCTGTCCCAATTCATAAATACGTTTATCCTGAGGATGTTTCATATCAATCCGAACGACATCTCCCCGACGGGCTATCCACAAACGAGACAATTCATCCATAAACATAGCCACTCCTCCTCTCATGGTTTCTGCAATACCAGAACTAAAATAGTGTGGTACATCATCATTTGTTCTCGATTTCATCCACACCCCTCTGTCGGACAACAAAAGCAAACTATCGCCGTACAATATTATTTCTGCAAACGAAACACCATTCTTTTGAAAATCTGAAAAATCCTTTACCTGCCCTGTTTGAATGTCAAAGCTCAAAAAACCTTGCTTGTGCGTACCAACATAAAGACAATCCAAATCCGGATCGTAAACGATACATTTCAAGTTTGGGAAAAACGGACTTCCATTCTTTCCGGACAAATAATGTGTGAAAGAATCTGTTTGCTTGTCCCAACAATTCAAGCCTCCCCCTTCGGTACAAATCCATACATTACCCCGTTTATCTTCCACCATATTACCAACATAAGGAAAACTTACCCCTTCGCCACCATCAACATTTTCGGAATAATGTCTGAAAAGATCAGCCTCCGGGTGAAAATAATGTACGCCTCCGTAATAGGTTCCTACCCAAATAGTAGCCTGTTTGTCCTTGTACAAAGAAAAAATAGACGAATGTTTCAAAGCACCGGGTGCCATATCTTTCCGATAACACGTTAGCTGACCATCCTGACTAATTTTATTCAAACCATTAAAGGTACCGATCCAAATACTTCCTTCACCGTCTTCCACAAAACAACGGACATCGTTGCTGGAAAGAGAAAAATCATCCTGAACCGTCCACCCGCCACCTGAATCAGCTTCTACCACATACATCCCTTCACGAAAAGCTGCAACCCACATACGATTCTTACTGTCAAGATAAAGAGAATAGACTTTTACTCCAGGCAAGACACAAACCGGCTGCTTATCTCTATCAGACACTCGAAACAAGCCGGACATGGTTCCTATCCAAAGACAACCATCCTTTCCTGCATAAAGATTTGTAACAGAATAACCTGCAGGCATGCGGTAAATGAATGAGAAGCAATTTTCCGAAGCTTTCCAACGAAAAATACTGTCACGAACAGCCGTCCAAACATTATGACCATCAGAGAACAAACAAGAGACTTTGAGCCGCAAATCATGGAAAGTTTCCTGCCGTACGTCATAGCGGACCAAATTACCATCGGACGTAAAAAAGACATTTCCCTGCCCACTGACCAGATTGTGCACTTCATTTCCCAGGAAACTATTATCTCTTATCAAAGAAGGTTTATAAACGGTCATTCCATTGCCATCGTAACAACTCAAACCTTCGAGTGTACCAAACCACATACGCCCCAGTTCGTCCTGACAGATGGAAACGACTGAAATTTGCGAAAGGCCGTCGCTCTTGCCCAGATGCTTGAAATAAACATTACCACACAGCAAACGGGACATTATAGAAAAAAATATCAGAAACCAAAGTCTTTTCATCAGTATCATCCAATCGTATAAGGTCTAAAAAGCACCGTAGAACGGCATTAAAAACATAGTTACACCATAAAATCTTTCCGACGCAATACAAAACTGTTACTCAAATACTTCTCACGTACAATCTGATTCTCGGCCAGTTCTTCGGGTGTACCTTGGAACAGAATCTTTCCTTCGAAAAGCAAATAGGCGCGACTGGTAATACTCAGCGTCTCCTGTACATTATGGTCGGTAATCAGAATACCGATGTTCCTGTCCTTCAGTTTCCAGACAATCTGCTGGATGTCTTCCACCGCAATGGGGTCTACACCGGCAAAAGGTTCGTCCAGCATGATGAACTTGGGGTCAATGGCCAGGCAACGGGCAATCTCCGTACGACGCCTCTCACCTCCCGAAAGTTGGTTACCCTTGTTCTTACGCACTTTCTGAAGACGAAACTCGGCAATCAGGCTTTCCAACTTGTCCTTCTGATAATCCAAGGGTTTGTTGGTCATTTCAAGAACAGAAGCAATGTTGTCTTCCACACTCATCTGGCGGAATACGGAAGCCTCTTGTGCCAAATAACCGATTCCCGTCTGCGCACGTTTGTAGACAGGATAATTGGTAATGTCAAGGTCATCGAGAAAAATGCGTCCTTCATTCGGCGTAATCAATCCAACCGTCATATAGAACGACGTTGTCTTACCTGCTCCATTCGGTCCCAGCAATCCGACGATTTCGCCCTGCTTGACATCGAACGAAACATGACTCACTACGGTACGTTTCCCGTATTTCTTCACCAGATCTTCCGTGCGAAGCACCATCTTCTTCTCTTCCATACTTGCGTTAATTTGCCGCAAATGTAACAAAAATAAAAGATAAAGCCGTACATTTGCACACAAATACTTATTAGATTATGATAAAGGCTCTAAGAACGGTTGGAAGATACTTCATGCTGATGGGACGCACATTCTCACGTCCCGAACGCATGCGCATGTTCTTCCGCCAATACCTCAACGAAATAGAAAAGCTGGGCGTAAACTCCATCGGTATCGTACTGCTGATATCGTTCTTCATCGGCGCCGTCATCACTATCCAAATCAAGCTGAATATCGAAAGTCCTTGGATGCCAAGATGGACAGTAGGATATGTGACACGCGAGATCCTGTTACTGGAGTTTTCTTCGTCCATCATGTGTCTGATTCTAGCTGGTAAGGTAGGATCGAACATCGCTTCCGAATTGGGCAGTATGCGTGTCACACAGCAGATTGACGCACTGGAGATTATGGGTGTGAACTCTGCCAGTTATCTGATACTGCCTAAAATCTTTGCAATGGTCACAACCATTCCGCTATTGGTAATATTCAGCATCTTCTCCGGCATCATCGGTGCTTTCGGTACCTGCTGGTTTGGCGGCATCATGACTGCAACAGATTTGGAATATGGTCTGCAATACATGTTTGTTGAATGGTTTATTTGGTGCGGTATCATCAAATCCTTGTTTTTTGCCTTCATCATTGCCAGTGTATCGGCCTTTTTCGGTTATACGGTAGACGGCGGTTCTATCGAGGTAGGCAAAGCCTCGACCGACTCGGTAGTAACCAGCAGTGTACTGATTCTTTTTGCCGACCTGATACTGACCCAACTGCTGATGGGCTAAGCCATCTTTATTGAATATTAAATCAAAGAATATGATAGAACTGAAAGGACTCTGCAAGTCATTCGAAGGGAAAGACGTACTGACCGACATCAGCGCCACTTTTGAAAACGGTAAAACCAACCTGATTATCGGTCAAAGCGGATCGGGAAAAACGGTACTGATGAAGTGTATTGTAGGGTTGTTGACTCCTGAACGGGGCGAGTTGCTCTATGATAACCGCAATTTCCTGGTAATGGACAAAAAAGAGAAAAAAGCCCTGCGGAGAGAAATGGGAATGATATTCCAAAGTGCTGCCCTATTCGATTCCATGACAGTATTGGAGAATGTAATGTTTCCTCTGAACATGTTCAGCAATGATACCCTGCGCGAACGGACACGCCGTGCCATGTTCTGCCTGGACCGCGTCAATCTGACAGAAGCCAAAGACAAATTTCCCGGTGAGATAAGCGGTGGTATGCAAAAACGTGTAGCCATAGCCCGTGCTATCGCATTGAATCCACAATATCTGTTCTGTGACGAGCCAAACTCCGGTCTGGATCCGAAAACTTCGCTTGTGATTGACGGGCTGATTCAGGACATCACCCGTGAATACAATATGACCACCCTCATCAATACCCACGACATGAACTCAGTAATGGGTATCGGTGAAAAAATTATCTATATTTATCAGGGACACAAGGAATGGGAAGGTAGTAAGGACGACATCTTTACATCGACCAATGAACGGCTGAACAACTTCATTTTCGCTTCTGATCTGTTCCGCAAAGTAAGAGAGGTTGAAATACAAAACATTGAAGGATAAAAAAGGCGGTCGGGAAAAACTCCGGCCGCCTGTTCCAACTAAAACCAGTTAATAGAATTGACTATATCATCGCGACATATATGCAACTGTTCCTTCTTTGGGGAACAATTCTTCAATTCGCAACAAATATACACGATAGCTTCCAAACAAAAATCACGGGAAACCGTGACAGTATAAAAAAGAGTATAAAAAAAGCTCAATGGATGTCAATCCAACCGGAAGCTACTGCTTTCATAACCAAATCAATACTATTTTTCGCGTCAAATTTGTTGATAAGCCGACGACGAAAAGTCTCTACTGTATTCTCTGTCACATTTAAACTGGAAGCTATTTCAAGCGTACTCATCCCCTGTGCAATGGCCCTCAATACTTCAAGTTCACGATTGGTAGGTTTATCCTTAGCATGCATCCGTGCTGAACTGCGATGAAGTTGCTGGCGAATCGACTCAAAACGAGCACAAGTATAACTTTCTCCTTCCAAGACTCGCAATACAGCCGCTTCCATCTCACTACTGTCCACACTTTTCAGTAGAATAGCATTCACACCACTTTTAGCCAACCGATTGACCATCCAAACTTCCTCATGCATGGTATTGATTATAATGCGGGCATCGGCATTCAACTGACGTATCAATGCAATGAGATCAAAGCCTGACATATCCGGCATGCTTACATCCAGGATGTAAAGATCGTAGTCACGCTTGGCTATCAGTGCGGACGCTTTCGTTCCTGATGTCACAGCATCGGCTACACAAACTCCAGGTATGCGATTTAACACACGACAAATTCCCTCGAGTATCAGGCTATGATCGTCAACGACAAGAATTTCCGCAACACTCTTCTCTTCCATAACAGTTAATTTTCAAAATTATCCAAACTAACACATACATGAATTTTCGTACCCGCTCCAAGTGCCGTATTGACGGTCAAGGTTCCACCAATGGCCTGTACCCGCTGGGCTATATTACGCAAACCGATTCCTTTGCTACGCCGAGAAGCATCGAAACCACAACCATCATCTGCAACCTCTATAGAAACCACTTGTTGTTCGAGAGCAAGACGCACACGAATCATCGTTGCAGACGCATGCTTCACTGCATTTCCCACCGCTTCCTGCACAATACGATAAAACTCAAAACTCAAAGCCTGCGGCAACAAAGTCCAATCAACTCCATCAGTAGCTTCATAAGATATGGAAAGTGTCGCAGGCAACTGGAGATGGTGTACATAATCGTCAAGCATCTCATGAAGTGTTGCGTATTGAAAGACGGGAGGCATCAACTCATGAGAAATCGTACGCAGACGTTGTCGGGTTTCTTCAAGTAGTCCCAACTGACGATCGAAAACTCCGGTAGCAGCAGCTTCAGAAGAACGAACCTCCATACTGAGCGCCAGCAGGTTGTTACAAACATCATCGTGCAGTTCGGTAGCAATACGCGTTCGTTCACTTTCAAGTCCATCAATATATCGCCGGGTAAGACGCTGCTCAGTTTCTTGTTGAAGAGCGAGGAATTGTTGTTCCTTTTGCCCGACAGCCTGAGCCAAACGAGCCATTTTAGTACGTTGCCGCTGTCGGGTATAAAGCAGAAAGACCAGTACAATCAACAATACCCCCATAGCAGTACCGAAAATAATACGACGTTCCAAAGAACGGGCATGTTCTTCTGCACGCATCTGCTCAAGACGCAAAATTTCCAGTTCTTTTTCTTTCATTCCGTATTTGACCGAGAAATACGTCAAACGACTGGTATTCTCTTCCTGAAACATGGAATCGCGCAATGCATAGGCTTTCTGAAGATTCTGTAAAGCGTCTTCTTCCCTATGTATGGCTCGATAACAGCTGGACAAATCAGCATAAAGTTTATAATCCTGTGTGTCACGGTAGCCGGCATTAAGCATTTCAACCAACTTTTTATAATAAGAAATAGCTTCAGCATAATGCCCCTGACTTTGCAGCACCACTCCTTTCACACGATAGTAACGATAAAACTCGACATCTGTATGCATTTCAGATGTCAAACGATCGAGTTTCTGCAAATAACCGGCTGCAATATCCTCCTTTCCAATTTGAACATAAATATTGGCCAGGAAACTATATGCTTCACACAAGCGACGGCGATTATTAATCTTCTCAAGCAAAGCTGCCGCCTGAAGAAGATGTGCTATTCCCTCCCGTTCACGACCTTTGATGGAGCATTTCACAATCCCAAGATTCACCAGACAAGTACCTTTCATATGATCGTTTCCAAGCCGATTGGCATATTCCAATGCCTTTTGGGACATGATCACCGCTTCATCATACTGCTTCCACTCACTGTACACAGTAGAAAGGTTACCATAGATATAAGCAGCTGTTCTATAGTTGTTCTGTGCCTCACACAAACGAAGCGCCTCTTCAAAATGGCTTAAACATTCTGCCAACTTACGCTGACGGCGATAAAGAGTCCCCAACTGATTGAGGTTCTCAATCAACATGGCAGTATCACCCGCAACTTCAGAAGCCATACGGGCCCGTTCAGTATAGACCAAAGCTGAATCGGTCTGCCCTTCATATAAAAAAGAACTGGCGTAGTTTGTAAGCATCGTCCGATAAGTTTCTCCCAATTCAGATATTCCGCGAGCAGCAGCCAGCCCTTTGCTCAGATAATAACGCGCCGAATCATAATGAGCATCAATATTAAAATAATAAGCCAAGTCGGATACTGATTCTACCAACCAACGACGTTCACCAATACGTTCAGCAAGAGCAATAGCTTTACGCTTTAAAGCATAACCTCGCTCGTAATCGGCTTGTAGAAAGTGAGCCTCACTTTTCCAAGCATAATATTCCAAGAAACAACGCACAGATCGGGTACGCAACCCCAATGAATGTAGGGAATCGGCATAGGAAGAAAGTATATCAGCATGATTGCCATTCACATAACAGAACCGACATACTGCAGAATAGGTGTCAACAGACGGAGCTGCAATCGCACGATGCAACAGACTATCCAACGTACGATCTTCAGCAGAGCACATTGAACTGTACTGCCACAAAAAAAGCAGCAGCAAACATAATATTCTTCCGATTCTCCTCATAAACCCTTCTTCTGTCATTATAGTATCGGTGGCAAATATAATTATTCTATACCGAAACAGACAAATTAGAGAGATTATTTCCGCAGTTAATTTCCATTTTATTCCATCAATATACAAAAAAGAGACAAAGTTCAAGGTATTTCCTTCAACTCTGTCTCTTTGAAGAGCAAGTTTATTTTATTTTTGACGAATATAAATATTGATAGGAGTACCATGCAAACTCCACTTTTCACGCATCTTATTCTCAAGGAAGCGCCGATAAGGCTCTTTGACATACTGCGGCAAATTAGCGAAGTAAACAAAAGAAGGTACTTGCGTATTAGGCAATTGTGTGATATATTTAATCTTAATATACTTTCCCTTGTTCGAGGGGGGCGGATAAGCCTCAATCAGAGGAAGCATTTCTTCATTAAGACGGGCAGTAGGTATACGCGTCATACGGTTATTGTACACATCACGAGCTTCTTCAAGAACTTTAAGAATACGCTGCTTGGTAAGAGCTGATGCAAAAATTATAGGGAAATCGGTAAAAGGAGCAAAACGGTTTCGGATAGCTTCTTCAAAAGTTTTCATCACTTTGACCGTCTTTTCTTCTACAAGATCCCACTTGTTAACCACAACCACCAATCCTTTTTGATTCTTCTGTATCAATGAAAAAATATTCAAATCCTGGCTCTCAATACCTCGCGTAGCATCAAGCATCAAAATACAAACATCCGAATTTTCAATTGCACGGATAGAGCGGATTACAGAATAATATTCAAGATCTTCATTCACTTTGTTTTTCTTACGTATACCCGCCGTGTCAACCAGATAGAAATCAAAACCGAACTTATTATAACGAGTATAAATGGAATCACGTGTAGTACCAGCTATTTCTGTTACAATGTTTCGCTCTTCTCCAATAAACGCATTGACTATAGATGATTTTCCTGCATTCGGCCTACCTACCACTGCAAATCGGGGGATATCCTCATCCAGCAACTCATCCGTCTCCTTACGGAACTTGCTGACAATAAGATCCATCATATCGCCTGTACCACTACCCGTCATTGCTGAGATACAATACGGATCTCCCAAACCCAAACTATAAAATTCTGGCGCATTATACTGCAATTCATTGTTATCAGTTTTGTTTGCAATGAGGAGTACAGGCTTTTTGGCACGGCGAAGTATCGAAGCGACAGCCATATCCAAGTCTGTCACCCCATTCATTACATCAACAACAAAAAGAATGACATCAGCTTCATCCACAGCCATCAGGACCTGTTTACGGATTTCTTCTTCAAAAATATCATCCGAATTGACCACCCATCCTCCAGTATCTACCACGGAGAATTCACGTCCCAACCATTCGGCCTTACCATATTGCCGGTCACGCGTAGTACCAGCTTCCTCATTCACTATTGCCTGACGAGTCTTAGTCAAACGATTGAATAAGGTCGACTTGCCCACATTGGGACGTCCAACTATTGCAACTAAATTTCCCATACTCAAAATTTAAATTATCGACCATCACGGTCGTTGTTCTATTAAACTAATCCAGCTGATAACCAAAGTTACGCAATTCTTTATCAGAATTACGCCAATCTTTGTCCACTTTTACAAAAGTTTCCAAAAAAATACTCTTTCCAAAAAACTTTTCCAAATCACGACGGGCCTCAGAGGCAACCTTCTTCAGTGCACGCCCCTGCTTACCTATAATAATGCCTTTTTGTGATTCACGTTCCACATAAATCACAGCATTGATATGTATATTCGTCGCTTCTTCCTTAAATTGTTCCACCACCACTTCTACTGAATAAGGAATCTCCTTATCATAGTAAAGCAAAATCTTCTCGCGTATAATCTCATTCACAAAGAAACGAGCCGGCTTATCAGTCCATTGATCCTTATCAAAATAAGGCGGCGAATCCGGCAACAATTCCTTTACGCGTCTCATCACATAGTCTACATTGAACTTTGTAGCTGCAGATATCGGAATGATTTCAGCTTTTGGTAGCAACTCTTTCCATTGTTCAACAAGCACAATCAAAGATTCCTGATTGCTTAAATCTATTTTATTAATAAGCAAAAGAACAGGAACGTCCATTTTAGATACCTTCTCCACAAACTCATTATGCTTGTCAGGCTTCTCAACCACATCTGTCACATAAAGCAACACATCAGCATCGGTCAATGCTGATGTTGAAAAATTAAGCATAGACTCCTGCAATTTATAGGAAGGCTTCAGTACACCGGGGGTGTCCGAAAACACAATTTGCATATCATCCGTATTATAAATACCCATAATGCGGTGACGAGTTGTCTGAGCTTTGAAGGTTGCAATAGATATTCGTTCGCCTACCAAAGCATTCATCAGCGTAGACTTTCCAACATTAGGATTACCCACGATATTTACAAATCCGGCTTTATGCATAAACTTGTCTATTTAAACTATGAAAAAAAAACGCATCGAATTCAGGAAAATAGGATGCGTTTAATGTTTATATTTTAGGATTGATTACGATTCCTTCTTACCATCATAACCCCACTTAACGTACACAGCTCCCCATGTAAAACCAGCACCAAAAGCAGTGAAAATAAGATTATCGCCTTTCTTCAATTTATCTTCAAAATCCCAAATGCAAAGTGGAAGCGTACCGGCACTGGTATTACCATAACGTTCGATATTAATCATCACTTTCTCATGTGGAACTTCCAACCGATGGGCTACTGCATCAATAATACGGAGATTAGCCTGATGCGGAATTACCCAACTGATATTATCTTTATTCAATCCGTTACGCGCTGCAATCTCTGCACTTACATCCGACATGTTCGATACGGCATATTTAAATACCGTCCGCCCCTCTTGATATATATAGTGCATATGATTATCAATTGTAAAATACGAAGGCGGGCAAACAGAACCTCCAGCTTTCATATGCAAGAACGGAAGTCCTTTACCGTCCGTGCGAAGTATAGAATCCAAGATTCCATATTCCTCCGTAGTAGGCTCAACCATAAAAGCAGCTGCACCATCACCAAAAATCGGACAAGTAGAACGATCGGTATAATCAACCATTGATGACATTTTATCAGCACCAACAATAATTACCTTTTGATATCTACCCGAGCGAACAAAGTTAGCAGCTGTTTCCAGAGCATACAAAAAACCACAACATGCAGCCTGCAAATCGAAAGCAAAAGCATTCTTCAGACGAAGCTTGTCACACAAAATTGAGGCCGTAGACGGAAAATGATAATCGGGAGTCGTAGTTGCAACAATCACCAAATCAATATCGTCGGGATTGGCACCTGTACGTTGCATCAGCTGCTTGGCAGCCTTGCGAGCCATATAGGAACTTCCCAATCCCTCTTCATTAAGAATACGTCTTTCCTTCACACCAATACGTGTCATAATCCATTCGTCATTGGTATCCACCATTCTGGATATTTCGTCATTGGTCAAGACGTAGTCAGGAACATATCCACCGACCCCTGTAATTACAGCATTTATTTTTTCCATTAAATTCTTCGCTAAAAAACATCTGATAAAGGAATCCGAAAAGTCATTCCGACCTCAATCGGCATGACTTTCCAGACACCTCAATACAAGTACAAGTCAAGACTTACTGTTCTATCAAACAGCAGCCTCTTTTTCAATAGCAAGCTTTCCTCTGTAATAGCCGCAAGCGCTACATACAGTGTGATACACATGCCATTCGCCACAATTCGGACAAATAGCCAATGTAGGAGCTACAGCTTTATCATGAGTTCTTCTCTTTGCTGTTCTTGTCTTTGACTGTCTTCTCTTAGGATGTGCCATTTTCTTAAAACTTTAATTGTTATCTAATATTTTCTTTAATTCATTCCAACGAGGGTCTATCGGTGTATCTACAGTTTCATCAGAGCCACTTTCCTCCTCAGCTTCCATAAATTCTTCATCATCAGAAGTTGTCCTCAAATGCTTACCCAACTTCCGGCTCATTTCCTTATTGCATTTTCCAGGCGCATGTACATGTTTCATTGGGATAGCCAATGCAACGAATTCATACATAAACCATGCGACATTTATCACACCTTCTACTTCAGGGATAATAATCAGGTTATCGCCTTCTTCAGCATATTCCGTACCGAACTTCACAATAAGTTTGTCTGCAGATGTAACAGGCTGTTCCATATCATCCAAACAACGATCACATGGAACCAGCACAATACCTTCAGTCTGAAAATTCAACTCAAAAGCTTGCGAAGTACGCTTCACCGACAAGACAACATTGACTTTACCCTTTTGGACTTCTGGTCCGTCTATATTGGCAAAGAACTGGTTGTCAAGCAGGAATTCATACCGACATGAATCAGTCTGCATTCCCTTCAAGTCTATCTTATATTTATCAAACTTTCCCACAGCTATTCCTTTCAATTACTGCAAAATACAAGCAGATATAATTCGGGCGACAAAGATACAAAAAAATATCCTCATCGCATAACCCTAGCAAAAAAATGTTCGATATTTATCTGTTTTTAAATAAGTCAAGGAAATCCGGGCAAATATAGCAAAAAGAGTCCAATCCGCCAAACGCAGAAAGTCCCCCGTAACATACTTGTTACGGAGGACTTCTCAAGAAAA
>NZ_CABUOL010000019.1 GCF_902493215.1 uncultured Mediterranea sp.
AATTTTCGCTAATCACCAAATTTACAAATAGTTATAATTCATCGAACTCACGTTATATATAATAAGGTATAAGCATGAGATTGCAGGACGCTGTGTTCCTGCAATCTTTTTTTGTGCCTGTCCGTCCGCTGAACCTGTAATTGCAAGTTGTTGGAAAACAGATGTGTAATAGTTTATTTTTGTTTATACGAAATAAACTCTCAGTTTAATAGCTTTAAACTGCCAGTTTAATTCGTTTAAACCGTCAGTTTACTCCGTTTAAACTGTCGGTTTAACGCCTTTGTACTGATGGTTCAAACGGAGTAAAGCGATGGAATAGGGGCGGTATGATACAGTCAAATTAAAATCTATGTTTTCATTTGCCTATACGCTCACCTTTCACTATTTTTGTTGCACGAAAATAGGAGGCGGTTCGGGATAAAAAATAACTGAAACAAGTTTCAATATTTTGTTCTCCGCTCACCTTTCACTATTTTTGCACAATCAATCAAACTTGAAACAATCATTTTATCAATAGACACATATATGCAGGAAAAAATCATCATTCTCGATTTCGGATCGCAGACCACGCAGCTCATCGGCCGCCGCATCCGCGAACTGAATGTTTACTGTGAGATTGTGCCCTACAACAAGTTTCCGCAAGGCGACGACAGTGTGAAGGGAGTCATCCTCTCGGGCAGCCCGTTCTCCGTTTACGACGAGAGCGCTTTCAAGGTGGACTTGAGCCAGCTGCGCGGCAAGTATCCCATTCTGGGTATCTGCTACGGCGCCCAGTTCATCTCCTACAGCAACGGCGGTAAGGTTGAGCCGGCCGGCACGCGCGAATACGGACGTGCCCACCTCAGCACCTTCGACAAGAGCAACGTACTCTTCAAGGACGTGCGCGAGAATACGCAGGTGTGGATGAGCCACGGCGATACCATTACGGCTATCCCTGACAACTTCCGCGTCATCGCTTCGACCGACAAGGTGAAAATCGCTGCCTATCAGGCCGAGGGCGAAAAGATGTGGGGCGTACAGTTCCATCCCGAAGTGTTCCATAGCGAGGACGGCACACAGATGCTGAAGAATTTCGTGGTGGATGTCTGTGGTTGCAGCCAGAGCTGGAGCGCCGCTTCGTTTGTCGATACGACCGTAGCCGAGCTGAAGGCACAGGTGGGCAACGACCGCGTCATTCTGGGCTTGAGTGGCGGTGTGGACTCGTCGGTAGCTGCCGTATTGCTCCATCGGGCCATCGGCAAGAACCTGACGTGTATCTTCGTGGACCACGGTCTGCTGCGTAAGAACGAGTTCAAGAACGTGATGCACGACTACGAGTGCCTGGGACTGAACGTTATCGGTGTGGACGCCAGCGAGAAGTTCTTCAAGGACCTGGAGGGTGTGACCGACCCCGAGCAGAAGCGCAAGATCATTGGCCGCGACTTTGTGGAAGTGTTCAACGCCGAAGCACATAAGATAACCGACGCCAAATGGCTGGCTCAGGGTACCATCTACCCCGACCGCATCGAGAGCCTGAACATCACCGGCAAGACCATCAAGAGCCACCACAACGTGGGCGGCCTGCCCGAAGAAATGCACTTGCAGCTCTGCGAGCCGCTGAAGTGGCTGTTCAAGGACGAAGTGCGCCGTGTGGGTCGTCAGTTGGGCATCCCCGACCATCTCATCAGCCGCCATCCTTTCCCCGGTCCGGGTCTGGCCGTGCGTATCTTGGGCGACATTACCCGCGAGAAGGTGCGCATCCTTCAGGATGCCGACGACATCTTCATCCAAGGTCTGCGCGACTGGAAGGTGACCGATGAAAAGGGCAATGAAACCACGCTCTACCATCAGGTATGGCAGGCAGGCGTTATCCTGCTTCCTGTCCAGTCCGTTGGTGTGATGGGCGACGAACGCACCTACGAACGTGCCGTGGCCCTGCGTGCTGTGACATCGACCGACGCCATGACCGCCGACTGGGCACACTTGCCTTACGAGTTCCTGGCCAAGGTTTCGAACGACATCATCAACAAGGTGAAGGGCGTGAACCGAGTCACCTACGATATCTCCTCGAAGCCGCCTTCGACAATCGAATGGGAATAAGACGGTTTGAAACCAGATAAAACAACGGGGCTGCATTTCGATGCAGCCCCGTTTCTGTAGTATGTGGAATTAGTGTATGATCGGAATCAGACTATCAGTCTCTCTGCTTCAGGAATAGCTATTTCTCCTCGATGGAGTTCCAGCAGCCCCTTGTCCTGCATCTGGTTCAATGTCTTGGATACATTGTTTCGGGAGTCGTTGACAATTGTAGCCAGGTCTTCCATCTTTATCTTCAGTGACTTGGGGCCTTGCGGACGTCTCAAATGGTTCAGTATGAACCGGCAGATGCGGCCTTCGAGGGTATCGGGAATATGTCCCCATAATTTGTTGTTCAAGCCCTGTGCCTGGCTGCTGGCTATGTTCAGGTAGTTGAGGCGGAAGATTTCGTACTTCAGCAGATGGTTCGTGACAGCCGATTTGCTGACATATACGCTGTTTGTTTCGGTAGTGGCAACGTATTTGCTGGTGTAACAGGTGTACATACCGAACAAGGCTTGGGGCTCAATCAGGTAGGGAGCTTTGAAATGTTCGGTCATGCTGAAGAGGTTGTCGGCCGATGTTGTAGTGGCGGAAATCTCTCCGTTGAGTATGAAGATAAGCTCGTTGCACGGCGAGTCGGCCCGGGCGATGGTTTCACCCGGTTTCAGCTTGACGAAATGCAGCTTGACTTTTTCCAATATGCTGGTAAAGTCTTCGGGGGCCAATCCCTGGAGCAGGGGGAGCTGCAAGAGTGTGTCGAACATTGTATCCATAAGAATTCCTTTCTGTATTGAAACAAAAATACGGATAATCGGCTTCGACGGTGTGTTGCCGGCCGAGCTTTTTGTTTTTTTTATTATTTCTTAAATCTGCTATTCAATCGCCTCGTTTTTCTGTTGTGGAATAAAAGATTATGGAGTATCTTTGCAGGAAAAAAGGAGGAATATATCATGTTTGCAGCTTTCAATTTCCAGCAGATGATCAGTGCCTTTATCGTACTTTTTGCTGTGATAGACATAATCGGGGCCATTCCCATCATCATTAATCTGAAGGAGAAAGGCAAGGATGTGAACGCTTTGAAAGCAACGTTGATATCTTTTGCCCTATTATTGGGATTCTTCTATGCAGGCGACTGGATGCTTCAGCTTTTTCATGTCGATATCGAATCGTTTGCCATAGCGGGTGCGGTCGTCATTTTCCTGATGGCGCTCGAAATGATTCTGGATATCGAAATATTCAAGAACCAGGGGCCTATCAAGGAGGCTACACTTGTGCCTCTGGTCTTCCCGTTGCTGGCTGGTGCGGGAGCTTTTACGACTTTGCTAACTTTGCGTGCCGAATATGCCAGTGTCAATATCATCATAGCCCTGGTGCTGAATATGATTTGGGTCTATTTTGTTGTCAGTATGACGGGGCGTGTGGAGCGTTTCCTAGGAAAGGGCGGGATTTACATCATCCGCAAGTTCTTCGGCATCATTCTGTTGGCTGTTTCTGTCCGTCTGTTCACGGCCAATATCACTTTACTTATTGAAGGGCTGCAGAAATAAGGTGTAGAAACACCCCGTTCCTTAACGGCTCTTCCAGAAACGGGGGTAGAAAAGCAGCAATACGCAGAACATTTCCAGTCGGCCTATCAGCATGAGGAACGACAGAAACCATTTGGCGGCATCGGGCATCGCATTCCATGAGAAAGCGGGTCCATGAGCGCCCAGACCCGGTCCAACGTTGCCAATGCTGGACACTACGGTACTGAAGGATTCTTCAAATCCGAGTCCCATGAACATCACTATGATCCAGCTGACCAGAATAATGGCCATATAAAGAACAATGAAAAATGCTACGGAAAGCACTGTGTTCGGAGCGGTAGCCTGATGGTTTACCCGGATAGGAAGAACGGCGTTGGGGTGGAGCATTCGCTTGAAGCTGTTTCTGATTCCTTTAATCATCATCAGCAAGCGCATGCTTTTGATACCTCCAGCCGTCGAACCTGTACATCCGCCGGCCATCATGGCAAACAGCAGCAGAATCCAGGTGAAGGGAGGCCAAAGGTTGTAGTCGTCTGTACCGAATCCGCAAGAAGTGTGTATACTTGCCACCTGAAAGAGAGCTTTACGGAAAGCTGTCTCGATGCCATAATCATTGTATATAACCAGTGCAATCGTGATGATTCCTGTCAGGATGAAAATCGAATAGAGAAACCAGCGCAGTTCTTCGTCTCCGAACATTTTTGTGATTTTGCCTTTAAGAGCCAGATAGAACAATCCGAAATTGAAGCTGGATATAATCATGAAACAAGCAATGACATATTCGATGAACGGAGAATTCCAATAAGCAACACTGGCTTGTCGGGTAGAATATCCTCCGGTAGCTGTTGTGGTGAAGGAATGGCAGATGGCGTCGAACCAGTTCATGCCTCCAAGGTAAAGCAGGATGGTTTCCGAGGCTGTAAGGATGAGATATACACCCCATATCCATTTTACCATGATACTGATTTTGGGATGCAGCTTGTTGTGCGTGACGCCGGTTGCTTCGGCTGAAAAGAGCTGCATGTTGCCTTCGTTGAAGATGGGGAGTATGGCAATGGCGAAGCAGACGATGCCCAGTCCTCCTATCCATTGGGTCAGGCTGCGCCAGAAGAGGATGCCGTGGGGCTGGCTGTCTATATTGTCCATGATGGTTGCTCCCGTTGTGGTAAATCCCGACATCGTTTCGAAGAAAGCGTTGGCGATGCTGTCTACACTGCCGCTTAGATAGAAAGGAAGCATGCCGAATGCGGAGAACAGCACCCATGACAGGCTGGCAATGCAATAGCCGTCACGTTTGGTCAGTTTGCGTTCGGCTCCGCGGCTCAGCACTATCAACAGGCCTCCTACTGCTGTATTGATGGCTGCCGTTTGCAGGAATGTGAATGTCTCTTTTTCCTCATAAATCCAGGAAACGAATGCACAAAGCAGGAACATGGCAGTTTCCACCCAAAGCAGGATACCCAATACCCGTAATATCATTCTGCAATTGATGAGGCTGCTTTTCCGCTTCTTCATTGATTGGTCATATAATGTTTCAGCAATAAATCCTTCCATGCCAGTGTAGTTAAAATAGTCGTTATTTCATCTGAAAACAAGGAACTAGTTCGCCTTTCCATGTTTTGCGGGGCAAAAATAAGGCTGTGCCATGAATTTAGCAACTTTTCTCTTTTAAAATCATGAAAACCCGTGCGAATCGCTGGTTGGCGGATGGCAATCCGGATTTCCGTCCTGGCTGTTTCCTTCTTCGGATGTGTCGGGAGTATCTTCTTCGTCTTCTTCATCGGCGAAGGGATCGGGGCGTTGCGGCCCGTATTTGATGAAAAATACAGAACATAGCATTCCGGCTATAGCGCCTCCCATGTGTCCTTCCCATGAAGTGGATGCTTTGGCAAATTGTGGAAACATGTTCCACACCAATCCGCCGTAGAGGAATGTGACCAACAATGCAATGGCAATGAGAGGGACATGCTTACGCAGGATACCGCTGAAAAAAAGGAAAAAGGCCAGTCCATAGATGATGCCGCTTGAACCGACATGCCATCCGCTTTTGCCGAACAGGAAAGTGAAAATTCCTCCGCCAATCCAGATGAGGAAAAAAATGTATGGCGCAATGTCTCTATAGAAATAGAACAGACACCAGGATAGAAAAAACAATGGGAGTGTATTGGCTGCCAGATGAGCAAAGCTGCTATGGACAAGCGGGTGGGCAAATATACCGAACAAGCCCCGCTTTTCCATCGGATAGATGCCCAGATGGGTAAAATCCCATTCCATTCCCACTTCCAAAAACTTCAACATGTAAAGGATGAAGAGAAAGAACAAAGGTATGGCTGCTGCCAGAAAAATACGTTGTAGGTCTCGTTTCATAAGGCATTCATGGGGCATTTTGACATACGGTATATGCTAATCGGATGCAATACTACAATTATTTGTCCGAAATGCGAAAAAAAAACCTTTTTTTATTTTGACTATATACATAAATTTGTATTTTTGGCATTGCTACAAGTTGTTGTGGCGTGGAATGAACCTGAATTTTTAACCTTTAATTTAAATAATGCACAACTATGAGTTATTTACGATTTGACAAGACGCTGATGATTAATTTGGAAGAGTCTCTTCCCCGGGAGATACTCCGTACAAATAAGTCGGGTGCCTATCATTGTACAACGATTGTAGATTGTAACACACGCAAATATCACGGCTTGTTGGTGATTCCGGTCCCCAACTTGGACGATGAGAATCATGTGCTGCTCTCTTCTTTGGACGAAACGGTAATTCAGCACGGTGCAGAGTTTAATCTGGGATTGCACAAGTATCAAGGCAATCATTTTAGTCCCAACGGACATAAATACATCCGTGAGTTTGATTGCGAACACGTCCCGGCTACAACTTACCGTGTGGGAGGCGTTATCCTCCGTAAGGAAAAGATTTTTGTACATCATGAGAACCGTATTCTGATTCGTTATACGCTTGTCGATGCCCATTCGGCCACGACATTGCGTTTCCGTCCCTTCCTGGCTTTCCGCAGTGTGCGCGAATATACGTACGAGAATTCTCAGGCCAGTCGGGATTATCAGTTGGTGGAAAATGGTATCAAGACCTGTATGTATCCCGGTTATCCTGAATTGTTCATGCAGCTGAACAAGAAGAATGAATTCCATTTCCAGCCCGACTGGTATAGAGGTATTGAATATCCCAAGGAGCAGGAACGTGGTTATGATTTCAATGAGGACCTTTATGTTCCCGGCTACTTTGAGGTGGATATCAAGAAGGGAGAAAGCGTGGTATTCTCTGCCGGCATTTCTGAAGTTGATACCCGTAAATTGAAACATACTTTTGAAACGGAGGTGGCCGACCGTACTCCTCGGGACAGTTTCTATCATTGCTTGAAAAATTCGGCACATCAGTTCCATAACAAGCAGGGTGACGAGCATTATATCTTGGCCGGTTATCCGTGGTTCAAGTGCCGTGCCCGAGATTTGTTTGTTTCCTTGCCGGGTCTCACACTTGCCATTGACGAGCAAGATGAATTTGAAGATGTCATGAAGACGGCAGAGAAAGCGCTCCGGCAGTATATGAACGGTGAACCGCTTGCCTATAAAATTTATGAGATGGAACATCCGGATGTACTGTTATGGGCCATCTGGTGTTTGCAACAATATGCCAAATTCACTTCACGCGAACGTTGCCGGCAAATGTATGGCTCGTTGCTCAAAGATTTGCTTGAGTACATCCGTGGCCGCCGACATGACAATTTGTTCCTGCATGACAACGGGCTGCTCTATACCAATGGTACGGAACATCCTGTGACATGGATGAACTCAATTGCCAATGGTAGGCCGGTGGTACCTCGTACTGGATATGTCGTAGAAATCAACGCATTGTGGTATAATGCTCTCCGATTTGTTGCCGACATGGTACGCGAAGAAGGCAATGAGGCGTTTGCCAATACTCTCGACGCGCAGGCCGAAGTGACAGGCAAGTCGTTTGTAGAGACATTTAGAAATGAGTACGGCTATTTGTTTGACTATGTCGACGGCTACATGATGGACTGGAGTGTACGTCCGAACATGATATTTGCTGTAGCTTTCGACTATTCTCCTCTTGATCGTGTTCAGAAGCGTCAGGTGCTGGATATTGTAACCAAGGAGTTGCTGACCCCGAAGGGACTTCGTACACTGAGCCCCAAGAGCGGTGGTTACAATCCCAATTATGTAGGTCCGCAAACCCAACGCGACTATGCTTACCATCAAGGTACCGCATGGCCCTGGCTGCTGGGCTTCTATATGGAAGCTTATCTGCGTATCTATAAGATGAGCGGCATCTCATTCGTCGAAAGACATCTGATAGGTATGGAAGATGCAATGACGCGTCATTGCATCAGTACCCTGCCTGAGTTGTTTGACGGTAATCCGCCTTTTGTGGGCCGTGGAGCAGTTTCGTTTGCAATGAATGTGGCCGAGATTTTACGCTTGCTGAGTTTGTTATATAAGTATGAACAAATAGAAAAAGAGGAGGAACGGAAATGAAAGTATTAATGTTTGGATGGGAATTTCCTCCCAAAATATATGGCGGACTGGCAGTTGCTTCTTACGGAATAACCAAGGGATTGAGTTTGCAGGGGGATGTGGAAACGATATTCTGTATGCCTAAGCCTTCGGGCGAGGAGGAGAATTTCCTTAAGATTGTAGGAATGAATCAGGTTCCGGTCGTATGGCGGGGAGTGGATTATGATTATCTGAAATCTCGTCTGTATGGTCAGATGACTCCTGAAGATTATTATGCATACCGTGACCATATTTATGCTGATTTCTCCTATTTGCATGTCAATGATTTGGGATGTATGGAGTTCGCCGGCGGATATCCGGGTAACTTGCATGAGGAAATAAACAATTTTTCCATCATAGCCGGAGTAGTGGCACGTAAGGAAGAATTTGATATTATTCATGCTCACGACTGGCTGACTTATCCTGCCGGTGTACATGCCAAGATGGTGAGTGGAAAGCCTCTTTGTATTCACGTGCATGCCACCGATTTTGACCGTTCCCGCGGTAAAGTCAATCCGACGGTCTATTCTATTGAGAAGAATGGTATGGACTATGCAGATTGCATCATGTGTGTGTCGGAACTGACCCGTCGCACAGTTATCAATGAATACCATCAGGATCCGCGGAAAGTGTTTGCCATGCATAATGCCGTTTATCCTCTTTCGCAAGATTTGCAGGATATCCCCCGTCCGGATCATTCAAAGGAAAAGATTGTGACTTTCTTGGGACGTATAACCATGCAGAAGGGGCCTGAATATTTTGTGGAAGCTGCTGCCATGGTTTTGAAACGTACGCGTAATATTCGTTTTGTTATGGCGGGTTCGGGTGATATGTTGAATGCCATGATCAATCTGGCTGCCGAACGTGGAATTGCTGACCGTTTCCATTTTCCTGGTTTTATGAAAGGCCGGCAGGTGTATGAGGTTTATAAAAACAGTGATGTTTTCGTCATGCCATCTGTATCGGAACCTTTCGGTATTGCACCGTTGGAAGCCATGCAGTGTGGTACTCCATCCATTATTTCCAAGCAGTCGGGATGTGGTGAGATTCTGGATAAGGTAATCAAGACCGACTATTGGGATATTCATGCAATGGCCGATGCCATTTATTCCATTTGTACCAATCCTGTTCTGTTCCAATATCTGCAAGAAGAGGGGAAGAAGGAGGTTGATGGTATCACATGGGAGAAAGTCGGTCTACGAATCCGTGCTCTTTATGAGAATGTATTAAGAAATTATGGAAAATAACAAAAAAGAATAGAACATGAGAACGATTTGTCTTTATTTTGAAATACATCAGATTATTCATTTGAAACGTTATCGTTTCTTTGATATAGGTACTGATCATTATTATTATGATGATTATGCCAATGAAACAAGTATCAGTGATGTAGCTGAGAATTCCTATATTCCGGCTTTGACTACCTTGCTGGAAATGGTGAAAAATTCAGGTGGTAGTTTTAAGGTCGCTTTTTCCATTTCAGGTGTTGCTTTGGAGCAGTTGGAAATGTATGCGCCTGTAGTCGTGGATCTCTTGCATCAGTTGAATGATACCGGTTGCTGTGAGTTTTTGGCTGAACCATATTCTCATGGCCTCTCTTCTTTGGCCAATGAGGAATGTTTCAAAGAGGAACTAATGAGACAAAGTGCCAAAATGAAGCAAATGTTTGGTAAGGCTCCTAAGGTTGTTCGTAATTCCAGCTTGATTTATAATGATGAGATTGGTGCGGTAGTTGCAAGTTTGGGCTTCAAAGGTATGTTGACAGAAGGCGCCAAACATGTTTTGGGATGGAAGAGTCCGCATTATGTTTATCATTGCAACATGAATCCGAATTTGAAGTTGCTGTTGCGCGATTTCAAACTTTCGGATGATATCAGTTTGCGTTTTTCCAATTCTGATTGGAGTGAATATCCTTTGTTTGCAGACAAGTATATTTCTTGGATTGATTCCTTGCCACAGGAGGAACAGGTAATTAATATCTTTATGGAACTCTGTGCATTAGGCAAGTATCAGCCATTGTCTTCCAATATTCTGGAGTTCTTCAAGGCACTTCCCGCCTGTGCGAAAGAGAAGGGGATCACTTTCTCCACTCCAACCGAAATTGTAACAAAACTTAAGTCTGTTTCTCAGCTTGATGTTCCTTATCCGCTTTCTTGGGCCGATGAGGAAAGAGATACGAGTTGTTGGCTTGGAAACGTAATGCAGCGTGAGGCATTCAACAAACTGTATAGTGTTGCCGAACGTGTTCATTTGTGCGATGACCGTCGAATTAAGCAGGACTGGGATTATTTGCAGGCCAGCAATAATTTCCGGTTTATGACTACCAAGAGTTCCAGTATTTCGCTTTATCGGGGAATTTATGAATCTCCTTATGATGCGTTTACCAACTATATGAACATCTTGGGCGATTTTATCAAGCGGGTTGACTCATTATATCCGGTTGATATTGATAACGAGGAATTGAATGCATTGCTTACTACAATCAAAAATCAGGGAGATGAGATTGAGGAATTGCAGAAAGAACTTAATGATGTTCGCAGAAAACTGATAAAAGAGAAAGGAGAAGCTGAAAAGAAGGTTGAGAAGAAAGTTGCTGTGAAAAAGCCGGCTACTAAAACAACAGCCAAAAAGAACGTTGCTGCGGCCAAGATAAAGGAATGAAAATGAAATGATATGATAAAAAAACTCCCACTTTTTAAAAGTGGGAGTTTTTTTATGGAGATTATTTTATAACAAACAAAATTGCTTCTTGGAAGAGAGATTATTGTTCGAAACTAGTGTATGTCACCTCCAATGTTAATTGTGGTCCCTCAATACCACCTTGCAGTTTAGCATAACTGGGTTGCAAATCATGTTGGATACCCGTAATTGTACTGCTACTGGATCCGGAACTTTGGGTTGAGATGGTAACTGGTATCAATAGTACTTTGTTCCAATCGGGATGTTGCTCATTCCATTCGTTATTCCATGCTTCTTCATCCCAATTCGTCGCATTCTTTTGAGCTTCATCTCTGGCCGCTTTCTTTTCGTTGATACAGGTTGTAACCAATCGGGCTATATTTTGGAAGGTATACTGGTTGGTTGCCACACTGTTGTGGGTTGCTGTAAACGATGTGATATTATCGTTTACCTGATTTTCTTCAAAGAATGTTTTCAAATCCTGCTTACGCAACAACAATACATTGCTGGGCGCATCCATGCTAAATTTATAGTCATTCTTTTCGTTATAGTTAGTGAATGTCAGTTTTACGGCATTCAGCGTATCATTAGTCAGCTCTTGATAAATTTCATCGTAGGGTAGGGTTGCTTCGGTAAAGATGCCGGCAGGCGATTTAATATAGGTCCAACCTTTTTCATTGGCCTTTTCAATTAATTTATCAGAATTCTCAAAATGATTGGCTTGGATAACTTCCTTGGTTGAAGCAAATAAAGTCTGTCTACCTATATAAGTAGAGTCTGCTCCGATGCTTCCATTTTCATCATCTACTTTTTTTGTGAGCTTTACCCCTAAGCTGTCTACATAGTGGAATTCAAAAGAAAATTCCATATCAACACGATCTACGTACAGAATGGTACCGTCACCATAATCATTTTGAATACATACACCAGGGAATACATGTTCAATAAAAGCATCCGAATTATTGAAATATGCAGGATTACTTTTATTTAAATCATAGATTTGCTGTCCCAGTTCGGTATCTAAATTGAAAACAATACTGGGTGAATAGGTGGGATTCCCGTTGGAATCAGTGGCATTGCGAATAGAATCGGGAACAGTTGCATCGTATGCGGTATAAGCTTTACGTCCCAATAAATCTCCTTTATATAATTCAGTGTCAATATCTGTATATCGGTAGCGTCTGGTTTCATCTTTACGCTCGTTTATCCACTTCTCATTCAGTTTGTAGGCGCTCATACGGCAGGCATTCAGTGAGTCTCCAAACCAAGTGCTATAATATACAATCAGTCTCACTCCTCTGACATTTTCATCGACCAGTGTACCTTTTCCTTTGAGAGTGTCGTTTTCTGTATATTCTCCATATACATCCGGAAGAATATCTGAGAATTTAAAACCGTCTGTACAATTTAATTCAGTCAGGAAGCTGGATGTGTAACTTCCAAAATCAGGATCTGTAAATCGTCCTACATAGCCTGTACTCGTCTTAGCATAAACGGAAACGGCCAAATAGGAACAAGTTGTGACATTGAAAGTCTTTGTGTGTGCCGACATCTTGTCTGAGTCGGGAAGCATGTCCATGCCTAAAGTATTGGTGGTATCATCACAAGCTGCCAACAATGTTATTGCAGTTAGGAGTAATGCTCCTATATATTTTGTTTTCATCATTTGAGTGAGGTCCTTTTATAATAAAGTTATTCAGTTTCTGCAACCAGATCGTAAAAACGATTGCAACGGTCTGCAAAATCATCGGTATCTTGATATTCCAGTATTGGTTTGCCTAAGCTTCGTGCATAATCCAAAACTTCTTTATTGGCATTTGGACTTTGCTGGACAATACCATCAGAATGTTCGACGGCCAATTTACAGACGGTTGTAAAGTCAATCGGCTCTTTCAGTACAGCAATGTCTTTCTTAGCAATGCCCTTTAACATAAGTTTATTGGCATAATCTGCATGAAAAGGTTGGTCAAATTTATCTTCGTATAATGAAAAGACAACTTTTGAACTTCTGAAAGAAGGTTCGTCACGATAGGCTTTTTTTATGTATAGCGGAGCCAAGGCAGTCATCCAGCTGTGACAATGGATTACATCCGGACACCAGCGCAGTTTTTTTACGGTTTCAAGTACACCACGTGCATAAAAGATGGTACGTGCATCGTTGTCCTCATATTCTATTCCATTTTCGTCTGTTGCCTGCAAACGGTTTTGGAAGTAGTCGTCATTGTCGATGAAGTATACTTGCATGCGTGCCGATTGTATGGAGGCAACTTTGATGATGAGCGGGTGGTCGGTGTCGTCAATGATGAGATTCATTCCCGACAGACGAATTACCTCATGGAGCTGGTTGCGGCGTTCGTTAATGTTTCCCCACTTGGGCATGAAAGTCCTGATTTCTCTACCTCTTTCCTGAATGGCCTGTGGCAGATGCCGGCCTGTCAGGGATACTTCAGTTTCTGGGACGTAAGGGGTAATTTCTTGTGTTATAAATAAAACCTTGTTAGCCTTTGTCATAATCAGTTCTCAATTATTTTGCAAAGTTACAAAAAAAACGCTCATTATGCCAAAAAAGGGTTGGCTATAATTCCTTATGATTTGTTAAGTACTTGTGTCTCAATCTTGCATTGGAATTGTATTGGGCTTTTTGTCTGATTGTTTTTTCAGAAAAAATGCGATATTTCTTCGTTATGTGGTAAATAATAGCTTATTTTGCAGCCGTTTTTGAAACAACCCTGTAATTATCAAACTTAAAAGTAATGGAAATAGTACATTCTATCAAGGACTTGCAGGCTAAATTGGCTGCTTTGCGGGCCCAGGGTAAGACGGTAGGCTTGGTTCCTACAATGGGTGCTTTGCATGCAGGTCATGCTTCGCTGGTGAAGCGCAGTGTGTCGGAAAATGACGCTACGGTAGTCAGTGTGTTTGTCAATCCCACCCAATTTAATGACAAGAACGATTTGGAGAAATATCCTCGTACGTTGGAGGCTGATTGCAGTCTTCTGGAGCAATGTGGTGCGGCGATAGCTTTTGCACCTTCAGTTGAGGAGATTTATCCGGAGCCAGATACGAGGCAATTCAGTTTTGCACCTTTGGATACGGTGATGGAAGGCGTATATCGTCCAGGGCACTTCAATGGTGTTTGTCAGATTGTAAGTAAGTTGTTCGATATGGTAAAACCGGATCGCGCTTATTTCGGTGAAAAGGATTTCCAACAGTTGGCTATTATCCGCGAAATGGTTCGTCAAATGAAATTTCCGTTAGAAATTGTAGGTTGTCCTATCGTTCGTGAAGAGGATGGTTTGGCGTTGAGTAGCCGCAATGCGCGTTTGTCGGCTGAAGAACGTCAGAATGCCTTGAAAATATCCCAAACTTTATTTGAAAGCCGTAGTTTTGCTATTGACCATACAGTGGCTGAAACCAAGCAGTTTGTTGAAAATGCGATTGAAAATGCACCTGGTTTGCGTTTGGAATATTTTGAGCTGGTTGATGGAAATACCTTGCAACAAATTGAAAATTGGAATGACACGGACTATGCGGTAGGTTGTATTACGGTATTCTGTGGGGATGTCCGTCTCATTGATAATATGAAATATAAATCTTAAACAAAGAAACTCTATGATGATTGAAGTTTTGAAATCCAAGATCCATTGTGCTCGTGTGACAGAAGCCAATCTGAATTACATGGGTAGTATCACTATTGATGAGGATCTGATGGATGCGGCCAATCTGATTGCCGGTGAAAAGGTTCATATTGCCGACAATAACAACGGTGAACGTTTTGAAACTTATATCATAAAAGGTGAACGTGGTTCTGGTAAAATTTGTTTGAATGGTGCAGCTGCGCGTCGTGTACAGCCGGGTGATATTGTTATCATCATGTCTTATGCATTGATGGATTTTGAAGAAGCTAAATCGTTCAAACCGACAGTGATTTTCCCAGATCCGGTGACCAATAAGGTTGTCAAGTAAGAAACTCCTGTTTTCTGTCTTAAAAAGGCGGAACTCTTGTTTTATAGGTTTTTAATTAGGGTAAAAAAAGAGCGTACAATCTGTACGCTCTTTTTTATTTTCTGTATAATGCTGCAATTGTATCTTTTACGCGCTGTTCTGTTGTGACGGGACGCGAATATTCTTCTATTTTTACAGTGCCTCCCATTGATACATTCTCGTTGTGGTAACGCATGCTGCTGGCAAGGGTTTCTCGGGCCGAAAAGTGGAATTCTGTTATCCCTGTCTCGTGGGCAATTCTTGCAATATTCTTTTCGTTTACGCCGCATCCGGCCAACAGTTTGATTCGTCCGGAAGCTGCTTCGTGTAATTGTTTGAGTAATGTGATACCTTCTTCCGCTGTAGCTTGTTGACCTGAAGTGAGAATGCGGTGGCAACCTAATCCGATAATGTCTTCCAATGCTTTTTGCGGATTACGACATACATCAAAGGCGCGGTGAAAGGTGATGGACATACCTTGGGCGGCTTGCACGAGTTGTCGGGTCATGTTTATGTCGATATCACCGTCGGCTGTCAGGCAACCGAATACAACACCGTCGGCCCCCAATTTACGTGCATTTTCTATGTCTTTCAACATAATACGCAGTTCGAGAGGGGAATACAAGAAGTCTCCGCCTCGTGGACGGATGATAACATGTAGACGTGTACGTTCAAGAAGCTCGCGGGCGGTTGCGATGTCACCATACGAAGGAGTTGTTCCTCCTTCAGGTATTCCTGCGCAAAGTTCAACGCGGTCTGCACCAGCTGCTTGGGCGGCCAGGCAGCTTTCTACACTATTTGCACAAACTTCAAATTGAAAATGGTTCATGGATTACAGATATTAATTTCAAGAAATAGAGGGAAACTTATATGTGAAGAGGCTGTATCAAAATAGGTAGAATGTTTTGATACAGCCTCTTTGATATTATATCAGCAAATACTTGTATTATTTGGCATAGCTGACGGCACGTGTTTCGCGGATAACCGTAATTTTGACCTGACCGGGATAAGTCATTTCATCCTGAATCTTCTTGGCTATTTCTCCAGACAGGCTTTCAGTCTGTTTGTCGTCAATCTTATCGGCACCAACAATGACACGTAATTCACGACCGGCTTGGATTGCATAGGTCTTTGTTACTCCAGGATAAGACATGGCCAATTGCTCCAAGTCGTTCAGACGTTTGATATATGCTTCTACAATTTCACGGCGTGCTCCAGGGCGTGCTCCAGAAATAGCATCACATACCTGTACGATAGGTGCAAGCAAGCTACTCATTTCCACTTCGTCGTGGTGAGCACCAATGGCATTGCAGATATCTGGTTTTTCTTTGAATTTCTCAGCCAGTTTCATACCGTAGAGTGCGTGTGGCAATTCCGGTTCTTCATCGGGTACTTTACCTATGTCGTGAAGGAGACCTGCACGTTTGGCTTTTTTGGGGTTCAATCCCAGTTCAGATGCCATGACGGCACAGAGATTGGCTGTTTCGCGTGCGTGTTGCAGCAGATTCTGTCCATAAGATGAACGATATTTCATCTTTCCGATGATACGAATCAGTTCTGGGTGTAATCCGTGGATACCCAAGTCGATGGTCGTGCGTTTGCCGGTTTCAATAATTTCTTCTTCAACTTGCTTACGTACTTTGGCTACAACCTCTTCAATACGTGCAGGATGGATACGTCCATCGGTGACCAGTTGGTGTAAGGCAAGACGTGCGATTTCACGACGAACAGGGTCGAAAGCTGAAAGAACGATAGCTTCTGGAGTATCATCTACTACGATTTCAACTCCTGTAGCCGCTTCCAAAGCACGGATGTTTCGGCCCTCGCGTCCGATGATGCGTCCTTTGATTTCATCCGATTCGATGTGGAATACAGTGACCGAATTTTCAATGGCTGTTTCGGTCGCTACACGTTGGATTGTCTGGATGACGATACGTTTGGCTTCTTTGTTGGCAGTCAGTTTGGCATCGTCCATGATGTCATTGATGTAAGATTGTGCCTGCGTTTTGGCTTCTTCTTTCAATGATTCTACCATACGCTCTTTGGCTTCTTCTGCCGAAAGTCCTGAAATAGCTTCCAGTTTCTCTATTTCCTGGCGTTGCAGATGTTCCAGTTCTTCTTTTTTCTTGTCTACAATACCCAGTTGTGCTTCCAGGTTTTCCTTGATGGCTTCAGCCTCCTGTTTCTTGCGTTGTATTTCTTCTTGTCGTTGGTTCAATACCAATTCACGCTGTTTCAACTTGTTTTCGGCCTGCTGTATCTTCTGGTTTCTTGCAGCCACCTCTTTTTCAAGATCCGCTTTTTTGTTGAGGAACTTTTCCTTTACTTCGAGCAATTTGTTCTTTTTAATCACTTCTGCTTCTGCTTCTGCGTCTTTCAGGATACCGTCATATTTGGACTTCAAACCATGCTTGAACAGCACATACGAGAGGGCTGCTCCTGCAAGAAAACAGGCAATGGATACTACTATTGTAACTACTGTCATTTTGATAAAAGTTTATATATAAATAAAATAGCGCACTGTCGGAGTTCTTTTCTGTCTTGGAGAAAAACTCATACAGTGCGCAAAAAGTTTCATTAATCTGTTATATCAGCTGTCCGTATTATGCTTTCTTCATTAGTTTCAAGGTTTTGCTTCCTTAAAATATGTTTCCAGCGTTTCGGTCAGTTCCCTTATCTTTTGAGTATAGGGGGCGGTATCATTTCTGTCTTTCAACCGAAGGTTTTCGAGAGCGAACTGGTATGCTACCATCCCCATTAACCGTTCGTTGTTTACTCCCGGGTAATGTTGTCTATACGCATTGAGCCTGATATCGACCTGCTTGGCAGCTTCCCTTACTATTTCTTCCTCCTCACGGTAAATGGTGAGTGGATAGGAGGCTCCTGCCATTTGCAGGTTTATCTTTATCTTATCGTTCATACATCCTCTTTTTATTCATTCAATAAAGCGATGCACTTATCGACTTCACGCACTAATTTTGACAATCGCAGCTTCGTCTCCTTTACGTCACTACCGTTAAGGCTGATTGTCGTAGCTGTTTTTAGGTTTGTGTAGCGTTTCTCCAGAATCTGATACTCTGCTTTGAGCCTGTTACAATCCTCGTGGCTGGCTTCCAGAAGCTGCTTCAGGTCAGCATTCTCGCGCTTTAATTCATCATGCAGATAGATTAAATGTCGCAGCCTGGCTTCAAAGGTACTCAATAGCTCTTTTTCTTCTTCTGTCATCACTACACCAAAATTGTACACAAAAATACAATTTACTTGGATATTACAAAAACTTTTGGCTGAAAATTCTTGTTTTGGCTGAAAATATTCTCAATTGGGGGATGGTTGGGTATGTTATGTCGGAAGTTGGAAGGGAATATCGGGTTTTTGAAAAGCGTATCCTTTTATGCTTTCTGCCTGTGCTTTTCCATGTTGATAAGGAGATATATGAAAAAAGGGAGGAAACTCCATAGCCTCCTCCCTTTAGAAATGATGATTGTTGATTATTCAGCAACTTCTGCTCCCCAGTTTTCACGGGCCAGACGCTTGTAGCTGTTGTAACGCCACTTAGCGTTGTCCTCGGCAGCCTGGAAGAGTTGTTCGGCTTCTGCAGGATATTGCTTCATTACTGATGCGTAACGAACCTCACCTTTCAGGAAGTCTGTGAAGCCTTCCCATTCGGGTTCTTTGCTGTCCAAAGTGAATGGGTTCTTACCTTCAGCTTCCAAAGCCGGGTTGTAACGCCACAAGTGCCAGTAACCACACTTAACGGCCTTTTCTTCCTCAGCCTGGCTCTTACCCATACCAGCCTTCAGACCGTGGTTGATACACGGAGCGTAAGCGATGATGAGTGACGGACCGGGATAAGCTTCAGCTTCGCGCAGAGCCTTCAGAGTCTGAGCCTGGTCAGCACCCATAGCAATCTGTGCTACGTAAACGTAACCGTAAGTAGTAGCCATCAGACCGAGGTCTTTCTTACGTACGCGCTTGCCGGCAGCAGCAAACTTGGCGATAGCACCTACCGGAGTAGCCTTAGAAGACTGACCACCGGTGTTGGAGTAAACTTCTGTATCGAGTACGAGGATGTTAACATCCTTACCGCTGGCGATAACGTGGTCGAGACCACCGTAACCGATATCGTAAGAAGCACCGTCGCCACCGATAATCCACTGGCTGCGTTTTACGATATATTGCTTCAAGTTATAGATGCCTTCACAAATAGGACACTTGTCTTTGGCAGCTTCCAACATCGGAACGATACGCTCGTAGATGTCTTTGGTCTTGTCTGCATCAAGGCTGTTTTCCAACCATTCAGTGAAGATAGCTTTGTATTCAGCCGGAGTAGCTTCGTTTGCAATACCTTCTTCCATCAGTTTGGCAATGCGGGCACGCATCTTTTCGTTGGCCAGTTCCATACCCAGACCGAATTCGCAGAAGTCCTCGAACAGGGAGTTAGCCCATGCAGGACCGTGACCCTTCTCGTTCTTGGTGTAAGGAGTAGAAGGAACAGAACCTGAGTAGATAGAAGAACATCCTGTAGCGTTGGCTACCATTTCACGGTCACCGAAGAGCTGAGAAATCAGCTTCACGTACGGAGTTTCGCCGCAACCGGAGCAAGCGCCTGAGAACTCGAACAGCGGAGTAGCGAACTGAGAGTTCTTCACGTTGGCCTTGATGTCTACCAGGTGTTGTTTGCTCTTCACGTTCTCTACGCAGTAAGTCCAGTTGTCGGCTTCGGCCATCTGGCTTTCCAGGTGAACCATTGACAGGGCTTTGCCACCCTTCTTCGGATTGCCCGGACATACGTCAACACAGTTGCCGCAACCCAGACAGTCGAGTACGTCAACTTGCATGCGGAATGTCATGCCGTCGAATACCTTACCAACAGCTTTCAGCTGAGTGAAGTTGGCACCCTTCTGCTCTTCAGCGTCGAGGATGAACGGACGGATGGCAGCGTGAGGACAAACGTAAGCACACTTGTTACACTGGATACAGTTTTCGGCATTCCATGCAGGAACGAATGCGGCAACACCGCGTTTTTCATACTTGGCAGTACCTTGTTCCCAAGTACCATCTTCGATACCCTTGAATGCAGATACCGGCAGCAAGTCACCGTCCTGAGCATTGATAGGACGAACTACTTCGTTGATGAAAGCAGGATCGTTGTTGGCAGTCTTTTCGTCGTCGGCCAGGTTAGCCCATGCCGGATCGATAGTCAGCTGCTTGTATTCGCCACCACGGTCAACGGCAGCATAGTTCTTGTTCACAACGTCTTCACCCTTCTTGCCATAAGACTTCACGATGAATTTCTTCATCTGCTCTACAGCCAGATCAACGGGGATAACGCCTGTGATGCGGAAGAATGCAGACTGCAGGATAGTGTTGGTACGGTTACCCAAACCGATTTCCTGTGCAATCTGAGTTGCGTTGATGTAGTAAACGGTGATATTGTTCTGTGCAAAATACTTCTTCACCTTGTTAGGCAGGTTCTTTGCCAGTTCTTCGCCTTCCCAGATAGTATTGAGCAGGAATGAACCGTTCTTGCGCAAACCGCGGGTTACGTCGTACATGTGCAGGTAAGCCTGTACGTGGCAAGCCACGAAGTTAGGTGTATTTACCAGGTAAGTAGAGCGGATAGGAGTGTCACCGAAACGTAGGTGAGAGCAAGTGAAACCGCCCGACTTCTTGGAGTCGTAAGAGAAGTATGCCTGGCAGTGCTTGTCGGTATTGTCACCGATAATCTTCACTGAGTTCTTGTTGGCACCTACCGTACCATCGGCACCCAGACCATAGAACTTGGCCTCGAACATGCCTTCGCCACCTACGGCGATTTCAGCTTCCTGAGGCAGAGAAGTGAAGGTAACGTCGTCTACGATACCGATAGTGAAGTGGTTCTTCGGAGTCGGCAATGCCAAGTTGTCGTATACGGCGAAGATTTGTGCCGGAGTGGTATCTTTCGAACCCAGACCGTAGCGTCCGCCAACGATGAGCGGGGCATTCTCCTGTCCGTAGAAGCAGTCTTTAACATCCATGTAAAGAGGTTCGCCGTTGGCACCCGGTTCCTTAGTACGGTCGAGCACGGCAATGCGTTTGGCTGTCTTGGGCACAGCTGCCAGGAAGTGCTTGGCAGAGAACGGACGGTAGAGGTGAACTGCTACCAAACCTACTTTTTCGCCCTTGGCACGCAGGTAGTCGATAACTTCACGGATAGCTTCGGTTACAGAACCCATGGCGATGATGACACGGTCGGCTTCGGGGTCACCATAGTAATCGAACAGACCGTAATTGCGGCCAGTGATTTCGCTGATCTTCTTCATGTAGTCTTCCACGATGGCAGGAACGGCTTCGTAGAAGCTGTTGCAAGATTCACGATGCTGGAAGAAGTGGTCGGGGTTTTCAGCCATACCACGGGCAACCGGAGTCATGGGGTTCATGGCGCGGCTACGGAATTCGGCCAAAGCTTCCTGGTCGATCAGCGGAGCGAGGTCTTCGTTGTCCAGCTTTTCGATCTTCTGGATTTCGTGAGAAGTACGGAAACCGTCGAAGAAGTTGATGAACGGTACACGTGCCTTCAGAGTAGACAGGTGGGCAACACCGGCGAGGTCCATCACTTCCTGTACAGAGCCTTCGGCCAACATGGCGAAGCCTGTCTGGCGGCAAGACATAACATCCTGGTGGTCGCCGAAGATACACAGAGCGTGGCTGGCCAGTGTACGTGCAGATACGTGGAATACGCAGGGCAGGTTTTCACCGGCAATCTTGTACATATTGGGGATCATCAGCAACAGACCCTGGGAAGCAGTGTAGGTGGTAGTCAGCGCACCTGCCTGCAGAGAGCCGTGTACGGCACCGGCAGCGCCGGCTTCCGACTGCATTTCCTGTACCAATACTGTTTCGCCGAAGATGTTTTTGCGACCTGCGGCAGCCCATTCGTCTACGTGTTCTGCCATTGTAGACGACGGGGTGATGGGGTAGATGGCTGCCACCTCGGAGAACATGTACGAGATGTGAGCAGCGGCTTCGTTACCATCACAAGTGATGAATTTTTTCTGTTTAGTCATAACTAAATGAATTTATAAAATCAAAAACCTTTTGTTTATTATATCCTTTCGTTTTTTTGTGCTCCTTTTTTAATACAGGAAACCGAACAGCCACAGGGGTATCTGATTGTCACGCCCGATTTCCATTTTGTGCATGGCGTATGTCATGTTGGCATTGTTCTTTATTTTGGCTCCTTCCGGGCATATCTTGAATGCGCGCGTACCGTCCACCATGAACGGGATGTTCTTGTCGCCCCGGTTCACTTTATGGTCTTTCCACAGGGTGTTGACGAAGAATGTGTCGAGCACGTCTTGTTCTTCGACCTTGACGGGATAGATGGAGTACATCAGATTGGGGTTGTGCATCATTATCTTGGCCGGTTTCTTTGGAAATTCTTCTCCTACCGGGTACACCATGTTGATGAGACGTGCATCGGCCAGATACTTGATGTAGTTCATCACGGTGGCGCGCGAAGTCTCGATGTCGTTGGCCAGTTGGCTGACGTTGGGGGCTTTGGGGCCGTCTACAGCCAGGAGGTAGAGCAGTTTCTTGATTTTCGAGAGGTATTTCAGCTCGATTTGTTTGATAAGGAGAATGTCCACTTCCACCATCATGTTCATCGTCTTGAGCAGATTCTCGGAGAAGTTCCGTTTCTCAAGGAAGAAGGGATAGAAGCCGTGATGTATATAGTCCTGAAAATAGTCCAGCGGATGCACTTTGGCCAGTATGCCTTTGGCTATCTGCTCGTGGTTGTTCAGGATTTCGTCCAGCGTGTAGGCATGAAACTTCATGTCTGTCTGCAGGTTGAGGAATTCGCGGAAAGAGAAGCCGCGCAGGTTGTAGCTCTTTACGATGTCGCGAAGCTCAAGGTTCTCTTCTTTCAGCCGCATGACCGACGAACCGGTAAATACAATCTTCAGGTTCGGGAAGCGGTCGTAACACATGCGGAGCTCCTGACTCCAGTTGGGGTACTTGAACACCTGGTCAATCAGCAGCACTTTGCCGCCGCGGCGCTGGAATTCGTTGGCAAATTCGACAATGCCATGGCCCGAAAAGTAGAAATTGTTCATGTTGATAAAGAGGCAGGAACGGTCCGTGCCGAACTTTTCCTTGGCATATTGCAGCAGGAAAGTGGTTTTCCCTACACCGCGTGTGCCTTTGATACCGATGAGCCGGTCGTTCCAGTCAATCTCATCCATGAGGTCGCGGCGTACCGGAGCATTGGTATGCTCCACAAGATAAGCGTGTGTACGGTAAAATGCTTCCATGTTGTTGTCTCCTTATCAGGGCACAAAGATATAGCTTTTTTATACAATTGCAAAGTAGACATTGCAAAATTTGTGTAAGTTTGCACTCGAAACGGAAAAAAAGTATGAAGATACATTATTTTAATCCCGATACCGATTTGGCATTGGCCTGCAACGGAGGGCATTACATTGCGCCCGAACAGGTGCGGGGCATGATGCGCGACCTGGCCCTGCTTCCGTTGTGGTATGCGGGGGTAGGCGAAAAAGTATGGATTGCCGACAGGAAAGCAATGGATTATGCCTCGCAAATGAGCCTTTTGTTCGGCATGAAGGTGGAGGTGGTTCCCGACCTGGCTCCGCAGGCGGACGAAGGAGTGGAGATGGTGCCCTGGGGATGGAATCCTGCCGTCCGTCAGCTCTTTCTGAAGCATGGAGTTCCTGCGGCTGCCTTGCCGTCGGCCGATTGGCTGGAGACATATCGGCGGTTGGCCTCGCGGCAGACGTCGGCCGGGTTGTTGCAGAGCTTGGCTGATGGCGGGTTGTACAAGGGCGAGGCCGAAGTGCTGCATACGCTGGATGAATGTAGGGCTTATGCGGCCAGCCGTGGAGCGGTAGTGTTCAAGGCGCCGTGGTCGAGTAGCGGGAAAGGTTTGTGCTGGTGCAGGAACGGTTTTGCCTTATCGGCCGACTGGTGCGGGAAGGTGCTTCGTGAGCAGGGGATGCTTGTTGCTTCTCCTATATATAATAAGGTGGAAGATTTTGCCTTGGAGTTCGAGGCAGACGAGGCGGGAAAGATTTGTTTTATAGGGTATTCTCTGTTCAAGACCGATGGTCGCGGGCGTTATCAAGGCAATCGGGTGTTGTCGGCCGAGGCGTTCGAGGTTTATATGGAGCGTTATGTCGGTCGGACCGAATGGGTACGTCTGCAAACGGTTGTCGGCCGTCTGCTCGGCTGCTATACGGAAGCAGGCTATCGGGGGCCTTTGGGAGTGGACATGATGGTGTGCCGCTCGGAGGATGGCGGATACTTTATCCATCCGATGGTGGAAGTCAACTTGCGCATGAACATGGGGATTGTGGCGCTTCGTCTGGCGGAACGTATCTTGGGCAGGGGGCTGACGGGTGAATTCACCATCCGTCATTATGCGTCGAACGAGGCTTTGCGCGAGGCTTCCCTTCATGGGCTTCACGGCGCTCCTCCAGTGGTGAGGGAAGGACGGTTGGTCGCAGGAAGCCTGCCTTTGGTGCCGGTGGCATCTGTCGGCCGTTGCATGGCCGTGTTGTCTGTCTTGCCGGGCTAATCCTTGCAGACGGTGGGCGAAGGCGTGCTTTCGTTGCCATAGCGGTCTGTGGCCGTCACGGCAAAGTAGAGGCGGCTTGTCCACGGCAGGATGGGGGCGTAGATGTATTCTGTGCCTCGTATGCCTGTGGCCACAATGTTGGCAGGGTTGCTTGTATCGACGGGACAGGTATCCGACGCATAGACGACGTAGGTGGGTGTATTCCTTGTATCGTTGTCTGCCGAAGCCTCCCATTGCAGGCGGGTGTATCCGTCGGCTATCTGAGTGGCGCTGAGCCGGGCAGGAGGGGTGGGGGCGATGCTGTCGGCCCACGTCATCGGCGGTTGCAGGGCGGGGCAGGTGTAGAAGTCGGTCTTCAGGGCATCGTAGAGGTTTTGTGTGTTGTCAGTCACGAACTTCACCCGATAGTGCGCCTCGCCAGCCAGATGGTTCTGGCGTACAAAGTTTATCTGCCGTTTGATTTCGTCGAGGCTCCAGTCGCCTTCGCTGGGGTGCAGGAAGTAGACGCCCAGGCCGGGCACTACATGGCGGCCGTTGCTCTGCTCCTGCCAGTCGAGGGCAAAGGGATAGAAGGAATTGCCACGGAAGTACATCATCGGATATATCTGGTCCTGAATGCCTTCGCCCAGCCAGCCCTGCACGTCCTGATAGACAACGTGGAAGGCATTCCATCCTTTGGACGGGTAGCGGCTCGTGTCGCGGTATTTGCCTACGGGGCAGGTGCTCACCTTGACCCAAGGTTTCAGCTGCTTGACACCTTTATATATATAGCGTACGATTTCGGTAAGGTTGTCCCGCCGCCACTGGTCAAGGCTTCGTCCCTTGCCATACTTGCGGTAGTCGTAATTGTCGGGGAAGCGCAGGGCCCGTTCGGGGTAGCGCAGGTAGTCGAAGTGTACGCCGTCCACATCGTATCGCTCCACCACTTCCCTGACAAGGCTCATGAGGTATTCCTTGGTCTTCGGATGGCCGGGGTTCAGAAAATATTCGTTCTTGTAGCGCAGGCAGATGTCGGGCTGGCGGCGGGTGACGGACTGCTTGCCCAGCGAGGCCACATGCTTGCGTCCGCCCAGCGGGATGGTCACCATCCAGGCGTGGCATTCCATGCCGCGCTTGTGGCACTCTTCGACGGCAAAAGCCAGCGGGTCGTAGCCGGGGTCCTGCCCCACCTTGCCTGTCAGGATGGAGTTGTAGGGCTCGATGGCAGAGCGGTAGAGGACGTCGCCCCGTGTGCGTGTCTGGAAGAGGACGGTGTTGAAGTTGGCCTCTTTCAGCTTGTCCAGTATTTCGACCAGCTCTTCCTGCTGCTTACGGATGCCGGCGGCCGAGGTGGCTTTGGTACGGGGCCAGTCGAGCCCGTAGACGGCGGTTATCCAGGCTGCCCGCACTTCATGCTTGGGCGAAGGCTGGGCGTGAAGCAGGGGAACGGCGAACAGCAGGCAGAGCAGGGCGGAAAACAGGGGCAGACGCTTCATATCGTTAGGCAAGGGATTGATGATTTATTATTTTTCGGGGGCGAATTTACAAAAACTGCCGCTAAATTGTGCAGTTTGTTTGGAAACAATTACATTTGCAGTCCTGATTTTAAACAGAAAAACATACGCCATGATTACATTTACAATTTGCCTGCTGGCTCTGATAGCCGGCTATTTTCTTTACGGCAGGGTGGTGGAACGTATCTTCGGACCCGACGACCGGCGCACACCTGCCCTGACAAAAGCCGATGGAGTGGACTATATTCCGCTGCCCACGTGGAAAATCTTCATGATACAATTTCTCAACATAGCCGGTGTGGGACCCATCTTCGGTGCCATCATGGGAGCCATGTTCGGTACGGCTTCCTACCTGTGGATTGTGTTGGGCAGTATCTTTGCCGGAGCCGTGCACGACTATCTGGCAGGCATGCTGTCGTTGCGCAACGGAGGAGAGAGTCTGCCCGAGATTGTGGGACGCTACCTGGGACTGACCACCAAGCAGGTGATGCGTGCCTTCACAGTGGTGCTGATGATGCTGGTGGGAGCTGTCTTTGTAGCCTCGCCTGCGGGGTTGCTGGCCCGCCTGACGCCGGAGTCGCTCGACGTAACATTCTGGATTATCGTCATTTTCATCTATTATATCCTGGCTACGCTGCTGCCGGTGGATAAGATTATCGGCAAGATTTATCCGCTCTTTGCCGTGGCGCTCATCTTCATGGCACTGGGCATTCTGGTGATGCTTTACGTCCATCATCCTGCCTTGCCCGAGTTGTGGGACGGAATGAACAACACACATCCCAAGGCTGAGACGAGCCCTATCTTCCCGATGATGTTCATTACCATAGCCTGCGGAGCCATTTCGGGCTTCCATGCCACGCAGAGTCCCCTCATGGCCCGCTGCATGACCAGCGAGCGTCACGGGCGTCCTGTGTTCTACGGCGCCATGATTACCGAGGGCATCGTAGCCCTGATATGGGCGACGGTGGCCACTTATTTCTTCCACGAGAACGGGATGGGCATCAGTGATGCCTCGGTTGTGGTGTTCGACATCAGCAAGAGCTGGCTGGGAGAGGTAGGCGGCATACTGGCCATACTCGGTGTGGTGGCTGCTCCCATCACGAGCGGCGACACGGCTTTCCGTTCGGCACGCCTCATTGTGGCCGACTTCCTGCGGATGGAACAGAAGTCCATGCGGAGCCGTCTGTACATCTGCATCCCCATGTTTGTGGCCGCGGCAGCCCTGCTGGTTTACAGTTTGCGCGATGCCGACGGCTTCCAGCTGATATGGCGGTACTTTGCCTGGGCCAACCAGACGCTGTCTGTCTTCACCCTTTGGGCGGTGACGGTATGGCTGGCGCGCGAACGCAAGGGCCTGAGCTTCCTGGTGACACTGCTGCCCGCCCTGCTGATGACGGCGGTATGTACGTCTTACATCTGCGTCGAACCCAAGGGAGGCCTCGACTTGGGTCTGCAATATGCCTGCCCCATAGCCGTCGGAGCCGCACTGGTGGCATTCCTCTGGTTTGGCATATGGAAGAAGAAAGCGGGGCGGATTACAAGAATCTGATAACGGAAAAGATATGAAGAAACTGAAAAAATCGTCGGCCCTGAGCCTGGCCTTGCTGATTTATATCACGGCTACCGCGGCCTATTTCCTGCCGCGCAATACCGAAATCAGTGTGACGGAGAAGTATCTCACCGTCGTTGCATCGTATGTCATCGTTCTGTTGCTGTGGCTGGTGCTGCGGCAGAAGGAACGGATGAAAAAATAACGGTCGTTTGTTGATGCCATCGAAGGGGAAACGGTGCGTTTGTAAAATAAACATACCGTTTCCTCTTTTTTTGCTTCCAGGTGTCGTATGGGGTGGGTAAAAGGTCCTTTGGGGAATGTTTGAAACATAGAGGGGGAATGTTTGAAACATTCGGCCCGTATGTTTGAAACATACCGCCTCTGGGATTGAAACCTGTTTCCTCCGCCTGATCCCGATCTTTTCCTGGTGGTTGTCTTTGTGTGTGATAAAATTACTATGCGATTGCGGGCGGATAAAAAGATGTTTTTGAACATCTTTATTAAACCCATGCACCGTTTCTCTGTCATACGGAATGACATTACATGAAATGCGAACATTGTATAATGAAGAGAGAGGCCGCGGCTGTCGGCCGAAAAGAATTGTATGAATAGACAAAAAGAATGGCTGTGGGCCGTGTGTTTATGCCTGTTGCCTTTGTGCGGAACTTATGCGCAAGGCACGGCTTGGTTGCTGAAAGGCAAGGTCGTCGGCAAGGAAGGCGGTGAGCCTATTGCGGAAGCGACCCTTCAATTGTTCTCCTTACCCGATACGGTTTTTGTGGATGGTATGGTGAGCGAGGCGGACGGAAGCTTCGCCATGCGGGTATCCCGACGGGGAAGCTACGTGCTGAAAGTATCCTATATCGGCTTGAAGGAACGGATGATACCGGTCACCTCTCCCTCGAAAGGCGGGTCGGCCGACGTGGGAAGTGTAGCGATGGAAGCCGATGCAGTGATGCTGGCTGAGGCTGTGATTACGGCCGAGGCACCCCCTGTTCAGGTGGTAGAAGACACGGTGATGTACAATACGGCCGCTTACAAGGTGACCGAAGGCGCCGTACTCGAGGAACTGGTGGAGAAGTTGCCCGGCGCCGAAGTGGACGACGACGGCAAGATCAAGATCAACGGGCAGGAACTGAAGAAAATCATGGTCGACGGAAAGGAGTTCTTCGGCGGTGACTTGAAGACCGGTTTGCAGAACCTGCCTGTAGAAATGATAGAACAGCTGAAGACCTACAACAAGGAGTCGGATATGGAACGCATGACCGGCATCGACGACGGAGAGGACGAATTGGTGCTCGATGTCAAGTTCAAGAAGGGGCGGAACAAGGGATGGTTCGGCAATGCGAACGTGGCCGGAGGCACGGAAGACCGCTATTCGGGCAAGCTGATGGTGAACCATTTCACCGACGACTCCCGCTATTCGCTGGTGGCATCGGCCAACAATGTGGCGGACAAGAACTTCTCCAGCGGGGCAAAAGCCAACTGGAAGCAGAACCGGGGCCTGACTTCCGCACAGAATGTGGGTGTCAACCTCGTGCTCGACCGTGAGAAATTCGACCTGGACGGCAGCCTTCAGTTTGTGAACAGCGACAACCAAGTGAACAGCAACAGCGCTTCCGAGCGCTTCTATTCGTCGAAGAGTACGTTCTCGAATACGCTTTCGGGCACGGAAAGCGGCGACGCTTCCTTCCGGAGCTCCTTCCGTCTGGAGTGGAAACCCAACGAGAAAACCACCCTTCTCATACGGCCTAACCTCACCTTGGGGTGGACAGACAATGCCCAGCTGAGCCGCTCGAGCAGCTACAACCGCGACCCTTTGACACTGGTGGACCATACGGACGACTATATAGGGCCCGACGCGCCTGCCAACGAAGCCCTCGACTCGGTGCGCATCAACTCGACGGGAAACAGCTCGTGGACCGACGCCGGACGCTGGAGCGGCAGTGTGTCGATGACGCTGAACCGGCGGCTGAACGACCGTGGACGCAACGTGGGTCTGCGCCTGGGGCTGGGCGGAGGCAGCTCGGACAACGACCGTTTGCGCGATAACCTCACCCGTTACCACCGCATGACGGGGGCCGACGGGCAGGATTCGGTCAACGTACGCCGCCAGTACATAGCCACCGTGGGCGACAATTGGAATTACAGTGCACAGTTTACCTATAGCGAACCCCTGGCGCAGGCCGTATTCCTGCAGTTCAGCTACCAGTTCCTTTACAAGAATACACTGAGCGACAAGCGCACTTACGACTTCGCTTCGTACGACGGATGGATGCCCGGTGAACCCCTTCCTCAGGGACATGAGACCCACTTGATAGATAGTTTGGGCAAGAAGGCCCAGTATCATTACTACAATCACGACGTGTCTGTTACGATGAGAATCGTGCGTCCCAAGTACCGTTTCAGCGTGGGAGTCACCCTGCAACCCCAGCGTTCGCGCCTCGATTATACCAAGGCAGAGGTGCGTGTCGATACGGTACGTCATGTTTTGAACGTGGCTCCCAAGATCGATTTCCGTTACAAGTTCTCCAAAGTAAGCCAGATTCAGCTGAAGTACAGCGGGAAGAGTTCGCAGCCGGGCATGGAGTCTCTGCTGCCGATAGCCGACAATTCGAACCCCTTGAACATACGTGTGGGCAATCCGGGCCTGCTTCCTGCCTTCACGCACTCCGTGCGGCTGAACATGAACACCTACGATCCCGACTGGCAGCGGTCGGTCATTGTCAACGGAAACCTGTCGCTGGTGCAGAACAGCATCAGCACCAGTACCGTCTACAACGAGGAGACAGGCGGCCGAATCACGACGTCGAAGAACATCAACGGCGACTGGAGCGGCAGCCTCTCCGTGGGCTTCAACACGGCTCTCCGCAACAAGAAGTTCACAATCCATGCCAATACGTCGGCCAGCTTCAAGAACAATGTGGGCTATCTGTACGACTCTTCCACCCGGAAAGAGGACAAGAACACCGTGACGAACACCCGCCTCGGGGGGCGCCTGAGCGGAGCTTACCGCAACGAATGGCTGGAATTGGCGGCCAACGGGGCCATGAACTATACGTTCGAGAAGAACCTTTTGCGCCCGCAGAACAACCAGGAGCCCTATTCCTACTCCTACGGAATGGCCCTTACCCTGCACCTGCCCTGGCAGGTGAGCGTGGTGACGAACCTCGTGAACCAGGCCCGAAGGGGATATGCCGACGCCAATTTCAACAAGGACGAACTGATTTGGGACGCACAAGTGTCGAAGACCTTCTGGCGCGGCAATGCCACAGTCAGCGTGGAAGCCTTCGACTTGCTGCGGCAAAAGAGTAACCTGGCACGCGGTTTGTCGACGTCGTCGCGCTCCGTAACCCAGTACAACGGCATCAACAGCTACGTCATGGCCCACTTCATCTACCGCCTGAACCGCGTGGGAGGCAAGCGGGTGGACGGCATGAAGGCCCCTAAAGGCTGGGGCAAAGCGGGCGGAAAGGCACGCCGCCGGTGAAGTTTTCCGGCCGAAAACTTGCCCGTCCCGTATTTTTCCCTACATTTGTCCCCTGTTTCACCAATACGATTGAAAGATGAAAAAACTGATTATCCTGTTCGGACTGCTGCTTTCGACGCTGGCGGCCCATGCACAATTCGAGAAAGGAAAGTGGTTTGTGAACCCCTCGGTCACGGGTTTGAACCTGTCATACAACACCGGTACGGAGAAGATGCACTTCGGCCTTGAGGCCAACGGCGGTGCCTTCCTCGCCGACAACGTGGCCCTTCTGCTCCACGCAGGCGCCGACTGGCAGGGCGGCGGAGCCGACCATTACAAGCTGGGAGTAGGCGGCCGCTACTACTTCGACGCCATCGGCATCTACCTCGGGGCGAATGTAAACCTGAACCACCGCGTGTGGACGGGCGACAAAGTGACGCGCGTTGGCTTCGGTGCCGAGGCGGGATATGCCTTTTTCCTCTCGCGTACGGTGACCATCGAGCCGGCCGTCTACTGGGACATCAATAAAGACCGCTCCGAACTGGGCCTGAAAGTGGGCTTCGGATTCTACTTCTAAACGGGGCTTTCTCCGTAGTAAAAAAACTGTATATGCGTGTTTTCTCATAGCAAAAGGCAGGCTTTTGCCGACCAAAAGCCGTACTTTTGCTTAGCAAAAGCCGTACTTTTGGTCACCAAAAGTACGGCTTTTGGTATACCCCCTCCAGGAGTATCTGTAGGGCCGATTTGGGGTTTGAGAAAAAAAAGGACAATTCTTGCCCTCCGAAGCCCCCGTTCGCCTCCCTCGGACACCGGCCTCCACCGCACCGCCAGCCGTGAAAAATCACCCCAAAGCCTTGCAATTCCCGATTTTTATTCCGTTATTTGTCGCAGATTTCAGAAAAGGGGGTGCCTTGCGAAAGCGCGGGGCTGAGATTATACCCATAGAACCTGATACGGGTCATGCCGTCGGAGGGATTTTCTTGAGTATGCTTCTTGCATCCGCTGCCCGCGGAGCACACCGCGCACGGTTCCCTTTCTGTCATCCCATAACCCGACGTCAAACCACAGAAAGGAGCGATATGTTTCAAGTACAGTTCATCACCCATTACACCGAAACCATCAGTTATCCCCAGTCTGCCCGTATCGCGCTCGAGGGAGGATGCCGCTGGATACAGCTGCGAATGAAGGACGCCACGGACGAAGAAGTAGAACCCGTGGCCCGCGAAGTGCAGGCCTTGTGCCGCGACTTCGGCGCCTATTTCATGCTGGACGACCGTGTGGAGCTCGCGAAACGCCTGCATACCGACGGCGTACACCTGGGCCGTCTCGACATGCCCGTCGACGAAGCCCGCGCTTACCTCGGCCCCGAGTTCATCATAGGCGGTACGGCCAATACGTTTGAAGACATCCTCCGCCTCCATCGGGCCGGGGCCGACTACATCGGATGCGGGCCTTTCCGCTACACTACAACGAAGAAAAACCTCGCACCCATCCTCGGCTTGGAGGGCTACACCCGCATTCTGGACCAGATGGACGAGGCGGAAATCCGCCTTCCCATAGTGGGTATAGGCGGCATCGGGGCGGACGACATACCCGCTCTCCGTGCCACAGGCCTCAACGGCATTGCCCTCAGCGGCAGCATCCTGCGGGCCGAAGACCCCGTCCGCGAGATGGAACGCATCATCAGACTAACCCAACAATAACGCAATAAGTATATGGAAGACAACATTCGAATCACCTATCCCGACTCGGAAAAGGTCTATCTGCGGGGCGAAATCCACCCCGACGTGCGGGTAGGCATGCGGCGCGTCAGCCTGACGCCCACCGTCAGCATCGAGGAAGGCCGCCGCGTCACGCGGCAGAACCCGCCTGTCTATGTCTACGACACCAGCGGGCCTTACAGCGACCCCGCCGTTTCCATCGACCTCCGCAAGGGGCTTCCCCGCCTGCGCGAGCAGTGGATACGCAGCCGCGAGGTGGAGCAGCTCAAGGAAATCTCGTCGGAATACGGCCGTCAGCGGCTGGCCGACCGCAGCCTGGACCACCTGCGCTTCGAGCACATCTGCCTGCCTTATCGGGCAAAAGCCGGCTGCCAGGTGTCGCAGATGTACTACGCCAAGCAGGGAATCGTTACTCCCGAGATGGAATACGTAGCCATTCGTGAGAACATGAACAACCGCGAACTGGGCATCGAGTCCTACATCACGCCCGAGTTCGTGCGGCAGGAGATAGCCGCCGGCCGTGCCGTCCTGCCCGCCAACGTCAATCATCCCGAGGCCGAACCCATGATTATCGGCTCGCGCTTCCTGGTGAAAATCAATACGAACATCGGCAATTCCGCCACAACCTCCACCATCGAGGACGAAGTGGAGAAGGCCATCTGGAGCTGCAAGTGGGGAGGAGACACGCTGATGGACCTCTCTACGGGCGAGAATATCCACGAGACGCGCGAGTGGATTATACGCAACTGCCCCGTTCCCGTAGGCACCGTGCCCATGTATCAGGCCATGGAGAAGGTTGGCGGCCGTGCCGAAGACCTCACTTGGGAACTGTTCCGTGACACCCTCATCGAGCAGTGCGAGCAGGGCGTGGACTACTTCACCATCCATTGCGGCATCCGTCTGAAGAACATCCACTACGCTGGAGACCGCCTTTGCGGCATGGTGAGCCGCGGCGGAAGCATCATTTCCCAGTGGTGCAAGGTACACCGGCGGGAGAGTTTCCTCTATGAACACTTCGATGACATCTGCGATATCTGTGCCCGATACGACGTGGCCCTCTCGCTGGGCGACGGCTTGCGCCCCGGTGCCATCTACGATGCCAACGACAAAGCCCAGTTTGCCGAGCTCGACACCATGGGAGAACTCGTGCAGCGGGCCTGGGCCAAGAACGTACAGGCCTTTATCGAAGGTCCCGGCCACGTGCCGATGCACAAGATAAAAGAGAACATGGAGCGGCAGATAGAGAAGTGTCATGGGGCGCCTTTCTATACGCTGGGCCCCATCGTGACCGACATTGCGCCCGGCTACGACCACATCACCAGTGCCATCGGAGCCGCCCAGATAGGCTGGCTGGGCACGGCCATGCTCTGCTACGTCACGCCCAAGGAGCACCTGGCCCTGCCGCAGAAGGAAGACGTGCGCGTGGGTGTGGTCACCTATAAGATAGCTGCCCATGCCGCCGACCTTGCCAAAGGCCATCCCGGAGCCGAGGTTCGCGACAACGCCCTCAGTAAGGCACGCTACGAATTCCGCTGGAAAGACCAGTTCAACCTCAGCCTCGACCCCGAGCGCGCGTTGCAGTATTACCGGGAAGCCAACCACTTGAACGGCAAGTACTGTACTATGTGTGGCCCCCATTTCTGCGCCATGCGCATCAGTCAGCGCCTGACCGACTGCGACTATACCGGCGGCGAAACGGTGCCCGAGGACGGAGACCGCTGAGAAAAGAAACCAGATTACACATTATTATATTATATGAAAATGATAGAAACTAAAGTATCACAGGGTATCATCAGTACCTATTTTGAGAAGTTGGAGAAGAACCTCGACCTCGATGTAGCCATCGTAGGCGGCGGTCCTTCGGGTATTGTGGCAGCCTATTACCTGGCCAAGGCCGGATTGAAGGTAGCCCAGTTCGACCGCAAGCTGGCGCCCGGCGGTGGCATGTGGGGTGGCGCCATGATGTTCAATCAGATTGTCATCCAGGAAGAAGCCATGGACATCGTGCGCGAATTCGAAATCAATCATGCGCCTTTCGGCGACGGGCTGTACGTAATGGACTCGGTTGAGAGCACCTCTTCGCTGCTCTATCACGCCGTTCATGCCGGAGCCACCATCTTCAACTGCTACTCGGTGGAGGATGTTATCTTCAAGAACAATCAGGTAAGCGGTGTGGTAGTCAACTGGACGCCCGTGCTTCGCGAGGGCTTGCACGTCGACCCGCTGAACATTCTGGCCAAGGTAGTCATCGACGGAACCGGCCATGACAGCGAGATTGCCGCTACCGTAGCCCGCAAGAACGGTATCCGCCTGGCCACCGAGACCGGCGGCGTCATCGGCGAACGCTCGCTGGATGTTGTGGCTGGTGAGGAAGAAGTGGTGAATGGCACCAAGGAAATCTACCCCGGCCTCTACGTGTGTGGCATGGCTGCATCGGCCGTATCGGGTACTCCGCGTATGGGTCCCGTCTTCGGCGGCATGCTGATGTCCGGCAAGAAGGTGGCTGATGAAATCATCGCCCGCCTGAAGAAGTAAGGCCGGAAGGTTGCTTCGCCGCAACAAAAAAAGAGGGTGTATCAAGCGGAAGGGAGACCAACTTCCTGTAATTCCCCGGTTCGGATTACGCGGAATGTCGCGGAAAGATTGGCAATCAATCCGTGAATTTCGTGCAGTCCGTATCGGATGAAGTCGGACTTTCCTGCTGATACATCCTCTTTTTTGTGGCTGAAGGGTAGGTCTGGGAGCGGTTTGCTCTTGTCTCTGCCTCGTGTTTTTCCGTCTTTTCCGTGGCTGAAGGGGAGGTATATGGCCGACTCCGGTTGGCGTCAGCCTGGTTTTTCACCTGCTTTTTTATATATAGAGGGGGAGGTTGCGGTAGGGGAGTGCCGTGTGCCGGTGCGGTACGATGGTGGGTGCGGGTCAGTCTTTCCCCGCTTTCCGGCAGGCCTCCACCAACTCTTCGAAGCGGGCAAGCACGGCAGAAAGGTCGTCGGCCGAGCGGTAACCCTGCCAGATGCTGCCCAGCAGGGCGGCTCCTCCGAAGCCAATGTCGTGGAGCAAGCCGAGCTTGTCGGCCGTCACGCCGCCCAAAGCGATGGTTTTTCGGGTCAGGATGCCCTCATTTGCGGCCTTTCGGAGCTGCTCTGTGCTGAATCCCGAGCGGTATCCTTGCTTGGAAATGCTGTCGAAGATGGGGCTCAGGAAGTGATAGTCGGTCTGCAAACCGTATCGTGCCACCTCTTCAAGCGAGTGGCAGGACCGGCTCACCAGCCCCTCGAAGCCCTGGGGAATGTGGGGATTTCGGCCGTTCAGATGGATACCTCCCAGCCCGTAGCGTGCCTGCAAGGGGAAATGATCGTGCAGGCTGATGCGGCTGTAGTACTCCTTCGGCAGGCGGCGGATGAGGCTTTCGAGCTGCTCTTCCGCACAGCCGGGCTTGCGCAGGTGCAGACGGTCGGCACCTGCGTCCAGAAGTTGGGTCAGCGCTTCGGCTTCTTCGGGCAGGAAATCGGGTGCAGTAATGACGATGAACTTCATTCTTCTGCTACGGGAAACTGGTCGGTCAGGTGCCACAAGGGGCCGTTTCCGTGTCCGATGCGCAGCTGGCTTCCAGCCTGGAGGGCACGGCCCAGGTAGTCTTTGGCCTCTCTGACGGCATCATGCAACTCATATCCTCGTCCGATGAAAGTGGCGATAGCCGACGAGAGGGTGCACCCCGTCCCATGCAGATTGGGCGTTTCGATGCGCGGCGCAGTGAAGTAATGGAATTCACCGTCGTAGAGTACATCCACCATTTCATCCCCTTCTACATGACCTCCTTTGATGAGGAAGGCACACTGATGGCGTCCGTGCAGGGCGCGTGCAGCCTGTCTCATGTCGTCTACGGTCCGCACCTTGGCTCCCAGCAGCACCGATGCTTCGTGCAGGTTGGGTGTAGAAAGGCGGCTCAGAGGCAGCAGGAAGAGGGGTAAGGCGCGCAGGGCCTTGTCGTCTGTCAGGCGGCGTCCGCTGGTCGAAACCATGACAGGGTCGAGCACAACGGGGATGTCGCGCCGCTTCAGCAGCAGACTGCTGATGGCCTTGATGGTGTCATACTGGCCGGTCATGCCTATCTTGATGGCCTTTACGTCGAGGTCGTCGAGCACGGCCTTTATCTGGTCTCTGACCAATGTCGACGGCATGTATTGCACGAGCGATACCGTCTGTGTGTTTTGTGCCGTGACGGCCGTGATGGCTGCGGCGGCATAACTTCCAAGAGCCGAGATGGTTTTGATGTCGGCCTGTATGCCTGCACCGCCCGAGGGGTCGGATCCGGCAATGGAAAGTATTACGTCTGGATTTTTCATGATGTATATTTTGTTTTCTTGTTATTATACGGATAATTTCTCTTTCAGGAACTGCCCTGTATAGCTGGCGGCACAGGCGGCCACTTCTTCGGGTGTGCCTGCCACAACTACATTACCGCCGCGGTCGCCTCCTTCGGGGCCGAGGTCTATCACGTAGTCGGCACACTTGATGACATCTAGGTTGTGTTCGATGATGACGATGCTGTGCCCGCGTCGGATGAGGGCATCGAAAGCTTCAAGAAGTTTGCGGATGTCGTGGAAGTGGAGGCCGGTGGTAGGCTCGTCGAAGATGAAGAGCGTCGGGTCGGCCTTCTCCATGCTCAGGTAGTAAGCCAGCTTGACACGCTGGTTCTCGCCGCCCGAGAGAGTGGATGACGACTGCCCCAGCTTGATGTATCCCAAGCCTACGTCCTGCAACGGGATGAGTTTCTTGACGATTTTCTTCTGCCCGTGCTGGCCGAAGAATTCGATGGCCTGGTCGACGGTCATCTCGAGCACGTCGTAGATGTTGGCATCGTGGAAGCGCACCTCCAGCGTGTCTTGCTTGAAGCGCTTGCCATGGCACGACTCGCACTCCAGCACCAGGTCGGCCATGAACTGCATCTCCACGGTGATGGTACCTTCGCCCTTGCACTCCTCGCAACGGCCGCCTTCGCTATTGAAGCTGAAGTAGCCGGCCGTGTAGCCCATCTGTTTGGCCAGCGGCTGGTCGGCATAGAGCTTGCGTATCTCGTCGTAGGCCTTGAGGTAGGTCACAGGGTTGCTTCGCGACGACTTGCCGATGGGGTTCTGGTCGACGAACTCCACGTTGCGCAGGTTGCGCAGGTCGCCTTCGATGCTTACGAATTCGCCCGGGCGGTCGCTGCATTCGTCCAACTCGCGCTTCAGGGCGCGGTAGAAGATGTCGCGCACCAGCGTACTCTTGCCCGAACCGCTAACACCCGTTACCACGGTCATCACGTTCAGGGGGAAGCGTACATCAATGCCCTTCAGGTTGTTCTCGCGGGCACCTTTTATTTCGATATAGTTATTCCACGGGCGGTGTTGCGTGGGCACGGGGATGGTTTCCTCGCCCAACAGGTAGCGCACGGTGTAGCTGTTGCTGTGTTTCTGTAGGTCCTTCATGTCGCCCTGATACACCACTTCGCCTCCCAGGCGTCCGGCTTTGGGGCCGATGTCGATGATGTAGTCGGCGGCGCGGATGATTTCTTCGTCGTGCTCTACGACGACCACCGTGTTGCCCAACTGCTGGAGTTGGCGCAAGACACGTATCAGCTTGTCCGTGTCGCGGCTATGGAGGCCGATGCTGGGTTCGTCCAGTATGTAGAGACTCCCCACAAGGCTGCTGCCCAGCGAGGTGGCCAGGTTGATGCGCTGGCTCTCGCCGCCCGACAGGGAGTTGCTCAGACGGTTCAATGTCAGATAGCCCAGGCCCACGTCGACAAGGAAGCGGATGCGGCTGTTTATCTCCGTCAGGATGCGGCTGGCCACCTGTGTTTCGTGTTCGGTGAGCTTCAGGTGGTCGAAGAATGCCTTCAGCTCGGTGATGGGCAGGTCTACCAGCTCCGAGATGTTGCGTCCGCCCACCCGTACGTAACCTGCTTCGGGCTTCAGGCGGCTGCCATGGCAACGTGGACAGATGGTCTTCCCGCGGTAGCGGGCCAGCATCACGCGGTATTGTATCTTGTATTGGTTCTCCTGCAACATGCGGAAGAAAGCGTTGATGCCTTCGAAGTAGGGCGTACCCTCCCACAACATGCGGCGCTGCTCGTCGGTCAGCTGGTAGTAGGGGGTAAAAATGGGGAAGCCTGCCTTTTCGGCTCCGCGGATGACCATGTCGCGCCATTCGCCCATCTTCTCGCCCCGCCAGCACATCACGGCTCCGTCGTAGACGGACAGGGCGCGGTTGGGCACCACCAGATGCTCGTCGATGCCGATGACTCGGCCGAAACCTTCGCACTCAGGGCAGGCGCCCATGGGCGAGTTGAAGGAGAACATCTGGTCGTTTGGCTCCTCGAAAGTGATGCCGTCGGCCTCAAACTTGGTACTGAAGCGATAGAGGCGGGTGGTGCCGTCGGGCTGGTAGAAGCGTAGCAGGCAGGCACCGTCGCCTTCGTACATGGCTGTCTCTACGGAATCAGTCAATCGGCTCACGGTGTCTTTGGCGGCCGAGGCCGTCAGGCGGTCTATCAGCAGGAAAACGTTGTCGCCTTCGTGTGGTTCGTATTCGTCGATACGCATGGCCTGTCCGTTCACTTCCAGGCGGGTGAAACCCTGTTTCTGGTCGATGGCCAGCTGCTCCTTCATCGTACGTCCCTGGGGCACAAGCAGAGGGGTGAGGACGGTGAAGCGGGTACCTTCGGGGTACTCCAGCATGCACTGGACGATGTCTTCGGCCGAGTGCTTCTTCACCTCCTGCCCGCTGACGGGGCTGAACGTGCGTCCGATGCGGGCGTAGAGCAGGCGCAGGTATTCGTAGATTTCGGTCGAGGTGCCCACGGTAGAGCGCGGGTTGCGGCTGTTCACCTTCTGCGCGATGGCGATGGCGGGGGGGATGCCCTTGATGTAGTCGCACTCGGGCTTGCTCATGCGTCCCAGGAACTGGCGTGCATAGCTGCTGAGGCTCTCCACATAGCGGCGTTGCCCCTCGGCGTAGAGGGTGTCGAAGGCCAGCGACGACTTGCCCGAGCCCGACAGGCCGGTGATGACTACCAGCCGGCCTCGCGGTATCTCGACGTCGATGTTCTTCAGGTTGTTGACGCGGGCGCCTTTTATGATGATAGATTTGGTTTCACTCATGTCTTTTTCTCGCTTACGGCATGCGAAGTTACGGAAAAACAAATCAAACCGCAATTTTTGACCGTATTTTGTAGAGACTTGTTGGTCAATTTTTCAGAAAAATAACGGCTTGGCAGGGATTGTGGCCGCTTCGGTGCGGATGGAGCGTCCGTTTGCCCAGCTTAAAGCATTGTTTTGTCCAGCTTAAAACATTGTTTTGTCCAGCTTAAAACATTGCTTTTCCCAGCTTAAAGCATCGCTTTTCCCAGCTTGAACGGATGCTTTTCCCAGCTCTTTCTGAGGTATAGAGTGGAGGTCTCTGAGGGCGTAAAGCGCGAAAACCGTTTGTTCACCTTGGTACTTCCCACGCTTTGCACTATCTTTGTGGCAATTCTAAAAAAACAGATGAAAACAATGAAACTGAAAAACTTGTTCGTGTGGATGTTGTTGCTGGCTTCGTGTGCCGTATGGGCGCAGGAACTGACGGGGCAACGCTATCCCAAACGTGAATTCCGTGCCGCCTGGATTCAGGCGGTGAACGGCCAGTTCAAGGGCATGCCGGCCGCGCAGATGCAGGCCACCCTCATCGGCCAGCTCAACTCCTTGCAGAAGGCGGGCATCAATGCCATCATTTTCCAGGTGCGCCCCGAGGCCGATGCACTCTATGCCTCGAAGCTTGAGCCCTGGAGCCGCTACCTGACGGGGGTACAGGGGCAGGCACCGCAACCCTATTGGGACCCCATGCAGTTTATGATAGACGAGTGCCACAAGCGCGGCATGGAGTTTCATGCCTGGATCAACCCTTATCGGGTGAAGACGTCGCTGGCCAACCAGCTGGCGCCTCAACACATCTGCAACCGCCATCCCGAGTGGTTTCTCACCTACGGCAATCAGCTTTTCTTCGACCCTGCCTTGCCGCAGAGCCGCGACTACATCTGCCAGGTGGTGAGCGACATAGTGTCGCGCTACGATGTCGATGCCATCCACATGGATGACTACTTCTATCCCTATCCCACGAAAGGAGTGGAGTTCCCCGATTCGGCCAGCTTTGCCCGCTATGGCGGCGGCTTCGATAACATTGGCGACTGGCGGCGTAGCAACGTCAACCTGCTCATCCGCAAGATACACGAGACGGTGCGCGCTCTGAAGCCTTGGGTCAAGTTCGGCGTGTCGCCTTTCGGCATCTACCGCAACGACTCGAGCGACCCGTTGGGAAGCAGGACCCGCGGCTTGCAAAACTATGACGACCTTTACGCCGACGTGCTGCTTTGGGCACGCGAAGGTTGGATAGACTACAACATCCCGCAGATTTACTGGCAGATAGGCCATCCGGTAGCCGACTATGCCGTGCTCGTTGACTGGTGGGCCAAGCATAGCGAGGGGCGTCCGCTCTTCATCGGCCAGTCGGTGATGAACACCGTCCAAAATGCCGACCCCAAGAACCCCAACATCAACCAGCTGCCTGCCAAGATGGCCCTGCAACGTGCCTATCAGACGATTGGCGGAAGTTGCCAGTGGTATGCAGGCGCGGTGGTGGAGAATACGGGCAAGTATCGCGATGCCCTGATAGCCGAGTATCACAAGTATCCTGCCCTGCCGCCTGTGTTCGACTTTATGGACGACAAGGCTCCCGGCAAGGTGCGTAAGCTGAAGCCTGTGTGGACGGAAGACGGCTATATCCTCTTCTGGACGGCACCCAAGTATAAGGACGAGATGGACCGTGCCGTACGCTACGTGGTTTATCGCTTTGCCGACAAGGAGGATGTGAATATTGACGATCCGTCGCACATCGTAGCTATCACCAACCAGCCGTGGTACAAGTTGCCCTACGAAGACGGCAAGACGAAGTACCGCTACGTGGTGACCGCCCTCGACCGCCTGCACAACGAGTCGAAGTCGGTGAAGAAGAAAATCAAGCTTTAATAAAGTATCAGCCCCGCTACCCCGCAGGCCACAATCATGCCGATGGGGTTCAGCTTGTACTTCCTGGTGCCCACGAAGGCCACGAGGAAGATGATACAGCTGATGACGAACGAACGCGTGTCTTCGGTGGGCGAGCCGAAGTTCTCGGCATTCATCAGCACCAGGGCGGCCGAGGCGAGCAAACCCACCACCGCAGGGCGGAGACCTGCAAATATGGCCTCTACGGCCGGATGCTTCTGATACTTCAGGAAGAACTTGCTGATGGTGAGCATCAGGATGAACGACGGGAGCACCACGGCAAAGGTGGCGATGACGGAGCCCCACACACTGCCCGTGGCCGTGAAGCCTACGTAGGTGGCCGAGTTGATACCGATGGGGCCGGGGGTCATCTGGCTGATGGCCACGATGTCGGTAAACTCCTGCGGTGTCAGCCACTCGTAGCGCGTCACGACTTCACCCTGTATCATGGAGAGCATGGCATAGCCGCCTCCGAATCCGAACAATCCAATCTTGAAGAACGTATAGAATAATTGAAGATAAATCATAACTCCGATGTATTTTTAAAAGGTTGGTTATTGGTGTTGTCCGCTTGTGCGGTTTTTGTATTTCCCCCATGCGTAGCCTCCCACACCCGCGGCGATGATAATCCAGATGGGCGAGAATCCCAGAAGCCAGATGAGCAGGGCCGACACGACAGGTATCCACAGGTTGTAGCGGTTGATGCGTGCCGACTTGCCCATACTGAACGTGGGCGCGGCAATGAGAGCCACGACGGCCGGACGGATGCCTTTGAAGATGCGCTCCACCACCGTGTTCTCCTTGAAGTTGTGGAAGAAGAGGGCGATGGCCAGGATGATGAGAAACGAGGGCAGGATGGTGCCCAGTGCCGTGACGATGCTTCCGCGGATGCCGCGCAGGCGGTAACCGATGAAGATGGAGATGTTGACGGCCAGGATGCCGGGCGACGACTGGGCGATGGCAAGCAGGTCAATGAAGTCGTCCTTGGCTATCCAGTTGCGTTTCGTCACAATCTCGTTTTCGATGAGAGGCACCATGGCATAGCCTCCCCCGATGGTAAAGGCTCCTATCTTGAAGAAGATGGAGAATGCTTCCAGATAAATGTTCATTGTTGTTCTTCTATGTTCTTTTCATTGGCAGGCCCGTCCTCGCCTTTGGCATATTGGCTGGGGCTCACCTTATAATACTTCTTGAAGACCTCGCGGAAATACTTCACGTCGTTGAAGCCGGTCATTTCGGATATTTCCGTGATGTTGTATTGCTTTTCCCTGAGCAACTGGGCGGCACGCTTCAGGCGGATGATGCGGATGTAGTCGGCCGGCGCCTGGTCGGTCAGTGCCTTCAGCTTGTTGTAGAAACTGGTGCGGCTCATGTTCATCAGGGCACAAAGGCTGTCCACGTTGAATTCACTCTTCTCGATGTTGTCTTCCACGTAGCGGGTCACGGTGGTGATAAACTTCCAGTCGAGGTCGTCCGTACAATTGTTGCAGGGCGTTTCGGGCTTTTCATCGTTTATGGCGAGGCTTGCATACTTGCTCCGCAACAGGCGCCGGTTTTGTAGCAGGTTGGCGATAGTGGCGCGCAGGATACCCACGTTGAAGGGCTTCACAAGATAGTCGTCGGCCCCTGTCTGCAATCCCTCGATGATGCTCCGTTCGGTGTTGAGGGCCGTGAGCAGGATGATGGGGATGTGAGACGTGTTGATGTCTTTCTTCAAGGTGCGGCACAATTCGTCCCCACGCATTTCGGGCATCATGATGTCCGAGATGATGAGGTCGGGCGCATAGTCCTTCACCACTTCGAGGGCTTGCCTGCCGTTGTTGCAGGCCTGCACGACATATACGTCGGACAAGGTCTGGCGGAGGTATTCTCTCAGTTCGTCGTTGTCTTCCACAATCAGTATCTTTTCGTGGTTCGAGGTTGCCTGCGGTTGTTCCGCCGTATCTTCGCGGGTGGGGAGGACGGTGGTTGTCGGGCATTCCTCCACCTGGTCTTCTGGCTGGACGGGTGGAAGTTCCGCTTCACGATTGGGCAGGGCATCCACGAAGGCAGCCTTGCGGTAGGCTTTCCGGCTTTTGGGGAAGCTGACCCGGACGGTGGAGCCTTGCCCTTCGGTACTGCTGAAGCTCAGTTTCCCTTTATGCAACCTGACGAGCTTCCATACCAGGAGCAGGCCGATGCCGCTTCCGCTTGTCTTGGCGTTGATGGCATTGCTTCCTCGGAAGTGCATGCGGAAAAGTTTCCGTTGTTCGGCGGCAGGCACTCCGATGCCCGTGTCCTTCACTTCGATTGTCCATTGTTCGGCCGTCTCCGTGGCTTCGAGCACGACGCTGCCTTCTTCGGCGGTATACTTCAAGGCGTTGGACAGAAGGTTCTTCAGGATGGAGTCCATCTTGTCCTTGTCTATCCACACGTTGAGGTAGTCGAAGTTCTTTTCGTAGGTCAGGGCGATGCGTTTCACCTTGGCATATTCGCGGAAGATGTTGAGGGTCTCTTCCAGATATGCTCCCAGCTCGTATTCGGCCACACGGAGCTTGCCTCCATACGTGTCGGCCCGTTCGAAGTTGATGAGGTTGGTGGTGAGGCGCAGGAGCACGTGTACGTTGCGCAGGGCGGTGTGGATGTTGTTCCGTCCGCTTTCGCTCAGTTGTTCGTGGTTGGCCAGGTCTTCCAGCGGCGCCTTGATGAGGGTGAGCGGCGTACGTATGTCGTGAGCGGTATTGATGAAGAAGCGTATCTTCTCGTTCGATTCACGCTTCTGCTTGCGCAGGAGGTAGATGCGCAAGGCCGTAATCAGCGCCACCAGGGTGAAGAGGATATAGGCCAGCCATGCCCACCAGCTGAACCAAAGGGGCTTGTCGATGACGATAGGCAGGCTTCGCTCTTCGAGCACCGTGTTGTGGTTCTCGTTGGAGATAGCCCGCACGCGCAAGGTATATTCGCCGGGGCTCAGGTTGGTGAAGCTGATGATGTTGTCGCGGCTGGGTTGGCTCCATTTGTCGTAGAAGCCTTCCAGCTTCCAGGAGTAGAGCACCAGCGAAGGGTAGTCGTAGTTGATGGACGACACCTGCAGGGAGAAGATGTTTTGGTCGTACTTCAGGCGGAGCAGGCCGATGTCGTCGATGTTGGTAGTCAGCGGCGAGTGCTTGTCGCCGGGATAGACGGTTTCGTAGAGCACCTTGAAGTCGCTGAACACCATCTTGGTGGTGTAATGGTCGGGCAACACCATGTTCTTGTCGAATTCGATGGCGCCGTCGGTACTTCCGAAGACCAGCTGGCCGTTGCGTCTGAGGATACCCGCCGAAGCGTTGAAGTGTTCGGCTTTCAGGCCCTGCTCCTTCGTCCAGTTGTGGAAGGTCTTGCTATGCGGGTCGAAGGTGGTCAGCGTGCTTTCGGTACTCAGGAAGATGCCTCCCTCGCCGTCGGGCAGGATGCAATAGACGTTGTTGGAGATGAGCGAGCTGTTGTCCTTGTCGAAGTGGTAGAACTGCTTTTCCTTCAGGTCGTATATGAGCAAGCCCGTGTTGTTGGTGCCGATGTATAGCTTCTGGTCGTCCGACTGGTAGAGGGAGTAGATGTAGTGCGATTCGACGGGCAGCTCCACATATTCGGCCTTGCCGCTCCGTTTCTCGAGGCGGTAGAGCCCGTTGACGGTACCCACCCACAAGTGCGTGGAGTCGTTTTCCGTCAGGGCGGTGATGTCCGACAGGCCTCCGATGAGGCGTACCTGCTTGCGTGTGTAGTCTATTTCCTTGAGGTTATAATAGCCGCCGGCCCATATCTTGCCGTCGCTTGTCTTCAGGATGGCACGGATGTACTTGTCGGCACGGATGCCGGCATTGCCCATCGAGGCAGGCGTGAAGAATTGTACCGAACGGTTGCGCTTGTCTATCTGGTAGACGCCGGACGAGTATCCGCCTGCCCAGATGATGCCGGGTGCCACTTCGCACAGGGAGATGTAGGAGTGGCTCTTGTTTTTTCCGCCGGTTTCGAAAGTGCTCAGGAAGGAGGTCCATTGCTCCTGTCGGTCGTTGTAGAGGCTGATTCCGTTGTCCGTGGCAAACCACAAATCGCCGTCGCGGTCTTCGATGACGGCATTCACACGGTTGTTCACGAGCGACTGGCGGTTGCCGATGGAGTGCTTGATCCAGTGGAAGTCGGCATAGCGGTTGTCGCGCACGGTGATGCCGATGGGGAAGTTTGCCATCCAGATGCGTTGTTCGTCGTCGATGTAGAGGTCGGTGATGCTGTTGCCGTTCATCGCGTTGTAGCGGTTGTAGTCGGCCGTGATGTAGGGTTCGCACTCGTAGGTATCGGTGTTCAGCCGGTAGACGCCGGCTCCGTCGGTAGCAATGAGTACCGTGTTCTTTCCGAATTCCTGTATACTGTTGATGGTGATGTCCGTCAGCTCGGTTTGTAGTTGCAAAAGCTGGTGTCTGTTCAGGTCATAGACAAAGATACCTTTCAGGAAGGTGCCGATGAACACTTTTCGGGTACTCTTGTCGAGGTAGAGCTCGTTGACCTGCAGGTTCAGGGAGTCGAGCTTGTCGCAAGGGTTCAGTTGCAGGATGCTGTCCTTCAGTTCGGCATAGTGTATGCCCTGGTCGGTGCCGATGAAGTAGTGTGCGGTATCGGTTTGCAGGATGCAGGTGATGTTTTCGTCCAGCTGGTTGCGGATGTGCCGGGTGTGGCTGTTGCGGCTATCATACAGGTATATCTGCTTGCGGGTGCAGAGCCATATCTGGCCTTTCTCGTCCACGTAGCCATAGCTCACGGGCGTATTGTGTTCCTTTTCCGTCTGTTCGGGAAGCTTGTACACCAGTTGGAAACGGTCGTGCTGGCTTTCGTAGCGGAAGACGCGGCCCTTCTTGCCTATCTCCCACAACACACCGTCGGTGTCCAGATAGAGCCAGTTCAGGTTGATGGCCGAGTTGAGTTCCTGGTCGCCGTCCATCAGCTTGTAGTGTTTGAACTCCTTTCCGTTGTAACGGTCGATGCCTTCGGGGGTCAGGAACCACATGTAGCCTTTCCGGTCTTTTTCGATGGCATACACCTGCCGGTTGCTCAATCCGTCTTCCATACCTATATATTTATAGGTCTGCGGGCAGACGATGAGTGGTAGCAGGATGGCGATAAAGGTAATCAGGATGTTTTTTCTCATAGCCGACACGATATTGTTTCCTTGGAAACAGAATGCTTTGAATAAGGGAAAAGACACGGATGAAACAGACATCCGGCCGTTTGGCCGTCGGGGTCCGTTTCATCCATGTCTATATGGAGAGGGTAGAGGGTGGGGCGTTTTTTGTGTGGACGCCCCGCCTTCCGTTGTTTATCGGGTCTTCTCTTCCACCCACTTGCGGGCGTTGACGAAGGCTTCTATCCACGGCGTCACTTCGTCGTGATGCAGGCGGTCGGCCGGATAGTAGGCGTTCTGCCAGGGGAAGATGGCGCGCTCCAGGTGGGGCATGATGGCCAGGTGGCGTCCGTCGGGGCTGGCGATACCTGCCACGGAGTAGTCGGAACCGTTGGGGTTGCCGGGATACTCGTCGTAGGTGTACTTGGCCACGATGTTGTAGTGGTCTTCGTCGTAGGGCAGGGAGAACTTGCCTTCGCCGTGAGCCACCCAGATACCCAGCTTGCTACCGCTCAACGAACCGAACATCACGCTACGGTTGGTCGGGATAGTCAGGCCCAGGAAGCGGCTCTCGAACTTGTGCGAGTCGTTGTGGAGCATGCGTCCGCGCTTCTCGTCGGTGGGGTTGATGAGGTTGAGCTCCATCATCAGCTGGCAACCGTTGCACACACCCAATGAAAGAGTATCTTCACGGGCATAGAACTTGTCGAGCGCCTCTTTCGCCTTGGGGTTGAAGAGGAAGGCGCCTGCCCAGCCCTTGGCCGAGCCAAGTACGTCGGAGTTGGAGAAACCACCGCAGAAGACAATCATGTTGACGTCTTCCAGCGTCTCGCGTCCACTCACGAGGTCGGTCATCGTCACGTCCTTCACGTCGAAGCCGGCCAGGTAGAGCGAGTAGGCCATTTCGCGTTCGCCGTTTGTACCCTTTTCGCGGATGATGGCGGCGCGGATGCCGCTCGGCGTACGGCGGTCGGGGCTGATGCCGTATTGCGAGAGCTTACCTGTGAAGCCCGGCATGAAGGCCAGGTCCATGGGTTGCATCTTGTAGTTCTCGAAGCGCTTCTTGGCGCAACCGTTCATCGACTGGCGACGGTCGAGCAGGTAGGAAGTGGAGTACCACACGTCGCGCATGTAGTCGATGCCGAACTGGTAGGTGGCACCGTCCTTCTCCACGAGGATGTGGCGTTCGTCGGTCGGCTTGCCAATCTTCACGAAGCCCACGCCGGCGTCTTCGAGTATCTTCTTCACTTCGTCCTTGTGCTTGTCGGCCACCTGGATGACGATACCCGGGTTTTCGGCAAAGAGTATCTTGACGAGGTCGTTTTCCTTAATCTTGTCGAGGCTGATTTCCATACCGCCCTCCACGTTCGAGAAGCACATCTCGAGCAGGGTGGTGATGAGACCGCCGGCCGAGATGTCGTGTCCGGCCAGGATGAGGCCCTTGTTCACCAGCTCCTGAACGGCCAGGAAGGCGTCACGGAAGTATTCGGGGTTCTGCACGGTAGGTACGTCGTCGCCCACCTTGCCCAGAGACTGGGCGAAGGCCGAACCGCCCAGCTTCAGGTTGTCGAAGCTGAAGTCGATGTGGTAGAGCGTCGTCTTGTGGTCGTTCACCAGCACGGGCGAAACCACTTTCTTCACGTCGCTCACCTCGCCGCCGGCCGATACGATGACCGTACCCGGGGCGATGACCTTGCTACCGTCGGGGTATTTCTGCGTCATGGAGAGGGAGTCCTTGCCCGTAGGCACGTTGATTTGCAGGGCACAACAGAAGTCGCTCAATGCCTTGACGGCCGTGTAGAGGCGTGCATCCTCACCCTCCTGCGAGCGGCAGGGCCACATCCAGTTGGCCGAGAGCGATACGCTATCGAGCCCTTCGGCCAGCGGTGCCCATACGAGGTTGGTCAGCGCCTCGCTCACGGAGAGCACGGAGCCTGCGGCCGGATTGGCCAGTGCGGCTTGCGGAGCATGACCCAGCGAAGTGGCGATACCTGCCTTGCCGCGGTAGTCGAGGGCCACGACGCCGCAATCGCTCAACGGCAACTGGAGCTCGCCCACGCATTGCTGGCGGGCAATCTTGCCCGTCACGGAGCGGTCCACCTTGTTGGTCAGCCAGTCCTTGCAGGCCACGGCTTCCAGCTGGAGCACGTTGGCCAGGTATTCATGAAGCTTGGACAGCTCGTAGGTCGGCATTTCGTAGTGACGCTCTACGGTCTTGTCCACCATATATGTCTTGGGTGAGGAGCCGAACATCTGGTCAACGGCCAGGTCGAAGGGACGTACGCCGTCGGCCTGCTCGAAGCAGAAGCGGTGGTCGCCGGTCGTTTCGCCCACAACGTACATCGGGGCGCGTTCGCGTTCGGCAATCTTGCGCACGTGTTCGATGGCTTCTTCCTTGATGAGCAATCCCATGCGCTCTTGGCTCTCGTTGGCGATGATTTCCTTGGCCGAGAGGGTCTTGTCGCCGATGGGTAGCTTGCTCATGTCGATGTGTCCGCCACACTCTTCCACCAGTTCGCTGAGGCAGTTCACGTGTCCGGCCGAGCCGTGGTCGTGGATGGAAACGACGGGGTTCACCTCTTCCTCGCAAAGGGCGCGCACCACGTTGTAGGCACGCTTCTGCATCTCGGCGTTGGCGCGCTGGACGGCGTTCAGTTCGATGCCGCTACTGTATCTTCCCGTATCGACAGAAGATACAGATCCGCCGCCCAAACCGATGCGATAGTTGTCGCCACCCATTACGACGACCTTGTTGCCTGCTTCTGGTTTGCCCTTGAGGCAATCGCGCTGGGTACCGTAACCTACGCCTCCGGCCAACATGATGACCTTGTCGTAGCCGTAAACTTCTTCTTTCTCTTTATGCTCGAAGGTCAGCACCGAACCGCAGATGAGCGGCTGGCCGAACTTGTTGCCGAAGTCGCTGGCGCCGTTCGACGCCTTGATGAGGATTTGTTCGGGCGTCTGGTACAGCCATTTGCGCACGGGCAGGATTTCTTCCCACTCGCGTCCTTCCTCCGTGCGGGGGTAGGAGGTCATGTAGACGGCCGTACCTGCGATGGGCCAGGAGCCCTTTCCGCCACCCATACGGTCGCGGATTTCACCGCCCGTACCCGTCGATGCGCCGTTGAAAGGCTCCACGGTGGTGGGGAAGTTGTGCGTCTCGGCCTTCAGGGAGATGACGCTCTTGATGTCCTTCACCTCGAAGTAGTCGGGCTTGGAGTGGTCGGCGGGAGCGAACTGCTCGATGACGGGACCTTCGGCAAAGGCCACGTTGTCCTTGTAGGCCGATATGATTTTGTTGGGGTTTTCCTGTGTGGTCTTCTTGATCATCTGGAAGAGTGAAGATTCCTGCTCCACGCCGTCGATGATGAACGTACCGCCGAAGATTTTGTGGCGGCAATGCTCGGAGTTGATTTGGGCAAAGCCGAACACTTCGGAGTCGGTCAGCGGGCGTCCGAGGTCTTTCTCCACCTTCTTCAGGTAGTCCATTTCCTCCTTCGAGAGGGCCAGACCTTCCTGCTCGTTGTAGGCTTCGAGGTCTTCGATGTGGACGATGGGTTCGGGCTTGCGGTTGGTGGTGAACACCTGCTGGTCGAGTCCCTTGTACATGCGTTGGAGCATGGGGTCGTATTCGGCGTTTTCATCGGCCACGGGGAAGTATTCCTCGATGCGCGCGATGCCCGTCAGGCCCATGTTTTGGGTAATTTCCACGGCGTTCGTGCTCCAGGGCGTGATCATTTCGCGGCGGGGGCCTACGAAACAGCCTTTCAGGTTTTCTTCACTTTCAGGGGTGGCTTCTCCAAAAAGCCAGCAGAGCTTGTCGCTGTCTGCCTTCGAGATGGCGTGTTCGCTTGCTACGGCAATCACGCTTTTCTGAGGAGTTCTGTAGAAAGAAATCATATTTTTATAGCGCTATAAATGATGATAATAATCGTTGTCGTCGCAGGCCTGGAGGTGAATGCGTTTCCTCCGGCCTTTCGTGTTGCAAAGATAGTATAATCGGGGGGAAGTACAAAATGAAAACGAAGTTTTTGATTTTATACATCAGGGGCGGCGGGGATGTGTCAAAATGAGGTGAGGTTATTCAACTCCCCTCCTTCCCGAAGGAGGGGTGCCCAAAGGGCGGGGTGGTAGGTTTTCACGGAAGTATGTCGGTCAACGCGTTATGTATTCACCTACCACCTCCCCCTATCGGGTACTCCTCCTTCCAGAAGGAGGAGAGTTTCAGAGACTCCTTTTTTTGACACGCCCTCCTTCCGATATCTCTATTTTTGATATAACCTGCACTCTATTTTGATAAGACAGGCTGCACCTCGGGCGTAAAAGCAAAATCATGGCTTTTGCTTTGTACTTCTCTCGGTTTGCACTATCTTTGCGGCATGATTCAGTTGGAGACCATATTCGATATCTTGTGGAAGGGCTTCATTATCGGCGTCATTGTGTCGGCGCCGCTGGGGCCTGTGGGTGTGTTGTGCATCCAGCGTACGCTCAACAAGGGCCGCTGGTATGGCTTCGTCACGGGTATCGGTGCCGCGCTGAGCGACATCTTCTACGCCCTGCTCACGGGTTACGGCATGAGCTTCGTGTTCGACTATGTCAACAAGAACATCTTCTACCTCCAGCTTTTCGGGAGCCTTCTGCTGCTGGTTTTCGGTATCTATACCTTCCGTAGCAACCCCGTGCATTCGCTCCGTCCCGTGTCGAGCAGCAAGGGCACGTATCTGCACAACTTCATCACGGCGTTTTTCGTCACGCTCTCCAATCCGCTCATCATCCTCCTGTTTGTGGGCCTCTTCGCCCGCTTTGCCTTCATCAGCCCGGGTGTGCTCCTGTTCGAGGCCGTCACGGGCTATCTGGCCATTGCCCTGGGAGCCTTGTCGTGGTGGTTCGGCATCACCTATTTCGTCAGCAAAGTACGCACGCGCTTCAACCTGCGCGGCATCTGGATACTGAACCGTGTCATCGGAAGCATCGTGGCCGTGGTGTCGGTGCTGGGCCTTGTGTTCACGCTGATGGGTGAATCGCTGTATTAGTGTAACTATCAACCGATAACGATGTATATTTCCAAACAACTGAAAGAAAAGAACATTGCCGAATACTTGATCTACATGTGGCAGGTGGAGGACCTGATACGTGCCAACGGGTGCGACATCGACCGCCTGCGCGAGCAGGTCATCGCCCGCTATCCCGAAGACCAGCGTGCGGCACTCGAGGAGTGGTATGCCAACCTGTGCGACATGATGCGCGCCGAGGGGGTGGTGGAGAAGGGACACCTGCAAATCAACTGCAACGTCATCCAGAACCTCACCGAGCTGCACGGCGCCCTGCTGGCCTCCACGAAGTATCCCTTCTACAACGCGGCCTACTTCAAGGCCCTGCCCTTCATCGTGGAGCTGCGCCAGCGCAACGGCCGCAAGGAGGAACCCGAGCTGGAGACCTGCTTCGAGGCCCTCTACGGCGTGTTGTTGCTGAGGCTTCAGAAGAAGGACATCAGCGAGGGGACGGCCAAGGCGATGGAGGCCGTGAGCGCTTTCATCTCGTTGCTGGCCAACTATTACGACAAGGACAAAAAGGGAGAACTCAAATTGGACGACTGATATGAACATTCTGATAACCGGTGCCAACGGTCAACTTGGCAACGAGATGCGCGTGCTTTCCGCCGCCCATCCGCAACACACGTATTACTTCACCGACGTGCAGGAGCTGGACATCTGCGACGCCGACGCCGTGCGTGCCTTCATCGCCGGCCGTCGGGTGGATGTGGTCGTGAATTGCGCCGCCTACACGGCCGTGGACAAGGCCGAGGACAATCCTGAGCTTTGCGACCGCCTGAACTACCTGGCGCCCGGCTATCTGGCCGAAGCCGCCGAAGCCGTAGGGGCCGCCCTCATCCAGGTGTCCACCGACTACGTGTTCGACGGCACCGCCCACGTGCCCTACCGCGAGGACGACACGCCCTGTCCCGCCTCCGTCTACGGACGCACCAAGCTGGCGGGCGAGGAGGCCGTGAGGCAGAAGTGCAGCCGTGCCATGATTGTGCGCACCGCCTGGCTCTACTCCACCTTCGGCAACAACTTCGTGAAGACCATGCTCCGCCTCGGCCGCGAGCGCGAGTCGCTGGGCGTGGTGTTCGACCAGATAGGTACGCCCACCTATGCGGCCGACCTGGCGCGTGCCCTCTTTGCCGCCATCGGGCAGGGCATCGTGCCCGGCATCTACCACTTCAGCAACGAAGGCGTCTGCTCGTGGTACGACTTCGCCGTGGCCATCCACCGCCTGGCGGGCATCACCACGTGTCGTGTCAGCCCCCTGCACACGGACGAATATCCGGCCAAGGCGCCCCGTCCGCACTACTCCGTGCTCGACAAGACGCGCATCAGGCAGACCTACGGCATCAGCATCCCCCACTGGGAGGACGCGCTGGCGGAGTGCTTGGAGAAGTTGAGAGTTGAGAGTTGAGAGTTGAGAGTTTGGCACGGATTACACGGATTTTCACGGAGGATGAACAATGTTGCACGAAGAACTGACTGCCCAAATCATTTCGGCGTTTTATGAAGTTCACAAAACGTTGGGATTCGGATTCCTTGAACAGGTGTACCAGAATGCTCTCTATATGGAGCTGCAGGAGAGGGGATTGAAGTGTGAGTGTCAGAAAGAATTGAAAGTATATTATAAAAATAAAATAGTAGGTACGTATAAAGCGGACATGGTAGTGGAAGATGTCGTCATTCTGGAACTGAAAGCAGTTTCTTCCTTACGAGTGGAACATGAATGGCAGCTGATAAACTACCTGAAGGCAACCGACCTGCAAGTGGGACTCCTGCTCAATTTTGGCCTGAAGGCTGAAATGAAACGCAAGGTCTTCACTTATTAGGATGAGCCTTCTCCGTGAAAATCCGTGTAATCCGTGCCAAAATATAACGAAAATATATGGCAACAAATCAGGAAATCGAAAGAAGACGAACGTTTGCAATCATCGCGCACCCCGATGCCGGTAAGACCTCGCTCACCGAGAAGCTCCTGCTCTTCGGCGGACAGATACAGGTGGCCGGCGCCGTAAAGAGCAACAAAATCAAGAAGACCGCCACGTCCGACTGGATGGACATCGAGAAGCAGCGCGGTATCTCCGTCACCACCTCCGTCATGGAGTTCGACTATAAGGACTACAAGGTCAACATTCTCGACACCCCCGGCCACCAGGACTTTGCCGAAGACACCTACCGCACGCTGACCGCCGTCGATAGCGTTATCATCGTGGTGGACGGCGCCAAGGGTGTGGAGACGCAGACGCGCAAGCTCATGGAAGTGTGCCGCATGCGCAACACCCCCGTCATCATCTTCGTCAACAAGATGGACCGCGAGGCCAAGGACCCCTTCGACCTGCTGGACGAGCTCGAGGAAGAGCTCCACATCCACGTGCGTCCTCTGACGTGGCCCATCGAGAGCGGCGTCCGCTTCAAGGGCGTCTACAACATCTACGAGCAGAACCTCAACCTCTTCCAGCCCTCCAAGCAGGTGGTGACCGAGAAGGTGGCCGTAGACATCCATACCGAGGAACTGGACCAGCGCATCGGTGCCGACCTGGCCGACCGCCTGCGCGGCGAGCTGGAGCTCATCGAGGGTGTCTATCCCGAGTTTAATGTTGACGACTACCTCAAGGCCGAGGTGGCTCCCGTGTTCTTCGGTTCGGCGCTGAACAACTTCGGCGTCGAGGAGCTGCTGAACTGCTTCGTCGAGATAGCCCCCAGCCCCCGTCCCGTCAAGGCCGAGGAGCGCGACGTGCAGCCCGACGAGCCCAAGTTCACCGGCTTCATCTTCAAGATTACGGCGAACATCGACCCCAACCACCGTTCCTGCATCGCCTTCTGCAAGGTATGCTCGGGCAAGTTCTCGCGCAACACGCCCTACTACCACGTGCGCCACGACAAGGTGATGCGCTTCTCCAGCCCCACCCAGTTCATGGCCCAGCGCAAGACCACCGTCGACGAGGCCTGGGCGGGCGACATCATCGGCCTGCCGGACAACGGCACCTTCAAGATAGGCGACACGCTGACCGAGGGCGAGAAGCTCCACTTCCGTGGTCTGCCCAGCTTCTCGCCGGAGATGTTCAAGTACATCGAGAACGCCGACCCCATGAAGCAGAAACAGCTGGCCAAGGGCATTGACCAGCTGATGGACGAAGGTGTGGCCCAGCTTTTCATCAACCAGTTCAACGGCCGCAAGCTCATCGGCACCGTGGGCCAGCTCCAGTTCGAAGTCATCCAGTACCGCCTGGAGAACGAGTACAACGCCAAGTGCCGCTGGGAGCCCGTGAGCCTCTACAAGGCCTGCTGGATCGAGAGCGACGACCCTGCCGAGCTCGAAGCCTTCAAGAAGCGCAAGTACCAGTATATGGCCAAGGACCGCGAGGGGCGCGATGTCTTCCTGGCCGACTCGGGCTACGTGCTCCAGATGGCGCAGATGGACTTCAAGCACATCAAGTTCCACTTTACGAGCGAGTTCTGACGCCGGAAAGCGGCGTTGGTTAGCGGCGTTGATTAGCGGCGTTGATTAGCGGTTAGTGGTTAGCGGTTAACGGTTAGCATCCGGCCGGAAGAATGCTCACCGCTCACCACTAACCGCTAACCGCTGTTTACATACAGCTGGTGACGCCCAGCGTAGTTCCAATGGCGGTCAGGATGGTGACCAGCGTCTGGATGATGGTTTTCCAAATAGTTTTCTTGTCCATTTCGTTAATTGAGAATTGAAAATTGATAATTGAAAATCTTCGTTAATTGATAATTGATAATGGAGAATTGAGAATTAATTTCGGCCGCATTCTCAATTTTCAATTCTCCATTTTCAATTTACAAAGGGCTCTCGTCCTGTCCGTCGTCACCGCCGCCGGGCTCGGGCTCCGTGCCGTCGTCCGTCAGCGTGCCGCCAGCGGTGTAGACGGCCAGCTCGGTGACGCGGGTGCACTTGCGCAGCTCGGTGTTGCTCCAGTTCTTGGTGTTGCGCACGTTCAGGTGGACGCCGGTGATGAGACTCGTGTCCCAGGCGTCGGCCGTGTCGGCACCCTTCGAGGAGATGCCCACGGAGAAGAGGCCCAGGTCGCCCAGGCGGACGGACTTGCCGTCGAGCACCAGCTCCTTGAGGCACGAGAGCATGTCGATGAGCACGCCGTGGATGACGCCGCGGGAGTAGGGCGAGTTGTGTTCCGAAATGTGGGTGACGAAGTCTTCGAATTCCACCGTGCGGTCCTGCACGGCGCGGGCGTACCACTTGGCGGGTGCGTCGGGGTTCTGAGGCGACTTGGCCTGATAACGTCTGTACTTCAATGTTCCGATTGTTGACATAGCTTTGTTGTTTTAAATTTGTGTTTGGTTAATTGGGAATGGATAATTGAGAATTGATAATTGATAGTGCCCCGGCCGCTGGCTCATTATCCATTTTCCATTGTCTATTATCCATTGACGAAGGCAAAGATAAGGGGTATTCTCCGGCTGACCAAAAATTTCGGGTCGCTAGGAAGTGAAAATATGTTAACGGATTAAAGAATTGCGTTAATAAAAATAATGCGTTGATTTACAGGTGGTAAAAAGGTATTTTCGCGCGCGGAAGACACTGTTTTCTGTTGTCGAAGACAAAAAGGGCTTCAAAAGAAGATATACGCCTGACATTTGAAATGAGATTTCACGTACTGTTGAACTGTTGACTGTTGAACGTTGAATCTTCGTCGCTCTGCCTGCATTCAACAGTCAACAGTCAACAGTTCAACAGTAAGCTAAAATGAGAAAAAAAGTGTGACCTCAAATTTTATATTATATATATATTTATATATATAATATAACTTATTTTCGGTATCTCGCAAATTGATTTTTGGTTACTGTTGAACTGTTGACTGTTGAACGTTGAATCTTCATCACTCTGTCTGCATTCAACAGTCAACATTCAACAGTTAGCTGAATTGAGAAAGTAAAATGACTGAAAAATTTGTATGTCTGGAATTGCGTGGGTGGTTTGTATTAAGCTGAAAACTAGTATTTTATTTTATTATTCAGTGCGCGGAATATTGCGTTTCCTGGTGTCACAGGGGCTTTTGTTTTTTTATTGTTGAACTGTTGAACGCTGATTTTTCATCGGCTTGTCTGCATTCAACATTCAACAGTCAACAGTTCAACAGTTACCAAAAATGGTAAAATAGGATGGTTGGCGTTTCTTATATTGTGTATCATATCCCTTGTATTTTGTGCTTGGCACGCTGTTTTTTGACTGATGAGCGTAGATTTTTCGCGATTGTCGGCATTCAAAATCAGGCATAAATGAACGAAA
>NZ_CABUOL010000020.1 GCF_902493215.1 uncultured Mediterranea sp.
ACTATATTTCAATAATTTCAAAGAACTATTTATCCACTTTTACGGGACAGTAGTGGGTTAACTTTATTAATCACATAGCAAATACTCATTTGATTCGCTATGCAAAGGAACCTACAATATGGTAAAAGCATCCAAAAAAACATTTCACATGTTAAAACAATCCTACCAACGAAAGAATAATATAAGAAATGGGAGAATTTTAAAAAAGGATCTGCCTCTCAGCGATAAAATACTTATTATAAACGAATCCAAACAACGGTTATGAAAAAATCCTCTTACCATAAATCTCCTGAAAACGAACAAGACATACAGGCAAGAGGACTTTTTATCTGAAAATGGTAAAATACTTTCTGATTATCGTTCCGATTCTACCATTTGTGCCGAATCGTCTCCAGACCTTTTACGATTCACATAATCTTTGGGTGACATCCCAAAATGCTGAATAAAACAACGGGTAAAATAACTTGGACTGGAAAAGCCCAGTTCATAGGCGACATCCGATATCCGAACGTCTTCAACTTCCAATAATATGGACGCGGCTCGCTCCACACGAGCCATTCGGATATAATCGTTAGGTGAAATATCCATCACAGACTTTAGTTTACGGAAAAAAGTCGTCTGACTTACTCCAAGCTGTTCGCACAAGAAAGAGATATTCAGCTTATCACTAGTCAAGTTCTCCTCTACCAATTTACGGAACCGTTCCACCAACGCCTTATCGGACTTACCAGCCAGATTATCGATGCGAACAGAAGGTTGCGAATTGAAATGTATCTCCGCTTCTTTCTTCTTCTTTCCGACAATGGCCGCTATACGAGCCGACAAATATTTCATAGAAAATGGCTTCTCAATATACTCTTCAGCCCCGGCCATATAGCCTTCCAATTTGGCTTCAACATTATTTTTGGCCGTCAGCATTACAACGGGTATACCACTGAGTTCGACATCGTTCTTAAGAGAGCGACACAATTCACATCCATCCATTTTGGGCATCATCACATCGGTAACAACGATGGAAACTGGTTTTTTCCCAATAATCTCCAAAGCCTGAAGGCCGTTACCTGCCACTAATACCTGATATTGCTCAGACAGTGTTTTTTTAAGGAAAGAACGAAGTTCCGGCTCATCCTCAACTACAAGAACCACCGTATCAGAATTTTCTGAAGTTGATTTATCTACAATATCCGGTATTTCGCCATCGTCTGATACAGCCTCTATTGAGAAAACCAACTGCTGTGTCATTGGAAGCATCAACTTGAAATGCGTATAATCACTATCATCAACCAAATCCCAATGTCCATTATGCATTTCTGCCAACGAACGGCAAAAAGCAAGACCTATACCTGTACCAGACTTTTCTTTAACATCCTCTGTACGATAAAACATATTGAAAATTTTACTACGGTCGGTACCTTCAATTTTGGGACCATCATTGCATACAGACAAATAGAAATTATCTCCAGCCATACCTAACTCAATCTTAATGATGTGAGTAGCATATTTAACTGCATTGCTCAACAAATTGCTGACAATTTTGGTAAATGCTTCCCGATCGACCGGAGCTTCCAATGTAATCTGATCAAGGTTATGTTCACACAATAACTCATTTTGCTTGATTTGGGCAGAGAAACGATAAAGAATGGTTTTCAAAAGATCCGGCAAATTGGTCTTGACAAAATTCAATTGCAACTGTTCTGATTCCATTTTCCGGAAATCAAGAAGTTGGGTACACAAATTCTGCAACCGGTCTACATTTTTTTCTACCAACAGTAGATTTTCACTCTGATTCTTCTCCAATTCTTTATCCAGAGGAGCCTTAATCAAAGTAAGCGGAGTGCGTATTTCGTGCACAATAGTCGTAAAGAAATTAATTTTTGTATGATAAAGTTCTTTTTCTGTTGCGTCTTTTACCTCCTGAATATGAATTTGTTGTTTCTTCTTCATCTGATTGTGCCATCTCCATAGTAAAAACAGAATCCCCATTGTCACTATACATCCATACACCAACTTAGCCCACCAGGATGCATAAAATGGTGGGAGGATATCTATCTTGTAAGTGACTTCATTATTTGCCCATTCGCCATTATAATCTGTAGTCTGAATTCTGAGCGTATAGTTACCGGAAGAAAGACTCGGATAGGTAAAAGGAGTGCATCCCTGCTGAACATGCCAACCTTTGTCCAAAGGTTCAAGACGATATCTATAACGCAGTGCATCCGGAGCTGTATAAGTGAAAGAACTGAATTCGAATGTTACATTGTTTTCTGTATGATCAATTTCGAAAGCGGTATTATCGATGTTAAAAACAGTGCGTTCCAGATTTACACCCGTACAAATCAGTTTAGTAACCGCCGGTTTCGGAACAATTTTACTTGGTAAGAGCAGCGTAGGGTCAAAAGATGTGAATCCATTGATTGTACCGAAATAAAGAATACCGTTGACATCTTGAAAAGATGAACTTACATTAAAACGGTTCTCGGGCAAACCTTCTAAGGTTGTGAACACATAAGAAGACTGAGAAGCCGGATGAAAACGTACGAGTCCATAAGCCGTTGATATCCAAAAGAACCCCTGCCCATCTTCCATGATACGATAAGCATAATTGGTCGACGCATTCTGGTCGGAAAGGACATGGTTGACAAAACATGACTTAGACCTATCCAAACGTGCTATACCGGAAGAAGTAGCCACCCAAATTTCATGACTGCGTGTCTCCATTATCGATTGAATCGAACCGCTGTTCAAACGATATTTTTCCAACGTTCCGTCAACTGATATACACGCAAGTTCACTCAGACATACACACCAGATATTGCCTTCACTGTCTTGATACAACTGACTGCATGGAGCTATCCCCTCATACAAATCATCAAAACGATTTTCTTTTGCGTCATACTTTTGTACTCCAGCTCCCGTACCAATCCAAATTGTTCCATCGTCAGACTTCATAACGGACAAAACGAAATTTGACTTCAAATTAGTTCTTCCATCCTCAACCTTAAATGAACGAATCACTTGGCGTTTGTCAATATCAAAAACTTCAATTCCATTATCAAAGCTTCCACACCACAATTCACGCCCGTCCAAACAAAGCCCATGAATATTATTTGTTCCCAGTCCATTATTTTTGGAATAGTTGGCAAAGCTTCCATCGGATATATTATAACAGTTCAATCCGTTATCTTCAGTACCAATCCACAGATTGCTACCAGGACCTTTACAAAATTCCCGCACTACTGTACCTTCCAGACCGGGGTACTTCTTACTAGGCTTGAAGCTATTGAACTTACACTGGCTATTGGGTACATAAGAAAGTCCCCTAAAGTAACTACCACACCAGACGCCACCTTCTCTGTCTTTATAGAAAGAATAAATGGCATGATCCTGAATAGCAAAAACATCATGTGGATCTTTTTTCCAATGTTCAATCTCGTCCGTATTGACATCATAAATATAAATGCCATTTTCTGTTGCCACCCAACAAACAGACTGGGAATAACGTAAAATGTCACGGACATAATTTTCATAAAATATCTGCCGTGCTGTCTGCGTCCGCAAATCATACCGCCACAAGCCAGACGTTTTGGCTCCAATCAAAACGGTCTCGTCATTGACGGCCAGCATAACGGATATTTCACCAATATTCCATTGGGACAAATCATATTTCAACACAGCAATATCACCTTCACCGATAGACATACGATACAACCAACCATCTGTAGACCTTCCCCAAACATAATGTTCTGATTGAGTAAACCCAAATCCTACAGATGCTTCTACCTGGGAGCATTGTTTCTCATCCCTATCGTATCTTACAAACTTATCAGGATAGTTGAACCAATAATTACCAAGCTTGTCTACTATAGGAGCATTGAACATAGATTTCTCCATTATGGCATTTCTGACCAGATTACCTGTGGTTAGCTCATAAATATATCCGTTACTGAGCCACAAATTTTCATATCCATCAATCATTACCCAAGGAATATACCCACGAAGTTCGTCCCTATTATCGGGCAAAATATCGGCCAGTGCCACCACTTCATTACCATCAAACCGATAAACGCCCCGTCCTGTCGCCAGCCACAAATATCCCCTGTTATCCTAAACAATTTGAAGAATACTAGTTTGAGGAAGATTCAATTTGTCAAAATAGCAACGGAAATAAACAGCATTATTACCACTTTTCCCCCACGATATCCATGGAAGAAAAAGACAGAAACAAGCCAATAAAAATGTTTTCATAGGCATAGACAATCGCATAGCAGTAAGATAATTTATACGCTCCATAGTCAATAGTTCATCTTAACAGTCCCAAAAATAATGATATATATTGTTTTCTGCAAACCTAAAGTACAAACGACACCAATAAAAATAGTATTTGAAAAGTATATGGTAGGATAATGACATTATTCCCAAAAGTACAACTAGTAAAATCCTTCGTTATTTTAAATAGATAGTCTATGAAAAAGGATTGGGACAATAAAACAAGTTGAAAAGAAAGATAAAGGCGATTTTTGCTAAAAACAAATAAACCGTTTAGATTATCTATTTTATGGACTTTAATTTTCTTGAATTACTTATCGCATTTGCAGGCGGCATCTTCGGAGCCGCCATCGGAGCCTTCCCAGTATGGGTATTATGCGGATTAGCCGTATTGATTGGTGCAACAATCAATCTGACAACCGGCAATACCGATTTTATGAACTTAGTAGCTTGGGGAACATTTTTGGGACCACACACGTCTTTTGCCGGTGGATGTGCAGCTGCAGCTTATGCAGCCAAACAACACCTTATAGATAACGGGAAAGATATCTGTACGGCACTAGTCGGATTGAATAATCCGAAAGTGTTGATTGTCGGAGGAATATTCGGAGCAATCGGACACATTATATTATATATACTTTTTCTTATCCCTAACTATCGTGACATCGCCTGGACAAACACCATAGCACTAGCCGTGATACTTGACATGTTTCTGGCCCGATTGTTGCTGGGGAAAACAGGTCTATTAGGTAAACTTCCAGTAGGTGTAAACCGTTGGAAACCGATACCGGAACATGCATGGGTTATCTACCAGTCTGATCCTGCTCAAATGCTACTGTTAGCTATCGCCATCGGAGCACCGGCTGCATATATGGCAATTATCCTACCAGGAAGCAGTGGATTGGTATTTGGGTTCGCCACAGTTGCATATACATTCATGATTATGGGATATAACATTCCGGTAACTCATCATATAGCTCTGTCCGCATCAATGGTTACAGCTGCTACCGGGAATGTGGCTTGGGGAATCACTTTCGGAATATTGGCCGTCTATTTAGGAGAATTGTGTGCTGCTTTATTCGTTTATTATGGAGACACCCATATTGCCCCCCCTACAATGGCCCTGGTTCTGACCTTCACCATATACCCATTATTGGATTTCCTAAATGTATTTGAATATCAAAGCGAATGGACCTGGGTAATCCCTATCATTACTGCGTTCGCAGGATATATGTTATTCAACACATTAAGAAAAGAGACACAAAATAATAAGATATAATGTCTATAACCCAAAGAAAAATTCCGCATAAAACAACTTACTTACTCCTTTTGCAGTTTTTTATAAGGATTTGAAAGGAAAATGAAACTATTTTCCAATTTATCTGCCTTTCTTTGCATGACAATATAAAAGAACCAGATCATGAAAACATTTTCAATTTCAACATTACTGCTAGCTGCCTGTGGTACTTTCATTATAAATGTACCTCTTCAGGCACAACTGCCCAAAAAGAGTATATACCTGTCCGATAAAGCCAAACAGGTTTTGGCGGGAAAACAAATCTTATATATCGAACGTGACCAATACGCTCCCGACCATCATAATACCGCCACCCTGTTTCAGTATGGCGAAATCAATGAAAAAAGCTTTGCACCGGGAGGTGCCATGCGTGTATTCGATGTAGACAAAAAAAGCTCACGGACCTTGATCGAATTGAAAGATGGCATTGTGCGCGATCCGGAAATCTCGTTCGACGGAAAGAAAGTTATCTTCTCCATGCGAAAATCAGCAGAAGACTTCTATCATATATATGAAATGAATTTGGACGGAACCGGATTGAAACAACTGACATCGGCAAGCGGTATATCGGATATAGATCCGATTTACCTTCCTGATGGTAGTATTGTATTCACCTCCACACGCCAACCCAAATACTGTATGTGTAACCGCCACATCATGGGAAACCTATTTAGAATGAATGCTGACGGATCAAACATCACACAAATCGGTGTTAGTACTCTTTTTGAAGGACACTCTACATTATTAAACGATGGACGCATCCTATATGACCGATGGGAATATGTAGATCGTAACTTTGGTGATGCACAAGGGTTATGGACTGTCAATCCGGACGGTACTAAACACTCCATCTATTATGGTAATAATACAGCCAGTCCAGGCGGAGTCATTGATGGACGCCAAATTCCAGGTACAGATCTCGTTGCCTGTACATTTGGTTCATGCCACGACCGTCCTTGGGGTGCTATTGCCATTATCGACCGTAAAAAAGGCGTGGACGGACGGGATGCAGTTGTACAAATATGGCCCAAAGAAGCTATCAGTATCGTAGGAAATGGAGACTTGGATTCGTTCAAATGGATTGACCGCTTCTTTGAGGATCCGTTCCCTGTCAACAAAGAATTCCTCCTGGCATCACGTACCATATGGTTCAAGCGTGGTCCATGGAACATAGAAGATTCCAAACAAGGCATATACCTACTTGGACCTGATGGCATGGAAGAGTTGATTCTTGAAGGTGACAAAAGTTTGTACGATCCACAAATAATTCAATCCCGTGAAAAACCAGTTATACTGCCTACCATGCGTAACTTCAAGGACAACACCGGACGTTTTTATGTAGAAAATGTCTATGAAGGCACCCACATGGCCGGTGTAAAAAAGGGAGAAGCAAAATGGCTTCGTGTAGTGGAGTCTCCGGAAAAAAGAACTTGGACCATACAAGGATGGTTCGGACAAGGAGAACAAGCCCCAGGAATGAACTGGCACAGTTTTGAAAACAAACAAATATTAGGAGAAGTACCTATTGAAGAAGACGGTTCAGCCAGTTTCATTGTACCTGCTGGAAAACATGTTTATTTCCAGGTATTGGACAAAGATAAAAAAATGATCCAATCCATGCGAAGTGGTGTTTCACTAATGCCAGGAGAGATAAACGGATGTGTAGGATGCCATGAAGACCGACTCAGTATCCCGGCCCCAATGCCAAAACGGCCGATTGCCTTAAACAAAAAACCTGTTGAATTGTCAAAATGGATGGGGAAAGAACCATTCAAGTTTTCATTCATGGAACATGTACAACCTATTTTGGACAAGCATTGTGTAAAATGTCACGACTTCGATACCAATGACCGTAAGAAACTGGTATTGGCCAAGGATATGAACCCATTTTTCAACGCAGCCTATGTTAATTTGTATGTAAACAAGATTGTAAATCTCGTAGGTGGTGGACCAGCAGAAATCCAACAAGCGTACTCTTGGGGAAGCCATGCCAGCAAACTGACTAAAATCATAGATAACGGCCATAAAGGTGTCAAGCTAAGTTCTAAAGAAAAAGAAATACTATATACTTGGATGGACTTGAACAGAGTCTACTATCCGGTTTATGAATCGGCTTTTGACAATGCTTTGGCTGGAAGATGTCCGCTGACAAATGAGGAAGTAAATCAGCTGGCCGAACTTACAGGAATCAGTTTATGGAATCTGAACAATTTCTCCCGTCAATTGCAGGCACAAGTGGCCTTTGACCGTCCCGAGTTAAGTCCGATATTGGACGGTATCCGCAAAGATAAGGAAAAATATGAAAAAGCACTGTCTATCATAAAAACAGGTAAAAAGCGCCTGAAGGAAACGCCACGAGGTGACATCGAGAGTAAACTGGTGCCCTGTGAGCGCCATAAAGCTATGCTCCGAAAATATGCAGAAAAGTTGAAGAACAATGAAAATTTCAACAAATGTATCAATGACGGACAAAAGTTATACGATAAAGACCAACTTTAAATATGCAATAATATATGAAACGGACAATATATACATGCATGATCTCCACAATTCTGGCAACAGGATTGTGGAGTTTCAAAACCAGGGAAACCAATCAAGTGGAAGGAACACCCTTATATATGACGGACATAACTTTTTTAGGAAAGAATCTTCTGACCTCTGAAAAAGGTACGAAAGCAGTCAGTCTTTATTCACCGGACGGAAAAGAACGAATCAAAGTTTGGCAAACAGAAGAACCTCCCACAGGCGTTGTAACAGATGGGAAAAGAATATATGCTACAACCAGTTATGCAAAAGGAGGAGTAGAAATTATACAACCTGAAACCGAACAACCGGTAAAATTTATCCCGACAGGAAGAGGAGCTTGTTCTCCTACTCTCAGTAAAAATCAAAAATATTTATATGTATGTAACCAGTTTCAAACCACCATATCAGAAATTGATCTTACAACATTACAGGTAAAAAGAGAAGTCTATGTTCTGAGAGAACCCAAAAGTGCAGTAATATCCAATGATGGGAAATTTCTGTTTGTCGCCAATTTTTTACCTACAGGTAAAGCCAATCAGGATTATGTATCGGCGGCTGTTTCAGTTATCGACTTACTGACATTCAAAAAGATTAAAGACATACCTTTGGCAACCGGTAGTAATGCCTTACGGGGAATGACCATTAGCCCGGATGGAAATTATGTTTTCGTCACCCACAATTTGGGACGTTTCCAGATTCCAACCAGCCAATTGCAACAAGGATGGATGAACACAAGTGCAATGAGTATCATAAATATACACGACCTTAGTTACGGTGGTTCTATCCTATTGGACGAGGCAGACAGAGGGGCAGCCGGAATATGGGACATAAAGTGTACAGCAAAGCAGATTGTCATTACACACAGTGGAACACATGAAATCAGCATTATAGACTACCCTGCATTTCTGAATAAGTATCAGCAAGTCGCTGATAAAAGTACCCTATCATATGACTTAAAATTCATGGTAGGATTGCGGCAAAGAATTGCATTACAAGGAAATGGGCCCAGAGATTTTATACTCAATGATAAATATGCCTACATTCCAACTTATTTTTCTGACACCCTGAACATTGTCAGTCTGGATAATCCAACCAATATTCAAACGGTAGCATTGGTCAACAACAGAACAGAAAACGATATTGATAAGGGAGAAAAATATTTCAATGATGCCACCTATTGTTTTCAAAACTGGCAATCGTGCAATGGATGTCATCCGGGTGACGCACGTACAGACGGTCTGAATTGGGATCTTATGAATGACGGTATCGGAAATTCCAAGAACTGCAAAAGCATGCTTTTCTCACATGTTACAGCCCCCTGTATGATATCTGGAATACGCGAAAATGCAGAAAAAGCTGTCAGGGCAGGCTATAAATACATACAGTTCAATGAAGTTCCGGAAGATATCGCCAAATGTGTAGACGAATATCTGAAGCATTTACTGCCCGTTCCCAGCCCCTATTTGATAAACGGGAAGCTATCTGAGAAAGCAGAAAGAGGAAAGATTGTCTTCAAAAAATATAATTGTGACTATTGTCACAGCGGACCGTACTTTACAGACCGCCAGATGCATAGAATCGGAGATGATGTTGAATTTGAAAAAGGTTGGGACACTCCTACATTAAGAGAAGTATGGCGAACGGCTCCTTACCTGTTCGATGGTCGGGCTGCTACAATGGAAGAAGTATTCACCGTACACAAACATGGGCTAGAAAAGAGTAAAATTACAACCAAAGAAATAGATGAACTGGTAGAATATGTGAATTCACTCTAAAAAAACAAATATTCCATCACAAGATAGGCAATCCATCAGACTGTTCTATTATGCACATGGATTAATAAGATGTACAAGAGGGTTTGTCATATTCTTTTTCCCCATAATAATTCAGATATTACCAAATGAAAGAAAAAGTTATTACAGCCATAGGATCTTGGCAAACAACGCTTATTTTACTAACCATTTATGCAATATTGATTGGCATTGCTACAGGGATTGAAAAATATTATGGTACTTCTGCGGCAAGTAATATTTATCATCATCCGATGGTCGGCGTTTTATGGATATTGTTAATCGCCAATTGGCTAATCCGTACCTTTCGTAATAGAATTCCTGTAAAAAGACGTTTGGGATATTATTTATTGCATATCTCATTCATTTTTCTGATTGGAGGAGCATTATTCAGTCACTATACCAGTGTAGAAGGAATGCTACATGTACGTGAAGGAGAACAAACTAACGTTATATATACAGATCAAAAAGAAAAAGTAGTTCTACCATTTCAAGTCTATCTGAACGACTTCCAACTATTGCGATATCCAGGATCTGCCAGTCCGCGTTCCTATAAAAGTATCGTAACCATTTACGAAAAAAACACATACTCGAAAATGGAAATATACATGAATAAAGTTATTTCCATACAAAACTATCGGTTATTCCAAACAGCTTATGATGAAGATGAAGCAGGTACGATTCTTACTGTCAGCTATGACCCGATAGGTATGACTGTAACATATATAGGCTATATTCTTTTGTTTATGGGAATATTGTGGCTTCCTTTCCAAAGGCAATCACGAATAAGACTTCTGTTCAGTAAAATTAAAAGTTTGTCAATGTTGCTCTTATTTTTACCATGCAGTGTGATTCAAGCCCAAACGGACTGGAGCCGGATTCAGGTACAGAATCCTAACGGACGCATCGAGCCATTAGATACATATTGCAGAACATTGGTACGCAAAATACATCACTCAGAAACGGTTGATTCACTGAATGCGACCTCATTCATTTGGGACCTGTTGATAAAACCGGATTACTGGAACAAACGTTCTATTATATACCAGCCCAACAAGGATATCCGGAAAATTCTGAAACAGGAAGGTGATTATGTATGCTTCAATGATTTATTTGATACAGAAGGTAACTATCTGTTGAAAGATGAAATTGAAAACACCTACAATGTCCCTTCAAAACGCCACAGTAAACTCCAGAAAGATTTATTGAAATTGGATGAAAGAATCAACATTCTTCTCAGCTTAGAACAAGGAAAAATGCTCCCTATATTTCCATTGCCCAATGATGAAAAGCAGCGATGGTTTTCACCAGGAGATAGTTTGACTGAATTTGTTGGAGAAGACTCACTGTTCGTCAGCCACATTATACCTTGGTATTTCAGCGAGCCCAAGCAGGACATTATAGATATGATATCGGTTTACCAACAAAAAAAGACCAATTGCCCTCTTCTCACTGATACCCAATTGAAGATGGAATTGTTATATAACCAGATACGTCCATTTTACATTTCCGCATTTGGATATATCAGTGGGGGAATTTTTCTGTTATTATCCATCGTTCTACAAATGGCTTGTCAAAAGAAAGAATCTTTTCTACAACTGACTCAACGAACAATCACAATCATTATTCTCTGTTTTTTTCTGCTTCAAACAACAGGATTAATTACCCGCTGGTATATCAGCGGGCAGGCACCGTGGAGCAATGCCTATGAATCTATGATTTACGCGGCCTGGTGTACATTGGGAGGTAGCTTCATCTTCAGCCGACGTTCACTTATCACTTTGTCATTGGGAGCAATCTTTTCCGGCATCATCTTATTCGTTGCCCACATGAATCAAATGGATCCAGCCATCACACCTTTGGTTCCTGTCCTGCAATCCTATTGGCTGATGATTCACGTGGCTGTTATCATGGGAGGATATGGATTCCTGGCCATAAGTTTTCTTTTAGGCATTACAGGTCTTTCCCTTATGACTATACCCTGCCCAACTCCAATCATCATAAGAGAAATAAAAAAAATTGCTTATATTAACGAACTATCACAACTTATAGGATTGTGCCTAATGACAGCCGGTACATTTCTAGGTGCTATTTGGGCCAATGAAGCATGGGGAAGGTATTGGGGATGGGATCCCAAAGAAACATGGGCACTTATTACCATTTTAGCCTATGCTGCAATTTTACATACCCGTTATATTCCGAAACTGAACAATGAATTTGTTCTACACGCTTTATCTGTATTCGGATTCGCCACCGTTCTGATGACCTATTTGGGTGTTAACTATTATTTAACTGGAATGCATTCCTACGGAAGTGGAAATATACCGATGGTATCCTATATTCTCTCCATAGTCTTTCTGGCAACAATTATACTCAGTATCGTTGCTTTCCGAAAATTCTACGTACATTTTAAAACATACTGAAATATAACAAACCATGAATGAACATCGAAAAACGAGTTTACCAGACATCATAGCCGGACCATGCAGTGCAGAAAACCGGCAACAAGTAATCCAAACAGCACTTGCCTTAAAAACAATAGGTATCAGAACCATGCGTGCAGGAGTATGGAAACCACGTTCACGATACGGGAGATTCGAAGGCGCAGGTGAAGCAGCACTACCGTGGCTGCAAGAAGTTCAACAAGTCTGTAAATTGAAAGTAATGACAGAGGTGGCACTACCTATACATGTTGAAGCAGCTCTACGAGCTGGAATGGACATGCTATGGATTGGTGCACGTACAACAGCAAATCCCTTTATGATGAACGAATTGGCTGCTGCCTTAAAAGGAACACAGATTCCTGTTTTCCTAAAAAATTCCATTTGCCCAGACCTAAATCTATGGATTGGCAGTATAGAACGTTTACAGCTAGCCGGTGTAAATCAGCTGCGTCTAATACACAGAGGATTCTGCATATTGGACAACGAGCCCTATAGGAATTCTCCGCTTTGGGATTTACCTTGGAAAATGAAGAATCTGTTTCCTGACCTACCGATGTATTGTGACCCAAGCCACATAGCAGGAAAAAAAGAACTGGTATATGAACTTTGTACAGAGGCACTCAAACGGAACTACGAAGGGCTTTTTATCGAATGCCACACTTGTCCTTCAAAAGCCTTATCAGATGCCCAACAACAAATTACACCAGCAGAACTAAAGGATATGATTTTACAATTCTGACTGGTACCTTAAAAATAATCCCCCCATCTCTTTTATAACACAATCTGAGATGAGGGGAAATTTATTTTTCCATCTTTAATCAAAATGCAATTTTCAAAACTTCCATTATATCTTCACGACTCACAGGCGGAATACATTTCAGCATTCCATCTTGTCCAAAACTAACTTTTACCACACCATCAACAATAAATGGCAGATCTTCCCTACCTATGTTTTCTTCGTGAAGTGTCTGAGGAACTCCAATAGAACCTAAGAAACTTTTAAAATGTTCAATACCTTCTTGAATAACCTGTTCCTCACTCTTGCCTTTTGTCTCAATTTGCATCACGTTTTTGGCAAAACGGAAATAACGCTCCGGACGGCGTGTACACATATATTCCATCCAGGCAGGCATCAATATAGCCAATGAAGCCCCATGTGGCACTTTATGACGGGAAGTCAATACGTGGCCAACCTGGTGAATAGGTGTCCACGCATCACCAGGAGACGCCCAACCATTTATAGCGCAAGTAGCTGCCCATTGCAAATGAGAACGTGCGGATATATCAGATGGATTTTTCAATACTTTATCAACATTGTCAATAACGGTGCGCATGACACCTTCTTGAAAGTAATGTTGTAAATCGCTGTCTTCTTCTCCATTCAGATAGATTTCCAATACATGAGAAATGGTATCAGCGGCAGCACAGGCCGTCTGGAACGGCGGTAAAGTCAACGTCAGTTCAGGATCAATAATTGAAGTATTCGGATAAAGACACGTACTCCAAATATAGGATTTTTCTTGTAATGCCGCATTACTTACCACGGCACAATTATTCATTTCACTACCCGTTGCAGGCAAGGTAGGTATCATCATGGTAGGCAAAGATTTTTGAGGAGGAACAGCGTTAATATGATCATGCCTACTAAAGACCATATTCCACAAATCACCCTCGTAGAAAACACCTGCCGCTATAGCCTTGGCCGCATCCATAGCACTTCCTCCACCGACACCTATTACCATATCAGCCTGCATTTTCCGACAAAATTCTGCCCCCCGAGCTATGGTCGTTATTTCAGGATTAGGTTCTGCTTCATAAAAGGTGAAAACATTCAGCCCACTTTCCTTTAATAGCTTTTCAATTCTATTCATCAACGGCTCAAGGAAGTTCAGATCTTTATAAGAAACCAAACATACATTATTTCCTATTCTTTTTGCTTCTTCACCAATCCGTTTCAATTCGCCTGCACCAAATATTATGTGTACAGGATTATAATATTCAAAATTATTCATAGCTTTTTCATTTATTCATTTCTGCAATATAATTTACTAATTTTTCAAAACGTTCCTGAGCAGAATCATAGATTGAACGAACCTCCTGACGTGGAATGTACATCCTTTCCAAACGATGAATTCCATCAATCATTCCATAACCATTCCATAATTCTATTGCATTCAATGCCAGTGCTGCAGCCCCTAAACTTGCAGCTTCCTGATCAATGCATGTCTTTTCCACAGGAAGTTTATAAATGTCAGCGAAAATCTGCATCCATACAGAACTCTTAGCACCTCCACCAACGATCAGCATCTTTTCCAAACCCTCCTGATAACGGCATAATACATCCAACGCCATTCGCAAATTCATAGCAATACCTTCCTGAGTTGCACGAAGAATATCTGCACGAGTATGTTCGAGTTTTAACCCGAAAAATGCTCCTGTCATCTGCGGAATAGGCTCCATCATAGAACCTCCAGCCAAACTCGGATTAAAAAGGATACCATGTGCTCCTGGTACTGAAGTTTCAGCCAAACGGTTCATCAATTCATAGGCATCGGCCTCCCCACTCTTTTCGCGTTCCAACAAATCTGTACAGAACGTATTCCGTACCCATTGTTGACTCAAGCCGGCAGAAAATATACAAGTTGCCGAAGTATACATTCCCTTGATAACATGAGCAAAAACATAAGGTTTATATTTAAAATCAAGAACCGGATGCTCCGAAACCAATGCAATCCATGCCGAAGATCCCAAAGAAGTATAGATTCTTCCATCAACAATACCTTTAGCTCCCAAGGCCATACACGAATTGTCCACTCCTCCACACACGACCTTCACCCCCATTGGCAAACCCGTCTCGTCGGAAGCCTCTTGGGTAATCTCACCAACAATTCCATCAGATGGAATAATTTCCGGAAAAACTTCCGGTGAAATCCCAGCCAGCTGAATATAATCTTCACGATATGACCAGGTAGACAAAGAAAAAGCACCACTACCCGAAGCATAAGAATAATCTGTACACAAACGACCTGTGAAACGATAATTGCAATAATCCTTAGTACCGATAATCTTGTTTACTTTAGCGTACATTTCAGGTTCATGATGTTTGTACCACGCTATCTTGAACAAAGAATAACAAGCAGGTGGAAAACCGTTACCTGTCACCTCATACCATTCTTGATAATCAGTTTTACGAAAAAAGTCTTCAGCTTCATCAAGAGCACGCATATCAGACCAGATTGGTGTCTTGCAACGTAGCAAACTACCATCAGCCCCCATCGGAACAACTCCCAGACTATGACCGGATATAGCCAATGCCCGAATGGCCTTCAATGGTATCCTTCCTTGATCAAGCAACCGACGGGTTGACAAAACCAATGCTTGCCACCACTCTTCTGGTGCCTGTTCCTGCCAACCATTCGCCGAATAATATGTCTGATAGGGTACAAAGGTAGAACACACTATTTGTCCACCCTCATTTACAATAGAAGATTTTATTCCTCCAGTCCCCAAATCATAAGCTATTACTACATCATTCATCCGATTCGCGCTTTATACATTCTTTCATGATACTTAAGGCTGATTTATAACCGATTCCGAAACGACAGACACCAGCTTCATACATAGTTTCCAATGTTTCTAATGTACGGCCCCCCCAGCTACCTTCAATTTAATACGATTACCTACCGTTTGTTTGATCAGTTCTACATGATGCATATCTGTTGTACCAGCCCATCCTGTACCCGTTTTTACAAAATCAGCTCCCGAGTCCAGAACAATAGAAACAGCCTTTACAACTTCATCATCATTCAATAGCGGTACTTCAATTATAACTTTCAAAGGCAATGGTTGCACAGCTTCTTTCACCCGCTTTATATCCTGAAGTACATCCTCATACAAACCTGACTTCAATTTACCGATATTCATCACCATATCGATTTCATTACATCCTTGAGCTTTCAAGTCGACAGCTTGCCACACTTTACTTTCTGTCGTATCGCCACCAGAGGGAAAACCAACAATACCACCTATACCTACACTATTCGTTCCTTTTAATCCTGAAAAGACATATGGAAGCATGGAAGGCATAGAAAACACACAAACAAAATTGTATAATCGGGCACTTTCAACAATCAAGTTGACTTCTGCCAAAGTTGATTCTGCCCGTACGGCACTGATATCAATCAGTCTAGCCAATTCGGAAGATTTCAATTTTACCATAAGCGAAATGTTTTTAATCGCAGGCAAAATAAGTGAAACATCCAACAGAACGGATTCAAAATCCTATCAGAAACATACAATATTATTCCATCCATCAAATCGCAAGACAGACCACTCAATCAGCAAGGTACAAAGAAAAAGAAATATCAAAATCCTACCATTATCAAGCAAAATCCTTCTATCATTCAGCAGAAATTGATAAAAAAATAGGCCTTGTCGTCTCGACAAAGCCTATTCACAACACAAACACAAAATAAAACACGACAAAACTACTATGCAATTGCCTTTTTATGCTTAGCATAAATGGCCAAATATGGATATTCACATATACATACCGGTTAAGGCTTCTTGCTATCATAAAACAAATACTTTCTTGTATTTGTTCAATGCACTTGATATTTTTTTGTACTTTTTTTATTGAATACCTCTTTCACGAAGCTTCAACTGCCAATTCCATGCTGAACGTACAGTGTCTTCTATTGAAGTTTCAGCCTTCCAGCCAAGTTCATTATTAGCCAATGTAGGATCGGCCCATACCTTCACAATATCACCGGCGCGACGACCTACAATCTGATAGTTCAACTTAACGCCTGTAGCCGATTCAAATGCGTGAATCAATTCAAGTACAGAAAGTCCACGACCTGTTCCAATATTAAAGACCTCGACTTTCTCTTTCTGCTTTCCTTCAAGAATACGGTTAATGGCTACAACATGCGCTTTAGCCAAATCTACCACATTGATGAAGTCACGGATGCATGAGCCATCAGGGGTATCATAATCATCACCAAATACACTCAACTTTTCACGGATACCAATTGCCGTTTGAGTGAGATAAGGTACCAAATTCTGAGGAACGCCGTTCGGCAATTCACCGAGCAATGCACTGGGGTGAGCACCTATCGGGTTAAAGTAACGTAACAAAATAGCATTGATAGGAGCACCTGAAGCAACCGTATCATGAATGATTTCTTCGTTAATCTGCTTTGTATTGCCATAAGGAGATTCTGCCTTCTTTATCGGTGCAGACTCAGTTACAGGCAATACATCCGGCTGACCATAAACCGTACATGAAGAAGAGAATACGATTCCCTCCACTCCATGTTTGGGCATCAACTCAAGCAAATTAATCAAGGAAACCAGATTGTTCCGATAATATTTCAAAGGTTTTTCTACAGATTCACCCACTGCTTTGCTGGCAGCAAAATGAATAATAGCCTTAATACCTTTATATTTAGTGAACATGGCATCAAGTCCTTCCAGATCCAGACAGTCAAGCTTTTCAAAAGCCGGACGTATACCGGATACCTTTTCTATGTTATCTACCACATCGGCACTAGAATTGGACAAATTATCGATGATTACCACCTCATAACCTGCATTCTGAAGCTCTACAACGGTATGAGAACCAATATATCCGGTTCCACCTGTCACTAATATTCTTCCTTTCATAAATAGAGACGTTTTTAGTTTTTCGGTTATTTTTATAGCTACAAAAGTAGCAAACATTTTTCATTATATACAGAAAAATAGGAAAAAAAAACATGCCGGTCTGTTATTTTGTGACAGACACTTATCTGTACACAGACTAACAAACCGGCATGAATAACAATTATTCTATTCTATCAAATCTTTACGACTCCAGAGAAACCCATGAAAGCCATAGCCAGCAATCCAGCTGTAATCAATGCGATTGGAGTCCCCTGCATACCCTTGGGAATATTGACCAGACTCATTTGTTCGCGCAAACCGGCAAACAAAGTCAGTGCCAATCCAAAGCCTAAAGCCGTAGAGAAAGCATAAACAACTCCGGTCAACAGATCATAGTTTTTCTGTATAACCAGAATAGCCACACCCAAAATACAACAGTTTGTTGTAATCAGCGGCAAAAATACACCCAAAGCCTGATACAACGAAGGAGAAACTTTCTTCAGGATAATTTCTACCATCTGTACCAAGGCTGCAATTACAAGAATAAAGGTGATTGTCTGCAAATAACCCAAACCAAAGGCATCAAGTACATATTTCTGTAACAGGAAAGTTACAATCGTAGCAATAGTAAGCACAAATGCCACTGCTGCCGACATACCCAGTGCCGTATCGATTTTTTTGGAAACTCCTAAGAAGGGACAGATTCCCAAAAATTGTGACAGTACAATGTTATTGACAAATACTGCCGAAATGAATATCAGAATATATTCCATATTGCTTTAATTAAGAATAAACAATGAAGCTCTTATGCCTTCTTCAGTCGATTTACCAATGCAATGAGATAACCCAAGGCAATGAAAGCACCCGGAGCCAACACAAAAATCAGCATACCATATTCCTCAGGAATAATTGACAGGCCAAAAATTTTGCCGGTACCCAAAAACTCACGTACAGCACCCAGAAGTGTCAAAGCAATGGTAAAGCCCAAACCAATACCGATACCGTCGAACAAAGAAGCTATCGGATTATTTTTGGCAGCAAAAGCTTCAGCACGCCCCAGCACGATACAGTTCACTACAATCAGCGGAATGAAAAGGCCCAATGTAGCATACAATGCCGGTACATATGCCTGCATTACCATCTGAAGCAAAGTTACAAACGAAGCGATAACCACAATGTAAGAAGGAATACGTACCATATCGGGTATCAGATTCTTGATGGCAGATATAACTGCATTCGAACAGATAAGCACAAACATTGTGGCCAATCCCATGCCCATACCGTTGACGGCAGAGGAAGTAGTACCTAATGTAGGACACATACCCAGCAAAAGCACAAACGTCGGATTCTCCTTGACAATGCCGTTCATCAAAACTTTAAAGTTATTCATAAGTCAGGCTCCTTTCTTTATTTGACACTGACAGAATCTGCTGCAGATTCTGTAGCGGGTTGTTCAACATTCTTTTGAGTAGCGCCGGTAGCACCATCGGCCGTATTCTGACCTGCATAGGCTGCATAAGCTGTATTGACAGCATTCAAGAAAGCCCGAGAAGTGATGGTCGAAGCCGTAATGGCATCAACCTCGCCACCATCTTTGCTCACAGTAAGCGGGGCTGTACCAGGATTCTTACCTGTAATGTCACCCTTATTCCCTTTCTTAAACCAATCGGTAGCCTTGGAACCCAATCCAGGAGTTTCAGCATGGGAAAGCAATGAATAATCGATGATGTTACCCTGAGCATCAAAACCGACAAGAACCTTCAGATTGCCACCAAATCCCATTGCCTCTGCCTCGACGGCAGCACCAATATATTCGCCACCTTTCGTAGCAGGATATACAGCATATTCAACACCGTTCACATCCTGCATTTTCTTTTCAGCAATCGGATCGTTATCAAAACCTGGGACAACAGCCTTTACTGCATCACTCAGTGTCTTTGCATTAGCAGCGGCAATAGGCTCTTTAGTCAGTTCGTTAACCCATGCCAACAATGCGACGGAGATAGCTGTAACTCCCGTCAGCACCAACAACATATTTTTTAAAGACGATTCTAACTTTTTCATTTTTTCTTTGCTACCTCCCCGAAGCGCTTAGGTTTGACATACGTATTAATCAACGGAGTGAACGCATTCATAATGAGAATGGCGAAAGACATACCTTCGGGATAAGCACCGAACAGACGGATTATGACTGTCAGCAATCCGATGCAGACACCGTAGATAAGCATTCCCTTATGATTCATAGGCGAAGTTACATAATCGGTTGCCATAAAAATAGCACCCAACATCAGACCTCCTGACAACAGATGGGTAACACCGCAAGCATATTGGGCCGGATCTACCCAATGCATGATAGAAGCAAAGACGAATACTGTCACCAAAATGGATACAGGAACATGCCACGTAATGATTTTCTTCCAAAGCATGTAAACCAACCCGATCAACAGAGCCAAAGCACTTACTTCACCAATACATCCGGGGTTATTACCGAAGAACAAATCCAATGCGCTGGGAAGCTGATCCATTGAAAAGCCCGGCGCACCGTTGGCCACACCTTTCATAATAGCCAGAGGAGTAGCAGTAGTCACTGCGTCAGTATAGGCAACCATCTGTCCGACAGCCGGCCAACTCGTCATCTGCACAGGGAAAGAAAGCAAAAGGAACACACGTCCCACCAATGCAGGGTTAAACGGATTACAACCCAAGCCACCAAAAGACATCTTGCCCACGCCAATGGCAAAAAGGGCACCGATGATAATAATCCAAACAGGCAGATTAGAAGGCAGATTGAACGCCAACAGCACACCTGTAATAATGGCCGAGCCATCCAAAATGGTTGTCGTTTCTTTCTTCATGATAAACTTGCCGATGGCCCACTCAAAAAATACGCAAGCCAGCACGGAAGTCAAAGTAACAATCAATGCACCCACTCCAAAAAAGTAGAGCGACACGAGAAAAGCCGGCAGTAAGGCTACAAGCACGCCATACATATTCTTCTTCACACTGTCACCCCCATGAACGTGAGGCGATAGGGATACAATCAACTTATTCATAGATGTTTATTAATTCTATATATTACTATTTACTTTTTGGCTTGGCGTGCACGTATTATTGCACCTACTTTCGCCTTACCCAAACGGATAAAGTCAAGCATCGGGCGATTGGAGGGGCAAGTGAACTGGCACGATCCACATTCAATGCATGACATGATATCTTCTTTCTCCAAACGTTCAAAATCACCATGAGCCGATACGGTTGCAAGCAAGAATGGTTCCAGGCCCATCGGACAGGCACTCACACATTTGGCACAACGGATACAAGGTTGCACAGCACCACGCTTGGCCTCCTTGTCATTCATTATCAAGATGCCGGAACTTCCTTTAGCAGTGGGTACATCTGTATTGACAAGCGCTTTTCCCATCATAGGACCACCACCGATAATCTTGCCAGTATCTTCGGGCAGACCCCCACAGGCATCAATCAGCTGCTTCATGGGTGTACCGATACGAGCCAGGAAATTGGACGGTTTGGCCAGTGATTTTCCAGTCACCGTAATGACACGTTCGAACAAGGGTTTGTTTTTCTGCACAGCCTGATAAACAGCAAAAGCCGTACCTACATTCTGCACAACAGCACCTGTAGAAATAGGCAATGCCCCAGCAGCTACCTGACGCTGAATAATTGCATCAATCAGCTGCTTTTCACCACCCTGCGGATATTTCACCTTCAACGGTACAACTTCAATGCCCGGATAGGAAGAAGCCACCTTTGTCATCAGCTGAATGGCATCGGGCTTGTTGTTCTCAATTCCGATAAACGCCTTGTTTACTTTGACTGCTTTCATCAGAATAGTCACACCTACCACAATCTCTTCGGCGTGCTCAAGCATCAGCTGATGGTCGGCCGTTAGATAAGGCTCACATTCAACCGCATTGATAATGACACATTCGGCCTTGAATGCCGGAGGAGGGCAAAGTTTTACTTGTGTGGGGAAACAAGCACCACCCATACCTACAATACCTGCGTCGGCTATTTTCTTTACGATTTCTTCCGACGAAAGCGTGCATTCCTTTACCAATGTTTCAGAACGGTCAATGCTCTCTTCCCACTCATCTCCTTCCACATCTATAAAGATAGCCGGTTTGGGATAACCGCTTGCATCGACTATCGTATCTATTTTGGCCACTTTTCCACTCACGGAAGAATGGATGGCTGCAGATACAAATCCACCCGGTTCGGCAATCTTTGTACCCACCTTCACGACATCACCCTTAGCTACAATAGGCTTGGCCGGAGCACCGATATGCTGTCCCAACAAAATGACAGCCTTTGCCGGAACTTCAGCTTTAATGATAGGCTGATGTGCTGAAAGTTTATTTTCTTGTGGATGAACTCCACCGATTGAAAATGTCTTCAACATACAAATTTTGTATTTAGTCGTTTATTATTCTTGATTGATTATGCTTCTGCCTTCGGAGCTTCAGGATTCACTGCAGGAGCCTCCGTTTGAGGTTTCTCCACTTTGGGAGCAGATGCGACCTCAGCTTCCTCTGTCTTAGGTTTGCGCGGAGGGAAGTTCAAGGCCACGATGGCATTCTGCGGACAGGCTTCCTCGCACTTACGGCAAGACTTACATTTGTCCGGATTGATATAAGCCAAATTGTTTTCCAGTGTAATGGCTTCAAACGGACATACCTTCACACACTTTCCACAACCGATACAAGCTGCCGTACAAGCCTTGCGGGCCACAGCACCCTTATCCTTGTTCACACACTGAACATACACACGACGCGACTTTTTCCCTTGCGGACGAATCTCGATGATATTACGCGGACATGCCTTGGCACAAGCACCACAAGCCGTACACTTGGCTTCATCTACTTCGGGAAGTCCCGTTTCAGGATTCATACGGATAGCGCCGAACTGACATGCCGATACACAATCACCACATCCCAAACAACCGTAACTGCAACCTGTTTCACCACCATAAAGTGAAGAAGCGATGGCACAACTTTTAGCACCATCATACTGATTGAGACGGGGACGGTTCTGGCACGTACCATTACATCTCACTACGGCTACTTTTGGTTCGGATACAGCAGCAGCCAATCCAAGGATATCGGCCACTTTCGCCATAACAGGTTGTCCACCTACCGGACAAAGCTTGCCTTCAAGCGATCCGGCTTTGACACAAGCATCGGCAAATCCGCTGCAACCTGGGTAACCACATCCACCGCAGTTTGCCTGAGGCAACACAGCTGCAACCTGAGCAATCCGCGGATCTTCATACACAGCAAATTTTTTGGAAGCGACATAAAGGATGGCAGCCAGTACCAACGCAATCACGCCCAACGAAATTACTGCAATCAGAATTACATTCATAATGTTTGTTGTTTATTAATTATTTGAATTTTAGTTAGTTCATCGGTTGGATAGAGAAGGAGAATTTCCGTTTCAAGCGGTTTCTGCCCAACCACAATACAAAATAGTAGGGTATCAGCAACGCCAAAGCACACAAAGCAGCATACAATTCATGGTGCCATAACGCCATAAAGGCAAAAAGCGCTGTCACCAACAAAAGGAAAGGCAGGACAAAGGCCAGGCACACAGCCATATACCCCATGGAAAGTCTCCCCGTCACCCACACATGCTCGCCAGGATGACAAGTTCGGGCAAAAGCTGCATCGACCACGTCAATCAGTTTTTCTTTGGAATCGGCAGAAGAACAATGTCCCTTGATACTACAGGCAGCACAGGCAGAAGTTTGAACGATTCTGACCTGCAAGTGGGACCCTTCTATGTTTTCCACAATACCTTGATGTCTTATAATATCTGTCATTTTGCAAAGTGCGCATTACAAATCGCGGCAAATTTAAGCATTATTTATGAACTACAAGTCATTCTTATGCATTTTCTGTGTGCGCAAACATTCTTTTTTCAAAAAAACATTGGTTTAACGCTCACAAAGCAGTCTTTCTTTCAGTAAAAAGCACTGTTTTTCCATCCGTTAAAAAATAAATCAGGTATGAACAAGCGGGCCATTACCCGCTTTGCCCATACCTGATATCATAATTACAATAGCTTGTTCCGAATTACCACGAATAATTGAGTCCGAATCCTAACGTCTCAGTAGCCTGAAAATAGTCATCGCCTACTGTCGGCTTCGTACTGTCATCATAACGCGCCAATACGTAGAGTTTGGCAGAGAGGAAACGGGTCAATATAAAGTCGATGTTGTTTTCCCATTCTGCACGTACCCATTCATAACTCGTCAAATAATCGAGACGCGACCTCAGTTTGATGGAAGGAATAATCGTCCACTCAAAATTTGTCTGAACCTGAGAACCAAAGCTGTGTTTCACTGATGCCCCTTCCTCCAAGCCATAACCGACCTCATTCACTTTGCTATTGCCGACATAACGCATAGAGTGCGTGAAAGGCGCCATAAATACAGACAATTTATATTTGGTTTTTTCCAGCTTATAGTCCATACCGATACTGGTTGCCCAATCCAAAGGTGCCAGGAACGCCGCTTTCAAGTCCTTGCTGTTTGTACCATACGAATTATAGATCTGCGTCTTCAACTCTGTAGATATGGTATAGTACCATTTGGCTATTGCCTTGATACCCAATTTACTATAAAGACGGAGTTGGTCGCTGGTTACCAAGAACTTATGTACGGTATCCGAAGGTGCCGAGTTGATATTGGTTTTGATTTCCAACAGATTTTCCCATTCCACCTTTTCCTTGTCATTATAGTTGGCTCTCAACAGCAAATTGATAAGGAACGAATTGGAACCTTCACCACCTTTATACCAGTTGCGGGAAATACTGTTTTGTGAGAACGACAGCGATCCGCTTCCCGATGTTACCCACCAATTGGGCTTGTGAATTACCACTCCTGCCTCTTCATTGAACGTAATATCCTTTTTCTTGATGAGCTTGGTAACTGAAGGTTTCGACGAAATTTCCCCTTCAATATCATCCTTGAATACTTTCTTTTCCATCACTTCGTCTTCCGTCAACACGATTTTGTTCGGACACTCCACATAAGCAGCCAACAGAGCACGGTCAACCGCGCTGTTCGTCTGCTCAAATGTCTGGAATGTCTGCTTGTCAATCGGCAACAACTTTTCATTGAGTTCCGAATCCGATATCGTATCATTCACGTACGATGGTTTCCAGTTCAACTTTGAAATTCGCTCCATCGGTGAATAGTAGAAAGTAAAAGGCAAGAATAACCTGAAATATTTGGGATCGGACACGATATAACGCTCCGGCGTCGAAGGATCGTTCAAGTACTCCAAAACGCCCAAATGCTTCTGATACAAAAAGGAGACCGTATCGAGCTGCGCCACCGTAGCCGTATCCGACGTCTTATTCAGTTTCAACAAACAATATTGCGCCAAGAAGTCCGACAGCTTGGGCTCACTCTCTTTTTTGACTTTCGCCTTTCCTTTCGTTACTTTCTTATTTGCTTTCAGCGTGTCAGCCGGAAGCGGAACAAGCTTCAAGGAGTCGGCCTGCAACGTGTCAGGTCGTAACGAATCAACTTTTAAAGAATCGGCTACTGATGCAGAATCCACAACCAAGTGCTGTTTGACAGTATCACCCAATATCACACTGTCTTCCACTTGTCCATACCCTGTCCTGTCCAGTTGTCCGACAGGTACCTGTGCTGATAGCGGCGTGGAAATCATCACTATCATTGTCCACGCCCAAAGATGTCCATTCTTCATACGAGTCATAATATCTGTTTAAAGCCCTAAAATCACGATACGGGCACAAAATTAGCTTAAAATATTTACTTCATCCTCTTTTTTTTGTAATTTTGCAGCTTAAAAATGCAATTGCATACACAATTGCACTCGACATCAGACATATAACAAATTAAAACCTATTATAGTTGTGGGAGAAACAAAGTATATTTTCGTCACCGGTGGCGTTGCCTCTTCGTTAGGCAAGGGAATCATCTCATCTTCCATCGGCAAGCTGCTTCAGGCAAGAGGCTACAAAGTAACTATCCAGAAATTTGACCCGTACATCAACATCGACCCGGGAACACTGAACCCTTACGAACATGGTGAATGCTATGTAACAGTAGACGGTCATGAAGCCGACCTCGATTTAGGTCACTACGAACGGTTCCTGGGCATCCAGACGACCAAGGCCAACAACATTACGACAGGCCGCATCTACAAGAGTGTCATCGACAAGGAACGCCGTGGCGATTATCTGGGCAAGACCATCCAGATCATTCCGCACATCACGGATGAAATCAAGCGTAACGTCAAACTGCTGGGCAACAAATATAAATTCGACTTTGTCATTACCGAAATCGGTGGTACCGTAGGCGACATTGAGTCGTTGCCCTATCTGGAAAGCATCCGTCAGTTGAAGTGGGAACTTGGAAGAGATGCTCTGTGTGTCCACCTTACTTATGTACCTTACCTGGCAGCAGCTGGAGAGCTGAAGACCAAGCCGACACAACACAGCGTAAAGGAACTGCAGAGTGCGGGTATACAGCCCGACGTACTGGTACTGCGCACAGAACACGAACTGAGCCTGAACCTCCGTAAGAAAGTAGCGCTGTTCTGTAATGTAGATGTCGACGCTGTAGTACAGAGTATTGACGCTCCTACCATCTACGAAGTGCCCATCCTGATGCAGGCACAGAAGCTGGACGAAACCATTTTGAAGAAAATGGGTCTTCCTGTTGGCGATACGCCGGGGCTGGGACCTTGGCGCAGCTTCCTGGAACGCCGCCACAAGGCCGAAAATACAGAACCGATTCACATCGCTTTGGTTGGAAAATACGACCTGCAGGATGCCTACAAATCCATCCGCGAAGCTCTTTCACAGGCCGGTACCTATAATGACCGCAAAGTATCCGTTGACTTCGTGAACAGCGAAAAGCTGACGGACGACAATATTGCCGAAGCCCTGAAGGGAATGTCTGCAGTACTTATCGGCCCCGGATTCGGCGAACGTGGCATCAACGGTAAGTTTGTAGCTATCAAATATGCCCGCACTCACGACATACCGACTTTTGGTATCTGTCTGGGTATGCAGTGTATCGCCATTGAATTTGCACGTGACGTGCTGGGATATGCCGATGCCAATTCGCGCGAGATGAACGAAAAGACGCCCCACAATGTCATCGACATCATGGAAGAGCAGAAGTCCATCACCAACATGGGCGGCACAATGCGTCTGGGCGCATACGAATGTGTATTGCAAAAGGGAAGCAAGGCTTACGAAGCATACGGAACGGAGCACATTCAGGAACGTCATCGCCATCGTTATGAATTCAACAACCAGTACAAGGCTGAATACGAAGCGGCCGGCATGAAATGCACGGGTATCAATCCTGAGTCCGACCTCGTGGAAATCGTAGAGATTCCTACGCTCCGCTGGTTCATCGGTACACAGTTCCACCCCGAATACAGCAGTACCGTGCTCCATCCGCACCCGCTGTTTGTATCCTTCGTAAAAGCAGCCATCGAATATCACGAAGACGAGAAAAAGAAACAGACGAACAACTAATTCATCTTAATCATATTCATATTAAACAGAAAAGATCCCAATGGATAAAAATACCATTACCGGACTTGTGCTGATAGCTATCCTTCTGGTCGGTTTCAGTTTCCTGAGCCGTCCCAGCAAGGAGCAGCTGGAAGCCCAAAAACGTTACTACGACTCCATCGCTCTGGTACAACAGCGCGAAGCCGACTTGAAAGCCAAAGCCGAAGCAGCCCTTGCCAACGAAAAGGCCGAAGCCGTCAACGACTCCACCTCCTTGTTCTTCGGAGCCCTGCAGGGAGCAGATTCGCTGGTTACCCTCCAGAACGATGTAATGGAACTGGCCGTCTGCACCAAAGGTGGTACACCGTTCTCGGTTACCTTAAAGGAATATATGGAGCAGGACAAGAAGACTCCCGTTACCTTGTTCAATGGCAATGACATCAATCTGAATTTCCTGTTCTACAACAAACAGGAAACCATCCAGAGCCGGAACTATTATTTCAAGGCTGTCAACCACACGGACAGCACGCTCACCATGCGTCTTTCTGCCAGTGCCGACAGCTACATTGATTTCAACTACGGCTTGCGCCAAGGTTCTTATCTGGTAGACTTCAGCATTCGGGCCGTAGGTATGGAAGGCAAGTTAGCATCGGGCAACAAGCACGTGGACATCGAATGGTCACAGCGTGCCCGCCAAATTGAAAAAGGATATACTTACGAAAACCGCCTGGCCGAACTGACCTATAAAATCAGCGGTGAAGGCACCGACTATCTTTCCGCCGCCAAGAACGACGAAAAGGAAGTAGCCGAACCCTTGAACTGGATTGCATTCAAGAACCAGTTCTTCTCATCGGTCTTCATCACAGATGCAAACTTTGAGAAAGCCAAACTGGCCTCCAAGATGGAGACACAGGGCAGTGGTTATATCAAAGACTACTCGGCCGAAATGAATACGCTGTTCGATCCGAGTGGAAAAGACGCCACACAGATGTATTTCTACTTCGGTCCCAACCACTACAAGACTCTGACCGCACTCGACAACGACCGCGACAACGAGTGGGAACTGAACAAACTGGTTTACCTGGGTTGGCCTCTCTTCCGATGGGTAAACAAATGGTTCATCATCAACATTTTCGACTGGCTCTCGGGCTGGGGTCTCAGCATGGGTATGGTGTTGCTTTTCCTGACGCTCATCGTCAAGGCTGTGGTATTCCCCGCTACATGGAAGACTTATCTGTCATCGGCCAAAATGCGTGTATTGAAGCCGAAAATCGATGTCATCAACCAGAAGTATCCCAAACAGGAAGATGCCATGAAAAAGCAGCAGGAGATTATGACCCTCTACAGTCAGTATGGTGTCAGCCCGATGGGCGGCTGTCTGCCGATGCTCATTCAGATGCCGGTACTGATTGCGCTGTTCATGTTCATCCCGAGTGCCATCGAACTGCGTCAGCAGGGTTTCCTGTGGGCCGACGACCTTTCAACCTATGATGCCTTCGTCACCTTCCCGTTCCGCATTCCGTTCCTGGGTGATCACCTCAGCCTGTTCTGTGTGCTGATGACTGTGACCAACATCCTGAACACGAAATACATGATGCAACAACAGGATACCGGTGCCAACCCGCAGATGGCTGCCATGAAATGGATGTCCTATCTGATGCCCATCATGTTCCTGTTCATCCTGAACGACTATCCGTCGGGGCTGAACTACTACTACTTCATCTCTACCCTTATCAGTGTGATAACGACTATCGTACTGCGCAAGACAACCAACGAGGCGAAGTTGCTCGCCCAGCTGGAAGCCAACAAGAAGGATCCCAAGAAGATGAAGACATCCGGCTTTGCCGCACGCCTCGAGGCTATGCAGAAACAGCAGGAAGAACTGATGAGACAACGGCAAAACCGTAAATAAGAGACCAGGAATATATATGGTAAAGCATTCAAGCAAACTATAAGAGCTATTCTCCTGACACGGATGACGCGGAAAACACGGATAAAAGCAAATCTGTGTTGTCCGCGTCATTTGTTTTTTAATCCAATGAAAAAGACGAAACATGAAAACAACATCCTCTACCCATTATACCGACAAGCAGATTTGGCTCATCGCCTACCCCATTCTCATCAGCCTGATTATGGAACAGATGATCGGAATGACCGACACCGCCTTCCTGGGCCGGGTCGGTGAAGTGGAACTGGGAGCTTCCGCCATTGCCGGAGTGTTCTACATGGTCATCTTCATGGTCGCGTTCGGATTCAGCATCGGGACGCAGATACTCATCGCCCGCCGCAACGGCGAGCAGCAATACCACGAGATAGGGTCTCTGTTCTATCAGGGCATCTATTTCCAGACGGGACTTGCTGCCGTATTGTTCCTCCTCTCCTATTGCTTCTCGCCCCTGCTGCTGAAGCGCATCATTGCTTCCCCACAGATTTACGAAGCAGCCACATCCTACCTGCATTGGCGCGTGTTCGGTGCCTTCTTCTCATTCAGCGCCGTCATCTTCCGTGCCTTCTTCCTGGGTACTACACAGACACGCACACTGACACTGAACTCTGTGGTCATGGTGCTGAGCAACGTGGTGTTCAACTACGTCCTCATCTTCGGTAAACTGGGCCTGCCTGCGCTGGGTATTGCGGGAGCAGCCATCGGTTCGTCGCTCGCCGAGCTGGTATCGCTCGTGTTCTTCATCGTCTATACCCGCTGCCGCATCGACTGCCGCAAGTATGGCCTCGACCGCATTCCACGGTTACAGCTACCAGTATTGCGCCGTATGCTGGACGTATCATTCTGGACCATGTTGCAGAACTTCATTTCACTCTCTACGTGGTTTCTTTTCTTCCTCTACATCGAGCATCTGGGCGAAAGGCCGCTGGCTGTCACCAACATCATCCGCAGCGTCAGCGGTATCTTGTTCATGGTCATGATGGCCTTTGCCTCGACCTGCGGCTCGCTGGTCAGCAACCTTATAGGAGCAGGCCATGCTGACAGTGTACGCCCCACTATCCGCCAGCACATCCGCCTGGCCTACTGGCTGGTGTTACCGCTGGCCCTGTTTTTCAGCCTGTTCCCCCATGCAGTGCTGGGCATCTATACCGACATTGAAGAGTTGCGTCAGGCTGCCGTCCCCTCGTTGTGGGTCATGTGTGCGACATATCTGTTACTGGTTCCGGCCAATGTCTACTTCCAGGCAGTCTCCGGTACGGGTAATACACGCACAGCCCTGTGCCTGGAACTCGGCGTGCTGGTCATCTATGTGGCCTATATCACGTTCATCATCCTTTACCTGCGGCTCGACGTAGCCCTGTGCTGGACTTCCGAACTGGTTTATGCTGCCTTCATCCTGCTCTTCTGCCATCGGTATATCTGCCGTGGAAACTGGGCCTGCAGAAAAATCTGAAGTCCATCAGTTTGCTACCCTTCAGTGGAAATATCCGACATATTGACGCAAACTAAACCATTCTGCTGACAAGCGCTTATACTAGAAAGCACCGAAAAGGTGTCTGAAAGTCTTTATATGTGCGAAAGGAAGCCCGCAAACCAGCGGAACATTACCGTTTTTTGGGCAAAAGATTGTATATGTTTGACGTTTACATCGCATGTTTTGGAACAAGACATTGCATGATAGGAGCAAAAACATTGCATCTTTTGCCCCAAAACGTACCTTTTTACAGCTCCATCTGCCCGTTTTCTTTTCATTTTCAGCCGATGAGAGCCTATTTTTCGTCTATTTCAAATGTAAAGATTTCGCTATCCCATTCATTACAAGCAAGAAAGCCCTGTTCCGCTTCGTTCTTTTCCGTCGCGTCCTCCGACAGTTCGAAACAAGCGATTCTCAGGCCATTGGGAAAACAAAATGTCACTTTGTCAAAAACAGCTGGAAACAAATTCATTTTCTGTACGATTAATTTGCCCAAGTTTCTTTCTTCTTTTCAGAATTTCCGTATCTTCGTGCCAAGAAAAACAGATTGTATATGGAAGCGACTGCCAACAACTACTTCACCAACAAATATCCGACAGGCTTCGCCCTGAGCGGAGGCTTCATCAAGGGATTTGCCCATCTGGGCGTGATGCAGGCTCTTCTGGAGCACGACATCAAGCCCGACATCCTGGCGGGAGTCAGTGCCGGAGCACTGGCAGGTGTCTTCTATGCCGACGGAAACGAACCGCACGAAGTACTGAAATATTTTGCCGGCCACACGTTTCAGGACCTCACCAAGCTGGTCATCCCCAAAGTGGGCCTGTTCGAGCTGGAAGAGTTCATCGACTTCCTGCGAAGTAACCTCAAAGCCCGCCGGCTGGAAGAGTTGAAGACCCCCCTCATCGTGACTGCCACCGATCTGGACCACGGGCGGCTGGTAAACTTCCACAAGGGTGAAATAGCCGAACGCGTAGCCGCCTCGTGCTGCATGCCGGTACTCTTCGCGCCCGTGTGCATCGACGGTACCAACTACGTGGACGGCGGTGTACTGATGAACCTGCCCGTGAGCATCATCCGCCGCGTGTGCGAGAAGGTAGTGGCCATCAACGTCAGCCCCCTCATGGCTCCCAAGTACAAGATGAACATCGTGAGCATCGCCCTGCGCTCCTATAACTTCATGTTCCGTTCCAACACCTTCCCCGAACGCGAGAAGGCCGACCTGCTCATCGAGCCTACCAACCTGGCCGAATACAGCAACCGGGAACTGGAGAAGGCGGAAGAAATCTTCATGCACGGATACGATACCGCGCGCGAAACCCTTGCCCGCCTGCTGGAAGAGAAAGGGAGCGTGTGGAAAACAGAATAAGACAGATTATACCATAATGACCTCTAATATTATAAAGAATATGAACAACGACGACAACAAACTCATCATCTACCAAGTGTTCACCCGACTCTTCGGTAACAACAATAATCATTGCATCCACAACGGAAGCATGGCCGAGAACAGCTGCGGCAAGATGGCCGACTTTACCGGCAAGGCATTGGACGAAATCAAGCGTCTGGGTGCCACGCATGTATGGTACACGGGCATCATCGAGCACGCCACGCAGACCGACTACCGCCGCTACAACATCCGCCCCGACCATCCGGCCATCGTCAAGGGGAAGGCAGGCTCGCCCTACGCCATCAAGGACTACTACGATGTAGACCCCGACCTGGCCAAAGACGTGCCCGGACGCATGAAGGAATTCGAAAATCTGGTGCAGCGCACCCACCGCAGCGGCCTGAAAGTCATCATCGACTTCGTACCCAACCACGTGGCACGCCAATACCATTCGGACACACAGCCCGACGGCACTACTCAGCTCGGCGCCAACGACGACCCGCACTATGCCTTCAGTCCCTACAACAACTTCTACTACATCCCGCAGAGCGAGCTCCACGGCCAGTTCGACATGAAAGGCAGCGCCGCCGAGCCCTACCACGAATACCCGGCCAAAGCTACTGGGAACAACCGTTTTGACGCCACCCCCGGCATCGACGACTGGTACGAAACAATCAAGCTTAACTATGGTGTAGACTATCAGAACGGAGGCACCCGGCACTTCGACCCGACACCCGACACCTGGAGCAAGATGCTGGACATCCTGCTCTTCTGGGCCTCCAAACACATCGACGGTTTCCGCTGCGACATGGCCGAGATGGTACCGGTTGAGTTCTGGGAATGGGCCATCCCGCAAGTAAAGGAACAATACCCCGACGTACTCTTCATCGCCGAAGTCTACAATCCGAACGAATATCACAACTACCTGTTCCGCGGCCACTTCGACTATCTGTACGACAAGGTAGGACTCTATGACACACTCCGTGCCATCGTATGCGGCCACGAATCGGCCACCGCCATCACCCGCTGCTGGCAGAGCCTGGGAGGCATCGAACAGCGCATGCTCAACTTCCTGGAGAACCACGACGAACAGCGCATCGCCTCCGATTTCTTTGCCGGCGTTCCCTGGAAAGCCATCCCCGCCCTGATTGTAGCAGCCTGCATGAACACCAACCCCATGATGGTCTACTTCGGACAGGAGTTGGGCGAACGGGGTATGGACCACGAAGGTTTCAGCGGATGCGACGGCCGCACCACCATCTTCGACTACTGGAGCGTAGACACCATCCGCCGCTGGCGAAACGGAGGCAAGTTCGACGGCCGTATGCTGACCGACGACGAGAAACGCCTGCAAGCCGCCTACCGTCGCGTCCTCACCCTCTGCCGTGAAGAGAAAGCCATCTCTCAAGGCCAGTTCTTCGACCTGATGTATGCCAATATCGGTGGCTGGCGCTTCAACGAACACCGCCAGTTCACCTTCCTGCGAAAGTACGGGAACGAAGTACTGCTTTTCGTCATCAACTTCGACCCCGTGCCTGCGGAAGTGGCGGTCAACATCCCCTCCCATGCCTTCAGCTTCCTGCAGATACCGCAAGTGGAACACTACCAGGCTGTCGACCTGCTCACAGGTGAACGGGAAGCGGTCTGCCTGCTGCCCTACAAGGCTACAGAGACCAGCGTCCGCGGCTATGGCGCAAAGATATTAAAGTTCACACTGTAAAATTTGTTCAGATTCGGATAGAAGGACAAAAGAACAACATCTTTTGAGAGATATACATACTCTTTTTTGTTCTTTTGTTCTTCTGTCCGAATATTCTTCCTGTCAAAGGCCTATTCTCCCAGTACTTCTTTCAACAAATACAGCCGCGTGATAGCCGGGTTGTAGAACGGATCGGGATAATGCGCCTTGATATCGTTCAGGTTGGCCTGCACGAAACGCGGCACATCGAATATATGTTCGGCCTCGTTCAGGCTCACTTCCTGAGGGAAAGAAGCCTTTTCCGCCCAGTCCGTCAGGGCGCGTACACTGTCTTCGTCGTAAGCGTATTCTTTCATAAAACTGCTGTTTTTTTACCGTTTTGCAAAGGTAACACAAAAAAAATCATTTTTCCATTGAACAAAATAAAAACGCCGTTGTTATATAGATGTGTTTTTCATAGTATTAGATATAAGATTAATTTGCATCGGGTTTGCTTGTGAAAGTAGACTACGGCACAACAGAAGCGTCTGTTGGAACAATGAATGCTTTTTAAAGCATCGGTTTTCCCCAAGCCGATGCTTTTTTTTGTCTACTTATTGGCAGTTTAGAAATTTTATTTGTAAGTTTGTCCATCGATAAGAAACAGCAGTATATGAATATACCCGTGATATTTCAATTCCTGAAGGAAATTGCTGCCAACAACAACCGGGAATGGTTCCAGCAGCATCGCGAACGGTACGAAGCGGCACGCCACGAATTCGAAAACCTGCTGACGGCCGTCATCGCACGTATCTCGCAGTTCGACGAAACGGTAAAAGGCATCGAAGCCAAGGACTGCACCTACCGCATCTACCGCGACACCCGCTTCACCGAAGACAAGACTCCCTACAAGACCCACATGGGAGGGTACATCAACGCCAAAGGCAAAAAATCGGACCACTGCGGTTACTACCTGCACCTGGAACCGGGCAACTGCCTGCTGGCCGGAGGAAGCTACTGCCCCCCTCCTGCCCTGCTGAAGGCCCTGCGACAGGCGGTATATGACAACATCGACGAATTCCGCAGCATCGTGGAAGATCCCGACTTCCGGAAATATTTCCCTACAGTGGGCGAAACGTTCCTGAAAACAGCACCCAAAGGATTTCCAAAGGACTTCCCCTACCTGAAGTACCTGCAATGCAAGGAGTACACCGTGAACTGCCCGCTGCCCGATGACTTTTTCCTGCAACCGGACTTCCTGGACCGGACGGCGGACATCTTCCGGCAGATGAAGCGCTTTGCCGACTTCGTAAACTATACCATCGATGACTTTGAATGAGAATAAAAAACGATTATAACTAACTTAATACATTGGAATTATGATTATAGACAGACTGGAAAACCTGGAAAAATATGCATCGCTGAACCCGCTCTTCGCACGGGCAATCGAGTTTCTGAAATCTAATGACCTGGCTGCGCTCGAACCGGGAAAGACAGAGTTGCAGGGCAAGGACCTCCTTGTGAACGTGACCGAAACCAAGCCCAAGGCCAAGGAACAGGCACGCCTGGAGACGCACCGTGACTTCATTGACATACAGATACCGCTCTCGGGGACGGAAGTGATGGGGTACACACCCGCCGCAGCCTGTCTGCCGGCCGACGCGCCCTACAATGAAGAGAAGGACATCACCTTCTTCGAGGGGCTGGCGGAAAGCTACATTGCCGTGAAGCCCGGCATGTTTGCCATCTTCTTCCCGCAGGACGGACATGCGCCCGGCATCACGCCCGACGGTGTGAAGAAGATTATCGTAAAAGTGAAAGCCTGACAAACCTATAGAGTAACAAACCATAAAAATTCATCCGTTATGGAAACACTGAACCTGATTAAAAATGATCCATGGCTGGAGCCATACGCCGAGGCCATCAACGGACGCCACCAGCATGCCATAGACAAGGAAGCCGAACTGACCAACAAGGGGAAAAAGACGCTTGCTGACTTTGCTTCGGGCTACCTCTACTTCGGCCTGCACCGCACAGACACGGGTTGGGTATTCCGCGAATGGGCACCCAACGCCACCCAAATCTTCCTGACCGGAACCTTCAACGGATGGAAGGAAGAAAAGAAGTTCAGCCTGAAGCGCAAAAGCAACGGCAACTGGGAACTGAAACTTCCGGCCGACACGCTGAAGCACGGAGACCTCTACAAGCTGAAGGTGTACTGGGAAGGCGGATGCGGCGAACGTATACCGGCATGGGCCACCCGCGTGGTGCAGGACGATGAGACCAAAATCTTCAGTGCACAGGTGTGGGACCCTGCCAAACCTTATAAGATGAAGAAGCGTGCCTTCAAGCCTGCCACCGACCCGCTGCTGATCTATGAATGCCACATCGGCATGAGCCAGCAGGAAGAAAAGGTGGGAAGCTACCGGGAGTTCCAGGAGAAGGTACTGCCGCGCATCGCAGCCGACGGATACAACTGCATCCAGATTATGGCCATCCAGGAACATCCTTATTACGGCAGTTTCGGCTACCACGTATCGAGTTTCTTTGCCGCCTCGTCGCGCTTCGGTACGCCCGACGAACTGAAGGAACTGATTGACACGGCCCACAGCATGGGGCTGGCTGTCATCATGGACATTGTCCACTCGCACGCCGTGAAGAACGAGGTGGAGGGTCTGGGCAACTTTGCCGGCGACCCCAACCAGTATTTCTATCCGGGCGACCGCCACGAGCATCCGGCATGGGATTCGCTCTGCTTCGACTACGGAAAGAATGAGGTGCTGCACTTCCTGCTGTCCAACTGCAAATACTGGATGGAGGAATACCACTTCGACGGTTTCCGCTTCGACGGCGTAACTTCCATGCTCTACTACAGCCACGGACTGGGAGAGGCGTTCTGCAACTACGGCGACTACTTCAACGGTCATCAGGACGACAATGCCATCTGCTACCTGACGCTGGCCAACCGCCTGATTCATCAGGTTAATCCAAAAGCCATCACCATTGCCGAGGAAGTGTCGGGCATGCCCGGACTGGCCGCGAAATACGAAGACGGCGGATACGGATTCGACTACCGCATGGCCATGAACATCCCCGACTATTGGATCAAGACCATCAAGGAAAAGATTGACGAGGACTGGAAACCTTCGAGCATGTTCTGGGAAGTGACCAACCGCCGCTCCGACGAGAAGACCATCTCATACGCCGAAAGTCACGACCAGGCTCTGGTGGGCGACAAAACCATCATCTTCCGCCTGATAGACGCAGACATGTACTGGCACATGCAGAAGGGTGACGAAAACTACGTCGTGAAGCGTGGTATTGCCCTGCACAAGATGATACGCCTGCTGACGGCCACCACCATCAACGGCGGCTATCTGAACTTCATGGGCAACGAGTTCGGACACCCCGAATGGATTGACTTCCCCCGCGAAGGCAACGGATGGTCGTGCAAGTATGCCCGCCGCCAGTGGAACCTCGTGGACAACAAGAACCTGGCTTACCACTATCTGGGCGATTTTGATACCGCCATGTTGCAGGTCATCAAGAGCATCAAGAATTTCCAGGCTACGCCCGTACAGGAAATCTGGCACAATGACGGCGATCAGGTATTGGCCTACATGCGCAAGGATCTGGTGTTTGTCTTCAACTTCAACCCGAAGCAATCGTTTACCGACTACGGTTTCCTGGTGCCTGCCGGCTGCTACGAAGTGATTCTGAACACGGACAACCCAATCTACGGCGGAAACGGATTCAATGACGACACGGTGAAACACTTCACCCTGCCCGACCCACTCTACAAAAAAGAGAAGAAGGAGTGGATGAAGCTGTATCTCCCCGCCCGCACGGCCATGGTGCTCAAACGGAAGAAATAAACGGAACTATACAGACAAAAAACGAGGGTGCACTTCAACTGTGGGTGCACCCTCGTTTTTTTGTCTGTAGACATTGTGCCGGCCAAACATCGGCACAAGTTCCGTATCGTCAGGATTATTCAGCCTGCAGCTGGATATCGATCTGCTTCAACATCGTGTTTACATTGTCCAGCATGGATTTCTGCTTCGGATTGGTCAACAGTTTGGAAACTGACTCCAGATAACCCTTGGCTTCCGTATAGATGGTCTTGGCCTTTGCTCTGTCTGTAGCCAAAGTCTTGCTGGCATCGTTATACTTCAATACACCCAGGCTGAACAGGGCATTGGTATTGTTTTCCTGAACATTCAGCACTTCCTTGAAAGCTTCTTCGGCAGCAGCCGTCTTACCGGCTTTCTGGGCAATGATACCTGTATTCAGGTAATGAGTAACATACATTTTGGTCAGCGACTTGTCGCCCGGAACTTCTTTCAGACCTTCCTTGATGGTAGCAAGGTATTCATCGGTCTTCTTCAGATCCTTCAGGGCACCGGCCTTGCCGATGTATGCGTTTACCAGATTATATTTCTTCTGAACGGCGATATCAAAATACTTGAGGGCGTCAGCGGGTTTCTTGATTTTGTCGGCGCAAAGACCACAGTTGAAAGCGATTACAGAATCCTGATTATTGGTCTGGTTCAGATAAGAGCTGAAATTGTTGTAGGCAGACTGATAATCTTTGGCTTCCAAGGCTGCGATGCCGTCGTTTCTCAGTTTTGCAAGGTCTGCTTCCTGAGCGAAAAATGTTGTAGCTGCACAACAGAGTGCAAGAGATAAGATTAATTTTTTCATATTGCTTTAATGGTTTTAAAAATATAACTCCAAAAGTAACAGCCTGAACTATAAGAAGCAAGTTTCTTTCACTTTTTTTGAGCATTGCCCCGAAAAAGTAACAAGTATTAGCTTTTCTTCAAGCTTCCGTTTACACCGGCAGGGAGCGCAGTTCCCAAAAAGCGACGGCCGAAGCAGCCGCCACGTTCAGCGAATCGACTCCGTGGGCCATGGGGATGCGTACCACATAATCGGCTCCGGCAATGGTTTCGCGGGGCAGGCCGTCGCCCTCGGTCCCCATCACCAGTGCCAGCCGGGGCTCTTCCTTCAGTATCGGGGCGTCCAGCGGTATGGAACGGTCGGTCAGTGCCATGGCGGCGGTACGGAAACCCAGTTCGTGCAGGCAAGTGAGCGGCTGCTCCACCCACGTCCACGGCACGAGGAAGACCGAACCCATCGACACGCGCACGGCACGGCGGTTCAGCGGGTCGCACGAGTCGGTGGTGAGCAGCACGGCATCAATGCCCAATGCGGCGGCCGAACGGAAGATGGCACCGATGTTGGTCGCGTCGACCACACCGTGGATGACCACTACTCGGCGGGCCTCCCGGCAAACTTTCTCCACCGCAGATGGAACGGGGCGGCGCATGGCACAAAGCACGCCGCGCGTCAGGGTATATCCCGTAAGACGGGCCAGCAAATCGCGTTCGCCCGTATAGACAGGAATATCACCTACGCGCGCAAGGATGTCGGCCGCATCGCCCGTCAGATGCCGGCGTTCGCACAGCAGAGCCACAGGTACATAGCCGGCATCGAGGGCCACACGGATGACCTTCGGACTCTCGGCAATGAAGATGCCCCGCTGCGGGTCGAGGCGGTTGCGCAGTTGCGCTTCGGTCAGGGTACTGAACACCTCCACTCCGGGATGGTCCAGCGACTGGATTTCTATGACTGGCATGGGCTTACTGCTGTTTTCCGGTGATGGCTACTTTGATCACTCCGTCCAGGCGGTTCTCGAAGATGCGGTAGGCTTCCTCAATGCGGTCGAGGGGGAAGCGGTGGGTGATGAGCGGCGTGGTGTCTATCTGCCCTTCGGCTATCAGGCGGAGAATCTCCGCACAGTCGCATCCGTCCACTCCGCCGGTTTTGAAGGTCAGGTTCTTGCCATACATGTCGGGCAGAGGCAGCACCTGCGGCCGGTCGTACAGGGCCACGACGGTAACTACCGCATTGGGACGGGCACACTCCCAGGCCAGGCGGAACGTGTCGTCGGCTCCGGCCACTTCGAGCACCACGTCGGCTCCGCCGTGCGCACTATGTTCGAGCACCTGCTCCCGGCACGCGTCGGGCGACACAACGAGCACGTCGGGATAATGTTCGCGCACGAAGCGGGCGCGTTCTTCCGACTTCTCGCAGACGATGACCCGCCGCGGCCGTTTCAACAATACGCACAGCAAGGTACAGATACCCGTGGGTCCCGCTCCGATGATAAGTACCGTGTCGTCCGGCCGGATGTCCGAGATGCGGGCGGCCCAGAAGCCGGTGGCCAGGATGTCGCCCACGAAGAGGGCCTGCTCGTCGCTGACGCCGTCGGGGATGCGGTTCAGTCCCTGGTCGGCATGGGGCACACGCACGTACTCGGCCTGCCCGCCGTCGATGCGGCAGCCCAGTGCCCAGCCTCCGTCGGGGTCTTCGCAATTGTTCACATAGCCGTGACGGCAGAAGAAGCACTCACCACAGAAGGTTTCTACGTTCACCGTCACCCGGTCGCCGGGCTTTACGGAGGTGACGCCCTCGCCCACCTGTTCGACAACGCCCACCATCTCGTGGCCGACGGTAATGCCGGGCACGGCACGGGGCACGCTGCCGTGTTTGATGTGCAGGTCGCTCGTACAGATGCTGCCCAGCGTGACGCGCACCAGGGCGTCATGCGGGTCTTTCAGTTGGGGCACGGGCTTCTCCTGCAATTCGAAGTGCCCGTGCTCCACATAGGTATATGCCAACATATTCTTTCTTTATTTAAATGGTTCGATGGTACAAAGCTATGGAATTTTACGTTCAGACAAAAGAACAGAAGCACAAAAATAATTATGCATGAAGGTTTAGACAGAAGAACAAAAGTACATAATTATTTATGGAGGATATAATATTCTTCTGTTCTTTTGTTCTTCTATCTGAAATTTACGTTCTTTTATTCTTCTGTCTGAAAGAATATTGTACTTTTGGCACCGAATAAATCAGTTAAATATGGAACAACAACCCCAACTCAACGAGCACAACAAGCAGGAATACCCGCCCATGCACACCTGCGAACACATCATCAACCAAACCATGATACGCCTCTTCGGGTGCGGAAGGTCGGTATCAGCCCACATCGAACGGAAGAAGAGCAAGCTGGACTACCGCCTGGAGCAGCAGCCGACGGAAGAAGACGTGAAGCGGCTGGAGGATGCCGTGAACGAAGTCATCGGCCGGCATCTGGATGTCACTACGGAATTCATCACGCAGGAGGAGGCCCGCGGCCGCTTCGACCTGCAACGTCTGCCCGACGACGCCTCGCAGACGGTGCGCATCGTCAAGGTAGGCGACTACGACGAATGCCTCTGCATCGGCACGCACGTGGCCAACACGGCAGAAATCGGAACCTTCCGCATCATCAGCCACGACTGGGACGAAGCGGAGAAGCGCTGGCGCATCCGCTTCAAGCTCGTCAGTCCGGCATAAATTCGTATGGATGTACCCGTTCCCTCAGAGGGGAACGCGTATCCTATAGGAGGAAACGGCCGTTACCATTGAAGGGAACGGTCGTTACCATTCAAAGGGAACGCCTGTTTCCTTTAAAGGGAACGAGCGTTTCCTTGTACAGGAAACGGGCGTTTCCACATAGAGGAAACGGATATCATCCCCAGAAACCAGACCTTTCGTGCCCGTTTCTCTCTGCAAACAGGCACTCAACCGCTCTTGCGGTAACTCTTCACCGCCCACAGATTGAAGCCTGCGGCAAAGAGCAGAAGCATGCCCAGCTGCGGAAGCAGGTCGGCCACACCGCCTCCACGAAGGTAGACGGTACGCATCACCTCCACGAAGTAACGCAACGGATTGGCGTAAGTCAGGGACTGCGCCCAGCGGGGCATGCTGTGGATGGGGGTGAACAGACCGCTCATCAGTACCAGAATCAGCATGAAGAAGAACATGACAAACATGGCCTGCTGGAGCGTGGACGAATAATTGGACACCACCAGCCCGAAGCCCGACACAAGCAACAGGAAGATGATTGCAAAGAAATAGAGCGTCCCGAAATGGCCCACAGGCAGAATGCCGTAGAGCAGCCACGCCAGCACGAAGGCAATGGTGAGCACCACCAGTCCCGTCAGCCAGTAGGGTATCAGCTTGGCACAGATGAAGGTGAACTTGCGCACAGGCGTCACGTTAATCTGCTCGATGGTGCCCGCCTCCTTCTCGCCCACCACGTTCAAGGCCGGAAGGGCACCGCAGATAAGGGTAAGCAGCATCACCATCAGAGCCGGAACCATGAAGAGCTTGTAGTTGAGCCGCGGATTGTAGAGGTTCAGCGTCCGCACCGACACTTGCGGCAACCTGAAAGCGGGCGCCATGGAACGCCCTTCGGTAGCGGACAGGCTGCGGGCGTAATCCGAGATGATGGACGACAGATAGGAACTGCCCATACCGCCCTTCGTGCCGTTCACCGCATTGGCAGCCACCAGTACACGGGGCGCTCCGCCACGCATCCAGTCCTTCTCGAAATCGCGCGGAATCTCCAGCACAATGTCGGCCGAACCCGCCTCCACATGCCGCAGGGCCTCATCGTAAGTCGCAGGAAAGGCCGACACACGGAAGTAGTCCGATGCCGCCACCTTCTCCACCAGCCGCCGCGACAGGGGGCTGTGGTCGCCGTCTACAATGTCCAGCCGGATGTTCCTGATTTCCAGACTGGCCGCCCATGGCATCAGAATCATAATCATGCAGGGGAACAGCAGGATGAGCTTCGGGATGAACGGATTCCTGAAGAGCTGCTTGAATTCTTTTTCTATCAGATACTTTATCATACGACTTTCATTCTAACCGGTTCTTGAACTTTTTGAGGCTGACCGTGACCAGCACCACCGCCATACCCAGCAGCACGCCCACCTCGGTGAGCACATTCACCACATCGACGCCCTGTATCATCAGCTTGCGCACGGCCTGGATGTACCACCGCGCCGGAATGGCCGCCGAAATGCCCTGAAGCACCCAAGGCATGCTCTCCACCGGGAAAATCATGCCGGACAGCAGCATGGTGGGCATCATCAGTACCAGTCCCGAAGCCAGCATGGCCGCCACCTGCGTCTGCGTCAGGGTAGAGATGAGCAGCCCCAGCGAGAGCGACACGAAGATGAAGACCAGCGACACGGCCACCAGCCACGGCAGACTGCCCGCCACAGGCACATGGAGCACGTAGACCGACAGCAGCAGGATGGTCGTCAGGTTGACGAACGACAGCACGAAGTAGGGCACGGCCTTGGACAGGATGATGAAGATGGGCCGCACGGGCGAGACGAGCAACACCTCCATTGTGCCCATCTCCTTCTCGCGGACGATGGAGACGGACGTCATCATGGCACAAATCAGCATCAGGATGAGCCCCATGACACCGGGCACGAAGTTGTAGACACTCTTCATCTGCGGATTGTAGAGCAGCTTCACTTCGGGCTGCAGCAAAGGGACGTTCACTCCGGCAGGCAGCAATTCGCGGGTCGCAGCGGTGATGATGCCCGTGGCATAGCTGGTCTGCATGGTGGCCGTGTTGGGGTCGGTAGCGTCGGTCACCAGCTGCACGGCGGCGTCGCCCGTATAGAGCCCGTCCGCAAAGCCCGGACTAAACACCACAACCATATCCACCTGCGAGCGGCGGAAGGCCTCATCCATCTCCTGCGGTGTGTGGAAGCGGGCCGTCAGCGTGAAATACTCCGAAGCGTCCAGCCGCTCGACGATGCGGCGCGTCAGTACGTCGTCCGAAGGGTCGAGCACGGCCATGCGCACGTTCTGCACCTCGGTGGTGATGGCAAAGCCGAACAGGATAATCTGCACCACAGGCATCACGAGCAGGATGAGCATCGTCCTGCGGTCGCGGAAGATGTGGCGGAATTCCTTGCCGGCAAATATGAGAAACTGTTTCATTTCAATCAGGAGTTAAAGTAGTTAGAGGGAGTTAAGGGGGAGTTAGAGGCCGATAGTCGTATGCATCGTTTCAAGTCACCCGCTCCGCCTCGCGCGCCAGCCGCCGGAACACTTCGTCCATCGTGGCGGCATGGAAGGTTCGTTTCAGTCCGTCGGGCGAGTCAAGGGCACGGATGCGCCCGTCCACCATGATGGAAATGCGGTCGCAATACTCTGCCTCGTCCATGAAATGGGTAGTGACGAAGACCGTGATGCCGCGGTCGGCCGCCTGATAGATGAGCTCCCAGAACTGGCGGCGCGTGGCAGGGTCCACCCCACCCGTCGGTTCGTCCAGAAAAACAATCTCCGGTTCGTGGAACACGGCCACCGAGAAGGCCAGCTTCTGTTTCCAGCCCAGCGGCAGGCTGCCCACCCGTGTGTTGCGCTCCGCCTCCAGCCCGATGCGGCGCAGCACCTCGTCGGTACGCGGAGCGATGTCGGCCTCCTTCACGCCGTAGATTCCCGCGAAGAGGCGGATGTTCTCCCACACCTTCAGGTCCTCGTAGAGCGAGAACTTCTGGCTCATGTAGCCGATGTGGCGCTTCACCTCCTCGGGTTGCCGTTCCACGTCGAAGCCAGCCACCGTAGCCCGTCCGCCCGTAGGCCGGCTCAGGCCCGTGAGCATGCGCATGGCGGTAGTCTTCCCCGCCCCGTTGGCACCCAGAAAGCCGAAGATTTCGCCCCGCCCCACGCTGAACGAGATGTGGTCCACAGCCACGAACGAGCCGAACTGCTTCGTCAGTTCCTCCACCTCGATAACCGGACGGTCGGCATGTCGCGTCTCGTCGTGACTGAGGCCCGGCGGACAGAGAATGGCGGCAAAGCACGTCAGGATGCGGTCGGGCGTGTCAATGCCGTGCACCTGTCCCCGGTTGAGGAAAGCGATGCGGTCGCACTGACGCGCTTCGTCCACGATAGGGGTGGAGACAACAATGGTGATGCCCTGCTCCTTCAGGCGGCGAAGCATGTCCCATAGCTCCCGGCGCGACACAGGGTCCACGCCCGTGGTAGGTTCGTCCAGGAACAGCACCTCAGGCTTGTGGATGAGGGCGCAGCTCAAGGCCAGCTTCTGCTTCATGCCGCCCGAGAGGGCTCCGGCACGGCGTGTGCGGAAGGGTTCTATCTGACTGTAGATGTCGCGCACCAGGTCGTAGTTCTCACGGATGGAGGTACCGAAGACGGTGGCAAAGAACTGGAGGTTCTCCTCCACCGTCAGGTCGGGATAGAGCGAAAAGCGTCCGGGCATATAGCCCACACGGCGGCGTATCTCCTTGTACTGCCGCTCCACGTCGAAGCCCGCCACCATGGCCCGTCCGCTGTCCGGCCGGAGCAGGGTGGTCAGGAGGCGGAACAATGTGGTCTTCCCTGCCCCGTCGGGACCGATGAGCCCAAAGATCTCGCCACGGCGCACCGCGAACGATACGCCATCCACAGCCTTCAACGCACCGTAGCTCTTCGTCAGTCTGTCTGCTGTCAGTATGGTTTCCATCATCATGCAATTTACAATGACTCAAAAGCGCAAGCCGCCGTACATGCCTATCTTCAGTCCGCCGTCGTTGCGCACGGCTACCTTGACGGCATAGACCAGATTGGCCCGTTCGTCACGCGTCAGGATGTTCTTGGGCGTAAACTCCGAGGTGTCCGAAATCCACGTCACCTGCCCCTCGTATTCACGCTGCTGCCCGCCACCGTAGTCGGCCACGACGGTCACCGTCTGCCCTAACCGGACTTCGGCCAACTGCTCGCCGGTGACGTAGGCACGCAGGTACATCCGCTCCATATCGCCCAGCCGGAAGAGCGGCGTGCCGGGTGCCACGAACTCGCCCGCCTCGGCATACTGCGCCAAGACGGTTCCTGCCACGGGAGCGCAGACACGGCACTTGGCCAGCTGGTCGTCCACCTGCGCCACCTGGATATCGACGGACGACGACTGCCACGACAGGCTGCGGTCGCTGTTCTGCAAGGAGGAGTTCTGCGCCGCCAGCTGCTTGCGCAGCACTTGGAGCAGTGACTCGGCATCGTCCAACTGTTTGCGGTTGGCCGCATCGGCCTCCAGCAGACGCTTCACGCGGTCGCGCTCCCGTTCGGCCTGACGAATCTGTTCCTGCGTGGCGGCTATCTGCTTGCGGATGTCAGGACGCTGGTCCGATACGGAACGCGCGCTGGCCTCCAGCTGCAGTTTCTTGAAGTAGAGCTGCACAGTATCCACCAGCCCCACCGCCTGACCGGCTTCCAGCTTCATGCCTTCCTCCACATCCATGCGGAGCAGTTTGCCCGAAGCCTCAGCAGACACAACGACCTCGGTCGTCTCGAAGGTACCCGTAGCGTCGTAACGGTCGCCGCCGCCCGAACAGGCGGCCAAAGTCAGAAGAATAAAAATTGTTGCAAAGGGTTTCATACAAAATGGTTAATGGTTAATGATCAATGGTAAATGGTTTATGACGAACGATTAATTCTCCATTCTCAATTTTCAATTCTCAATTATTCAGCGTGTGCCTCCAGTCGTACAGCCTCATCAGCCACTGTATCTCGTGGATGGCTTTCTGCTGGCGGGCCAGGCTCTCGGCGGTGATGTCTCGCAGGAGGTCGTTCACCGTGTACGTGCCACTCTGCAGCTTGGCTTCCGAAGCCTGACGGATACGGGTCCGCAGGCGGATAATTTCGTCGTCATCCGCCATCTGGCGGCGCAGGGCACGCACATTGGCTTCCTGACGGGTGGCTTCCAAGCCGGTGTTGAAGAGAAAGGTGCTTCGCCCCGCCTCCAGCATCCGGCGGTTGTTCTCTATCAGGCGGCGGTCGTTCTTCAGCGTGTAGAGCCGTCCCAGGTTCCACGACAGGCTGACGCCCGCCACGTAGTAAGCCTTGAACTTGTCCTCCAGCATGTTCAGGCCGGGGTTGCCATATCCGCCCTGTACGAAGAGGCCTAGCCGGGGCATATAGCCCGTGCGGAGCGAAGCGTCCTGCGCTGTGAGCCGGGCCGTCTGTGCGTCATACCACCTCAGCTCGGGGCGACGGTTCTCCCCGTCCTCCGGTTCCGCGGCCAGGGGCTTCTCCAGCATCAGCTCTTCTTCGGACGGACGGCCCAGATAAAGCAGGAGCATTTCGGCATAGGCACGGCGCGAAGCCTCCATCGCCACACGCTGCTGACGAGTGCTGAGCTGTTCCACAACCACCTCATCCAGGTCGCTGCGGTTGGCCGTTCCGTTGTCCACACAGGCGCTCACGGTGCGGTGCGTCCGTTCCAGGTTGTCCTGCAACAGGCGGTTCTGCTCCAGCTGTTCGTCCAGCAGCAGGATACCGAAGTAGAGCTGATTCACCCGCTCGTCCAGCGCATAGAGGTCCACGTTCAGTTTCTCCGTATCGACCTCGGCTCCGGCCCTCACCAACTGCTTGCGCCATTTCGTTTCGCCGCCGTCCCACACGGACTGCTGCACCTGCAGCGTCACCTGATACTGGTCGCGGGGCATGAAGTTGACGTCGATGCCCGGCAATTCGAAAGGCAGTTTGGTTACGTCGCTCTGATAGGACGCCTTGGCCGAGAGGCTGACCTGCGGCAGATAGGCTTTGGCGGCATTGGCCACGTCGTATTGCGCTGCCTGCTCAATCAGGCCATACTGGCGGATAAGGGGATAATTGTCGCGTGCCTGACGACGGCATTCTTCCAGCGAGAGCTGCGCACGGAGCGGCGGCAGGCACAGAGCAGACAATAATAAAGAGAGGAACAATCTGTTTCTTTTCATAAACAACAAGGGTTAAGTAAACCAATCATGTTGCAAAGATAAAAGGAAACGGGACAGATATACATTCTTTCGCGCAGTATCTCTGTCCCATTTGTACGATTTTCGGTAGAAATGTCCGCCGACATTCCCCTTTTTCTGTTTTTATCCGCATATTTGCGGCATCATTACCAAACGAAAGCATCATGGAACACCAGAAACCCATCCACCTGACACTCGACTTTCTGAACGGAATCGGTGTAGCCGCCAACAACGACTACGCCTTCATCAACCGCGAAATGGGCATTGTGAGCAGCATGTGCGGCATGAACAACCGCCTCTTCAAGACCGGCCAGCCCTATCGGGCCAAGGAAGTTCGGATATTCCACGTGAAGCAGGGCAAGGCACGTACTTCGGTCAACCTCATCGAGCACACGCTGGGAGAACACTCCTTCGGTATCATCCCGCCGGACTCTCTCCTGGAGTTCCTCGAATTCGACGAAGAGTTCGACTTCCAAGTGCTGGCTGTGGACAGCAACTTCATTCCTACGCCCCAGCACGTCGTCCTGACAGACCAATATACAGGACAAGCCTTCTGCATGAGCGACAATCTGGAAGAATGGCAACGGACAGGTACCTATTTCTCGCTGATATGGGATGCCGTCCATCTGTACCCATACCGGCGTGAAGCAGTACGCCATCTGGTCACATCGCTGTTCTACCACTTCCACTACCTGCAGGCCGACAACCACCGCGACGAGCAGCTTCGTCCGTCACGTCAGGAAGAACTGTTCCGCCGCTTCATCACGCTGGTCAACGAGCACTGCAAGACACAGCGCACCACCGCCTTCTACGCCGACCGCCTCTGCCTGTCGCCCCGCTACCTGAGCACCGTCATCCGCGACGTCAGCGGGCGCACCGTTGTGGAGTGGGTCAACCAGGCCATCATCCTCGAAGCCAAAGTACTGCTGAAGCACAGCGACCTGCTCACCTATCAGATAGCCGACGAGTTACACTTCCCCAACCCTTCGTTCTTCAGCAAGTTCTTCAAGCGGATGACGGGCATGACGCCGCAGGAGTATCAGCGAACGTAAAAACACTGCACTGTTGCCGGACCCATTTAATCCTGAAGCGACTTCATGTCGTCGCCCAGCTTCTTCATGTCTTCAATGAATTTCTTCCACTCGTCGGAGCTGAACGCACGCTCCAGATCCTTCAAATCGATATGAGATCCCTGAATGCCCATGGCCTGCAAGTCTTCCAAACGATAGACTCGGGAAGGGGTGACGTATCCACTGGTGTTCTGGTAGAGCAGGATGTTCTGCACGTCCTTGGTTGTCATCTCCCCTTCCAGGTAAACGAATTTCAGCGAGGCGGGCCCGTTGGTTACCATTATCAGCTCCTTCACCTTGTCGCCCTTGCGGTTGACGTAGAACTCGGAAGACGACACCGTTCCCTTCTGCTTCATCAGCAGCTCGTAGCGCGAGGACTTCACCCAATCGCGAATGTCTTTCAGCAAATCCACTTTGATCATTTTATCCATCGTCGAGACAATCTGCACCGAGTTCAACTGCGAAGCCGCCTTGCCGATGTAGATGTCCTTCGTGAATAAGCTGGGGTTCATCTCCAGCATGGCTTTGGAGATATAGACGGACGACACATTCTTCCTGTCACTGTATTTCTTGAACAACTCCTGTTGGGCCTGGCCCAGCAGCGGTAATGCCAGCAGTAGGCTGACCAAAAGCATTTTGATGGTTTTCATAACAATTGATGTTTTTTTATTTGGATAATTCTTGTTTCACTTCCTGCTGCACCACGTCCATCTGCGACTGTACTTCCTGCATCTGCTCGATACCGGCCCTCCAGTTGCTCGACATTTCACTGAACGTAGCCTGCAGCACACGATAAGCGTCCTGCGGGTCGCTGAAGGTGTCGAGCGGCGTAGGCGGCACAGACTTCTTCTCCATCGTGGCCACGCCCCACCCGATGCCTATCAGCACCAGGAACGTGGCTGCCACGCCAGCCACCCAACGCCAGTTGCGGCGTGTGCGGTTGGGACGGAGGAAGTGCGGCAGCTCCTCGTCCTTGCGGTCTATCAGGCGCGACAGCTTCTCTTCCAACCCTTCAGGCACGGATACTTCCTGCGGACTCTCCTCCTCCAGAGCCGCCAACAGCCTGCAGTCGGCCTCCAGATGTTCGGGTACGTCCTCCGTACGCAAGGCTTCCTTCAACCTGTTTTCTTCATGCTCATCCGTCGCCCCGTCGTAGTAGGCAGCGAGCAACCGTTCCATTTCATCGACTTTCATAGTTGTTCCATTTAGTAAATTCTTCACGTATCTTCTTTCTCGCCCTCGACAGGAGCACACGGACGTTCACCGCGTTCAGTCCCGTCAGCCTCTCCACCTCTTCGTAGGAGCATCCCTTCACGTCGCGCAGCATCATCACCATCCGCTGCTGCTGGGGCAGACGGGCTATCAGCATCCTCACCAGCTGTGCGTCGTCCTTCGCTTCCCGGCCGTCGGCAGGCAGTGCGTTCTGTGCTTCGGTCAGGGGCAGGTGCTGCCTGTCGGAAAGGTATTTGCCCGATCGCAGCAGGTCGAAGCACATGTTCTTCACCAGCGTGACGGCAAAAGCTTCGGGATTGCTGATGAGCGTCAACTCCTCGCGTTTGCTCCACAGCTTCAGGTAAGCTTCCTGAATGAGGTCCTCGGCGTCTTCGGCGTTCTCCAGCAACCTGCAGGCCACTCCGTACAGCTTGGCGTGGCAGGGCAGAAACATTCGTTTGAAACTCTCGGCATCCATGTGCTCTTTCTTCTATTCTTCTTTTATCAGTCCTATACCCATCAGACGTAGGGACGAAGTGTTTTGTTACAAAGGCCACCTGTTTTTTTATGCATTGCTTAAAATAGAGACTCAATTTATTTATTGACAATAAATAAAAAGATACTCATTTATTTGTTTCCAATAAATAAAATCCTTACTTTTACAGCAAGTAACAATTAAAAGAAATATGGCTATATCCAAAGAAATACTTTGATGACGAACGGCTGATTGAAATGACTTCCGACGACTTCGATACCATTTTACAAACTTATAAAGCCGTATATCCGTACAAACCGATACTTCTGTTTGACGAAATTCAGAATATAGACGGTTGGGAACCAAATTGCCAATCTGGTAAAGGGGACAGGCGTAAACACATCAACCGCATCCGTCATCCAATATGTAGAGTTTGCCAAAGAGGCCTGCATAATTCTGGCACTTGAAAATTACGCATCGAAATTTGTGGAAAAGGAAACCATCAAGAAACACTATTTCATCGATAACGGCCTTCTCAGCATTTTCCTTTCCGAATCAACAGCCCCACTACTGGAAAATCTATGCGTCATCCATCTATACCGGAAATATGAAGAAAAGTTGTATTTCTACAATAAAAACATAGAAGTGGACTTTTATGTCCCTGAAGAAAAATACGCCATTCAAGCGTGCGTAACTCTGCACGATGAAGAAACAAAAAACAGAGAAATCGGTGCACTGACAAAACTGGACCAACTCGAATCCCTTGAAAAGATGACAATCGTAACACTGGAAGAAGAAGATGCCATTACAACTCCGTCTGGGAAAAGCATTGAAATAGTTCCTGCCTGGAAGTGGATGACGACCAAATAGCTTCTTATGAATGTCCCGGATTGTCCGCCTTGTAAGTCACCCGCAACACCAGGCTTTCGCCCGGACGGGCCGGTTTCCCGTCGTACTCCACACGCGTGCAGCCGCACGAAACATAAGTGTCGAAAATCACCAGCGGATGCCGCCTTCATTTCATTTAACCTATTATTTTGATCAATACATATAGGATAAGTAAAATCATTCATATGCAACATACTTATAATATCCCGTTCCTTTTCGGGCGAAAAAAAGAAAAGAAGAAATAATAAAATTATAAACTAAAATTTCATTCTAACCATCCAATTTAAACACTTTGAATACAACAATTTATTTATATAATTTATATTTCATTCCAAAACAGGGAATCCGTAGAGTGCATAATCCAAATCAGAATCCAAACCCAAACACAAAATTATATTTTCAGAAGGACTATAAGTTATACTTTTTACCTGTTTATTCAAATGTAACATCTTACAGGCATTTCCTTGCCAATCCCACACCAAAATCTTATCGGCAAAAAAAGCTTGTTCCCTATTGTTCTGCATAATTTCAAGCAATGTTTTCTCATTATACAAAGCATATATATATTTCCCATCTGAAACGACAGAAGAAACACTTAGTTTTGTCTTCGGGTCCATTACTCCTGCTTCCATAGAAGCCGATGCAAATACAGGTGGACAAATCACATTTGAAAGTTCCAGTTTTATCTGATTTATATCCGAATAATTATAAATTTCCATGACATCCCCATATACAGAAAACCATGCGATTTTTTTAGTGAATGGGTTAACCAAACAAGGTCCTTGCAAAGCATGAGAAACTGCCAAAGATGATAAATTGGAAAGATTTACCATATCTCCGAATTTAACCGTTTTCTCTTTATGATAACAAGTAAATCTCTTTTCATCCGCTATATTTAAAAAGAAAGCCATATCTCCATCATATGCTACCGCGCAAGATGAATGCTTAGGTGCTCTATTATCTATTTTTACAAATTGTATACTATCGCCTTTTTGTATAAAATGGAAAACAGAAGATAATGACAAATCATAAGCATAAAAAGAAGTTGATTCATTTCCTACACCGATTGTTTGAATACTCAATGCCTCATTCTGTCCTTGACCATGAGGAAGAACACGTTGAATATCACCTGTTTTAATATTATAACCCATCAATAACATTGGCAACTGAGGCTCTGAGAAAATGACAAAATCACCACAAGAAAGTAACATATTTGGCTGTCCTAATGAATCAACCAACTCTGAATAAAATTCAGATAAAGTGACCTCCTCCGCTTCGTCAAACAAATCCACATAAGTACGATTTCCTTTTTGAACATCACAAGCATAAACAATGAAGGTCAAAGCTAAAATCCATATTTTGTTAACCATAAAACTATTTTTACAACATTAAGACAGATGCTGTATCTCAAAAAAACAAGATGTATTTAATTAAGATACAGCAAGCTTATTCTCAACCCATTATGAGCCCTAACCTCAGGCAGTTCCCACTCATTCCTCTCTTATTATCATTTCCTCCCACCTGGCAAAATCGGCTTCTCATCAATACTCCGTATGTAAGTAATCATACAAAACACACATACTGCAATCCATATTAAACAGACTTTCCGGTAAGTTCAAATTGCAAAACCGATTCGTCAATGTTACAATAGATATGAACCGTTCTATAAAATAAGCCTTTTTGTTCCGCCTTATAACACAAATGAACTGCCAAACTATCACCTGGCGAGGCAGGTTTCCGCTCATAATCAACAATCGTACAACCGCAGGAAGAAACAGCATCCAAAACAATCAAGGGATTCTCCCCCACATTTTTCAGATAAATCGTTGTGTCCCGTTTTTCCTGATGGAACTCACCGAAATCTATCACCTGTGATGGAACAGAAACGGTAGTCCGCGCTTGTACCCTTCTATTAGGAACAGACATTAACCTGTTCAAATAAAATTCCTTCATTCTCGAACTGTACACCGGATTGCCCACAACAACCACCCGGTTGTCCTTGTCAAGCAAGAATGTTTGATAAGGATATTCTGAAGGGAAATGATTCAACCGGTTCATTTTATCTTCCAAATCCAGACAAACCGGATAATCGAACTTTTCCATTCTCAGCACGCCCTTCATGATACGGACATTGTTCGGGTACAGGAAAAACAAGACAGGAACATCCAGCTCCAGAGAGTCCAGCTGACGGATGAACTCCTTCCAAGCCGGAAGCCGCAACTTGCAACTGGAACATCCTAAAGAATCAATGTAGGTGACAATCTTATATTCCGTCCGGGGTACCGTGTCATACACAAAATCCTTACCGTAAACACTGAACACGCATCCTTCCGGAAATTTAATTTCCTTTCCACTCCATTCCTTCAGCAATTGTCCAATCTGGTCTTTCTCCGTTTTCTCCTTACACGATAAGAAGACTGACAACAATCCCAGCACACATACAACAGACAACAATTTTCTCATTTGAAATAACATTTTACAAGAAACGGATTGTCCTCCTCGGTACGACCCTTCAATTTGGCAAATTCCTGTTCATCCAGCACATGCTTGTAAGTTTCCATATCTTCATAAGAGGCCAAAGACAACAGGAAGTCGTCACAGAAATACATCGGATTGAGTACCACACCCTCCGTCGTCTGACGAAAGAAAAAGCTTTTGCCATCTGACTTACGGTAAAACAAATGATCGCCAACACGTGGAGCGAACTCAAAACTAAATTGAGCATAGTAATATTTGTTATTTTGTCTGTTTTCCTGAATACAATAAGGAATAGTCGATTCCTGTAATAACTTTATTATATTAACGTGAGTTCGACGAATTCAAAACAAAGCAAGCTGTGTGTCAAATGTACGTTG
>NZ_CABUOL010000021.1 GCF_902493215.1 uncultured Mediterranea sp.
GGCTTATCTCCGGATCTGCAAACTTATACCGACTTTTTTTTCACATTTTCCTATCAGTTTTATCCAAATCGCTGATTTACAACTATGTTCTATAGCAGGCTTTTGAAGAAAGGGAAAAGGGAGACAAAAACAGAATACATTATTTATTTAACGCACGCGTACACAACGCGCGTTACAATTACAGTTACAGTTCGCATTATGGAAAAAAAACAAGGAAGGAAAAGGAAACAGTGCTTTGAAAGGAGGAAAACGATGCTTTCCGGAAGCGAAAACAATGCTTTTCATTCTTCAAACGGATAGAGAAGAGTCTTCTTCAACTGGAAATAGCTTCCTAAGACACGGAAAAAGGATGTGCAAAAGCCAGCCAGAGGAAGTGCACAAGCCGGATGCAGGTTGTGGACAAGCTGAAGAAAGAATGTGCACATCCTGCAATGAAGAAAAAAGGAAGGCCGAAAATCCAAAAGAGGTTTGCAGACTGCTTCCAAAAGGAGTGTTTGCAAACCTCCTTTTACTTTTATAAAAATGATGAATTATCTCAACGGATAATCGTAATGGTTCCCTCTTTCAGTTTCTTCTCCTTCTGTGGTGCGTCGGCAGGCTCGTATCCCAAAGCGGCACAACCATAAACCTTATGATTCTGAGGGACTCCCAAACGGGTGAGCAACGCACGGACTTCAGGATCATCGCAAGTCTGCCCCAGCTGATTGATCCAACAGGAACCAATGCCCAATGAGCGGGCTGCCAGGAAAATATTTTCCAATGCACAGGCACAATCCATCGGCGCCCACCATTGTGCCGGCTCATTGGAAACAATCACCAACGTAGGGGCATGGTAGTAGCAACAATAGGTTTCACTCCGTCCGCGCTCGCGCAGGCGAGGCTCGTCACTCTTGGCAAAGACTCCTTTGATGGCTTCGTTCAATTCAGTCAAGATGGCCGCATCCTGAATGGCCGTGAAGTGCCACGTTTCATAGTGCATGCCATTGGGGGCATAAGCACCGGCTTCGAGAATCAAGTCCAAATCGGCCGCCGATATCTGCCGGTCGGTATAGGCACGCACACTACGGCGCGCCTTGATGTTTTGCAATACTTCGTTCATCATTTCCACTATTTATAGGGTTCAACGTTTTATCAATCCTATCTTGACATTCAGCTTGAAATACCAGGAGCCATTCTCACGCTCCAGAAAGCCGTATTTGTCCTTCTCCAGCGCCCCTTTCTCGAAGCGCGTATTCTGATACAGAAATTCGGCAAAGTCCTGCCGGCACGACTGATGGTAACAGAGCAGCTCACCCTGCCCATCGACCAGCAACATGCCTTCGACGGCCGAATCGGTACCTCTGAAAATCTTGGCAGGACGCATGCCCAAGGCCAGAGCCAACAGGAACTGCTTCATCTTGTATTCATAGAAACCATGTTTCTGGATGAGTTCATCCTTTATCTTCAGCGGATTGAGTTCCTTGATACGTTCCGTCAGTTCGGCAACGCGCGTGATACCTTCGAGGTGCATCAGGCGAACCATCTCGGCCAGCATGCGGGGGAAGTGCAGGTCAATCATCAACAGGTTGCAACGGAACACGCGGTCGGCCACGTCGCTATACTTCAACACACCACCCAGCCGCTCAATCATCAGCATACGCTCGGCCACTTCGTTGGGCGATTCGGGCAGGGCGTTCACCTTGTTGACCGTAGGCACGGCAAACTTCACGCCTGTCTGCTCCAGCTTCAGGTTGGCCGTACGTCCGCCGTCGAGCAACGGATTCATGGGACTCAGGCGACAACGTACACAAAAGCCCGTCAAGGGAGCGTCTTTCTGCCAGAAAGCTACCTTGAAATCGGTACGGTCATCGGTCTTGGCTTCCAGATCGTAAATGCGTACAGCATCAAGAAAACCTTCCAAGCCGTCGGGCACTTCAACTTCTTCGCCCGACGAATGTTTCAGGATATCGAGCACAAAGTCGGCCGCCTCGCCAAAATCGGCTCTCGGAAAGGTAACCGGCTCCGCCTCCTCCTTCGGCACAAACTGCCCGCTACGGTCCACCTCGCCCGACACCATACGAATTTCGTCCTCTTCTATGTAATACCGACGCGTACCGTCGTGTTCCTCACGCTGAACCAGCGCCACCGGCCAGCAACGGTTCATGTCCTTCTGTACCTGAGGTGTACCCATATACACGCTCCCATCCGCCAACAGACGGAAAAAGGCATAAATCTCGCCCAATTCTCTTTTTGTTGCTTTGAACATACTTATATATAATGTGTAAAGTTATCGATTTAAATCCCTACTCCTCTATCCTCAATGTCTCCACCTTCTCCAGCCGTGCCCGCAAGCGTGGCATCAGGGAACTGCGTATGCGGAGTGTCATGAGGCAATCCATGTCGTAACCCTGCTCTACAATCTCAGGACCTTCTTCCTTGACCACCCGCATCACGTCGTTCATGAAAGGATATTCGAACCAGAAGCGGATGCATTCGTCCACCGTCTTCTCCACGACCTCGGCGGCGGCAAGTGCTTCGGCAGCGGCAGCCTTATAGGCCACAATCAGTCCGCTCGTCCCCAACTTGATGCCTCCAAAGTAACGTACCACGATAATGAGGATATCCGTCAGTTCGTTGGAATTTATCTGTCCCAGGATAGGCTTTCCAGCCGTGCCCGACGGCTCGCCGTTGTCATTTGCCCGAAAGTCCTTGCGCTGAGGACCGAGCATGTAGGCATAGCACACATGGCGGGCATCGTAATACTTCTTCTGATACTCCTCCAGCAAAGCCTTCACTTCGTCCACCGTACGTACAGGCAAGGCAATGGCTATGAATTTGCTCCGCTTCTCCGTATAGATACCCTCGGCAGGAGCAGCTATGGTTCTGTATACGTCTTCGTTCATACCGACAAAGATAATGCATTTTTCCACTTACTCCTCGCCTATTCCCGACAAAAATCCTAATTTTGCGGCACAGCAATCCACTGAAGTCATGAGAAAGATAGTCCTTGCCATCGACTCCTTTAAAGGGAGCCTCACTTCCACCGAAGCCGAAACTGCCGCCCTCGAAGGCATCCGGCGGGTATATCCCCAAGCCGAAACCGTCTGCATCCCGATAGCCGACGGTGGCGAAGGTATGCTGGAAGCCCTCTCTTCTTTGCGCATGCAAGAAGTGCGTCTCCGTGTGCAGGGACCTTTGGATGAGAAAGTGGAAGCGCGTTATCTGATAAGTTCCGACGGACAAACAGCCTACATCGAAATGGCTTCGGCCAGCGGCCTCCCTCTCGTGCCAGAAAACCAACGTAACCCTCTGCTGACTACTACCCGCGGGACAGGCCAACTGATGCGCGATGCCCTCGACAGGGGATGCGACCATCTGGTCATCGGATTGGGCGGAAGTGCCACCAACGACGGAGGAATGGGTATGCTCAGCGCTTTAGGAATCCGTTTCCTAAATAACCAGGGCCAGGAGTTGAAAGGAAAAGGCTGTGATATGGAGAAAGCAGACAGAATAGACACCTCGCTTGCCCACCCAGCTATGAAGGCCGTCCGATGTACCGCCGCCTGCGATGTCCGCAATCCGTTCTACGGCCCCGAAGGTGCAGCCTATATCTTCTCTCCACAAAAAGGTGCTACCCCCGACGAGGTGCAACTGCTTGACAAAGGCCTGCGCCATCTGGCCGAACTCTACCGACAAACGACAGGACATGACATTGCCACCCTACCCGGTGCCGGAGCTGCAGGAGGACTGGGCGGTGCACTGGCTGCCTTTCTGAACGCCGAACTCCGTCCGGGCATCAGCCTGCTGCTGGAAGCCAACGGTTTTCAAGACAAGATTAAGGGAGCCGATCTGATCATTACGGGCGAAGGCCGCGCCGACCGGCAGACGACAATGGGGAAAGTTCCGGCAGGCGTACTGAACGAATCCCGCCAGACAGGTATCCCTGTCGTTCTGATAGCCGGCCAAGTAGCCGACGAAGAAATACTTCGTTCGGCCGGTTTCAGCCAAGTATATGCCACCACCCCTCCGGATATGCCCCTCAGCACAGCCATGCAGAAAGACGTGGCTCAAGCGAACATCAGCCGGACCATTGAACGGCTTTTAAAAGAAAAGTGATAAACTTATTGCACCATATATTCCTTCCGGAAAAGAGCAGGAGACATTCCACAATAACGTTTGAAGAACTTGCCAAAAGCCGATTGGTCACTGAAGCAAAGTTTGTCGGATATATCCTGCACGCTCAATTCAGGGTTCCTCAAAGCGACCTTTGCCTCAGTTATAAGCAAGTCGTCTATAATGCTACGGGCTGTTTTCCCATAAAATCTTTTTAATGTGGCAGTCAAAACGTTGGGCGATACGCCCAACTGTTCGCAATACCAATTCACTTCGTGACGTTCACAACAATAGGTATGAGCCAGATAAAGGAAACGGGCTACCAGTTCTCCCAGATGATAGGGTTCCTCCGCTTTTTCCACAGACTCATCCTGACGAAAAACGATGTTCCACAATTCACACTGACAGGCACGCAACATACTCTGTACCAGTTCACGATGAAAAACGCCATTCTTTTCGGCCACCATCAGAGCATACAAGGCAGAAGAGAGGTTCTGAAGTCTTGCTACCTCTTCAGTGTTCAACGAGACAAAAGGTCTTTGAGCATACACCATCATTTTTTCCGATATCCGAGAACGCAATTTGGAAGTTGTTTCCAGAAAAAAATTCCGCTCTACAACCAAGAGATAGCCTTCCAGCTCTCCTTCTACCCTCACGTCCTTCCATCGGTTGGAAGCTATAAAATCAATATAGGCAGGAGCAAAAAAACCCATACGGTCGCCATTCAGAGTCAACCGCAGCTCACCCCTTGTCATCAGCATGCTGACATGATGTTCACTATCGGGAAGCTTTCGTCCCAACGTCAGGCAATTCCCTGCCAATTTCACCATTACCACTTCATCGCCACAGGCTGCCATTTCTACGATGCCGGCCTGCATCAGATCCGATCCCAACCAGTCGAGAACAAAATTCTTCAGATTCTCCATATTTCACTTACCAATTAATTATGAAATCACCTGTATTCTCTCTCTTCCAGCGACCTTTTTCAATGGATTTCACCTTTCTGCGGGTAAATATAAAGGAAAGCCTTGAAAGACCGAAGCCTTTTTTCACTTATTAGAAAATATAAAGCAAAAAAGTGGTAATACAGGATTTTAAACCAATCTGAAGTGAAACCAAACCAAAAGAAGCCCCCATATTGCCGATAACTTTGCGCCATAATCATTTAAATGAATTAAGTTAAGAATGAAAAGAATGTTTTTACGCGCAAGCGCATGGAGTCTGTGTCTCCTGCTTGCCACCGCATGTAAGAATGCTCCTCTGAATATGAACGGAGGAAACTACAAAACAATGGAAGTGTCACGCGGAACACGTACCCTGAGTCAAAGTTATACAGCCGTCATCAACGGACGACAGAGTGTAGAAATTCGCCCACAGGTCAGTGGAACCATCACCCAAGTATGTATTGCCGAAGGTGCCCAGGTAAAAAAAGGGCAGACATTGGTCATCATTGACCAAGTACCCTACAAAGCGGCACTTGAAACAGCCATAGCCAACGTAAAAAGCGCCGAAGCATCGGTCGCCACGGCACGCCTGACAGCCGACAGTAAAGAACAATTGTTCAAAGAAAATGTAGTATCGGCCTTCGACCTGCAAACCGCCCGTAACAGTCTGTTGCAAGCTGAAGCCACACTGGCACAAGCCAAAGCTGAAGAAGTAAATGCGCGCAACAATCTTTCGTACACCGAAGTGAAAAGTCCCGTCGACGGAGTATCAGGCATGTTGCCCTACCGTGTAGGAGCTTTGGTAGACGCCTCTATTTCCACACCGCTTACCACCGTATCCGATGATACCGAAATGTACGTCTATTTTTCCATGACCGAAAGCCAGGTACTTTCTCTGGTACGCCAGTACAAAACACTGGACGAAGCATTGAAACAAATGCCTGAAGTGGAACTGAAACTCAGCGATGGTCTGATTTACGATCACAAGGGACGTATTGATGCCATCAGCGGAACAATTGATACCAGTACAGGCGCCGTCAGCCTGAGAGCCACTTTCCCCAATCCAGAACACATGCTGCGTAACGGTGGAAGCGGAACTGTCGTCCTTCCTTATATAAAAGAGAACGTACTCATCGTGCCGCAGGAAGCCACATTCGAAATACAGGACAAAATATTCGTATATAAAGTAGTGGATGGAAAAGCCACTTCTTCCCAAGTAACCGTATTCCCCGTGAACAATGGAAAAGAGTATATCGTAGAGAACGGACTGGAAGAAGGTGAAACCATCATTGCCGAAGGTGCAGGTCTGGTTCAGGAAGGAGCCGTAATAGGCAACCAGCCAACCGCCAACACGCCTGCCAACTAAACCTGAAAGGAGGAATATGTTATGAAACTCAGAACATTCATTGACCGCCCCATCCTGGCATGCGTCATATCGGTGTTGATATTGATGCTGGGCCTCATCAGCCTGTTCAATCTGCCTATGGAACAATATCCCGACATTGCACCGCCTACTGTTATGGTATCCACCAGTTACACGGGAGCCAATGCCGAAACAGTACAGAAGAGCGTCATCGTCCCGCTGGAGGAAGCCATCAACGGCGTGGAGAACATGACCTACATGACCTCTACCGCCACCAACAACGGTTCGGGAAGTATCACCGTTTACTTCAAGCAAGGGACAGACCCCGACATGGCAACCATCAACACCAAAAACCGTGTATCCGAAGCTGAAGGTCTTCTGCCGGCCGAAGTGACCAAAATCGGTGTAACCGTAGAGAAAAGGCAGAACAGTATGCTGAAAATTCTGGCCCTCTATAGTCCCGATGACAGTTACGACCAGACCTTTATCAACAACTACTTCAAAATCAATGTCGAGCCACGCCTTTCACGTATCACAGGTGTAGGTAACGTCAATGTGATGGGTGGCGACTACGCCATGCGTATCTGGCTCAACCCACAAGTCATGGCCCAGTATTCACTGGTACCCGACGACGTTATCAATGCTCTAGGCGACCAAAACGTGGAAGCTGCTACCGGTACGTTAGGCGAAGATTCGGAAAACACCTATCAGTACACCCTCAAATACCGCGGACGATACGAGACATCCGAAGAATTCGGTAACATTGTCATCAAATCACTTGCGAACGGTGAAGTGCTCCGTTTGAAAGATATTGCCAAAGTAGAACTTGGTGCACAGAGCTATGCCTACAACAGCGAGATAAACGGACATCCGGGTGCCACCTGTATGATTTCGCAAACGGCCGGTTCCAATGCCAATGAAATCATTGAAGAAATAGACAAGCTGACCGCGGAAATAGCCAAAGAATTGCCCAAGGGACTGGTACTGACCGATCTGATGAGTACCAAGGACTTCCTTGATGCCTCTATCCACGAAGTGGTAAAGACTTTGATTGAGGCCATCATCCTCGTTATCCTCGTTGTATATGTCTTCCTGCAAAGTGTACGTTCCACCATCATTCCAGCAGTATCCATCATTGTATCACTGGTAGGTACGTTTGCTTTCCTTTATATAGCCGGTTTCAGCCTCAACCTGTTGACATTGTTTGCTCTCGTCTTGGTCATCGGTACGGTAGTGGACGATGCTATTGTGGTGGTCGAGGCGGTACAGGCCAAGTTCGATGAGGGTGTCCGCTCACCCTATAAAGCCACAACTGGTGCCATGGACGGCATTGCGGCTGCCATTGTCACCACATCATTGGTATTTATGGCCGTGTTTATTCCCTCTTCGTTTATGGGAGGTACCAGCGGAACCTTCTATATGCAATTCGGTCTGACCATGGCTGTTGCCGTAGGCATTTCGGCTATCAACGCCCTTACACTGAGTCCGGCCCTGTGTGCACTCATCATGACACCTCACATCGATGCCTCTACCGGCCAGAAACTAAGTTTTTCTTCCCGTTTCCATCAGGCTTTTGAAGCTTCGTTCAACCGCTTGATACTTCGCTACAAAGGCGGGGTAAAGTGGTTCTTCCGTCGCAAATGGGTAATAGGAACTGCACTGGTAGCCAGTATCGCCCTGCTGGTGGTTCTGATGAAAACGACCAAGACCGGTCTGGTCCCCGAGGAAGACATGGGCTGTATCTTTATGAACGTCACCACTCCTCCGGGCAGCAGCCTCTCGCAAACCATCAAAGCCATGTCTGAAGTCGAGAAATGTATCAAAGACATTCCCCAAATATCCCGTTACTCCAATGTCAGCGGCTACAGTATGATGGGTGGACAGGCACCGTCGGGTGGTATGCTCATCATCAAACTGAAACCCTGGGATGAACGTACGGAAAGTCAAGACAACATCAACGCTGTCATCAGCGAGATTTACCGCCGTACAGCCAATATCAAGTCGGCGAAACTCTTCGTTTTTGCCCAACCTACCATCATGGGATACGGTATGGGAAACGGGTTCGAACTCTATGTGCAGGACCGTGCAGGTGGCGACATCAACGCATTACAGAAATATACCACGGATTTCATCGCCGCCCTGAACCAGCGTCCCGAAATCCAAATGGCCTATACCTCATTTGACACGAAATTCCCGCAATATACCGTAGAAGTGGATGCTGCCCGATGCCAACGTGCAGGCGTTACGACTACCGATGTGCTCAGTGTTCTGTCGGGCTTCATCGGCGGAAACTATTCGTCCAATTTCAATCGTTTCTCCAAACTTTACCGCGTCATGGTACAGGCCGACAAGACTTATCGTCTGGACAAGAACGCCTTGAACAATATGTTCATACGTACCTCGTCGGGTGAGATGGCCCCCATCGGTCAGTTCGTCAACCTGACCAAAGTATATGGTACTGAAACACTTACCCGTTTCAACCTCTACAGTTCCATTCAGGTGAACGGACTTCCGGCCGACGGTTACAGTACGGGTGAAGCCATTGCCGCCATTGCCGAAGTGGCCAAGGAGACATTGCCCGTAGGTTACGGTTACGAGTTCGGTGGTATCACACGTGAAGAGGCAGGAAGCGGAAGCAACACGGTTATCATCTTCTCCATCTGCATCATCTTCGTCTTCCTCATCCTCTGTGCCCTGTACGAGAGTATCTTCGTACCGCTGGCCGTCATGTTAAGCGTACCATTCGGACTGATGGGAAGTTTCCTCTTTGCCAAGATATGGGGACTGGAAAACAACATCTACATGCAGACCGGACTCATTATGCTGATTGGTCTGTTGGCCAAGACAGCCATTCTGCTGACCGAATATGCTTCGGCCCGACGCCGTCAGGGTATGACCATCGCACAAGCGGCCGTATCGGCAGCCGGCGTCCGTCTGCGTCCCATCCTGATGACTGCCCTTACGATGATCATCGGTCTGTTCCCATTGGTCGTAGCCTCGGGTGCCGGTGCCAACGGTAACATCTCGCTGGGTGTAGGTACTGTAGGTGGAATGATCGTCGGGACACTGGCCCTGCTCTTCGTAGTACCCACACTGTTCATTGTCTTCCAGACCTTGCAGGAACGGCTGATGCCTGCCCGCAAACACGAGGAAGACTGAAATTGTACAAACCATAACAGAAACAATAGAATGAAAAAAATACTGATAGCCGCCCTTTCCTTATTGACAACCGGTTGCGGCATATACAACAAATACGAACGGCCCGACCTGAGCACGGTGCAGACCGACAGCCTCTACCGCGCCGACACCGCTCCCGACACAGCTTCGTCCATCGCCTCGCTGGGATGGGAGGAACTGTTCACCGATCCCTGCCTCCAGTCACTCATACGCCGTGGTCTGGAAGCCAACACAGACCTGCAAACAGCTGCCTTACGTGTCAAGGAAGCACAGGCCACACTGATGTCATCCAAACTGGCTTACCTACCCTCCCTGCAACTCGACCCGCAGGGCACTCTCTCCAGTTTTGACGGAAGCAAAGCACAGAAAACCTATTCACTGGGAGGATCGGCCTCGTGGGAAATTGACCTCTTCGGGAAACTGACCAACGCTAAACGAGGTGCCCGCGCTGCCCTGCTGGAAAGCGAGGCCTACCGACAGGCCATGCAGACACAGGTCATAGCTACTGTAGCCGACAGCTACTATGCCCTGCTGATGCTTGACGAACAGGTTAGAGTCACCACGCAGACAACAGAAAGTTGGCGTGAATACGTCAAATCACTCCACGCCCTGATGAAAGCAGGCGAGGCTGACCGTGCCACGCTAAGCCAGGCCGAAGCCTCGCGGCTCAGCGCCGAGTCATCGCTCCTCTCGCTCCAACGACAGGTAGCCGAACAGGAAAATGCCTTGTGTGTGTTCATCGGTGAAGTACCCCACCGCCTCGAACGAGGAACATTGGACGGGCAGCAGTTCCCTGACCGCATGTCAGTCGGACTACCCATCGAACTCCTGTCACGCCGTCCGGACGTACGCCAAGCCGAAGCCTCGCTGATGCAAGCCTTCTATGCCACCAACTCTGCCCGGTCGGCCTTCTATCCCAGCATCACACTGAGCGGAAGTGCCGGATGGACCAACAGTGGCGGAGCAGCCATCACCAATCCGGGTGCCTGGCTTCTGCAAGCAGTGGGGTCACTCGTACAGCCACTCTTCAACCGCGGACAGAACATCGCCAACCTGAAAATAGCCAAGGCACAACAGCAGGAAGCAGTGCTCGCCTTCAAACAGTCACTGCTTAATGCCGGTCAGGAAGTGAACAACGCCCTTATCCAATGGCAGACTGCCCGCGAACAAATCCTGCTGGACAAGGAACAGGTGAAACAATTGGAAACAACAGTTTCAGATACCCGCCTGCTGATGGAGCACGGTACGGTAAACTATCTGCAAGTGATTACTGCCCGTCAATCACTCCTCTCGGCGCAACTGACACTGGCATCCGACCGCTACAGCGAGATACAGGGAGTCATCAACCTCTACCATGCTTTGGGTGGAGGAACCGACCAATAAAATAGAATCCTATATTTCCCTAAAGGGGTTTTCTAATACCATGTTAACTAAATCTACTCTCTCTTCATAAACCAATATTATGAAGTCAACCTGAAGCCCGCACCATTCGCGACGAACCGTGCGGGCTTGTTTTATGTTTCAACGGATGAAACCACCAGTTTCGTAAAGAAATTGCTAACTTTGCCAGACAATCATCAAGTAACCGGACATTATGAAATATTTTTCCACCCTACGCCAACACTGGCACCACTTCCTGCACAACGAGGAGCTGAAGCAGAAAATTTACTCCATCGTTTTCGAATCGGACACGCCCAAAGGCAAACTGTTTGACATCATTCTCATCGGAAGTATTGTACTCAGCGTGTTGCTCGTCATCCTGGAGAGCATGCACATCTTCCCCCATTCGGCCTATCTCGTACTGCGAGTGCTGGAGTATGTGCTCACACTGTTTTTCACCATTGAATATCTGGCACGCATCTACTGCCTGAAGGAGCCCCGGAAATACATTTTCAGCTTTTTCGGCATCGTCGATCTGCTGGCTACGTTGCCCGTCTACCTGAGTTTCGTCCTCCACGGTACACACTACCTGCTCGTCATCCGTGCCTTCCGCCTCATCCGCATCTTCCGCATCTTCAAACTCTTCACCTTCATCAACGAAGGCAATCTGCTGCTTCGTTCCTTGTGGATCAGTGCCCCCAAGATATTCATCTTCTTCTTTTTCGTGCTCATCCTCGTGACATCCATGGGAACGGTGATGTATGCCATCGAAGGTGACGCCACCGGCTCACAATTCAACAATATTCCCAACAGCATCTACTGGGCCATTGTCACCATGACGACCGTAGGCTATGGCGACATCACGCCCGTTACCCCGGTGGGCCGTTTTCTCTCGGCCGTCATCATGCTCATCGGTTATACCATCATTGCCGTGCCTACAGGCATCGTCTCGGCCACAATGGTGAGTGAACATAAGAAAATGGAGAAACGGCGCTGTCCCCGTTGCCACCGCGACGGTCATGACTTCGAAGCCCTCTACTGCAAATGTTGCGGTGCAAGGCTGAAAAAAAGCGAACCCGACAAAGTAAACGAAGAACGACGAGACGACGAACGTTTCTGACCGCTTCTTCCCCATCATACATCATATATTCATAATTATGGAGAAACAAAAAATATCCCTCGTACTCTCCATGGGTGGAGCCCGTGGTATTGCCCACATCGGCGTAATAGAAACCTTGCTGGAATATGGTTACGAAATCGCTTCCATCGTCGGCAGTTCTATGGGAGCCATGGTAGGCGCCATGTATGCCACAGGACGAATGGCCGAATGTAAGGAATGGCTATGCAGCTGGGACAAACGCAAGATGTTCCAACTGGCCGACCTCACCCTGAGCCGCGACGGTCTGGTAAAGGGTGACCGCTTCATCCGCGAACTGAAGCAGATTGTCCCCGACGTGCCCATCGAAAGTCTGCCCCTGCCCTACGCCGCCCTGGCCACAGATATTCTGAGTGAGCAGGAAGTGAAGTTCACCTCCGGCAACCTGTTCGAAGCCATCCGCGCCTCCATCTCCATTCCCATGGTATTCCGTCCTGTCCGTTCAGAAGGACGCATACTGGTAGACGGTGGCCTGCTCAATCCTCTGCCCCTGCGCCACGCCATCCGCACACCAGGCGACCTGCTCATGGCCGTCGACGTCAACGCCCCCATCAATAACGGCAAGCGCCGTCGTATGAATCCCTACCTGCTGCTGTCCGAATCATCTCGTCTGATGATGCAGCAGATTACCCGCTACGACATCGAACGTTTCAAACCAGACATCCTTATCCAGATGTCTGCACACGACTACGACATGATGGAGTTCCACCACGCCCGCCGCATCATCCAAAGTGGAGCCGAAGCGGCCCGACAGACTCTCGAAATACGCGCCCATTCAGTCTGTTCTTGATAGTTTTACAAAAAAACGAACGGAAAATGACCATTTCTCACAAGAAGTAGTTACTTTTGCGAAAACCTAATTCAACAATACTAACCTTTAAAAGAAAAAAAACGATGCTTACCCAGATTATAAACGGCCGTATATTTACTCCGCAAGGATGGCTGGAAGAAGGATCCGTACTGATGCGCGACGGAAAGATATTGGAAGTGACCAACTGTGACCTGGCCCTGATCGGTGCTCAGCTCATAGATGCCAAAGGCATGTACATCGTACCCGGCTTTGTGTCCATGCACATTCACGGAGGAGGCGGACACGACTTTACCGAGTGTACGGAAGAAGCTTTCCGTACTGCTATCCATGCCCACCTGCTCCATGGTTCCACGACCATCTACCCCACTCTGTCCTGCTCTCCCTTTGACAAGCTGTACGAAGCAGCCGCCATCTGCGAGAAAATCATGCACGAAGCAGGCAGTCCTGTGGAAGGCCTCCACATCGAAGGTCCTTATCTGAACCCTAAAATGGCCGGAGAACAATTTGCAGGCCTGGTCAAGCCCATTGAAGAAAAAGAATACAAGGAACTGTTGGAAAAGACCGACTGCATCCGCCGCTGGGACGCTTCTCCCGAATTGCCGGGTGCACTCAAGTTTGCCGGTTATCTGCGTGAAAAAGGTATCCTGGCTGCCGTTTCGCATACAGAAGCCGAATATGACGACATCAAAGCTGCCTACGAAGCCGGCTTCACCCATGCCGCACACTTCTACAACGCTATGCCGGGCTTCCACAAGCGCCGCGAATACAAATACGAAGGTACTGTAGAAAGCGTCTATCTGACGGACGGCATGACCATCGAGCTGATAGCCGACGGTATCCACCTGCCCGCCACCATTCTGAAACTGGCTTATAAGTTGAAGGGTGTAGACCACACCTGCCTCGTCACCGACGCCATGTCGTGTTCGGCCAGCGACGGAAAGGAAATCAACGACCCGCGCTACATCATCGAAGACGGAGTCTGCAAACTGGCCGACCGCTCGGCACTGGCTGGCAGTATTGCTACCTGTGACACTCTGGTACGTACCATGGTCAAGGCCGGCATCCCTCTGGGAGACGCCCTCCGCATGGCCAGCGAAACACCGGCACGCATCATGAACATTGCCGACCGCAAGGGATCTTTGCAAAAAGACATGGATGCCGACGTCATCGTCATGGACAAGGAACTGAACATCCGTGCCGTATGGCAGGCAGGCAAACTCATCGACGAAACCAATACCTTGTTCTGATTGCAGGAACAGGAAACAAAAACAATATCCTAACCCAAAACTGATAGAAAAATGAAAAATGTGAAAGTGATGGCCGGCGTGCTTTGTGCAAGTCTGCTGCTCAGCGGTTGCGGAACAATGAACAATACAACGAAAGGAGGTATCATCGGTGGTACTTCGGGTACAGCAGCCGGTGCTCTGATAGGCGGCCTGATAGGTAAAGGAAAAGGAGCCGCCATCGGTGCAGCTGTAGGCGCCGTTGTAGGAACTGGTACCGGTGTTGTCATCGGCCGCAAGATGGACAAGAAGGCGGAAGAAGCTGCCAAGATTGAAGGAGCCGAAGTCGAAAAAGTGACCGATACCAACGGACTGGATGCAGTCAAAGTATCCTTCACCTCGGGCATTCTGTTCGGATTCAACTCTTCGACATTGAGCAACGATGCCAAGGCATCGCTCCGCAAACTGGCTGAGATTCTGCGCGAAGATACGACTACAGACATTGCCATCATCGGCCATACCGACAAAGTGGGTACATACGAAGCCAATGTGAAAGTCTCGAAAGACCGTGCATACGCCGTCGAAAACTATCTGCAGGACTGCAACGTTTCGCCCGCCCAGTTCAAGGTGGTGAAAGGTGTGGCCTACGATGAATACGACGAAAGCAAGTCGGCCGACCAGAACCGCCGTGTGGAAATCTACATGTATGCCAGCAAGGAGATGATCCAACAGGCCGAAGCCCAACAATAATAAGATAATAAGATTCTCATTACCAACCGATGAGGCTGTGCCATAAATCGACATAGCCTCATTTTTTTATCCACTAACCCATCTGTCAGCTCATAAAATCATCTTTACCCTCATGAAATTCAAACAAAAAGTCTGTGTAATCACCGGAGGGGCAGCCGGCATCGGACGCTGCCTGGCCGAAAGTTTCAGTGCCGAAGGAGCCCGTGTCTACGTTATCGACAAAACATGTCCCGACCATCCTGCTGACCCCAACATTCATTTCTATCAAGGTGACATTGCCGAACAAACTGTCATCGACAGCTTTGTCGACTGGATATTGGAGCAGGAAAAGCAGGTAAATTATCTGATAAACAACGCCTGCCTGATGAATGGCGGCATCCTCTCCGGGTGCTCATACGAAGCGTTCCTCTATGTACAACGCGTAGGCGTGGCTGCCCCCTTCTGGCTGGCCAGCCGTCTGAAGCCCCACTTCGCTCCGGGTGCATCCATCGTCAACCTTTCGTCCACCCGGGCCTTCCAGTCACAAGCCGATACGGAAAGCTATTCTGCGGCCAAAGGCGGCATCACCTCCCTGACTCATGCACTGGCCGTAAGCCTGTCCGGTATTGCTCGCGTCAACTCCATCGCACCGGGATGGATTGAAACGGCCCGTTTCCACGAAGGAACGCCCCAGCCCCACTATACAACAAGTGACAGCCTGCAACATCCGTCCGGACGCGTCGGCGAACCGGAAGACATCGTACGGGCCACCTTTTTCCTCTGTGATGAACAGAACAGCTTCGTCAACGGTATCAATCTGACCGTAGACGGAGGTATGAGCCACCTGATGGTCTATCACAACGACGAAGGATGGCGGCTGGAAAAATGACAATATTGCCGAAAAAGTGACAATCTGACGACCGGCATGTCCATGCCGGCAACGACGAACAATCAATAAAGTATGCAAAGATTTAAAACGACAGACCGGCTGATTAAAAATGTTTGCGCAAGTTTAAACAACTGGGTGTTGTGACTGACATTTCGTCAAACAGGCACAGAGTTTGCAAATACTCTTGCGAACAACGAAACCGAAAGGTAGAGGGGTTCAGAAGAAAATTGATAATAAACAATTTAAAATAGGAGATTACAACTATGATGCCGATTAGAAAGTACAACAATCAGAACTGGTTACCGAGTATCTTTAACGATTTCTTCGACAACGACTGGATGGTAAAAGCCAACGCTACTGCTCCTGCCATCAACGTGATTGAGAATGAAAAAGACTACAAGGTGGAAGTGGCTGCTCCGGGTATGACCAAGGACGACTTCAACATCCATCTGAGTGAAGACAACGAATTGGTCATCACCATGGAGAAGAAGAACGAAAGCAAAGAAGAAGACAAAGAGAACAAGAAGTATCTGCGTCGCGAGTTCTCATACTCCAAGTTCCAGCAGGCATTCGTTCTGCCCGAGGATGTCGAAAAGGAAAAGATCAGCGCCAACGTCACCGACGGCGTGCTGACCATTGACCTGCCGAAACGCACACCCGAAGAAAAAGCCAAAATCAACCGTGTGATTGAAATCCATTAATCAGTCCGGTTTCCGGTAAAGACAACAGGAAGGCCGTTCCCCACCAAAGGAGAACGGCCTTCTTTTTTTGTATATACTGCCTGTATTACTCCGGCTGAAGTTCGTTGGCCGAAGAAGGCAACTGCTTCCAGCCCTCACCAAAGGCATCGTAAGCATCGGTCACCACCACAAATGCACGCGGATCGGCCTGCTTGATACGGAGCTTCACCCCGTTCACTTCCTTGTAGCTTACCACCAGAAACAACATTTCCTTCTCTGCCCCTGTATAAAGGCCGCTGCTTTTGATGCAGGTGGCCGTACGGTCCAGCTCTTCGAGAATGTATTTGTGCAGTTCGGTCATCTTCTTGTCACTGATTACAAAAATCAGCTTGTCATTCTTCGCACCATTGATCATGAAAGCAATGACACGCGAACATACAAAGATGGCAACCAGCGAATAGAACGACAGGAAAAGGGCAGGCTGCTCCATGTCTTCGGCACTGCCGATACCAAAACCGATGACTGCCAGACCAAAACAAACCACTACCGCATCGGCCAGCAGAATGCCGTTCGAGAAGCGGATGTGCAGATACTTCTGCAACAGCATGGCTACAATATCCGTTCCTCCCGTTGTGGCCTGGTTGCGCACCACGATGCCCGACCCAATGCCAATCAACGTTGCACCGACAACGGCCGTCAGCATCAGATGATCAGAAAAGTCGATGCATCCTCCCAGCAATTGTGAGGGGTCGAGTGCTTCAAGCGCCTCCTGTGTGGGATAAACAGCCCGCGAAAGCACGTTCATGATAAGCGGAGTGACAAGAGCGGCCGCAATGGTCCGGGTACCCAGCTTGGCACCCAGCAGCACCACCGACAGAATGAGCAAAGGTACATCGAACATATAGCCGAACGTACCCACCTGAACGGAAGGGAACAAATTGTGAAGCACGATGCTCGCCCCATACACACCTCCCGGAACAATGTTATAAGGGTTGATGAAAAACACGAAACCGGATGCAAGAATGAAGCATCCGAACAGAATGCTGACCCACGAACAGATTATTTTCTTCATACGATTGTTTTATTTTTATGCAGCAAATATACAAATCTATAACCTTTGCTGCAACTATCCGATGGAAAAAAAATCGCATGAAGCCGTCCTGCCTCACTTCAGTCCGCGTGCCTTGTAGATGCGTTCCTTGGCTTCGTTGATTTCCTGGAACTTCTGTTCGGCAGCGCGGCGGATGTCTTCACCCAGCGCCGCCACCTTGTCGGGATGATGCTTCAAGGCCAGCCGGCGATAGGCCGCACGTACCTCGGCATCGGTAGCCTCGGGAGAGATTTCGAGTACCTTGTAGGCATCTTCCAGCGAACTGCCGCGCAGGTTGAGCATCGACTCCACCTCCTGCACCGAGAGTCCCATGGCCACCGCCACCTCCTTCAACGCCTCAATCTCTGCCTGGCACACGTTGCCGTCGCTCTGCGCTATCTTCACCAGGAAGTCCAGCATCTGCAGACGCTGCTCGTAGGTCAGGTTGACAGCAATCTGCGCACCACAGTCGTGGATGGTGTTCTTGAATGCCATCGGATTGGTGCGTTCCATCTGCTTGCGCCGTTCGAAGAGGTTCAGCAGAATCTGTTCGCCCTCGGCCACGGCACCTTCGCCGAAATTCACCCGCAGGAAACGGCGCACAAACTCCATTTCGCTGTGCATGATGCGCCCGTCGGCTCGGATGATGTATGAAGCCATGACGAGCATGGCAAAAAGGAAACTGTTGCGCTGACCCAAGTCCTCGCAACCGGCCGATGTAGGCCCGTAGTACTCATGTCCTGTCGCACCCTGTGCCTCCGCGTCCGAAGCCTTGTCGAACAGCGAACCTATCGCATAACCGGCCAGCGCACCCAGAGGACCCATAGCCATGAAGCCCACCACGCCGCCTATCCATTTTCCGTATCCCATAATAATCTATATAGTTTGATTCAATCCGGCAACAAAGGAACGTAAATTTCGGCGGTCTGCCAAAGAGCCGGAACAATATTTAGCGCAAAATCGTATTTTTGCACACGAAACAAAACAAACAATACTCACCTCCACACTATTTATACATATTTATATATTAACCAACAACTAATTCCGTTAATCCATGACTAACTCTAAAAAAGATTTCATCGCCTACATGTCCGCAGTGACAGCCCGCCTCCAGAACGTGGAACGGCTCGGCACGGCCCACGTCTACCGCAGTACCCTCAACCGCATCAACGAATTTGTCGGCGGCAGGCCGCTCCCCTTCAGTGCCATCACCCCCACGTGGCTGCAAGCTTTCCAGAACTACCTGCTGGGACGTATGCTCAACTGGAACACCATCTCCACCTACATGCGCATGCTGCGCGCCGTCTACTACCGAGCCGTCGACGAAGGCCTCGCCCCCTTCCGCCCGCGCCTCTTCAAGGGAGTATATACCGGCACGCGGGTCACGGTAAAGCGGGCCCTCGACGAGCAGATACTCCGCCGCCTGCAAAAGCCCGTATCCGCATCCGAAAGCCTCGAACGTTCACGCCTGCTCTTCATACTGCTCTTCATGCTGCGCGGTATCCCCTTTGTCGATATCGCCTACATGCGCCGCTGCGACCTGCACGGCAACCTCCTGACCTACCGCCGCCGCAAGACGGGTGCCTGGCTCACGGTACGTGTCGAGCCCGAGGCCATGAAGCTCATCGAGCGCCTGAAGAGCCGGGACCCCGAGTCGCCCTACCTCTTCTCCTTCGTCCGCGGCACAGGGGCCGAGGGTTACCGTCAATACACCGTTGCCCTGCGCCGCTTCAACTACCGGCTGAAGCAGCTAGCTGCCACCCTAAAGGCCGGTATACAGCTCAGCAGCTATGCAGCCCGCCACAGCTGGGCCACCCTGGCCAACTACCGTGATTTCCAGCCGGAACTCATCAGCAACGCCATGGGGCATTCATCTGTAAAAATTACGGAAACTTACTTCAAACGACATTCTGATGAACGGATACACGACATGAACAGAAGTATTCTATCGTATTTGTCCATTTAAGTTCATATTGGTTCACAAGAGAGGGAAAATGAAGAATTCCGTTACTTCGTAGGTAACGGGACTTGCGATTGTTTGTTGCGACAAAGGACGGCCTTTTTTACATAATAAACAAGCAAAATCATTGATTTAACATTTCAGGTTTCAAAAAAGTTACTATACTTTTTCTTTCGCTTGCCCGAAAGAAAAAGATATCAAAAAGAAAGGGCCCCGTCTGCACCTTCGGGGCTACTCCAGACGGCTTTCAGGCTAAAGGACAGGAACTCGCTGCGCTCAGACAGCCTGTCCTTCTTCACGCCTGAAAGCCGCCTTACGCTTTACGCCCCTACGGTGAGGCCGGTCCACCATGCGGCGTGTAGGCTTTCCATGCGCAGCCGGGGCCTAATCGGAGGGGCGTAAAGCGGAGTCCCTCCTTTTGCGTAAAGAAAGGCAGACTGTCTGAGCGCAGCGAGTTTCTGCCTTTTAGCAAAAGGAGGGAACGGAGTAGCCCCGGAGGTTCAGCCCTTGACTTTTTCTTTTGGTATCTTTTCTTTTGCGTCAAGGCAAAAGAAAAGTACACTCTCCCGTTACCTACGAAGTAACGGACACCCATTGTAAAACTGTAACGAAAAAATCTTATGTGTAGAGTCCGACATCTTGCACTGTCCGGCTTGCTGTTTCTGCTGTTCTGCACAGGCCAGCCCACGCAAGCCCAAAACCGGCAGACACCTGTGGAGCAGACAGGTGATTCCGCTATCCTCTTCCGGTTCGTTCCCGGAAAGCTCATGTTCTATTCCCCCTTCCGAGGGAATGACAAGTCCATTACCGAAGCCGCCGCGCTCATCGACCGCCACCGCGAAGAAATCACTTCGGGCAAGGCCTATCTGTACATCCGCGGCTTCTGCGGATCCTACGGCAGCCAGGCCGAAAACCTGAAGGCAGCCAAGAACCGCACCAACCAGGTGAAGTCGTGGTTCATCACCCACCACGGCATGAAGGAAGACTACTACCGCACCTACAACTCATCCCGTTCCTATAACGGCATCCGCGACGTCGTAGCCCTCATGGGCATCCAGTTCACCGAGGAATATCTGGCCGAACAGCGCGCCCTGAAGGCCCGCCGCGACAGCCTTGAACGCCTCCGTGCCGACAGTCTGGCTGCCATCGAAGCCGCACGCGCCGAGGCCGAACGCCTGGCACAGTTGCGCCGCGACAGCCTCCAGCGGGCCGAAGAGATGCGCCGCCGTCAGGCCGCCGACAGCCTGGCACGCGAAGCCGAAGCCCGCACCCGCGTCTACAAGGCTACCCCCTGGTACATCAAGTCGAACCTCCTCTACGACGCCGTGCTCATGCCTTCACTCGAAATAGAATACCGCTTCAGCGAACATTTCTCGGCCGCCATCGAGGGCAACATGGCCTGGTGGCACAACAACGGCAAGCATAAGTACTACCAGCTGGCCACCATCGTTCCCGAAGCCCGCTGGTGGTTCAAGCCGCAGGGTGCCCGCAAGGGCCACTACCTCGGCCTCTTCGGCGGACCGGGCTGGTACGACCTCGAGAACGGCAAGACCGGCTACCGCGGCGAGGGCGGCATGGTGGGCCTCAGCTACGGCTACATGTTCCCCGTGGGCAAGTACTTTGCCTTCGAGGCAGGCATCGGCCTGGGCTACGCGCACCTGAAGTACGAAGAATATGTACCGGCAGACGGACACTACGCCTACCAGCAGACCAACCGGACCAACTACTTCGGCCCGCTGAAACTGAAATTCGCTTTTGTATGGAACATCGGCCGCTGGACGGAGAAAGGAGGAAACAGATAATGAAGAATGAAGAACGAAAAATGAAGAATATCGCACTGGCCGGAACCATGCTGTTGGCGGCGGTGCTGACTACCGGCTGTCGCAAGGACCTGTGCTACAACCATGCCGACCACGCCCCCTCCGTGAGGGCCGACGTGCAGCCCGAATGGATGCAGGAATGGGAAAACCCCTACACCGGAGGTGAAATCCAGCCGGACTGGGAAACCATCTGGGAAGAGCAGGGATGGCCCCGCAGTTACGACGAGTTCCGCCCCGACGTGGCGGACGGCATACGCTCCATCGTCTACAACACCGGTGACGAGCCTTCCGTAAGCAACCTCGAGAGCGACGGCGGCATCATCTCCATGACCGAGGGCACGCACTCCATCCTCTTCTACAACAACGACACGGAGTACATCGTCTTCGACGGTACCGACAACTCGGCCTCGGCCACGGCCAGCACCCGTACCCGCACCCGCGCCAGCTACCAGGCCCCGCAGACCCACGCCGACGAGCGCACCATCACCCCGCCCGATGTGCTCTACGCCTCCTACGTGCCCAGCTACGAGGCCCACAAGTCGCTCACGCCGGACGGCCTTCCCACCACCATGTACCCCCGTACCTACACGTATCTGATACGTTACCGCTTCAAGTCGGGACTGCAGTACGTGGCACAGGCCAAGGGAGCCCTGGCCGGCATGGCCGAGAAGGTGTTCCTGAACGACGGCCACACCGACGCCGAAGCGGCCACCGTGCTCTTCGACTGCAAGGTGGACGAGAAGGGCTGCACGGCAGAAGTGCTCACCTTCGGTGTGCCCAACTTTGCCTATAAGACCAACGAGTATACCGACGACCCCGAGAAGATGCACTGCGTGCTCACCCTCGAAGTGATGCTGAAGAACGGCAAGCACCTCACCTTCGACCGCGACATAAGCGCCGCCATGCGCATCCAGCCCCGCGGCGGCATCCTGGTGTTCAACGACATCGAGATTTCCGATGAAGACGGTACCGAAGGCTCCGGCGGTTTCGATCCCGATGTGGAAGACTGGGGTGACGTCATCGAGGTACCCCTGCCGATTGATTGAGAATGAAGAATGGATAATGGAATTATAAACTTAAGAAACCAATTAACTAATCAACTAACTTTATTTATTAACCCTTTAAATGATTAAGATTATGAAGAAAGGTTTAATGATGCTGGGCGTAGCCGCAATGGTGCTGGCCAGCTGTACAAACGAGGAAGTGCTGAACATATCGGACAGCCGCGCTATCGGATTCAATGGAACCGGTATTGACAACATTACGAAAGCTGACGACATTACGTCAACTTCATTCGAACAGTTCTATGTGTATGGTGGTTATGGAACAAATGCTGTATTCAACAAAATCAGTGTAACAAAAAGCGGAAGCGCTTGGGGTTATAGTCCTACACAATACTGGGCAAAAGGTACTTGGTTCTTTGCCGGATATGCTGGCGGTGACGGTGTTACTCCAACTTGGGACAATGCTGCTGGTAAGCTGACATTGGCTGTTAACTCTGCCGCAGATAAGCAAAGTGATGTGATTTTTGCTGCAAATAAAGGTGAAGATGGTAATGGTATTGTAGTAGCCGACCCCGCAACCTACAATACTCAAGTAGTACTCAACTTTACCCACCTGCTGTCTAAAATCCAATTCAAGTTTACAAAAGAAGTGAAAAGCCTTGGTGGTGTAACCGTAAAATTGAAAGATTTCAAGGTTGCAGGCCTTACCACTAATGCCAAGTGGGTAGATGGTACTCAGCAAGTTGCCGATGAACCTGCTACTGGTGACTACACTGCTTTCAAAGATGTCTTAACAGTAATTGATGGAACCCAAGGTCTTTCTACTGCAGAATTCTATGTAATTCCACAGGATGTAGATGCATTTGCTATTACTGCTACCGCCGAAATTACCGATGCCAACGGTAGTAATATCAAAACAGGTAAAGTCACAGCTACCGTACCGACAACTGGTATCACCAAATGGGATCCGCAAACAAAATATGTTTATACAGCCGAATTGAAGTATGAGAACATCGTGACTCCAGATCCGGGAAAAGACCCGAAACCTATCGAATTCACAGGTTCAGCTTCCGACTGGACAACAGGTGGTGCTACAACTCCTATCAATCCGGATCCCCAAAACTAATCACCCTTTTATTTAACCATCACAGCCCGGGCGGGCCTGACCGCCCACCCGGGCACAACGCAGCCCCGCGCTGCACAAGCGAACCCGAAACTTTAGCCATTAAAACCGAACGATTATGGCACAGAATCAATTTTCGATGGACCTCAATCTGAAGGCCTACCCCAACCAGCTGACGCCCGACGTGGACGACGACTACACCGTACGCGTAGACACACAGAGCACCCCGCTCGACCTGGACGACATTGCCCGTGCCACCGCACAACGGCTGGGCGAAGAAATCACCAAGGTACGTTCCGCCCTGCAGGTGGGCATGGAAGTGATGGCACAGGCCGTGGCCAGCGGATTCTGTGTCTCCACCCCCCTGTGCTACGCCCAGCCCATGGCCACCGGCGTGGTGATGGAACACGAACTCTCGCAGCCCGTCGACCGCGACAAGGTGCGCGTCTACGCCTCCTTCCGCCAGGGCAGCGCCGTCACCGAAGCCCTCGCCCAGGCCAAGCTCCAGCTCTTCCTGCAGCCCGCAGCCACAGGGCCCTACATCGCCGGCATGACCAGCGCCTTCTTCAATGAACAGACCGGCGCAGGCGGCGCCGTCACCCGCGTACCCCTCCCCATGGAGGCAGGCGACATGGCCGTCATCACCGGCAACGGCCTCAAGGTAGTGGGCACCGACCCCTCAGTAGGCGTCACCCTCACCTCGGTGGACGACCCGCAGAAGACCTTCTTCATCCCCGCCGCCAAGATTTCGCCCAACACGCCCAAGAAGCTCCAGTTCAGCCTGCCCGCAGGCATCACCGAAGGTGCCTGGACGGTGAAGGTCACCACCCAGTACGCCGGCGGCAACTACCAGACGAAGTCTCCAAGAATCTTTACACTGAACCGCCCCGTCTACGTAGGCCTCGCCCCCGAAGAGCCCGAACCGGGCGGCGGTACGGGAGGCGACGGACAGGACGAAAGCCCGCTGTAGGCCCTTCTGGGGCCGGTCAGCCCCCCGCGGAATTTAACGGTCCGTTAAGGCCCTATTTAACGGACCGTTAAAGCCCCGCTTAACGGTCCATTAAACGACCGCTTAACAGTCCGTTAAACGGACGCTTAATAGACAATTAAATACACCAATCATAAGAAGATGAGAAAGATATTTACAAAACAAAACAATCGCGGAGCCGTCCTCCTCATGGCGGCCTCCCTCCTCCTGCCCCTCGCCTCGTGTACCGACACCGCCACGGGCGAACCCGACACGGATGCCCGTGCCATCTCTTTCACTCCCGCGGCAGAGACACGCGCGGCGGTGGATGGTGGTAGTCTGCCCGACGATTTCCTTGTGTGGGGTGGATATAATCCTGAATTCCCCCTGTTTGAAGGCGAAACCGTACATCCCAACGGAACATACGACAACGGATTACGCTACTGGGTGCCGGGCACATACAATTTTTACGCTGTCTATCCGGCGACAATTAAAGACAAAACAACATTCAGCAACGGCACTCTTACCGTCAAGAACTTCGATTGCTCGAAAACGGGAGAGGATGCTGTGGACCTGATGACAGCCATTCCCCCAAGCATTCCTTATGAGGCAGGCAATGATCCACAACCAGTAGCGATGGAGTTCAAGCACGAGCTGGCACGGGTGAAATTCACCGTAAAGTCGGAAAACACCGTAGCCACCGTCAGCACCTTCAAGGTATATGGCGTGAACTACCAAGGAACGCTTACCAAAGGACAAACAGCAACTTGGGATCCAGTAACATCTTGTACCGAAGCCAATACTCCTTATAAATTGGAAAACTTCATCTTCAACACCACCTATGGTTTTGAAAAAGACATGCTGGGCGACGTATTGCTGATACCGGGCACAAACCTGACAGACGCCAAGCTCTACATAGCTTATAAATATCAGGGAGATACGGTAGACCGGACCTCCACCATCGATTTACAGACCACAGCCATCACCCAATGGGACGCCGGAAAGAGCTACCACTACACCCTGACCATCAAGGGCGGCACGCTGACCGTCACCGTAAAAGTAGCGGACTGGAAAGAAGAAGACACCTCCGTATCGTGGGGATAATATAAAAGAGAATAATGAAAAGAAACAACGATATGAAACATTCAACTTATCATTACATCATGGGGCTGCTGGCCACCTGCCTGCTCTCGGCAACCTTTGCCGGTTGTACCCGTGAGGCTGACGAACCGGCGGCCGACGGACGTACGGCTACCATCCGGCTGGACATCCCCATGCTCGAGGCGGCTACACGCATCACGACGCCCACCAAGGAGCAGGAATCCGCAATCCACACCCTGCGCGTCATCATAGAGTCGGATGGGACAACCACCATCAACCAAGAATTCAAGGACTTGACAAGTGGCAGTTTTATCACAATAGACAACGTGCCTGTTGGTCAGGTACAGATGTATGTCATAGCCAACGAGGCGAGCCTGGGTAAGGACTACAGCGACCTAGCGAAGTTACAGGCCGATATTGAACCGGAAACCAGGAAGGTGCACATTCATGATGACGGGCACCAATACTTCCCCAAGCGCGGCTCGGAAATAGACTTTACCACGAAGGGGCTGCCTATGGAGTGGATGGGGCAGCTGACCATTGACCCACCTACCGATACGCCACAGGCAATTGAGGTGAATCTGGTGCGCGCCGTGGCCAAGCTAAACATCACGATGAACAATGCGCTGAGCGACCCTATCACCATCAACAGCATGTCGTTCGGCCCATTCTTTGGCGACTGCCTCTACCTTTTCCACACAAGCAGCCTCGACGTGCCCGACGACACGAAATATGACGAAATGAGCTATACGGAGAACATCAATATCCCCATCGAGGGTAACAGCAGCGAAACGCTGGCACTCTATATCTATCCGTCGTTTGCATGGAAAGACGCTGGGCAGGCCTCACCCTATACCATCGGCTTCACCACGGAGTCAGGGGGAATATATACGCCGCTGCCATTCGTGAACAACTACGGTGCGCTGAACTCCATAGCCCGCAACACGCAGGTCAACATCAATGCCACGCTGCGCACGGACACGCACATTGAAATAGCATTTGAGGTAGTGCCTTGGGAACAGAACACCGTGGACGTACCCTCATTCAATTAACACGTAACGATAGTAGAAACAGATATGAAAGCAAGCAAGTTACTGTATAGCATGATAGCGGTGCTGGCGCTTCTGGGAGCATCGTGCACCGACGACACGTTTATGGACAACCACAGCCGGGTGGAAGAAGGTATCCCCGTCCGTGTGCAGCTGAAATTCCGCGCCGAAGCCGGCGAAGTGATGACCCGAGCAGAGCAGAGCGAAGAATACGAGAACCGCATAGAAAACGCCTACGTCTTCGTGTTCGACGGAGGCGGCGCCATCGTTTACCGGAATTTCTTCACGGAAGGTGAGAGCTTTACCTTTGAGAATGGAGACCCTAACCACTCTTCGGGAAAGATTATTTTCGACACCAAGTCGATGAACGACGCTACCATTGTGGGTATCGCCAACCTATGGACCGGGACCTCCGGTACGGCTTTCCCTGTGACAAAAGACGAGTTGGACAAGATAGCCGACCTAAAAGCCTTGAAAGCCTATGTCATGCGCATGAGCGATGCCTCCGTCAGCCGAGGCGGTCTGTTCATGATGACTGGCTACGCCAAGGACAAAGAGGGTAACACCGTTGTCACCATCCCCGGTTCGGAAAGCGGAACCGTGACCATGGAGTCGACCCTGCAGTTCGAGCGCACCGATGCCAAGGTGAAGTTTATGGTGACAACAAACCCTAGTAATCCGGCATGGAAAGACTTCTCCTTTACCCCCCGCACCTGGGAAGTGAAGCGTGTGCCGCAGCAGAGCTATCTGCTCGAAGCAAAGTCTGGCGACTACGACGGAGACGATGCCACCTACTTCAACACACCCGCCGTACCCTTCGAGACGATGACCACTGACCCGAACAACGCCAACCTCTACACCGGCGGCAGCTTCGTGTTCTACATGCCTGAAAACAAGAAGTCACCACTCCAATCCGTTTTCGACTATGCACAGCGTGACGCGTGGGACACCAAGGAAGGACTGGACGACAACGGCGACCGTATCTTCACAAACGCCAACGCCAACTCCACCTTCGTGGAAATGACAGGAACAATCTCCTACGTGGACGGAGAGAACATGCTGGTTAACGCCGACGTGCGCTTCATCGTGCACCTGGGCTACGTGTCCAATCGTAACGGACAGCCCGTACCCGCCGACCCCAACGACTACAACACCGAGCGCAACGGTTTCTATACGTATAATGTAAAGGTGCAGGGCGTTAACGACATCATCGTGGAGGTAACCAGTGAGAATGGGGAGGACAAGCGTCCCGGCTACGAGGGCGACGTGGTGTACAGCACCACCGACATCTTCGAGTTCGACTCCCACTACGACCGCCGCCTCATCAAGCTGAACAGGAGTGCCATTGGTACGGACATGAAGTGGAGCGTAAATACCCCCTTCAGCCGCGGCATACACGATGCCACGGACGATGACAAAAACATCGAACAGGATATGCGCGACTACCGCTGGATAAAGTTTGCCATCAATGCCGACTATGGCGTGGACAATGAACACTTCGTGAAATACCCGGGCGACCAAAACTACAACGACCCGTTCCCGATGACTGGCGCAGCCAATAACGAGTCATCTCCTTATTATACAACAGGTGGCAGAAATTATCCTAATGCCCGCCTGCTCGACGTGAACCAGCTGATTCGCCGTCTGCAAAGAGAATACAATGACCCGAATTCAAAAATCTTCTACAAAGATACTGACGGAGAGGCGAAAGTGGCCATCACTGTCTTCGTCGACGAGCACCTCTACTTCAACCACCCACTGACCAACCAGCCGGGAGCGGAGAACCGCTCGTTGTGGAAACTCACCACCGACAAAGAAGACCGCCAGTTACACATCATCGCCCGAGGCTCACAAATCAGTGCAGACGGTAACTCCAGCGTCGTGAACTCCACCTTCACCTTCAAGCAACGCCCCATCAGCACCATCTTCAATGTGGACAAGCCTGGATTGCAAACCGCCTGGGGGCTAGAATCCGTGATGGAAACAGGACGCATGCAGAAAGGCAGCCGCCAGTACGGCAGCTCTACCAGCAATGGGCGAATGAATACGCTGGACATTATTCTCGGTTCCAACCACAACAACGTGGTACATTGGACGGACGTGCTGAACACTGATAAGCACTATGACTTGAACAGCACCTATCAGGACCCCGTACACGCCTGCCTGATGCGTAACCGCGACCTGAACGGCGACAACATTATCCAATCCAACGAAATCCGCTGGTACCTGGCCGCCATCGACCAGCTGACGGACATCTACATCGGAGAATATGCGCTGGACGAAAAGTCACGCCTATACCCCAGCAATCCGGCAGACCGCGTTGACGAAGAAGGAAAGACACAGGTGCGCTGGCACTACATCTCCTCCTCAGCTAATGGCACAAGTGACGCTTGGATTCTTTGGTCAGAGGAGGGTGCTTCGCGAGGAGGTTCGGCAGGGTCTATTAAAGATGAAACGACAGAAGGGCCATGGTGGGATCCCGGTGAGAAACCTGTTCAAAATACATATTTCTCCTACCGGTGTGCCCGTAATCTTGGGCTGAAGCTCAGCGAACCTGACGATGAGCCAGAAGATTTGATAGATGTAACCTCGGAAGAGGGAGGCTACTACCTGATAGATGCCACCAACCTGAATGTAAAGTCACGTCGTACCAACTACGAGGTAAATCCCTTACCCGTACACAACGAGCGCTCAGCAAACAATCTGCCGTATGCCAAATTCAGGGTACATCCAAATGTTTATGGTGGAGATGGTCAGGAGCCTCACGTAGATCAATGGAATAATTTGACTAAAGATGAATGGAATGATTGGCCATGGAATTATTATCAGACATTTAGAGCAGATCCGGCTGGATATCGTATACCGAATCAGCGCGAGCTACTTATTATGACGACCCGAATGCCAGCGGAAGCTTGGAAAACTTTTACAGATAAAAGCGGAAGGCAAACAGCCAGTATAAAGCCTAACTATGTCTGCCAAACATCTTTCTCATTGAATGGGAATGCACCATACAATAATAGTCGTGAAGGATTTATTTGGAACTCAGAATCAGGCGTTTTTTTCTTACAGAACACTATTGGTGATGAAGGTTATGTTCGTCCCGTACAGGATGTAAAGGAATAATAATATCCCCGCCGTGAGGCGGGTCCGCCTCCCCAGCTTGGCGAAGCAGGGAGGCAAGGTGCTTGTTATTGCAACAGGCATTTGTTTGTTTTGTTTGTCAAGCCATGCGGCCACGGGTCGTATGGCTTGTTTTTTACAGGCCCCCAATTGTTCATACGAATAGCTTTTGCTATATTTGCGGGGTTTAAGTTCAAATTTTCCATTATCAATTATCAATTATCCATTCTCAATTCTATGGCCGACAACTATCTGGAACGCCAGCGCGACGCCTACGAGGCCCGCAAGGCGGCATGGGAAAAGAAGAAGAAACACGCAGCAGGGCTGAAAAAGGCCGCCGCACGCACCACCGGCGCCGGGGCGGAGATGCTCCACCCGTTCGCCTCGCCTACCGAGGGCATCGAGCCGCCCCGGCGGTTCACCTATCCCTTTGCCTACATGCCCCACCCGCTCTGCCTGCTGGCCGCGCACGAGGTGCAGCAGTACCTGGCGGCGCAGACGCAGTGGCACGACGAGCTGGAACGCGGCAAGATGTTCGGCGTGTTGGTGGTACGCACCCGCGAGGGGCAGCTGGGCTACCTGGCCGCCTTCTCGGGCATCCTGGCGGGGCAGAACCGCCTGCCTTTCTTTGTGCCGCCCGTCTACGACCTGCTGCAGCCCGACGGCTTCTTCAAGCAGGAGGAAGAGCAAATCTCCGCCCTGAACCGCCGCATCGCCGCGCTGGAGGCCGACGAGAACATGCGTCTGCTGAAGGAAGAGGTGGAGGAGGTCCAGCGCCAGGCCGACGAAAACCTGGCCGGGATGCGGCGTCTGATGAAGGAGGCCCGCGACGCACGCCACCGCCTGCGCCAATCGGCCACGCTGACGCCCGACGAGGAAGCCGCCCTGACGCGCGAAAGCCAGCACCAGAAGGCTGAATACAAGCGCGCCGAACGCGCCTGGCAGGCCCGCAAGGCTGCCTTGCAGACCCTCTTCGACAACCTGCAGGAGCCCATCCGCGAACTGAAGGCCGAACGCCACCGCCGTTCCGCCGCCCTGCAGATGCGCCTCTTCTGGCACTTCAAGATGCTCAACGCCCGCGGCGAGGCCAAGGATCTCTGCACCATCTTCGCCCCCACCCGCCAGGGCACCCCGCCCGCCGGTGCAGGCGAATGTGCCGCGCCCAAGCTACTCCAGCAGGCCTATCTGCACAAGTGGAAGCCCCTCTGCATGGCCGAGTTCTGGTGGGGCCGCTCACCAGCGAACGAAATACGCGAGCACGGACACTTCTACCCCGCCTGTACGGGCAAGTGCGGCCCCATCCTGAAGCACATGCTCCAGGGCCTCGACGTGGACGACAACCCACTGCAACAGAAGATGGCAGACGCCCCTGCCCACCGCCTGCGCACAGTCTATGAGGACGAGTGGCTGCTCATCGTGGACAAACCCGCCGGCCTGCTCTCCGTGCCGGGCAGGGAGACCGACGCCCCCTCGGTGCTCAGCCTGATGCGCAGCCGCCTGCCCCAGGCCGAAGGCCCGCTGGTGGTGCACCGCCTGGACATGGACACCTCCGGCCTGATGCTCATCGCCAAGAGTGCCGACGTGCACCGCCGCCTGCAAGCCCTCTTCGAGACGCGTGCCGTGGAGAAGGAGTACATCGCCCTGCTCGAAGGCACCGTCGCGGCGGACAGCGGCCTCATCGACCTGCCCCTAGGACCCAGCCCGCACCACCGTCCCTGCCAGGAGGTTCGCGCGCCCCACGCCAAGCCGGCGCAGACCCTCTACGAAGTGCTGGAACGCCGCGAGGGCCGCACGCTCATCCGTTTCCGTCCGCTGACGGGGCGTACGCACCAGCTCCGCGTCCACGCCGCCCATGCCGAGGGCCTCGGCTGCCCTATCGTGGGCGACCCGCTCTACGGCAAGCCCGCCGACCGCCTTTACCTGCATGCCCGCTCGCTGCGCTTCGTCCATCCCGTCACGGGGCAAGAGGTGTACGTGGAAAGCGACTGGCACACAGATGACACACACGGCAGATAACCCTCGGGACATGGATTCCGCATCCAGTGCGGAATGACCGAACACCACGGATTACACAGATTACACAGATCATAATCTGTGTCAATCCGCGTAATCTGTGGTGAAAGAGACAGAAATCCAAAAATCTCCGTATCTTTGTCCAGGCATAACCCTTTAAACGATAATATATGAAAAATTCCCTTCTCCCCCTCGCCCTCACCGCCCTCCTTTGGACGGGATGCGGTTCCGTCCCCCTGACGGGACGCCGCCAGCTGCTACTCGTCTCCGACCAGGAAGTCCTCACCTCCAGCCTGACGCAGTACAACGACTACATGAAGACCGCCCCGCGTTCCTCGTCGGCCAAGCAGGCGGCCATGGTGAAGCGCGTCGGCCAGAAGATAGCCCAGGCCACCGAGGCCTACCTCCGCCAGAACGGACTGGCCGCAGAAGTGAAGAACTTCCAGTGGGAGTTCAACCTCGTGGCGGACAAACAGGTGAACGCCTTCTGCATGCCCGGCGGCAAGATTGTGGTCTATGAGGGGCTGATGAAGCTCGTCACCTCGGACGACGAACTGGCCGTGGTCGTTGGTCACGAAGTGGCGCACGCCGTGGCCAAGCACAGCAACGAGCGCCTCAGCCAGCAGATGCTGGCACAGACGGGCGCCCAGCTGCTCAACTACTCCCTCGCCGAGAAGAGCGCCGCCATCCAGACGGCTGCCTCCACCATCTACGGACTGGGCGCACAGGTGGGCGTCATGCTGCCCTTCTCGCGCAAGCACGAGACGGAGGCCGACTACATGGGCCTGGTGCTGATGCGCATGGCGGGCTACAACCCCGACGTGGCCGTCGGCTTCTGGCAGAAGATGTCGGCCTCGGGCAGCGGCTCCGTCCCCGAACTGCTCAGCACGCACCCCAGCGACGCCCGCCGCATCAGCGACATCCGGAAGGCGCTGCCGGAGATCAAGGCGAAATACTGAAATAATAGAGAAATGAGACGGCATCAGAATTCCACCGTCAGGCCGATGGTGGGCAGCAGGGTGCCGCTCTCCTGCTTCAGGCGTTTCATGACGTAACGCTGCTCGGAGGCAGGAGCTTCGGGGTTTTCGACGACGCCGGTGCTCATCAGCACGTCCTGCTGGCGGAGGACGCTCTTTGTGACGTTCTGCAGGTCAAGGTAGATGCCCAGGCGCCAGCCGCGGAAGTAGTAGTTCTTGTCCACGCGGACGTCGAGCTGGGCGAAGGCGTCGAGGCGGCAGGTGTTGTAGCGCGAGTAATCGTAGTAGGGCCGCCCCTGCACGTCCCAGGCCTCGACGAGCGACGACTTGTCTTCATCGTAGGGCGTGTAGGGGCTGCCGCCGATGGCACTCAGCTTAGCACCGACGCTCCAGTTGCGGGGGAAGTCGTAGGTGCCGCTCACGTTGGCGATGAAGCGGTTGTCCCAGGCGGAGGCGATGTAGGGTGAACGGTCGTCGTTGCGGTACTCACTGCGGAAGCAGGTGACGGAGGTCACGGAGGTAAACTTGCCGGGTATCTGCCAGCGCATGGAGGCCTCGACACCGTAAGCGCGGCCGCTGGCTGTGGGAAGGAGCAGCTCGTTGCCCACCGTGCCGTAGTCGTTGCCCTTACAGGAGAGGGGGATGCCGTCGGCCACGGAGAGGGGCACGCGGGTGTAATATTTGTAGAAGCCTTCGAGGGCGAGGACCACACGGGGGGTGACGTTCCACTCGGTGCCCAGGTTGGCGTTGGCCACGCGCATGTACTTCAACGACTTGTTGACCAACTCGCCCGTGGCGTCCTTATAGCCCAGGCCCGTGTAGGCCGGCAGCTGGTGGTAGAGGCCCACGGCGGCGTTGATGGCCACGGCGGGACGCACGCGCCACGACACGGAGAGGTTGGGCGACAGGTTCTGCCAGAAGCGCATCATGGAGCGGGAATAGTCGCAGCCGTCGAGGCGCAGGCCGAGCGTGGCTGTCCAACGTTCGTCGGGCGTGCGATAGCGGGCGGAAGCAAAGGCGCCCCACCCCACGATGCCCAGGTCGGTCTGCTGCTGCCAGGCCTGCTGCGCGCCGCCGGCAAAGATGCGCTGGAAGGTGCGGTCGTCGTAGCGGGCATACCAGGTTTCCACACCCTCGATCAAGGTCCAGCGCTCGCCGTGCGTGCGGTTCTCGGCGCGGAGGGTGGCCTTCTGCTCGTGCGAGCTCAGGTCGAGGGTCAGGTTGTCGGGCGAGGAGTCGTCGTTGTTCGTATATTTCAGGTTCTGGTTGGCCAGGTAGTTGTAGCCCAGGGAGACAGTCTGCACGTGGCGGCCGGCATAGTGCTTGTAGGCCGCGCCCAGGGTGAAGGTTTGCTGCTTGATGCGGGGCAGGTAGCTCAGCATGTACTCGGCGTCCTCGCCTTCCTCGTCGGTGTTCAGCTTCATGTTGTCGATGCCCGTCAGGCCCAGGAAAATGAGTTCGTCCGTGGCCGTAAGACGCGTCTTGATCTTGAACTGCCCGTCGATGTAGTTGGGCAGGAAGGGCAAGCCCAGCATCTTGAAGAGCAGTTGCAGGTAGGACTGTCGGACGGAGAAGAGGTAGGTGGTGCGCTCGCCGAAATGGCCCGCGCCGCTGAGCGACACTTCCGAGGCGCCCAGCGTGGCCTTGAAGGTCTGGTCGTCGGGGTTGCCGTCGCGCAGGCGAATGTCCATCACGGAACTCAGCGCTCCACCCTTGTCGGCCGGAAAGGCACCGGTGTAGAACTGCACCTCGCGGATGAGGTCGGCATTGAGAATGCTGACGGGACCGCCCGATGCGCCCTGCGTGGCGAAGTGGTTGATGTTGGGAATCTCGATGCCGTCCATGTAGAAACGGTTCTCCGAGGGCGAGCCGCCGCGCACGATGAGGTCGTTGCGGTAGCCGATGGGCGAGAATGACACGCCCGGATAGGAACGGACGATGCGCGAGATGTCGCGGTTGCCGCCGGGGCTTTTCTCAATCTCGCTCAGGCCTATAATCTGCAGGCTGACGGGACTGTCCTTGAGGCGACGGAAGGGCGCAGCGGCCTTTACGGTGACTTCGGCCAGTTGGGAGGCGTCTTCCTCCAGCTCCAGTTCGACGGGCGGTAGCTTGGCGGAGACGATGTATTCGGGCGAAAGCAGGTTCTTGTAGCCAATGCACGACACGGATAGCTGATGAATGCCCGGCGCCACGTGCTCGATGCGGAACTGCCCCAGGCTGTCGGTCGACGCACCCTGACCGGGATTGCCGTAGAGCGACACGTTGGCGTAGGGCACGGGCTGACGCGAAAGTTTGTCCACTACCCTGCCCCGGACGGTGAAGCCCTGGGCCATCAGCTGCAAAGGCAGCAAGGATATCCACAACAGGATGCAAAAGAACAGACGGAATGACATATCGTTCAGATTGAATAAGTGTTACACATCGGTTGTGCAAAGATAGTGCAAACCGAGCGAAGCACAAAAGAGGAAACGCAGTTTTCATCTTTTGTATTTCCGAGGTGCCGCCTATGTTCTGAAAAGATAGTTCAATCCGGGGGAAGTACAAAAGACGGGAAGAAAGTTTTCGAATCGAGCAGTTCAGCCCTCCATAAACAGTACGACATCGGCCGCATGATGGGCGATATAGGCCATTGGAGAAGTGTCGCCCGAATGCAGAATGTCGTCTACCACCTTTCTGCAACCCTCGCCTGCGGCCAGCAACACCAGCTGTGAAGCTGCCAGCAATGTCGTACCCGTCATGGTAACACAAGGCTGCCCTGTATAAGGATTGGTACACGAAACATACGCTTTCGGAGAGGCAAGCAGATGTTCCTGACCGGGATAGATGGATGCAGCCCGGCCATCGGCCTCTATTCCCAGAAGCACGGCATCGAATACAGGTCTGCCCTGAACCGACGGCACGACAGCAGCGGTCATGACGGCATAGCGTTCGGCTTCGCGCCCGGCTCCCCACCGCTGCCCGTAAATGACAGGATATACACAGGCCGAAGGAATATCGGTCTTGCTGAGCAACAGACGTTTCAAGGCTCCGTAATGACTGTCCGAATGTTCGGCAGGGACATAACGTTCGTCTGCCCAATAAATGCGCATCCGGTTCCAGGGAGTAACCGAACGATAGTCGTTGGCCCAGATGTCGAATAAGGGCCATAAGGACTCACCTCCGGAAAAAGCGAAATGAAAGACTTTCTCCGGCCGGGCATCCATCATGCCGACAAGGTGCCTTATCAGCGCATGGTAAGTATCGGCGACTGTTTTCCTGGTTACTGTTTTCATAATTAGGTCTGCAAGGAGTGGCATCCTGATGCCACTCTGTCGAAAATAATGACGTTTATAGAACAAAATGCCGGACAAGATTGTTCATTGTTTGATTTGAAAATAGTTATTTTTGCATCAGACAACCCTATTGTTCACTTCGCCAAAACTACAGACGGATGAAGAAAAAGATACATATCGGCCTCCTGCCCCGCATCGTGATAGCCATCGCGGCGGGCATCGCTTTCGGAAACGTGCTGCCCATGACGCTGATCAGGGCATTTGTCACGTTCAACGGCATCTTCAGTGAGTTTCTGAATTTCTCCATTCCACTCATTATCGTCGGGCTGGTGACCGTTGCCATTGCCAACATCGGCAAAGGAGCGGGTAAGATGTTGCTGGCCACCGTACTGATAGCTTACGGTGCCACGCTGTTCGCCGGCTTCCTGTCCTATTTCACCGGTACAACCTTCTTTCCGTCGCTCATCCGGCAGGACGTGCCACTGGAACAGGTGAGCGAAGCACAGGGTATCCTACCCTACTTCAACGTAGCCATTCCTCCGCTGATGAATGTCATGACGGCGCTTGTGCTGGCCTTCACTCTGGGGCTGGGCCTGGCCCACCTGAAGACTGATGCCCTGAAAAACGTGGCACTGGACTTCCAGGAGATTGTCGTGAAAACCATCAGTACCGTCATTCTGCCGCTGCTGCCTGTCTATATCTTCGGCATCTTCCTGAACATGACCCGCTCGGGACAGGTATTCGGCATTCTCAGTGTGTTCATCAAAATTATCGGTATCATCTTCCTGCTGCACATCTTCCTGCTGGTCTTCCAATATAGTATTGCCGCATTGTTCGTCCGCCGCAATCCCCTCAGGCTGCTGGGACGGATGATGCCTGCCTATTTCACGGCACTGGGTACGCAGTCGTCGGCCGCTACCATCCCCGTCACTCTGGCACAGACCGTCAAGAACGGTGTATCGCCTGGAATAGCAGGATTTGTCATCCCGCTCTGTGCTACCATCCACCTGTCGGGGAGCACACTGAAGATTGTGGCCTGTGCCCTGGCACTGATGATGATGCAAGGCATACACTATGACTTCCAGCTGTTCGCCGGCTTCATCTTCATGCTGGGCATCACGATGGTTGCAGCACCGGGCGTCCCCGGAGGAGCCATCATGGCCTCGCTCGGAATCCTCCAGTCCATTCTGGGTTTCGGCGAATCGGAACAGGCACTGATGATAGCCCTATACATCGCCATGGACAGTTTCGGAACAGCCTGCAACGTTACAGGCGACGGAGCCATCGCACTGGTCATCGACAAGATTTATACAAAACGGCAAGCAAGGAGAAACAAACAGGAACTTGTTGCCTGAACAACAAAATTTATACTAATTCGTTTGTGTTATATAGAGAAAGAGCTATATTTGCACAAATCTAACAAAAATGTGCAATAATTATGGAACAAAGTTTTATCGCATACATTGAGAAGAGTATCAAAGAGAACTGGGACCTGGACGCCCTGACCGACTACAAGGGAGCAACCCTACAATACAAAGACGTTGCACGAAAAATAGAGAAGCTGCACATCATCTTTGAAGCAAGCGGCATTAAGAAAGGTGACAAGATAGCCGTCTGCGGCCGTAATAGTTCGCATTGGGGAGTCACCTTCCTAGCTACGCTGACCTACGGAGCAGTCATTGTCCCCATCCTGCACGAATTCAAGGCAGACAACATACACAACATAGTGAACCACTCCGAAGCCAAACTGCTTTTTGTAGGCGATATGGCATGGGAAAATCTGAATGAAAATGCCATGCCGCTGCTGGAAGGCATCTTCATGATGACAGACTTTTCGATTCTTGTTTCCCGAAGTGAAAAAGTGGATTATGCCCGCGAACATCTCAATGAACTCTTCGGCAAGAAATACCCCAAGAACTTCCGCAAGGAACACGTATCCTATCACAAGGACCAACCGGAAGAACTGGCCGTCATCAATTATACTTCGGGAACCACCAGTTACTCCAAAGGCGTAATGCTGCCCTACCGCAGCCTTTGGTCGAATACTACCTTCGCCTTCCAGGTACTTCCGCTAAAATGTGGCGACAAGGTAGTGTCCATGCTTCCTATGGCCCACATGTACGGACTGGCCTTTGAATTCCTGTATGAAATCGCTGTGGGTTGCCATATCTATTACCTGACCCGCATGCCGAGTCCGAAAATCATTTTCCAGGCATTTGCTGAAGTGAAGCCCCGCATTGTCGTTGCCGTGCCGCTCATCATCGAGAAGATTATCAAAAAGAACGTGTTGCCCAAGCTGGAGACACCGACCATGAAGTTGTTGCTGAAAGTACCTTTTGTCAACGACAAGATCAAGGCTACCGTGCGCGAACAGGTGGTACAGGCATTCGGCGGAAACTTCGAAGAGGTCATTATCGGTGGAGCAGCCTTCAATCACGACGTGGAGCAGTTCCTCAAAATGATTGATTTCCCTTATACCGTAGGCTACGGAATGACCGAATGTGGCCCCATCATCTGCTATGAAGACTGGAAACGGTTCAAGCCGGGATCGTGCGGAAAAGCCGCCCCACGTATGGAAGTCAAGATAGCCTCACCCGATCCGGAAAATATCCCCGGCGAAATCATCTGCCGCGGTCCCAACGTGATGCTCGGCTACTACAAGAACGAGGAAGCGACCCAAGAGGTACTGGAACCGGATGGCTGGCTGCATACGGGCGACCTGGCTCTGATGGATCGTGAAGGAAACATTACCATCAAGGGACGCAGCAAGAATATGCTTCTTGGCCCCAGCGGACAGAACATTTATCCGGAAGAAATCGAGGACAAGCTGAACAACATGCCTTATGTGGCCGAAAGCATCATCGTGCAGCAGAATGAACGCCTGGTAGGCTTGGTTTACCCTGACTTTGACGACGCTTTCGCTCATGGCCTGACCAACGAAGACATCGAACGGGTTATGGAAGAGAACCGGGTAGCCCTGAATGCCGAACTTCCGGCATACAGCCAGCTGTATAAAATGAAAATCTATCCGGAAGAGTTTGAAAAGACTCCCAAGAAGTCCATCAAACGTTTCCTGTATCAAGAAGCCAAAGGATGAGAAAACAAAATTCTATAATACTTCTGATGTCCCTGCTCACGGCAGGGACTCTTTTTGCCCAGTCCCCTACCCGCCGGACGGTTTCCAGCCCACTGAAACCCATTGGAATCAATCTGTCATTGTGGAAAGGTATCTCTACACAGGCTGACGACAGCATAGGTTCTTCAGCCTTCAACCTGGGTATCTTTTCTTCCCAGAACAACCTGACGGGATTGGGAATCAACATCTTGGGAAGCAATACGCGCCGGGATGTAAAAGGTATCCAACTGGCAGGACTGTCCAACAATGCAGGATATCGCATGCAAGGTCTACAACTGGCAGGCATCACCAACATCAACAGATATGGATACTATGGACTTTCTGTTGCCGGACTGGTAGGTATTAGTGGCAACGAAGGAAAAGGAATGCTGGTCTCCGGTCTAGCTAACATTACAGGAAACAGTAACCGGGGAATCACCATCGCCGGCTTGATGAATTTTACAGGAGACAATGGCTCAGGACTGCTGCTGACCGGTTTAGCCAACATTTCGGGGAACAACTATCGCGGACTGGCCTCATCAGGACTGATGAATGTGGCCGGAGGCTCCTCAACGGGAGTACAGGTCGGCGGACTGCTCAACATCACCGGTGAAGATATGCGAGGAGTCCAGTTATCGGGAATAGGAAACGTAACGGGACGAGAACTTAGAGGCATACAAATCGGTCTGCTCAATATGGCTTCCCGTGCCAAAGGAGTGCAAATCGGGCTGTTCAACTATTACAAGGAAAAATTCGACGGGCTGCAACTTGGTCTGGTCAATGCCAATCCGCATACCCGCATACAGCTTTTGGTATCAGGAGGCAATACGACTAAATTGAATTTGGGTGCCCGTTTCAAGAACAACAGGCTCTATACCATTTTGGGCATCGGTGCTCCCTATTTTGACTTCAACGAAAAGTTTTCCGGCGCGGTATTCTACCGGGCAGGAGCTGAACTTCCCCTCTGCAAACGTCTGTTTGTCAGCGGAGACTTGGGTTATAGGCATATCGAAACATTCCGCAAAAACGACGCAGGCTATCCTGCCCGCCTGTATTCCCTCCAAACCCGCATCAATCTGGAATACAGACTGACCGGAAGTGCCGGCCTGTTTGTCAGCGGGGGCTATGGATGGGACCGCCATTACGACCGTAATGCCACCTATGACAAAGGAATCATCATTGAGGGCGGCATTGTACTGTTCAAGTACTGAATGCCGCCCTCCGGATTCAATGATTCATTCCTCATTTGACTACCCAATCATACATGCTCTTTTATCAGACCGGTACGATAGGCCACAAGAAGTTTCTTTAAATCTTCTATCTGAGTACGCAGTTCACGTCCCTTGTCTGTATCCTTCACCATCATACGCTGCGAATTGAATTCCACCAGGAATGTGGTCGACTTGATATCCTGCCCCTCTTCGATTGCTTTCTGCCGGCTTTGGAAAGGCTCGTGCTGCACCAGCTGCAAGCCATGCGAATGATAAACCAGCGTATATCCGGCTATACCCGTTTCCGGCTGATAGGCTTTGGAGAATCCTCCGTCAATCACAAGCATTTTTCCTTCGGCCTTGATGGGTTGCTCCCCTTTGATCGTCTTAACCGGTACATGTCCGTTGATAATATGGGCATGGGCTTCGGGATCTACACCAAACTCACGAAGAATGTTATTGCATACTTCCACTTCGTTCCGCAACGTGTAATAGTAGCCCTTCGTCTCTTTATGCAATGATTTGTCCTCTACAAAATAGCGTTCAAACGTGGCCATCTTGTCCTTGTCAAACGAAGGAGCATCCGGTCCGCACCATAAATACCACATATAATCAAGGGCAAAACTCTTTTCTTCCGACCCCTCTTCACCGAAATAAGCGGTGCGTACCAACTGGTCGACCTTTTTCAGCAGCTTTTGGCCCCAATATTCTTTTCCGTTTATGGCTACATGCTTGAAACTGCCATCCGCATTCAGAGGCACCGAGGCATGGTAAAGCAAATTGCTGTTGCACACCAGATACATGCCACCATAAGTAAAAAGGCAACGCATGTGCTTCTTCAGTTTTTCACTGTTCATGAAAGATGCATGGATCTTCTCCATCAAATCATGCTCTTCATCCGTCAACCGATAGGGATCAGCCGGATCGATTGTCGGGAAATTGGTATCGAGCAAAGCATATTCCTGCCCCTCATATTGGAAAACTCCCCGCTCAAAATCTATCAGATGCAACAATTTGCGCCCCTGCATACCGAGATCCGGACGACGGTCAATAATGGCAGCTTCCAGCTTCAACTGTATGATGGTAATGGCTTTATGCATCTGGGTAATGAGACGCAATGTCTTTTCATTGTAACGGGAATCGGAAAAGTTCAGTTTCGGCGCAAAAATCTCACAGGGATCATCTCCATAGACATCCATGGCAAAAGTTGCCAACGGAAGCAAGTTGATGCCGTATCCGTCTTCCAGTGTGGCCAAATTGGCATAACGCATGGACATACGGATCACGTTTGCCATACAAGCATCATTTCCAGATGCCGCCCCCATCCAAAGGAGATCGTGATTGCCCCACTGGATATCAAAGTTATGATAGTCACAAAGGGTATCCATAATGATATGGGCTCCCGGTCCACGGTCGTATATATCGCCTACAATATGCAACAGATCAATGGTAAGCCGCTGTATCAGGTTACACATAGCTATGATAAAGTCATCGGCACGCTTGGTCGAAATAATGGTACTGATGATGACGTTGATGTAAGCATGCTTGTTAGGGTCAATCGTCGACTCATGCAGCAACTCCTGAATGATATAGGAAAAGTCTTTCGGCAAAGCTTTCCTCACTTTCGAACGCGTATATTTGGACGACACATTCTGACAGACCTTGACCAATTGGTTCAGCGTTATCAGATACCAGTCATCAAGATCCTTCTCCCGCTCCTTGATCAGCTGCAGCTTTTCTTCCGGATAATAAATCAGTGTACAAAGCTCTTTCTTTTCACTTTCACGGAGCGTGTGGCCGAATATCTCGTTCACTTTACGTTTTACAGCACCCGAAGCATTTTTCAGCACGTGCTGAAAAGCTTCGTATTCTCCGTGAAGGTCGGTCAGGAAATGTTCTGTTCCCTTCGGCAGATTCTGGATAGCTTCCAGATTAATGATTTCAGTACTGGCATCGGCTATGGTCGGAAAACTGCACGACAACAACTGGAGATAACGCAAATCACTGATTATGCTTTCAGAAGTAATGTTTCCCATGACTTTATATTTTTATCTGTTTCTATTCAATATTAGGATCCCAACAGGAACATCAGCAGCACTTGGGCGATAATCACCCGAATGAACATGCAAAGCGGATACACGGTAGCGTATGATACCGATGGATTGTCACCGGGAATCGTATCGTTGGCATAATTCAATGCCATCGGATTGGCCATACTGCCGCAAAGCATTCCGGTTACAGAACCGAAATCCACCTTCATCCATTTAAAGGCGACCACACCCATTATCAGAACGGGGACCAGCGTCAGTACAAACCCTACTCCAATCCATAAAAGTCCTTCGGGACGAAAAACGGTCTCAAAGAAATGAGCGCCGGCATCCAGGCCCAAACAGGCCAGATACAAAGACAGTCCCAAAGCACGAAGCATCAGATTGGCACTACGGGTGGTATAAGTCACCATGTGCAGCCGTGGGCCGAAAGTTCCTATCAGAATGCCCACCACGATAGGGCCACCTGCCAGTCCAAGCTTTACGGGCTGACTGATTCCGGGAAATGATATCGGAATGGATCCCAAAACAAGTCCTAAAATGATGCCGATAAATACAGCAACCAGATTGGGTTCCTTCAGACTTTTAATAGCGTTACCCAATACTTTTTCCACATTATGCACCGCCGCAGCTTCACCGACAATGGTCAGACGGTCGCCCAATTGCAATGTGAGCCCGGCCGTAGCCAGTAACTGTACACCGCTACGATACACACGTGTGATATTGATTCCATAATGGTTACGCAAATGGAGGGCTCCCAATTTCTTACCGTTCAGTTCGGGGCGGGTTACCACAATTCGTTGGGATATCAGTTTGCTGTCAATGGCATCCCAGTCGATATCCTCCTTATTCCAGTCCGTATGCTCCTGTTCGCCGAAGAGCACCGTCATGGCAGCCGCATCCTTTTCCGAAGTAATGACCAGCAGACGGTCACCTTCTTTCACAATCTTATCCGAAGTCGGAATGGTTACCTTACCGTCGCGCCAGAGGCGGGAAATCACAAACTTGGCATAACTCAGATCGGCTATTTCCTTCACGCTTTTGTTAAAAATACCCGGATTATGCACTTGGAAAGCACCTATATAAGTTTTGTTCTCACCTTCCTTTTCCTGTACTTCCAGATCTTTGTCAGTTACCATCGACTTACGCAGGACAAGAATGGCCAGAATAACACCGACCACCCCCAACGGATAGGTTACCGCACAACCCAAAGCCGGTGTACTGGTTTCCATACCCAACTGCTTCAAAGTCTGCTGAGCTGCACCCAAGGCCGGAGTATTGGTGGTGGCTCCACACAGAATACCCACCATATCAGGTAACGATATGCCAGTAAGGAAACTACCCAATACAGCCATCAGTGTACCTATCAATACGACTCCCAAAGCCAACATGTTCAACCGGACTCCTCCCTGACGGAAAGAACTGAAAAAACCCGGACCAACCTGAAGCCCCAAAGCATATACAAATATCACAAGTCCGAAACTCTCCGCATAATTCAACATCTGAGGATCAATTGAAAGCCCCAAATGACCAGCCAGAATACCGGCAAAGAAAACAAAAGTTACCCCCAAGGAAATTCCCCAAAAACGGACTTTCCCCAGTCCGAGGCCGATTGCGGAAATCAGCGAGAGGACAACAACCGCCTGCAAAGCGGAATGTTCTACAAACAAACTATATAACCAGTCCAAAAGATATCACATTTACGTTTTACTCTGCAAAGATAGGAACTATCCTTGGAGAGGGAAAATAAAAGCATAAAAAAAGCAACTGCAGTTTACCGATGCAGTTGCTTCACTTTTGTACACCCTCAGGGATTCGAACCCTGGACCCACTGATTAAGAGTCAGTTGCTCTACCAACTGAGCTAAGAGTGCATTCAATTGTAGTGGATACGAGAATCGAACTCGTGTTCCATGCGTGAGAGGCATGTGTCCTAGCCGCTAGACGAATCCACCGACATATTTGAAAAAAGCGGTGCGGAAGCTGGGGGATTCGAACCCCCGGTACGGTAACCCGTACGGCAGTTTAGCAAACTGCTGGTTTCAGCCACTCACCCAAACTTCCTTAGTGACCAGCATTTTTTCAAATGCGCTGCAAAGGTAGACAAAGTTTTGGACTGTGCAAAGCTTTACGGCATATTTTTTTCATTGTTTTTTCATACAAAATCATAATCTTCTAACTTTCAAACCTATAAAGCGAACGACGAATAAACCAAAAACCCATGTTTTTTGTTATCTTTGCAGGCCTAAATTAAAAACGTGAAGAAAAACAAGCAAGATATGGACACTTTATTAAAAGAAACCGTCAACCTGGCTGTCAACTCCCGATACCCGGGTATGAACCTTGAAGGCAGAAAACAAATAGAGAATATTCTCGTCCGCAAGGATTTCTCCAAAGGAGAACTCCTCGTTGCCGAAGGACAGATCAGCCAAAACATTGTTCTGGTAGGAAAAGGTATGATACGCCAATTCTATTATAAGAATGGGAAAGACGTAACCGAACACTTTTCCTATGAAGGCTGCATCGCCATGTGTATCGAGAGCCTGCTGAAACAGGAGCCTACCCGACTGATGATGGAAGCTCTTGAAGACGGAACCATCTATCTGCTCAACCATCACAAACTGATGCTGCTTGCCGAAGTGTCATGGGAAGTCAACATGTTCTACCGCAAAGTACTGGAGCATTCACTCATTACCTTGCAGGTGAAAGCCGACTCGTGGCGATTTGAGACGGCACGCGAACGCTATAACAACCTGATGCAGACACAGCCGGAAGTCATCAAGCGGGCTCCCCTCTCACACATAGCTTCCTATCTGCTGATGACTCCCGAAACATTGAGCAGGGTACGTTCAGGAGTCTTGTAGACCGACCTGCTGTTTTCGGTATGCCTTGGGCGACATACCTGCATGTTGCTTGAAGTATTTGCCGAAGAAGGACTGGTTGGCAAAATGCAGTTCTTCAGCAATCTCCTGTATGCTTGCTTCAGACGATTTGAGCATCACCTTGGCCTCCAGTACCACCAGACTGTCTATCCATTCACCTGCCGTACGTCCACTGACCCGCTTCACCACAGCCGACAGGTGTTTGGACGAAAGACACATCTCGCCGGCATAGAACGAGACACTGCGTTCCTGCTTGCAATGCTCGGTCACCAGACGCATGAACTGGCGGAACTGTTCTTCCTGCAGATTCTCTGGCCCTTTTACTTCCAGATTGCGCTGCAGGTAGATGCCATATATCTCATAGAACAAAGAGAGAAGAAGTCCTTGGGCCACCTCCCGACGGAAAGGATGTCCCTGCTGGCGCACCTTGCTCCGCAGGAAAGAATGGTACTGGCAAAAGGATTGCTCTTCTTCCGGAGTGATATGAATACAAGGATGGTCTTTCACCAGCAGAAATACCGGAAACAACTTCTGCATGGTGGGTAAAATCCCGTCTACAAAATCTTTGGACACAACAATAAAAAGCCCCGAAAAGTCATCGGAATATCTTCCTTGCTGAATAATCTGTTCCGGCAAAATAACACCCATCATCCCCGCTTCCACCTTATATTCCTGCAGGTTGAGCCACATTGTACCCTCTCCTTTCAGACAAACGTACAGGCAAACCACACCCAGACGACTAGGATAATGGGAAAAAGGTATATCCTTGATATTGTCAAAAATGGCAAAGTCGTTGCCTATGAAGTCAATCATCGGCAAGTGCTGGATATGCGACAAGTCTATATGAGGTATCTTAGTTTCCATCTCCGAACAACCTTCTGTAGTCGCGTCTGGAGGCCGGTCCCGCCCAGTCTTCGGGAATAAAGCGCCATTGGTTCAGAGAACGGGGGGTAAGGGTCTGCTGCTGCTCGATGTACTGCATCAGGTAATAACGCAGGTCCTTGTCCGTAGACGAGAGGATGCGTTTCTCCAGTTCGTCCTGCGGGATGCCGGCTCCGCGGGTCAGCAGTTCGCCCCCGCCGTTGCCGCGATAGGAATTTACGGCCACCTTGTACATCTTTGCCTCATCGAAGGGAGTACCGTCGGCCATGCTCACGATGTGTACTTTCTGCCCTTCGGGTTTCGTCACATCCACCGTATAGATGATGCCTGCCGCCGAATCGAAGTTGTAACTGGGATTCTGGAAGGCGGCACGGTCGGCAGCTCCCTCGCGGGGACGGTCGCGCAGGAGGAGGAGCGGATCGTCGGCCGAAGTCATGCAGTTGGTCCACAAGGCGTACGACATCTCGAGGGCCCCGCGGATTTCCTTACCGGAAAGGCTCATGACGTAGAGCATGTTCTCATATTTATAAAGGTTGAACATATCACTCACGAAGATATCGCCCGCCCGTATCTCCGCGTCGAAAGACAAGGGAGCGGCCAATGATATGTCGGCCCCACTGATGGCCAGCTGGAGCTGATGGATGAAGTCCACGAAGGCCGAAGGACCGAAATAGGCCGGACGGGTGGAAATACTCTCGGTGAAACGACCTATCCGCTTGGACACGAACTGCTCCACCGCCTTACGCTGGGGAGCAAAGTGAGCTGTAAACTCGGCATCGGGTTCGTAACCGTCCATCCGTACCAGTTCGCCGGAGACGTGCTTGCCGGTGACACGACCGTCGCGCAGCGTCAGCGTCACGTCCACGGCAGACACTATGGAGGCATTGTTGGCGGGATTGATGATGAGCACGGAGTCGCCCTCCACATTCACCACCTTTTCGCAGGCCAGGGCATGGTCGTGGCCCATCATCACCACGTCGAAGCCGGGCACGCGGCGGGCCACGTCGGCCGAGGCGTTCTCGTTATACTTGCCGTTCATCACGTAGGCATTGCGTCCCGAGTGAAAGATACCCACCACCACGTCAGGTTTTTCCCGTTCGCGGATGACCTGCATCCAGCGGCGGGCCGTCTCCTCCATGTCGTCGAAGCACAGGCCGCGCCACAGGTTCTCCGACAACCAGGCGGGGATGGCAGGAGTTATCATGCCCAGCACGGCCACCTTCACCCCGCCACGCTGCAGCACGACGTAAGGCTTGAAGTGTGGCTGCCCGGTAGCCACATCCACAATGTTGGCACCGAGGATGGGGAAACGGCAGTCCGACGCCCAGCGGTCGAACACCGTGCGGCCCGTCTCCACGTCGTGGTTGCCCATGTTGCCTGCGTCGTAGCCCATGAAGTTCATCATGTCGGCACACAGATGCACGGACGTCGTGTCCATATAATTATAGTAATAGGCCGTGGGCTGCCCCTGCAGGATGTCGCCGTTGTCCAGCAGCACCAGCCGGTCGCCATACGTCCGGCGCTCCTGCCGCACGTACGAACAGACGTGCGAGAGGCTGCCCGCCGCATCGCGGTCCACAATGAAGTCGTAAGGATAATAATTGCCGTGCACGTCGCTCGTCTGCACCAGCTTCAGTTTCACTTCCTGCTGCTCCTGCGCCCACATTGGGAAGGCCAGCAGCAGGCACATCAGGAACAAGATGTTCTTTTTTCTCATAGTTCGTTACAGTTTATAATGATACTCACAGGACAAAGCTACCACGGACCTGCAAAGTAAGGTCTCCAACCTGCTGCCTCATGTAGGAATCATCCCGGATGATTCCTACATGACTTCGGCAGGAAGCATGGACAAGGCACGGAGACAGGCAAGACAAAGCCTACACTTGTCCGCCCTTCTGCACGGACCAACGGTTACGTCCTGACGGCAAATATACGAATTTCCTTGGAAAAAACACATACTCCAACCCTCATGCCGAGGCAGAAGGAACAGCCCTTCCGACAGAGGCTTCCGACCGAAAACGCCGTTTCCGCTTGGCAGTTCAGCCCGTTTGCACTATCTTTGGCCCGATTTATTCATCCAAACATCACTGACATGAACGACCTGTTTCCCCACCTGATAGCCGCACCGCTCGCCCTGACGGACAAGCAGGTGCGCCAGACCCTTGCCCTGCTGGACGACGGGGCCACCATCCCCTTCATCAGCCGCTACCGCAAGGAGGCCACCGGCGGACTGGACGAGGTGCAGATAGAAAGCATACGCGACCGTTACGAGAAGCTGAAGGAAACCGAACGACGTAAGGAAACCATCCTGACCACCATCGAGGCTCAGGGCAAGCTGACTGATACGCTGAAGCAACGCATTGCTGACACTTGGGACAACACCGAGCTGGAAGACCTCTACCTCCCCTACCGCCCCAAGCGCAAGACCCGCGCCGAAGCCGCCCGCCAGAAGGGACTCGAACCGCTGGCCACCCTGCTGCTGCTCCAGAAAGACCCCGCCCCCGACCGACAGGCAAAGAGTTACGTCAAGGGCGACGTGAAGAGCGTGGAAGAAGCCCTGAAGGGCGCCTGCGACATCATAGCCGAACAGGTGAGCGAGGACGAACGTTCGCGGCAGACCGTCCGCACGACCTTCGACCGCCGTGCCGTCATCACCGCCCGCGTGGTGAAAGGCAAGGAAGCCGAAGCGGCCAACTACCGCGACTACTTCGACGTGTCCGACCCGCTGAAGCGTTGCAGCTCCCACCGCCTGCTGGCCATGCGCCGTGCCGAGGCCGAAGGAGTACTGAAAGTGAGCATTGCCCCCGACGAGGACGATACCTGCCTGGAGCGCCTCGAACGCCGGTATGTGCGGGGCAATAATGCCTGCAGCCGCTACGTGGCCGACGCCGTACAGGATGCCTACAAACGTCTGCTGAAGCCCTCCATCGAAACCGAGTTTGCCGCCCTGAGCAAGGAACGGGCTGACGACGAGGCTATCCGTGTATTTGCCGCCAACCTGCGCCAGCTGCTCCTGGCCTCCCCGCTGGGACAGAAGCGTGTCATGGGCATCGACCCCGGCTTTCGCACGGGCTGCAAAGTGGTATGCCTCGACGCGCAGGGCAACCTGCTCCACAACGAGAACATCTACCCCCACCCGCCCGTCAGCAAACCCAAGGAAGCGACACAGAAGATACAGAAGATGGTGGAGGCCTACCGCATCGAGGCCATGGCCATCGGTAACGGTACCGCCAGCCGCGAGACGGAAGACTTCCTGAAGCACCTGCGCTTCGACCGCGACATGCAGATATTCGTCGTCAGCGAGCAGGGTGCCTCCATCTACTCGGCCTCCAAGCTGGCCCGCGAGGAGTTCCCCGACTACGACGTCACCGTCCGCGGCGCTGTCTCCATCGCCCGCCGACTCATGGACCCGCTGGCCGAGCTGGTGAAGATAGACCCGAAGTCCATCGGCGTGGGCCAGTACCAGCACGACGTGGACCAGACGAAACTGAAGAAATCGCTCGACCAGACGGTGGAAAGTTGTGTGAATCTCGTAGGAGTCAACCTGAACACGGCGAGCAGCCATCTGCTGACCTATATATCGGGCCTCGGGCCGCAACTGGCGCAGAACATCGTCAGCTACCGTGCCGAACATGGTCCTTTCGCTTCGCGCCGCGACCTGCTGAAGGTGCCCCGCATGGGCGCCAAGGCCTTCGAACAGTGCGCCGGCTTCCTGCGCATCCCCGACGCCAAGAACCCGCTGGACAACACGGCCGTCCATCCTGAAAGTTACGGCATCGTGGAGCAGATGGCCCAAGACCTGGGCTGCACCGTCAGCGAACTGATAGCCGACAAGCAGCTGCGCCTGCGCATCCGTCCTGAGCATTACCTGACGGACACCGTCGGCATGCCCACCCTCAAGGACATCCTTCAGGAACTGGACAAGCCCGGACGAGACCCGCGCGGCCCTATCAAGGTGTTCGAATTCGACCCGAACGTCCGTACGCTGGACGACCTGCGCGAGGGCATGGAGCTGCCCGGCATCGTGGGCAACATCACCAACTTCGGTGCCTTCGTGGACATCGGCATCAAGGAAAACGGCCTGATACACCTCTCCCAGCTGGCCGACCGCTACGTGAGCGACCCTAATGAAGTGGTGTCCATCCACCAACACGTCAGGGTACGCGTACTGGGCATCGACACCGAGCGCAAGCGCATCCAGCTGACTCTGCGCGGCGTATCGCAGGAAGGACTCTAAACCTCCTTCCTGCCGCGCCGTTCGTAATAACCGACAATGGCCAATGTCCCTACAACGAGCAGCACCGTGCAGAGCAGCGAACCTTCGAAGCCGAAACTGCCACCAGTCAGCAGATCACTACCCTTCAGGCGGAGGGTAAGCAATGTTTGGCCACAGTCCGTCCCGCTGACCTCATAACCCAGCACCGGTCCCTGCAGCCAGTTCCAGAACCAGTGCAGCACAATGGGGAAGCACAAATTACGTGTATACAGGAAAGAGGCACCCAGCAGACAGCCTGCCAGCAGAATGTTGACAAACGGCAGAAGCGCGAAATTGGGATTGAACAGGTGCATGGCCGAAAATAGGGCCGACGACAAGAAAAGAGCCACGAAACGGTTCATACCTTCCGAAAGCATCCTGCCCAACACGAAACCACGAAGCATCACCTCTTCCGAAACGGCTACCAGCAGGAAGAGCAGCAACCATCCCAGCAGGTCACAAGGTATCCATTGGATGCCTGCCACCTCGACAGCCCCTGTCAGGAGCGACACGCCGAACCCGACGGCATACAGCACCACCGCTACACCAAGGCCCGCCAACAGGTCCTTCCCCCGCCCCTTCAGCGACAAGCCCAGCAGCGATAGGGGTAGGTTACGCCAGCGCAATATCAAGACCGCCGCACTCAGATAGCCCACCAGCATAAACAGACTCTCACACGCATGGGAGAGCAAGCCGTCCTCCGGCATCTCTGCTGCCGCCAACTTATATCCCAAGAAGAGAAATATACCCAGAAACATCAGGATAAATGTCCCTATCACATAAAACAGCAGAATATCCGCCACCAATCGGCCGGTCTTTCTCCATAACATTTTGTTTCCTATTTCCATACCTTATTATATATTATTGTCTAAAATCAGCTGAACACAGCCACAAAAATACAAATAAAAGGAAAAAAGATATTCATTCTCTACAAATCTTGCGATTTACAACCCCACCTATATCTCAAGCAGTCAGTTCTATTTATTTTTCTAAAATGACAAAATACAATTTATGCTTCCATCTTTTTAGTTCCAACCTTCACTCTATAAATACAATAGTTCGTTAAAAATTCGCCAAGCCTAAGCGGCTCTGGCAGTAAATAAAATG
>NZ_CABUOL010000022.1 GCF_902493215.1 uncultured Mediterranea sp.
GAGCGTAGATTTTTCGCGATTGTCGGCATTCAAAATCAGGCATAAATGAACGAAAATAGTTCAAAAAATAGGTGTTTGGAGTCCCAAAAGCTGGACGAGAGCCTGTGAATTACGATAAATCGACGGGGGAAAATTGAAAATAGAGAATGAAACCTTGTTGACTCGACAACTCTGTTTTGTTCATTCTGCTCTTGTTATTTAGCATCTTTTATCATAATCGCCCGTTACATTCTAAGCAAAAAGCAGTAATTTCGGGCGGTTTTTTACCGATTCATGAAAAATACTAATAAATTATCAATATGGAGAACTTGAATATTGCACTTCTGCTGATGGTGGTGGGCATGGCTACCGTGTTTGCCATCCTGCTGATTGTCATCTATTTAGGCAAGGCGATGATTGCACTTGTCAACAAGTATGCGCCCGAAGAGGCGGTGGCTGCCAAGAAGGAAGGTCCCGCTCCGATACCGGCCAACATCATGGCGGCCATCAGTGCCGCGGTTGCCGTAGTGACACACGACAAAGGCAAGGTGACGAAGGTGGAGAAACTGAGATAAAAAAACACATTATTCATATTTTTACAGAATAGAATCAACGATGAAAAGAGAAATTAAGTTCAGCTTGGTCTTCAGGGACATGTGGCAGAGCGCCGGTAAGTATGTTCCCCGCGTTGACCAGCTGGTGAAGGTGGCTCCCGCCATTGTGGAGATGGGCTGTTTTGCCCGCGTGGAAACCAACGGCGGCGGCTTCGAACAAGTGAATCTGCTTTTTGGAGAAAACCCGAATAAGGCCGTGCGTGCCTGGACGAAACCTTTCCATGAAGCCGGCATACAGACACACATGCTGGACCGTGCGCTGAACGGCCTTCGCATGAGCCCCGTGCCTGCCGACGTGCGCAAGCTCTTCTATAAGGTAAAGAAGGCGCAGGGCACTGACATCACCCGCACGTTCTGCGGACTGAACGACGTGCGCAACATCATCCCCTCCATCGGCTATGCCCACGAGGCCGGCATGATTTCGCAATGCTCGCTCTGCATCACCCACTCGCCGGTACACACGGTGGAATACTACGTCAACATGGCCAAGCAGCTCATCGAGGCAGGTGCCGACGAAATCTGCATCAAGGACATGGCGGGCATCGGACGCCCCGTGACGCTGGGCAAGATTGTGGCCGGCATCAAGCAGATCAAGGACATCCCCATCCAGTATCACAGCCATGCGGGCCCCGGCTTCAACATGGCCAGCATCCTGGCCGTCTGCGAAGCCGGATGCGACTACATCGACGTGGGCATGGAGCCGTTGTCGTGGGGTACGGGTCACGCCGACCTGCTCAGCGTGCAGGCCATGCTGAAGGACGCCGGCTATCAGGTGCCCGAAATCAACATGGAGGCCTACATGAAGGTGCGCGCCCTCATCCAGGAGTTCATGGACGACTTCCTGGGCCTGTACATCTCGCCGCGTAACCGTCTGATGAACTCCCTGCTCATCGGTCCGGGTCTGCCGGGCGGCATGATGGGTTCGCTGATGGCCGACCTGGAGACGAACCTCGAAAGCATCAACAAATACAAGGCCAAGCACAACCTGCCCTTCATGAAGCAGGACGAGCTGCTCATCAAGCTCTTCAACGAAGTGGCTTACGTATGGCCGCGCGTGGGTTATCCTCCCTTGGTGACTCCCTTCAGCCAGTACGTCAAGAACCTGGCCATGATGAACGTCATCGCCATGGAGAAGGGCAAGGAACGCTGGGGCATGATTGCCGACGACATCTGGGACATGATTCTGGGCAAGGCCGGAAAGCTGCCGGGCGAGCTGGCTCCCGAAATCGTGGAGAAGGCCGAACGCGAGGGACGCAAGTTCTTCACCGGCAACCCGCAGGACAACTATCCCGACTGCCTGGACAAGTACCGCAAGATGATGAAGGAGAAGAAATGGGATACGGGCGAAGACGACGAAGAACTCTTCGAATATGCTATGCACCCCGCCCAGTATGAGGCCTACAAGAGCGGAAAGGCCAAGGAAGACTTCCTGGCCGACGTGGAGAAGCGCCGCGCCGAGCAGAACAGCACCCCGGCCGACGACGCCAAACCCAAGACCCTGACCGTACAGGTGGACGGACAATCCTATCGCGTGACCGTGGCTTATGGCGACATCGACCTGCCCGCCTCGGCTACCGAGAAGGTGGCTCCCTCGGGCGAAGGCGAGCCGGTAGTGGCTCCGCTGGAAGGCAAGTTCTTCCTGACCAAGAACACGCAGGAGACGCCGATCAAGGTGGGCGACCGCGTGAAGAAGGGCGACCTGCTGTGCTACATCGAGGCCATGAAGACCTACAACGCCATCCGTAGCGACGTGGAGGGCACCGTGACCGCCATCTGCCTGAACTCGGGTGACTCAGTATCAGAAGACGACGTATTAATGAAGATAGGATAATGGAAGATATATTTGGAAAACTCTATGACATGACGGCGTTCAGCAACATCATTGCCGACCCGTCGTTCCTCGTGATGTATGCCATTGCCTTCATCCTGCTCTACCTGGGCATCAAGAAGCACTACGAGCCGTTGCTGCTGGTGCCCATCGCCTTCGGTGTGCTCATCGCCAACTTTCCGGGCGGCGAAATGGGTGTCATCCAGGCCGACGAGAATGGTATGGTAATGGTGAACGGGGTGATGAAGAACATCTGGGAAATGCCTCTGCACGAGATTGCCCACGAGCTGGGACTGATGAACTTCATCTACTACATGCTGATCAAGACCGGTTTCCTGCCGCCCGTCATCTTCATGGGTGTGGGCGCCATGACCGACTTCGGCCCCATGCTCCGCAACCTGCGCCTGTCCATCTTCGGCGCGGCCGCCCAGCTGGGTATCTTTACGGTGCTGATCTGTGCCGTGCTGATGGGCTTCACGCCTAAGGAAGCCGGTGCGCTGGGCATCATCGGTGGTGCCGACGGCCCGACGGCCATCTTTACTACCATCAAGCTGGCTCCCCACCTGCTGGGACCCATCGCCATCGCGGCCTACTCGTACATGGCTCTGGTGCCGGTCATCATCCCGCTGGTTGTGAAGCTGCTCTGCACCAAGAAGGAGCTGATGATCAACATGAAGGAGCAGGAGAAGCTCTATCCGTCGAAGACCGAAATCAAAAACCTGCGCGTATTGAAGATTATCTTCCCGATAGCCGTGACGACCATTGTGGCCCTGTTTGTGCCTACGGCCGTGCCTTTGATCGGTATGCTGATGTTCGGTAACCTCATTAAGGAAATCGGTTCGGACACGAGCCGCCTGTTCGACGCTGCCGCCAACAGCATCATGAACGCCGCCACCATCTTCCTGGGCCTCAGTGTGGGCGCCACGATGACGAGCGAGGCTTTCCTGAACTGGACGACCATCGGCATCGTAGCCGGAGGTTTCCTGGCCTTTGCCCTGTCCATCTCGGGCGGTATCCTGTTCGTGAAGCTGGTGAACCTCTTCTCGAAGAAGAAGATCAATCCGCTGATTGGTGCGACGGGCTTGAGCGCCGTGCCTATGGCAAGCCGCGTGTGCAACGAGATTGCCACGAAGTACGACCCGAAGAACCACGTGCTGAACTACTGTATGTCCAGCAACATCTCGGGTGTCATCGGTTCGGCCGTGGCTGCCGGTGTGCTCATCTCGTTCCTGGGATAAGATAAAGACATCCGATAAAGAAGGGTGTATCAAAAAATAAGTACTACATTTTGTCATTCTGAGCAAAGCGAAGAATCTCGAAAACAGTTATCTGTGTAGGGAGATCCTTCACTTCGTTCAGGATGACTTTTTTATGATAAAACTTATTTTTTTTGATGCACCCTCTCTTTTTTTGTGCTGTCTTGTAGCAGAGCCCGCTTACTTGCAGGGCACGCAGAGGGGGTGACTGGGGGTGAGGGTGTACGGAGTGTCGTACACCTGGATGGCCAGCGGTTCGCCCGCAAGGAGGGTAATCCGCACCTCGCCGGTCACTTCGACGCCCAGCTTCCTTCCCTGAAAGTTTACCTTGAAGGCATATTTCGTCCAATGCGAGGGCCGCACGGGCGAGAAGTTCAGTATCTTGTGGTACACCTGCAGGTTGGCAAATCCTCGGACGAGGGCCAGCCACGAGCCCGGCATGCTGGTGATGTGCAGGCCCTGGTCGGTCTCGTTGTTGTAGTCGTCCAGGTCGAGGCGGGTGGCGTGCAGGAAGAGGCGGTAGGCCTTCTCCGTCTCGCCGATGCGTGCGGCCAGGATGGCGTGTACGTGGGGCGAGAGCGATGACTCGTGTACGGTCATGGGTTCGTAGAAGTGGAAGTTGCGGCGGATGGTCTCCGTGTCGAACTTGTAGTAATACAGGTAGAGGCCCAGCAGGACATCGCTCTGCTTGATGTAGCAGGAGCGCAGGATGCGGTCCCACGACCAGTGCTGGTTGATGGGGCGTTCGTCGGCGGGGATGGCGTCGGTGGTTTGCAGGGTCTTGTCCATGAAGCCGTCGTTCTGCACGAAGATGCCCTGCTCCTTGTCTTCGGGCAGGTACATCCGGCGGGCAATGTCGCGCCAGAGGGGCGTTTCGCCTTCGTAGTCGAGGCCGGTGAGGCGGCAGATGCGGGCGTAGTCGTCGGGATGCTTCTCGGCGGCCAGGTCGAGGTAATATAAGGTGATTTTGAGGCAGCTGGTGCAGGAGAGGTTGGTGTACCAGTTGTTGTCCACGTTACTCTGATATTCGTCGGGGCCGGTGACACCCAGGATGACGTATTGCTGTTTGGGGCGTGAGAAAGTGACCCGCTGGCTCCAGAAGCGGCAGACGGCTATCATCACCTCCAGCCCGTACTTCAGAATGTAGTCGTCGGAGCCGGTGACGGTGGCATATTGCAGGATGGCATAGATGATGATGTTGTTGCGGTGTATCTCTTCGAAGGTGATTTCCCATTCGCTATGGCATTCTTCGCCGTTGTTGGTCACCTGCGGAAAGAGGGCTGCTCCGTTCCTGAATCCCAGCTTTTCGGCATTTTCGATGGCCTTGGGCAGCTGGTTGTAGCGGTACATCAGCAGGTTCTTCGCAATGCTTCGCGGGGTGGAAAACAGGAAGAAGGGCACACAGCACAACTCGGTATTCCAATAGGTGTTGCCGCCATACTTCTCGCCCGTGAAGCCTTTGGGGGCGATGTTCAGGCGGGGGTCGTCGCCGCGATAGGTCTGGTAGAGCTGGAAGATGTTGTAGCGGATGCCCTGCTGGGCTTCGGGGTCGCCCTCGATGGTGACGTCGGCTTCTTCCCAGATGGCATGCCAGGCTTGCCGGTGGTCTTCCGTCAGGGCGTCCCATCCGTCGGCCTTGGCCTGTCGGGCCATGCGGATGGAGGTCTCTACCAGGTGGGGCCTTTCGTAGTAGAGGGAAGAGGCCACGACGACATACTTCACCAGCGTCACCGTGTCGCCCGGCTTGACGTCGGCTCCCAAGCTGAAGCCGGTCACCTTGCCCTTCTCGATGCGGATGGGGTTGTGGACGGCTTCCTTGTTGTTCTTGTAGAAGTGATAGGACAGGGCGAAACAGACTTGCGAGTCTTCCCGTCGGGTTTGTGTCCACAGGTAGGCGCAATCCTGGCTGACGCCCGAATCAATCACATTCCATATCTTTTCTTCCGTATATTCGGCGTGGTCGTTCAGGTTGGCCTCGAGCAGGGGGAGCAGCGACAGGCGGCCGGTATAGTTGAGCGAGGTGACGCTATAGCGGATGAGGCAGAGGTCGGGGTGGGCCATGTTGACCAGATGCTCGACATGCACCTGCAGGCTGTTTCCGCGCGGAGAAGTGGCCTTGACATCGCGGTAGGAGATGCCGTCGTACATGTCGAGCCGGCGGTTGAAGCTGTTCACGTCCCATAGTGCCAGATCCAGCTCCTCGTCGATGAGGCGCAGGTGGATGCTGCTCCAGTTGGCGGCATTGGGGATGCGGGTGTAGAAGCGGGGGAAACCGTTCTTCCACCACGCTACACGGGTCTTGTCGAGGAAGGGGATGCCTGCCACGAACGAACCCGGGTAGCTGTCGCTGCTATAGGGCTCCTCGAAGTTGCCCCGTTGGCCGAAGCGTCCGTTGCCCAGGCTGAATATGCTTTCGGACATGCGGAGGTCGTCGGCATGAAACTCGTCTTCAATGATATTCCACTCGTCGGTCTTCAGATATCTTCTCATGGCGATAGTCTTTGTATAAGGGTTACGCCGTAAAGATAGACATTTTTTTCTTATTCCGATCGTCCTTCCTTGATAATATACACGCAGACAGCTCCTATCAGCAGCATGACGCCGGCGGTGACAAGCATGTTGATTTCGGGCGGCAGGCAGCCTTCGGGGGTGAACAGGGCCAGGATGCTTCCGCCCAGGGCGGCCGCTACAATCTGCGGGATGCAGATGGTACCGTTGAACAGCCCCAGGTAGGTGCCCATGTGGCTACCGCTCAGCGAGTTGGTGAGGATGGTGAACGGCAGGGCCAGCATGGCTGCCCAGGCGCAACCGATGAGCACGAACGAGAAGAACAGGGTGTAGGGGTCGTGGATGAAGTAGGTGGAGATGAACCCGATGCCGCCCAGCACGAGGCTGAGCGAATAGACCAGCCGGCGGTTCTTGAACAGGGGGATGCAGATGGCCCAGAGGACGGAACCGATGGCCTGCACGGCAAAGAGTACGCCCACCCAGTTGGCCGCCTCCTGATAGGGCTGGCTGGTGGTGTCGAGCACCACTTTCGTAACTCCGTTGACCACCGTCTCTACCGTAGGCGCGCCGAACACGTTGGCGGCGATGCTACCGTTGGTGTAGGTCCACATGAACATGAAGGCAAACCAGCAGAAGAACTGTACTAGTCCCACCGTCCAGAAGGTCTTGGGCGCCTTGACGAGCAGCTTCAGCATGTTGGTCTTCTCCTTCTCCTGCTCCTCGCTGATGCCGTGGTATTCGGCATACTCCTTGGGAGGCATCTCCTTGACCTTGACGCTGGTGTAGATTACGCACGCGATGAGGATGGCCGCGCCGATGTAGAAGGAATAGATGACGGAGTCGGGGATGACGCCCTGCGGAGCCGTGTTGCGGATGCCTATCCATGCGAAGAAGAAGGGGAACAGATATCCCACGAGGCTTCCGGCATTGCACAGGAAGCTCTGGATGGAGTAGGCCAGGCCTTTCTGCTTCTCGTTCACCATGTCGCCCACCATCATCTTGAACGGCTGCATGGCCATGTTGATGGATGTGTCGAGGAACATCAGGGCGAAGAGGCCGAATATCATGGCGGTGCCCACGCTCATGCCGAAGCTGCCCGCGTTGGGCAGGAGGCACATCACCAGCACGGCGATGAGCGAGCCGATGAACAGGTAGGGGATGCGGCGTCCGAAGCGTGTCCAGGTGCGGTCGCTGGCCGCCCCCACAATGGGTTGGACGATGATGCCCGCCAGCGGAGGCAGAATCCAGAAGTAGCTCAGGGTATGCGGGTCGGCGCCCAGCGTGGCAAAGATGCGGCTGATGTTGGCGCTCTGAAGGGCGTAGGCTATCTGTACGCCGAAAAAGCCGAAGCTGATGTTCCACAGCTTCCAGAAACTCAAGTCAGGTTTTACTTTCATGGTCGTTCTTTATGTTATTTCATTTCTTACGTTTCTCATTTGGTTGTGCCCCGCACCACCAGGTTGGTTCGCACGATTTTGTTCGGGCTTTTCTCCTCGCCCTCCAGCTTCTCGCAGAGGATGTTGAAGGCGCTCTTTCCCACCTCCTCGCCATGCTGCTCGACGGTGGTCAGCTTGGGGTCGGTGTTCTGGGCGATGACGCCGTTGGTGAATCCGCAGATGGAGACCTCGTCGGGCACCTTGACGCCCACCAGCTTGCACGCATAGAGGATGCCGGCCGCCGTCTCGTCGTTGATGGCGAAGAAGCCGTCGGGGCGGTTGGCGCTCTCCAGCAGGTCGGGCGTGAGGGCGATGGCTTGTTCGCGCGTGTCACAAAGGAGCATCATGCCCTCGTCTACGGGCATGTGGTACTTCTTCATGGCGTCCAGATAGCCGTTGCGGCGGTTCTTGGTGATTTCGAGGTGGGGCGACGAGCCGTAGAAGCAGATGCGCTTGCACCCCGTCTGTATCATGTACTCCACGGCGGCAAACGAGCCGGCATAGTCGTCCACCACCACCCGCTCGGTCTTGATGCCGGTGCAGATGCGGTCGTAGAAGACGATGGGTATGTTGTTGTCCAGCAACTCCTGGTAGTGTTCGTAGTGCGAAGTCTCCTTGGCCAGCGAAGCGATGACGCCGCACACGCGTGCGGCCAGAAACGAATGGACAATCTTCACCTCTTGTTCGTAGGACTCGTTGCTTTGGGCCACGATGATGTTGTAGCCGGCTTCGGAGGCCGCCTGCTCGATGCCGCTCAGTACGCACGAGAAGAAGTGGTGCACCATCTGGGGGACAATGACGCCGATGGTGTTGCTCCGTCCGGCACGCAGGTTCACCGCCTGTGCGTTGGGCTTGTAGTTGTGCTCGCGGGCATAGGCGTGTATCAGGTCGCGTGTTTCCTGGCTGATGTCCGGGTTGTCCTTCAGGGCCCGCGACACGGTCGAGGGAGATACGTTCAGCGCACGTGCGATGTCTTTGATGGTGATTTGAGGTCTGTTCATACGTATCGGTTTTTTTCCAGCCAAAGGTAGGCAATATTTGCCATCCGCCCAAGGGCCGGAGCTGCTTGCCGTTGCTTTTTTGTTGCAAAAATAGGCGATTTGGGCGGATTGGCGTTCAGTCTTGAATGTTATCGGGTTATCTGTTTTTGCAAACGATTGCATATAGGGGCTTCTGTTGCGTTCCTTTGGCAGGGCGGAGGAGGCGGAAGTACAGGAAGTCCGGCTTTTTCCCCCTGCATCTCACGCCGTGGGAAAACCTTTCTCTTTAAAGGAGAAAGCCTTTCCCTTTAAAAGGGAAGACCTTTCCCCCGGTGAGGGAAAGCTTTTCCCCGGTTTTGAGAAAGGGGTAGAAAGTCTATGTGCTGATAATCAGCATGGTTTATAGGGAGGACCAGGAGTTTTTTTCCATAAAATAGGAGCTATGTTTTCATCATCAGGATATATTGTTTATCTTTGAGTAAAATTATCCTTTTATGTTTTATTCAGTACATGTGATTATGAGACATTTTACTTTTTCCAGCCTCTTGCTGGCCCTCGTCCTCTTCTTCGGGGCCTGCAGCTCTTCTGCCAAGGAAGGCGAGGAGGGAGGCGAAACGCCCTCGGGCACGACAGACTTCGCCCTCGGGGCCGACATCAGCTGGGTGACCCAGATGGAGAGCCAGGGACATAAGTTCTACAATGCGGCCGGGCAGGAGCGCGAGTGCACCGCCCTGATGAAGGAGTGCGGCCTCAATGCCATCCGCCTGCGCGTGTGGGTCGACCCTTCGAAGTACGGCGGATGGTGCGACGTGGAAGATATGGTCGTGAAGGCCGTGCGGGCCAAGGACTTGGGCATGGACGTGATGGTGGACTTCCACTACAGCGACTTTTGGGCCGACCCCAGCAAGCAGGTGAAGCCCGCGGCCTGGAAGGACATGGACCTCGGCCAGCTGAAGGAAGCCATCAGGAACCATACCACCGAAGCCTTGCAGGCCCTGAAAGCCAAAGGCGTGACACCCAAGTGGGTGCAGGTGGGCAACGAGATACGCCCGGGCATGTTGTGGGACGAAGACGCCTCGCTCAGCGGTGCCTCGTGGAGCGGCGAAAGCACCATCGACTATGACGGTAACCGCAAGGTGAGCTTCAAGGAAAACTGGGCCAATCTGGCCGCCTTCATCAATGCGGGCTATGATGCCGTGAAGAGCGTCTTCCCGCAGGCTGCCGCCATCGTCCATCTGGACAACGGCTTCGACAAGAGCCTTTATACCTGGTTCTTCGACGAACTGAAGAAGAACGGCGGCAAGTGGGACATGATCGGCATGTCGCTCTATCCCTACTGGTGCATCAACTGGGACAACAAGGATGCCGACGGCAATCAATATACCGACCCCAATAAGGTGATTACCGACTGCATCGCCAACATCATGGCCGTCAGTGCCCGCTACGGTTGCGACGTGATGGTGGTGGAGACGGGCATGGAGTGTGCCGACGACAAGGGCAATCTGGCCGGCGACGCCGTCCTCCAGCAGGGCAGGGAGCAGCTGGCGCGCATCATCAAGGAATGCCGCGAGAATACCGGTGGCAAGTGCAAGGGCGTGTTCTACTGGGAGCCCGAGTGCAAGCCAAGCCAATACCGCCTGGGTGCCTTTACCGCAGACGGAAAACCTACCGTAATTATGAACGCCTTTAAAGACTGACAAATTTATGAACAGAAGATTGTTGGCAACCTTGTGTTGCCTGTTGTTGGCCTGGATGGTGGCCGCCCAGCAACGCACGGAGACGTTGTTGGAGAAGAACTGGAGATTTACGAAGGGCGACGTGGCCGATGCCATGAAGCCGGAGTTTGACGACACGAAGTGGGAGACGGTCACCGTGCCCCACGACTGGGCCATCTACGGTCCTTTCGACCGTAACAACGACCTGCAGAATGTGGCCGTGACGCAGAACCTCGAGACGGCCGCTTCGGTGAAGACAGGCCGAACGGGCGGTCTTCCCTACGTAGGAGTGGGGTGGTATCGTACCACGTTCGACGCTCCTGCGGGCAAGCAGGTGTCGCTCGTGTTCGACGGTGCCATGAGCGAGGCGCGCGTCTACGTCAACGGGCAGGAAGCCTGCTTCTGGCCTTGCGGCTACAATTCCTTCCATTGCGACGTTACACCTTATATATATAAGGACGGTCAGCCGAACGTATTGGCCGTGCGCCTGGAGAACCGTCCCCAGTCCTCACGCTGGTATCCGGGTGCGGGCTTGTACAGAAACGTGCGTGTCGTAGCCACGGAAGCGGTGCATGTACCCGTATGGGGCACCCAGCTCACCACGCCCCACGTGGCCGCCGACTATGCCTCCGTCTGCCTGAAGACCACCGTCGAGGGAGCCGGACAGCAGGACGTGCGCATCGTCACCGAAATCCTCTCGCCCGAAGGGCAGGTGGTGGCCGTGAAGGACAATACGATGAAAATCAACCACGGAAAGCCCTTCGAGCAGAACTTCCTCGTGGACAAGCCCCAGTTGTGGAGCCCCGAGACACCTTATTTATATAAGGCCTCTTCGAAGATATACGTGGACGGCCGTCAGGTGGACGAATACGTCACCCGCTTCGGCATCCGCAGCATCGAGCTGGTGGCCGACAAGGGCTTCTTCCTCAACGGCAAGCACCGCAAGTTTCAGGGAGTATGCAACCATCACGACCTCGGTCCGCTGGGTGCCGCCATCAACGTGGCTGCCCTCCGCCGCCAGCTGACGTTGCTCAAGGACATGGGTTGCGACGCCATCCGCACCTCCCACAACATGCCCGCGCCCGAGCTGGTCCAGCTCTGCGACGAGATGGGCTTCATGATGATGCTCGAGCCTTTCGACGAATGGGATATCGCCAAGTGTGAGAACGGCTACCACCGCTATTTCAACGAGTGGGCGGAGAAGGACATGGTGAACATGCTCCGCCAGTATCGCAACAACCCCAGCGTGGTGATGTGGAGCATCGGCAACGAAGTGCCTACCCAGTGCAGCCCCGAAGGCTACAAGGTGGCCTCGTTCCTGCAGGACATCTGCCATCGCGAAGACCCCACACGCCCCGTCACCTGCGGCATGGATCAGGTATCCTGCGTCCTGGGCAATGGCTTTGCCGCCATGCTCGACGTGCCCGGCTTCAACTACCGCACGCACCGCTACGTGGAGGCCTACGGCCAGTTGCCACAGAACCTGGTGCTGGGTTCCGAGACGGCTTCCACCGTCAGCTCGCGTGGCGTCTACAAGTTCCCTGCCGAGCTGAAGAAACACGCCATGTACGACGACCATCAGTCTTCGGGTTACGACCTGGAGGCCTGCTCGTGGTCGAACGTGCCCGACGAGGACTTTGCCCTGGCCGATGACTACGACTGGACGCTCGGCCAGTTCGTGTGGACAGGCTTCGACTATTTGGGCGAACCGTCGCCCTACGACACCGACGCATGGCCCAGCCATAGCTCCGTGTTCGGCATCATCGACCTGGCCAGCCTTCCCAAGGACCGCTACTACCTCTATCGCAGCCTTTGGAACAAGCGCGACAACACCCTCCATGTATTGCCCCACTGGACCTGGCCTGGCAGGGAAGGGGAGAACACGCCTGTCTTTGTCTACACCAGCTACCCCGAGGCCGAACTCTTCGTCAACGGGAAGAGCTACGGAAAGCAGCGTAAACTGGATGCGAAAACAGCGCTTTCGTTGAAGGAAAAGGATGCTTTGTGGTTGCAACGCCGCTACCGCCTGATGTGGATGGACGTACCCTATGAAGCCGGCGAACTGAAAGTCGTGGCCTACGACAAGGACGGCCGCCCCGCCGAAGAGAAGATTGTGCGCACGGCCGGCAAGCCCCATCACCTGGAAGTGGTGGCCGACCGCATGCAGCTCACGGCCGACGGCAAGGACCTGGCTTACATCACCGTCCGCGTGGTGGACAAGGACGGCAACCTCTGCCCGGCCGACAACCGCCTGGTGACCTTCTCTGTTAAGGGAGCGGGTACCTATCGTGCGGCCGCCAATGGTGACGCCACCTGTCTGGACCTCTTCCACCTGCCGCGCATGCACGCCTTCAGCGGCCAGCTGACGGCCATCGTGCAGACGGGTACCGAAGCCGGCCAGCTGGTGTTCGAGGCAAAGGCCAAAGGTTTGAAGTCTGCCAAACTCACACTCGACGTGACACGCTGATGAAGCGTTTCCGAAGCACTTGCCTGCTTCGGTCCTGATATTGAGTCGGGGTTGTGTCAACAGAACTCAGCGCAATCTGTGGTGAGTCCTTTTGACACAACCCCGACTTTCTTTTCACTATACCTCCGCTTTCATGCATCATGATGCAATCGTTTGCATGCTTTCTGAAGCATCTTTTTGTCGGTTGTCAAAACAAGGTAAACACGAAACTCATACTTTTGTCTTGGTGCAATATGTACAGACGGCAGACGGCTGTCGGTGAATGTACCGCGTGTTTTTTGATAAAGATAATTTTATTGTTAACTTTAATTTTTGTAGATGCATGAAGCAAGTTAATCTTAGAATCTGTCAAACGATTCTGACCCTAGTATTAGGGATGTTCTTGTGTGCTGGCGCTTATGCACAGACTGTCACCGTGAAAGGACATGTGAAAGATGCCCTGGGTGGTGTGATTGGCGCGAATGTAGTGGAAAAGGGTAATACCTCCAACGGTACCATTACCGACATGGATGGTAACTTTACCTTAACTGTACCTCAGGGTGCAACGTTGGTTGTTTCGTTTATCGGTTACAAGACGCAGGAAGTGGCAGCCGCCCCTTCGGTCGTAATAACATTGCAGGACGACACCGAGTTGTTGAGCGAGGTGGTGGTCATCGGTTATGGTGTGGCCAAGAAGAATGACTTGACCGGTTCGGTGACGGCCATCAAGCCCGATGAAATGAACAAAGGTTTAGTAACTAATGCTCAGGACATGATGCAGGGCAAAATTGCTGGTGTAAATGTTCAGAACAATGGTGGTCAGCCGGGTGGTGGAGCTACTATCCGTATCCGTGGTGGTTCCTCTTTGAATGCTTCAAACGACCCGCTGATTGTGATTGATGGTTTGGCTATGGACAGTTATGGTGTTCAGGGTTTGTCGAATCCGCTTTCTATGGTAAATCCGAATGATATTGAAAGCTTTACTGTTCTGAAAGATGCTTCAGCAACCGCTATTTATGGTTCTCGAGCATCAAATGGTGTTATTTTGATTACTACAAAGAAAGGTTCCAAGGGCTCTAAACCCAAGGTTACCTACAATGGAAATGTATCGTTCAGCAAGGTTAAGCAGACGGTAGATGTCTTGGATGGACCTGCTTATATGGATTATGTTCAGAATTTGTTCGGCTATTCGGACGAAGACTTCTTGAACAGTGCTGAATATCAGTCTTTGGGATATTATGACGAAAACGGCAATCATTTGTTCGCCAATACCGATTGGCAGGACGAAATCTACCGTACGGCTATCAGCACGGATCATAATATTACAGTTTCAGGTGGCTTGAAAAATATGCCCTACCGAGTTTCTTTTGGATATACCAACCAGAACGGTATTTTGAAAACCTCAAATTTCGAGCGTTACACAGCAAGCTTCAATATAGCTCCATCGTTCTTAGACAATCACTTGAGTGTCAATTTGAATGCAAAAGGTATGTATTCGAATACTGATTATGCCGATGAAGGTGCTATCGGTGCTGCCGCTTCTATGGACCCCACAAAACCTGTGTATGACAATACTGAAGCCGGTAAGAAGAATTATGCAGGTTACTGGCAGTGGCCATATGCTTCAGATTATGACCCGTCTTGGCAATATGGCGTAAACAACCTGGCGGTTGGAAATCCCGTGGCTATACTGAATCTGCACTCTAATACAGGTGAGTCTAAGGTGTTGATGGGTAATGCGGAAATTGACTACAAAGTACACGGTTTTGAAGATTTGCGTCTGCATGTTAATGGTGGTATGAATCTGTCTTCAGGTGAAACCAATCAAAGCTATTCTCCTTATTTCTATGATACAGCCAACTATTATTATGGTAACTATGGTTGGAATACGATGGATACTTATAATCTTTCATTGAATGCCTATGCGCAATATACGAAAGATTTTACGGAGGATCACCATTTTGATATTATGGCTGGTTATGAATGGCAGCATTTCCATAAAGAAACTGATTATTTCTATTGTGGATACTATCAAGACACCCACGAAGAATTCCCGGGTCAACAGTATAATCCATCAGAAAATACATTATACAAGACTGAAAACTATCTGGTTTCTTTCTTTGGACGTTTGAACTATTCTTATAAAGATAAGTATCTGTTGACAGCAACTTTGCGTGGTGACGGGTCTTCACGTTTCTCTCCAGATAATCGTTGGGGTATATTCCCGTCAGTCGCTTTGGCTTGGCGTTTGAAGGAAGAAGCTTTCTTGAAAGATGTAGATGTGCTGTCTGATATGAAACTTCGTTTGGGATATGGTATTACTGGACAACAGGAAGGTATTGGCGATTATACTTATTTCGCATCTTATACTCCTAACTCTCAAGGTGCCTATTATCCGATAGTCGGCAATGGAATTACCTATAGACCTGATGCATATAATCCGGATTTGACATGGGAAAAGACGACAACTTATAATGCGGGTATCGACTTAGGCTTTTGGAATAATCGGTTGACTGCAAATATTGACTATTATTATCGTAAAACGACAGACTTGATCAATACCGTGTTTATCGCGGCAGGTTCAAACTTTTCCAATAAGTTGACGAGCAATATCGGTTCATTGCATAATCAAGGTGTGGAATTCGCATTGACTTGGCGTGCTATCCAAATGAAGGATTGGAGTTGGGAACTTGGTTATAATGTAACTTGGAATTCCAATGAAATTGATGAACTGGTAGCGAGTCAAGGTGATGACTATGTTGTGCAATACGGTGGTAGTGCTGTAGGCGCAGGTAGCTCGGATGGAATAAAGGGTTGGGCAGTAGGTCAACCGTCCACTGCTTATTATACTTATCAACAGGTCTATGATGAAAATGGCCAGCCCATTGAAGGCGAATTTGTAGACCGCGATGGTAATGGTGTAATCAACGGTGACGACCGTTATTTCTATAAGAAAGCAGATCCCGATGTACTAATGGGACTCACATCTAAGTTGATTTATAAGAATTGGGATTTAAGTTTTTCTTTGCGCGCAAGTTTGGGCAACTACAATTATAATGCGGTTGAGTGCAGCAATTCTAATCTTTCTTCTTCCAGTACTTATTCTGGGTCTACGTGGCATAATGTATTGGATATGACAAGGCCTAAGAATTGGCAACAAGTTTCTTCAACTGATGCCCTGTCTGACTACTTTATTCAAAATGCTTCGTATTTGAAGTGTGACAACATTACTTTGGGTTATTCTTTTGATAAGATAGGAAAGCTTGCTTTAGGTGGACGAATCTATTTTACAGCTCAGAATGTATTTACTGTTACGAAGTATAAAGGATTGGATCCTGAAGTCAACGGTGGATATGACAGCAACATTTATCCCCGTCCTTTTATGGGTATTTTGGGAGTTAGTCTTAATTTCTAATCATTTAAAATTTGTGGAATATGAAATTTAATAAAATAAAAGCATTTATTTTTGCGGCAAGCCTGGCACTGTTGATGGGGAATACATCTTGTGTCGGTGATTTGGATGTCACTCCAATCAATCCGCAACAAACAATGGAGGCAGACAATGATGCTTTATTCAATAAAGTATATGCCAGTTTTGCTTTGACAGGTCAGACAGGTCCTGCCGGTAGCGGTGACGTGGCAGACATTGATGAAGGTCAGTCCGATTTCTATCGTATGTCTTGGTATCTGAATGAATTTACAACGGACGAAGCTCATTGGGTTTGGGCAACAGATGCCGGTGTACCCGATTTGCTTCATAATTCTTATGGTGCTAGTAACGTATTTTCAGTAGGCTTTTACTATCGTTTATATTTTACGATTACATTATGTAACTTTTATTTGGAGCAAGTTCCAGAAGATGGTACTCCTGAGACAGCCATGAGGCGGGCTGAAGTGCGATTTATCCGTGCCTTACAATATTATTATGTGATGGATATGTATGCCAATGCTGCATTTGTGACAACTGTCACTTCGGATTTGGCTGAACGCTATACCCGTTCGCAACTCTTTGAATTTGTTGAAACCGAATTGTTGAATTGCGTAAATGATATGGCCGATGCAGGGCAGAATACTTATGGCCGGGTGGATAAAGTAGCTGTATGGAATCTCTTGTCGAGACTTTATTTGAATGCAGAAGTATACACTGGTAACGCCCGTTGGGAGGATGCCATGAATTATGCAGACAAGGTAATCAATAATGGTTATTATCATCTGTGTACAGTGGGGGCAACCAATCCTTCGACAGGTGAAGTTTACTCTCCATATCAGATGTTGTTCCTTGCCGATAATAATGAGACAGAAGCTCGTTATGAGATGATTTTCCCAGTTTTGTTTGATGGTGTAACCACTAAAAGCTATGGTGGAATGAACTTCCTGATACTTGCTGCCTATAGTTCGGACATGAGTGTCAATGTTCCTTCCGGAACGAATAACAGTTGGAACCGGTGTACAAGAGTACGTCAGCAGTTGCTGGATAAGTTCTTCCCAAGCAGTACAGCGCCGGCTGCCAACTCTGTAGCTGCAATGACTGCTGCTGCTAACGATGACCGTGCTTTGTTCTACGGTGAAGGCTTTACCCCGTCTATTGATGACGAAAGCGAACAGGCTGCCGGTTATGGTTGTGTTAAGTTTAGAAATGTACGTTCGGATGGTCAGCCCAATCAAGTCATTGATTATGTGAATACCGATTTGCCATTGTTCCGTATTGCTGAAGCCTATCTTACTTATGCCGAGGCTTCTACTCGCTTGAACGGTGTCAATACAGATGCTTCAGAAAAGATTAATGATTTGCGCAGACGTGCCAATGCGGCTACTCAGAATGTTTATACATTGGACAACATTTTGGATGAATGGTCAAAAGAATTCTGGTTTGAGGGACGTCGTCGTATGGATCTTATTCGTTTCGGCCGTTTCGGCGGACAGGCTTCCTATAAATGGGAATGGATGGGCGGTACTTATGATGGTGCCCAGTTTGGTAGCTATATGAATATTTTTGCTATTCCTGAAAATGATTTGACCAATAATAGCAACCTGATTCAAAATCCTGGTTATTAATTTATTAAAATGAATATAGTATGAAAAAAATTAATATATTGGCTGGATTGTTTCTGGGGATAGGCTTGAGTCTGTTCACAGCCTGTGAAGACGATAATGATTCAAATCCCATTGTCCAGCAGCCTGATACATTTGAATTGAATACACCTGCATTGAGTGGTAATGTATATGATCTGGAGAAATCCTCGTATATACAATTGACTTATAAACAACCTGATTATGGTTATACTGCAGCTGTCACTTATTATGCACAGGTATCAATGACCGATAAATGGAATGACGCGACGGAAGAGTCGGAGGCTACTTATGTAGAGCTGAATGGCAATTCGTCTACTTGTGAATTTGGTGTGGAAACTTCGCAGATTGATCGGGCGATTATGCAACTGGGTGGATATGATGAAGAAACTGTTCCCAAAGAAGCAGTGAAGATTTACATTCGTTTGAGAGCCACATTGACTTCTGGTTACCAGTGTTACTCGAACTCTATTGCGTTGTCTGTGTTCCCCTATTATATGCCTGTTGTGAATGCTGAGCCAGAGATTTGGTATCTGGTTGGCGATTGCATCGGTGACGGTACGTGGGGAAATGATGGTCCCGGAAATATTGGCGTATCATTGATACCGATGTCTATCGTGGACGGATATGAATATAATGCAACTACCGGTCAGGGAGAAATTATCTTTACCGGTTACTTCCTGGCAGGCAAAGGCTTTAAATTGATCAAGACCCCGGGCAGCTGGGATAATCAATGGGGTAATTCTTCTGCTGCAGGTATTGACAGTCCTGTGAAGAATGATGGTGGTTCTTCAAACTTGCAGGTGGCAACAAGTGGCTATTATTCAATCAAGTTGAATACAGCTACAGATGTATTGACAATTGAGGCGGTGGAGGCTCCAGACGTTTATCATATCATGATGCAAGGTGATTTTAACGGATGGACTGATGTTGCAATGTCTCCGGTAAATACCGTGGAAGGAATGAACAATCATGTTTGGAAGTATGAATTGGATGCAACTTCTGGAGACACAACCGCTAAATTCAAAGTAGGTCCTGGCGAAGGTGGTAGTGCTGACGGTTGGGGTGTTAACTGGGGAGGAACAAGTTTCCCGTATGGTATCGGATCCAATGGTGGTGCCAATATCTCCATTCCAGCCGGCCGGTATAATGTTATTTTCAATGATATTAATGGCTTCTATTACTTTTATTCCTTAGATTGATGTGAGATGGTGGGATGTGCCGAAGTTGATGGCACATCCCTCCACTCGGAAAATATAATTTTTTTAGTTTTATGAAAAAGAAAGCTTTATATTGTTTGTTCCTCTTGGTCCTTACTTTTGTGGGATGTAAGGGTGATTATACAGATTGGGCTGCGCCACAAGGTTTTGAACAGGAAGAAGGCAGAAACGTTTCTTTGTCTGCCGTGGCTGCCGATCCTATAAATATGGCGGAGGTCACTACTGATTCTATTGTGTTGTTTACGCCGTCTGTAACTATGGGAGAATCTGATGTGGTATCTTCCTATGAATTATTGTTGGGCGGTACTCATAATTTGCCTGTAAGTTTGGAAGGTAAGGCAAAAGTTTCGGAATTGGCGGATGTGGTGGTTTCATTGTTTGGTCAAGCTCCTGTCGAGCGTACCATCTCGAGTTCGTTGAGTGCCTTTATTTCTGCGGGAGAATCTGTCATGAAAGCTACAACGTCTATCGAGTTAAAGGTGACATTATCTGTTGATTTCACAGAGTTCATTTATTTGCCTGGTAATCATCAAGGATGGAATACTTCCAATGCTCCGGCATTACGTTCTCCCAATTTTGATGGAGTGTATACAGGATTTAGTTATCTGGATGGTGACTTTAAGTTTAATAAGAGTCGTGACGCAAGTTGGGCAGATGGTGAATATAACTATAATGATTTCTCTACTTACAGTCCTGAAATAACTCTTGGTGAAGGAACAAACTTTAATGTAGCCACTCCCGCATTTTATTATATTGTTGCTGATGTAGCAACGGGAAAACTTACGGTAACGGCCACTAATTGGGGAATTATGGGTGATGCAACCGTTGGAGGATGGAACACGGATACACCATTGACCTATAATGTAGCAGATGCTACATGGACGGTAACTACCGATCTGATTGCTGGAAAGTTTAAGTTCCGAGCTAATAACGATTGGGCTATCAATTTAGGTGGTGATATCGATAATTTGACTCAGAATGGATCAGATATTGTAGTAGAAGAAGCTGGAAACTATACGATTACAGTGTATATGACTCGAAGTACTTCTGACAATATTTATTGTGTTCTGACCAAGAATTGACAGATCGTGTCAGGATTTTGATATAATCCGGTAGAGTCCACTGGAGAAAGAATATTTTGCAAGAATTGTTGTCTTTCTTGAGGAAATGTCTTTGTCCAGTGGATTTTTTATTCTAATATGGAGAATTTTTATTCATCTATTAATCCAATAGAAATAGATTATCATGCATTATTTGTTGAGATTTAGCTATAATTTTTTAATAAGTTTACTGGCATTAGGAGTCGTTTCTTGTTCGGATACAGAGTCTGATATCCCTTCACCTGAACCGACACCGACCGAATGGTCTTCCATTACCGCTACTCCCGACAGCTGGGATAATCAGAAGCGGGCTGATATCTCGTACCAACTTCTGGTATATTCTTTTGCTGATAGCGACGGAAACGGATGGGGAGATTTCAATGGCATTACAGCCAAATTGGATTATTTGCAGCAGATGGGGGTAGGAGCTATTTGGCTTTCGCCCATTCATCCGGCCATGTCGTATCATGGATATGACGTGACGGACTATACGGCGGTCAATCCGCAATATGGGACGATGGCCGATTTCGAACGCCTGGTGACGGAAGCACATCAGCGGGACATCAAGGTTTATCTGGATTATGTGATGAATCATACCGGTAAAGATCATCCATGGTTTGTCAGTGCCAAGGCATCGCCCGACAGTGAGTATCGTGATTATTATGTCTTTTCACAGGATCCTGCGGCTGATATTGCGGCTGGGAAGATTCCGATGATTGCTACGGAAGGAGCGGCCGGATATAATGCAGGCGAATGGTTCTCGACCACTTCGGCTGATGACGAAATGACAGGATGTTACAAGTTTGTGCTCGACTGGTCGGATGCCGCTCATCCTACGGTGACGGTGACTCAGGCCGAGAAGCCCGATGCTGACAATCCTGACACGAGTACCGCTGGGGCCAAATATCTGTATTACGGTGATGAGGTCTGCAAGAAATTCTATGACCGTGGAAACGGAGTCTACGACCTGACGGTGGACTTCGCTTCGGCATGGGGCTTTCTGATCCGTACCAGTAACACATCTTGGGATGGCGGCACGAAATACGGCGCTTCTTCCAAATCGGCCAAAGTGAAGCTGGGTGAGCCGTTTGCTTTGGACAACAAAACGGCTGCCGATATCCTGTTCGAATCAATGGACTTATGGTATTATCATTCTCATTTCTATACCGATTGGTTTGCCGACTTGAATTACGGAAAAGTGGATGCCGTAGCTACCAATCCAACTTATCTTGCCATGGTCAGCGCGGCCAAAGGCTGGGTGGACAAAGGAGTGGACGGATTGCGGCTGGATGCGGTGAAACATATCTATCACAATGCGACCTCCGATGAAAATCCCCGTTTCCTGAAAACGTTTTACGACGACATGAATAAGTATTACAAGCAGACGGGAAAGACGGATAATTTCTATATGGTAGGTGAAGTGCTTTCGGAGCACAACGAGGTGGCGCCTTATTATGCCGGCCTTCCTGCTTTTTTCGAGTTCTCTTTCTGGTATCGACTGGAGTGGGCCATCAACAATGCGACCGGTTGCTATTTTGCCAAGGATATCCTGAGTTATCAGCAGGAATATGCGTCTTATTGTAGTGATTATATTGAGGCAACGAAGCTCTCCAACCACGATGAAGACCGTACAGCTTCCAAGCTGGGCAAGTCGGCAGACAAGTGTCGGCTGGCAGCGGCGGTGCTGCTGACGGCGGCTGGCTCTCCTTATATTTATTATGGAGAAGAACTCGGATTATATGGTACCAAGGAAAAAGGTGATGAATATGTACGCGCCCCGATGCTGTGGGGCGACAGCTACACCACTTCCTATACCGATAAGGTGGATGCCGGAGTTGCTTCAGCAGTAAAGTCGGTGGCCGACCAGCAGACAGATAATAGTTCGTTGCTGAACACATACCTCACTTTTACACGTCTTCGAAATACCTATCCGGCTTTGGCAGAAGGAACCATGAGCCGGCATGCCGTCTACAATGAAACAAATGAGACTTACAAGTCGCTGGCGGCCTGGTATATGACGAAGGACGAGGAAAAGATGCTGGTACTCCATAACTTTGGAGGCGCGGAAGTACAGTTCCCGCTGACCGACGAAGTGGAAAAAGCTGTGGCCGTATCGGGCAATGCAGAGCAGGCGACCGAAGAAGGGCAGACGCTTGTGAAGTTGGGTGCCTATTCCTCTGTCGTATTCAAGCTGAAATAGGAAAAAGCTTATTCATAAATCCAAGTCAGCACTCGGTTGAGCCACTTCCAGCGGAAGCGGAACCAACGCCGGGTGCTGATTTGTTTTCCGCCGAAACGGAGAACAAATTCGCGGTAGCCATGCCGGCGGAAAGGAAGTCCCACGTCCAGAAACTCCAAATGGCGGTATCCCTGCTGACGGGCATCGTCGAGGGCTTTCCATACAGCCAGTACGCCGGGGTATTGCAGGGCGTAGGTCTTGCGCATGCCACCCGAAAACCACAGGTAGGCGTTGCTGCCCGAGTAGATGCAGGCACTGCCACCGATAATCTTGTTTTTGTAGGTGACGATAAAGATGCGGCTCTGCCGTTGCGGGTCAGTAGCCTGTAGGGCCAGTTGCCTGAAGAACTCCCGACTGGGGAAATGGCGGCGTATCTTCCACGAATAGACGTGGTGCAACATGTGGGCAAACTCCTTGATTTCTTCGGTCGTACGTGCTTCGCGCACTTCGGCACCGTTCTTCAGACCTTTCTTTATCTGACGGATGCGCGACGGGCTGAAACGCACTTCGGTACGGGGCATGTCGTGCAGGGAATTGCGTACGCGCAGCCAGTTGATGGGGAAGTAGCTGCACGAACGGAACGAGCGGTAGCCGAAGCGGGCGTCAGGCAGGTTGCGGAACTCGATGAGGAAACAGCTGCGCAAGGCTTCGTCGGTGAGCCGCTGGAGCATGTCGCTGAAGACGGCTTCGCGGTCGATACCTTCGGCCAGGTATTCGCCGTTGCCGAAGACTTCGCAACGGTGGATGATGCCTGGCGGGAATAGACGCACGCTGCGGCGGACGACGGCCAGTAACTTGGCTACGGGCTGCCCGTCGAGGCTGGCCACAACAAGCAGAGGCCTGTAGCCCGGCGTCGCTTCGTAGATGCGGAACAGGGTTGCCGAATGGAAGGTGTCATTTCCCGGCAGGGGAGGAATGTCGCTTCCCGCGTGATATGTCGTCAGTTTCAAAGGCATCGACGGCAAATTTAGAAAATATTCTCGTATCTTTGCAACGTTTATCAAGTTTAATCGGGAAGAGAGTGCTCTCTTCACTACAAATAGATGATTCAGTTATGGAAAGTTTCAGCGAATTGATAAAGAACCGTCGCAGCATGCGCAAGTTTACGGACGAGGAATTGACACAGGAAGAAGTGGTGACGCTGATGAAGGCGGCTCTAATGGCACCTACATCGAAGCGCAGCAATGCCTGGCAGTTTGTGGTGGTGGACGATAAGGAAACGCTCCAGAAGTTGTCCCGTTGCAAGGAACAGGCCTCGCAATTTATAGCCGACGCAGCGCTGGCGGTGGTTGTTATGGCCGACCCGCTGGGCAGTGACGTGTGGATAGAAGATGCTTCTATTGCCTCCATCTATCTCCAGTTGCAGGCCGAAGACCTGGGATTGGGCAGTTGCTGGGTACAGGTGCGCGAGCGTTTTGCCGCTCCGGGCATCACGTCCGAAGAGTATGTGCGCGATGTGCTCGACATCCCTTTGCAACTCCAGGTGCTCAGCATCATTGCCATTGGCCATAAGGGCATGGAGCGCAAGCCCTTCAACGAGGAACACCTGCAATGGGAAAAGATTCACCTGAACAAATACGGAGGAAACAACGGTGAGTGCGGCGAAGGCGAATAACAATAAGGACACATACAAGGCTACGGGCATCACACTGATGGTCTTCGGCGTGCTCTACCTGCTGGACAAGCTGGTGCACTTTGCGGCATTGGGTTTGCCGTGGGTCATGCAGAAGGACAACTTCCTGCTCTACACGGCTGTTATTTTCCTGCTGGTCAAGCACGACAAGTCGGTCGGCCTGGTGTTGGCAGGCCTCTGGCTGGTGCTGAACTTCGGGTTGATAACCGCTTTGCTGGGTACCTTGTCGGCCTATCTTTTGCCACTGGCGCTGCTGGTGATAGGCATCATCCTCTATTTTATAGCTACGAGATAACGAAACGAAATCCATTATGAAAAGAAGTATAGAAGATACATCCATCGTGTTCGTCGGGGCAGGCAACTTGGCCACCAATCTGGCCCATGCCTTCTACCGCAAAGGCTTTCGGGTGGTGCAGATATACAGCCGTACGGAGGAGTCGGCCCGAACGCTGGCTCAGGCCGTTGAGGCCGACTATACCACGAGCCTCGCGAGCGTAGTGCCCGATGCGCAACTCTACATCGTGTCGCTCAAGGACGACGCCTTGGTGGAGCTCCTGCCGCAAATGGTGGCAGGCAAGGGAAGGGGACTTTGGGTACATACGGCCGGAAGCATCCCGATGGACATCTGGAAGGGGCATGTGGAGCGCTACGGCGTGTTCTATCCTCTGCAAACTTTCAGCAAAAGCCGCCTGGTGGACTTCCGCGAGATACCCGTCTTTGTGGAAGGCAGCTCGGATGAGGAAGTGCACTTCCTCAAGCAGATAGCCTCGGCCTTGTCGCGCAAGGTGCTGGAAGCCTCTTCCGAACAACGGCGCAATCTGCATCTGGCAGCCGTTTTCACCTGCAATTTCACCAACCACATGTATGCCCTGGCCGAGCATCTGCTGCAGAAGTACGACCTGCCTTTCGATGCGATGCTGCCCCTCATCGACGAGACGGCGCGCAAGGTGCACGAGCTTTCGCCCCGACTGGCGCAGACGGGACCGGCCGTACGCTACGACATGGGCGTCATTGGCAAGCACCTCGACATGCTGGCCGACGAGCCTCAGATGCAACAGCTCTACCGTCTGCTCAGCGATGATATCCATCGGCTGGCATAGTTTAAAACTGGTATTGAGATAATAAACTGTTGGTTTCAAAAGTTGTTTAGACAATGAAACCAGTAGTTTCAAACTTGTTTCGTAATTTGAAACCATCGGTTTCATTTAAAGAAACCACTGGTTTCATTCAATGAAACTACCGGTTTCAAGCAATGAAACCACTGGTTTCAACCGATGAAACTTTTTGTGAAACCCTATTAAATGAATCAAACCATCGTGAGTACCATCAATTATGATTTAAGGAAGATACGGGCCTTGCTGTTCGATGTGGACGGCGTGCTCAGTGCAAATGTCATTCCCATGAGTCCCGAAGGCGAGCCCATGCGTACCGTCAACATCAAGGACGGCTATTCGCTCCATTTGGCTGCCAAGTCGGGCGTACTGCTGGGCATCATAACGGGAGGGAAGACCGAGGCCGTGCGCAGCCGTTTCCTCTCGCTGGGCCTGAAGGAAGAGAACATCTACCTGGGTTCTTCGGTCAAGATACACGACTATTGCGACTTCCGCGACCGCTATGGCCTGCTCGACGAAGAAATTCTCTATGTGGGCGACGACATCCCCGACCTCGAAGTGATGCGTACCTGCGGCTTGCCCTGCTGTCCGCACGACGCCGTGCCCGAGGTGAAGGCCGTATCCCGTTACATTTCGTATGCCGACGGCGGGTATGGCGTAGGGCGCGACGTCGTGGAGCAGGTTCTCAAGGTGCAGGGACTCTGGTTGGCCGACGAAAAGGCTTTCGGCTGGTAACCGGTCTTCTATATTATTGTTCATTATTCATTGTACATTATCTGATTTATGCTGGACATTCTGAAGAAATACAAAGTGATACTGGCGAGCAATTCCCCCCGCCGCAAGGAGCTGCTTTCAGGCTTGGGTATCGATTACGAAGTACGTACCCTGCCCGATGTGGACGAATCTTACCCTGATACGTTGCAGGGTGGAGACATCCCCCTGTACATCGCCCGCGAGAAGGCTGCTGCCTACCGCGACCTGATGCAGGCCGACGAACTGATGATAACAGCCGACACCATTGTGTGGCTGGAGGGCCGTGTGTTGGGTAAGCCTCGCGACCGTGAGGAGGCTTTGCAGATGCTTCGCAACCTGTCGGGCCGCACGCACGAAGTGTTTACCGGCGTGTGCATCACGACGACCGAGTGGCAGCGCAGTTTCTCGGCTCAGACCGAGGTGCGCTTTGCACAGCTGACTGAAGAAGAAATCGCCTGGTACGTGGACCGCTACCAACCGATGGACAAGGCAGGCGCCTATGGCGTGCAGGAGTGGATTGGTTTTGTGGGCGTAGAGTATATTTCGGGCAGCTATTTCAATATTATGGGGCTGCCTGTGCAGCGTCTCTATCGTGAACTGAAGTCTGTAGAGTGATGCCGAACACGCAGTACGAAGAACGTCTGGGTACCGACCGCATGTTGCCGCTGGTCTTCCGTATGGCCCTGCCGGCTGTGGCGGCCCAGTTGGTCAACCTGCTCTATACGTTGGTAGACCGTGTCTACATCGGCCACATACCCGGTATCGGTACCGATGCGTTGGCTGGGGTGGGGGTGACGAGCTCGGTCATTATCCTTATTTCAGCCTTTTCGGCCATCGTGGCCGGAGGAGGCGCTCCGCTGGCTGCCATTGCTTTGGGACAGGGGCATCGCGAGCGGGCGGGGAAGATACTGGGTAACGGCTTTGTGCTGCTGGTACTCTTTGCAGTGGTTACCTCGACCGTTTCCTACCTTTTCATGAAGCCCATTCTGACGTCTATCGGTGCGTCGGCCCACACGTTGCCCTATGCGGTGGATTATCTTTCCGTCTATCTGCTGGGTACACTCTTCGTCGAGGTAGCCGTGGGGCTCAATACATTTATCAACTGTCAGGGACGTCCGGGCGTGGCTATGTGTTCGGTCATCATCGGAGCCGTGCTCAACATTGCGCTCGACCCGCTTTTCATCTTTACCTTTGGCATGGGGGTGAAGGGGGCTGCCTTGGCTACCATCCTGTCGCAGGCATGCAGTGCCGTGTGGGTACTGGCGTTTCTCATTTCCAAGCGGGCTTCGTTGCAGCTTGAACGCAGATATCTGCGGCTGGACCGCCGTATTGTGGGGGCTACGTTGGCTTTAGGTCTTTCGCCTTTCATTATGGCCAGTACCGAGAGCTTGGTGGGTTTTGTGCTGAACGGAAGTTTGGAGCGATACGGTGACATCTACGTCAGTGCATTGGCTGTGATGCAGGCGGCCATGCTTTGCGTCAGTGTGCCGCTGACGGGCTTCGCCCAGGGCTTTGTTCCTGTAGTCAGCTATAATTATGGGCACGGTAACCGTGAGCGGGTGAAGGAGTGCTTCAAGATAGTGGTGACCGTGATGTTTCTCTTTAACTTCCTGCTGGTATTGCTGATGATACTTTTCCCCTCATTGGTATCGGCCGTCTTCACCAGCGATGTGCATCTGACGGAGACTGTGACCCGCACGATGCCTGTCTTTCTGGCCGGTATGACCATCTTCGGGCTGCAACGTGCCTGTCAGAATATGTTTGTCGCTTTGGGGCAGGCCAAGGTGTCTATCTTCATAGCTTTGCTTCGCAAGGTCATTCTGCTGGTACCGCTGGCTTTGTTGCTTCCCCGCTGGATGGGCGTGATGGGTGTCTTTGCCGCTGAGGGTATCTCTGATGCGGTAGCTGCCATTTGCTGTACCACGATTTTTGCTTTTTTCTTTCCCCGTATCTTGGCGCGGATGAAGGTTGCATAACCTTTCACAGGTTTAATATTATATATACTGCTGTAGATTTTATGTGACTTTTACAGTCGTTTTTCCTCAGTTATTGTGGTACAATTCCCCAAATGCACTGATGGCTCTTACCGGGATGTTTCTTTAATATGCTGTTTTTCAGTTGGTTTGTTTGTTGGATGTATTTGTGGCATTCGGTTTGTTTTTAGTTAGGCAGATAGCTTGATCAACTATTCTATTCAATAAATGTTTTAACTATTAAACTTTACGATTATGAAAAAATTGTTTTTTGTAGCAGCTATGACATTGAGTTTAGGAACCGCAGCTTTTGCAGCGGCAGTCAATACAAACGAAGTGATGACCATTCAGGTGATGGACGATTTTGTTCCCGTCAAGTTGGAGGAGGTTCCTCAGGCAGTCATTGATGCCGTAACCAAAGCATATCCCGAACAGACGTTGAAGGAAGCAGCTGTACGCCAGGAAGAAGAGTCTGAAACTCAGGTTTACAAACTGACGCTGGTTGCCGAGGATGGAACGGAGACAGCTGTCCTCTTTACCGACAAGGGCGAAGAAGTGAAATGAAGTTCGCTGTCCGTAGAATGAATATTCTTTAAGGAACAGGCCGGGAACAGTAAGAAAAGTTCCCGGCCTGATTTTTTATCGCATCTGGATACCAATGGCTTTTAATTTGCAATGTCGGCCATCAGTGGGATATCTTCTTCGCGAATGCCGTGTCTGACAAGGATGTCGCGGTCTTTGTCGAACAAATCCAGAAAATCAGATTTGCTTCCACACATCGCAATTGCTTTTCCGTAGCGATCGGCTGCGACATCAGTTTTGTGCTGTCCCCATGCCACATGCCCTGCGTTGAGCCAGTCTGTTGCAAGCACCTGTTCGTCTTGCAGCAGTTTTTGGTAGTATTTTTCGGCTTGTTCGTATTTCTCGGTCATGAAAGAACACCAGGCGATGCCTCTCCAGGCCTTTATAGAATGGTTGTCCAGGAAATCCATTTTGAAGAAATATTGGAGTGCGTCCTTGTATTCTTCCAGTTCGGCATGGCAGCTTCCTGCAAAGAACAGGATGTTGGCATTTTCAGGCTGTATGGTTTCCGCTTTCCGATAATATTCCAAAGCCATGCCGAAGTTGTGCATCTGCCGATAACAAGTAGCCAGATGGCGTATGGTCCACAGGTGGTCAGGTTTCAGGATATCTGCTTTCCGATAGGCTTCAATAGCTTCTGCATATTTTTTTTCTTTCTGCAAACAGTAACCGATTTTTTGAAAGAGGTCTGCATGAGTTTGGTTGTCAGCCTCCAAACGTCTGTAGAGAGTGAGGGCTTCCGGGTAGTGTTCTTTGCGGAAGTGGAAGTCGGCTATGTTGCCCAGCAGCTCGGAGGTATCCAGAATACCCTTCAGGATAGGTAGGTCGTAGAAAGCGAAATCATCCTTGAACGGGTCGTTGAATTCACGTCGGCGTTGGTTTAGTTTGAAGAAACGATACAGGTCGTGTATATATTGGTTACTGATGACTTCGGGGCGTTCGGCATATTGTTTCATAGTCTTGGCCTGCTCGTTGTCCATCATGTCGTTCAGTTCTTGTGGAGTGAGCTGATGCAACATGAGGTTACGCTGCGACGGAGGCAGCTGGGCCATGGTGAAGCAGAGCGAGTATTTGTCACTGTTACAGAAGAAACCCGATTGCAGGATGACGTTCAGAATGGCATTCTCGCCTGTTGCCGGAGAGCCGAACAGGGCCGATACGCTGGAGTGCAGCAGGTCGAACGGGTAAAACCAATTGGACAGTTGGCCGAAAAACGGACCCGATTTCAGTTGGGCAAACGTACTCATGTAGATGTCTGCACCTTCCATCTGCATTTCGTTCATTTCACGGATTTTGTCACCCAGTCCCGATTTTTCAAATGCTTTTTCCCAATCGGGATTCCGGTCGTTTTCATCTGCCGTCTCTTCCAGCCCCAGTTTCATTCCTTTGATCATGCTGACGTTTTTTATCATCTCGGGGATGATTTCTTCGCGCATTTTCTTGTCTATCTTTTCCGTTTCCTGGCTTTGCAGCAATTGGAGGCTGATGCGATTCAGCTCTTTTCCCAGCCATCCGTTCTCATTGGCAAGGCTGATGCGAGATTGCAATTCGGGATAGAGTTGGCATCGGTCGGGATATGTGTTCAGCGTCAGAAGCAGGCCGGTCAAAGCTCGCTGGTTCACGATCGTTTCTTTGTGTTGGCAGGCTTCGAGCAGCCACAAGCACTTTCGAATGTCGAAACAGCCTTGAAGACTCATGGTTACAGCGCTTACAACCAGGCAGAGGTCAATGGGACGCAATAGTTCCGAGATGAGAAAAGCTTGCATCTGGCCACTCTCTTCGACTGTCCATTCACTGTTTCCCCAGATGGCTTGGAACAGTTTCAGGTTCGTCTCTTCGTGACGTTTCAGCAAGTGATTCAGATTCTGGTTGTTGTCAGCTATCAGACGGCATACGGCTACGTCGTCTTGAAAGGTTTCCAGCGCATGGAGGCATTCATCCAGACGAACTGCCGCATGGCGATTTCTGTAGTGAAGTGTCTGGTAATAACCGGAAACCGTTTCGTCAAGTAATATCAGCCGTACCTGGTCGGCAATGGTCCATGTTTCGGTCAGCAGTCTGGTGTATAGCTTACTTCGTTCGGGGTCGTCAATACCTTGCTTCATGTATTGCAGCATATAGCCGTAGGAGGTCTGCACCTGTTCCAACCGGTTGTGTAGTGTCCAGTCAGGACAGTCGTCCAGCATAGCGGCCAGTTGGGTTTGTGCTTCTTTCAGCCGCTTGCCTTTCAGCAGGGCGATGATGCTGTTATGTTGTTCGTTGATGGTTCGTTCGTCCATAATAAAATAATGTGGGTCCAATCGTTGGGCAAAGATAGTGTAATTATGTCGGATTTCCATTGTTTTTGTCTACCTTTGCACCCGTAAAAATGTTTAGATGAAATAGATATGGCAGGATTGAATACTCCTACAGCGTTGGGTACAGAAAACATTGGTAAATTGTTGATGCAGTACGCCGTTCCTGCAATTATTGCGATGACGGCTTCTTCTCTGTATAATATGGTCGACAGTATCTTTATCGGCCATGGTGTAGGACCATTGGCCATTTCGGGCCTGGCATTGACTTTCCCGTTGATGAACCTTGCGGCGGCTTTCGGTTCGTTGGTAGGTGTGGGGGCTTCCACGCTGGTGTCGGTCAAGTTGGGACAAAAGGATTATGATACGGCTCAGCGTGTATTGGGTAATGTTCTGGTGCTGAATATCCTGCTGGGTGTTGCTTTTACGTTGGTGGTGATGCCTTTTCTTGACCCCATTCTTTATTTTTTCGGTGGAAGTGATGATACGGTCCCTTATGCACGCGACTATATGGAGATTATTCTTATCGGCAATGCTGTTACCCACCTGTATCTCGGATTGAATTCTGTGCTGCGTTCCTCGGGGCATCCGCAGAAGGCGATGTATGCCACGGTGGCTACGGTCGTCATCAATACCATTCTCGACCCTTTGTTTATTTATGGTTTCGGATGGGGTATCCGTGGTGCAGCCATTGCTACGATATTGGCTCAGATTATAGCATTGCTTTGGCAGTTCAAACTCTTCAGTAACCGTAATGAACTGCTTCATTTCCATCGTGGTATATTCCGTCTGAAACGTAAGATTGTATTTGATTCGTTGGCTATCGGCATGTCACCGTTTCTGATGAATATGGCTGCCTGTTTTATTGTCATTCTGATTAACCAGGGATTGAAACGTCATGGAGGCGATTTGGCCATCGGTGCATTTGGTATTGTCAATCGTCTGGTATACATTGTTGTAATGATTGTGATGGGATTGAATCAGGGGATGCAGCCTATAGCCGGCTATAATTATGGAGCGCAACTCTATCAGCGTGTTACCAAGGTGTTGAAACTGACCATTGTATATGCTACGGTCGTAACGACTTTTGGTTTTGTCGTAGGTATGGCTGTACCGCGACTGGTTGTGAGTATCTTTACTTCGGATGCCGAACTGATAGACTTGTCGGCTCGCGGACTGCGCATTATCGTTATGTTTTTCCCTATAATAGGTTTTCAGATGGTTACGGCCAATTTCTTTCAAAGTATAGGTATGGCCGGAAAGGCTATCTTCCTTTCGCTATCCCGTCAGCTGTTGATTCTGCTTCCCTGTCTGCTGATTCTGCCGCATTTCTTTGGTGCGCTTGGTGTTTGGATCAGTATGCCTGTTTCCGATTTGTTGGCCAGTATTATTGCAGCAGTTATGTTGTTGATGCAATTCCGTAAATTTCATAAAGCGGCGGCCCGTCAGTCTGCATCAGCGTGAAACATTTTTTGCGATGTGTTCGTTCGTTTGCGTGAGATTTTTTATATTTGCCTGCAGCAAACGTGTTAAGAATAAAGGTTTATGGAACATTTTGTAGTGAATATCGGCCGTCAGTTGGGAAGCGGTGGACGCGAGATTGGCGAACGCCTGGCCCATCGGTTGAATATATCCTTTTATGATAAGGAACTGATTCAGTTGGCCTCGGAAGAGAGTGGATTGTGTCGTGAATTTTTTGAGAAAGCCGATGAACGTCCTTCTCAAGGTATTATGGGAGGGTTGTTCGGAATGCGGTTTCCGTTTATTGGTGACGGCACTATTCCGGCGAATAATTGTTTGAGTAATGATTCGCTGTTCAAGGTACAAAGTGACGTCATTCGGAGGCTGGCTCATGAGAAGTCATGTCTTTTTGTGGGGCGTTGTGCCGACTACATTTTGCGTGACCATCCCCGTTGTGCCAATATATTCATATCTTCAACGCCAGAAGATAGGATGGCCCGTTTGTGCCGCATTCACGGCATATCCAAAGAAGAGGCTGAGGAAATGATGGAAAAGGCAGACAAAAAGCGCTCTGAATATTACAATTATTATAGTTATAAAACCTGGGGGGCTGCTGCTACCTATCATCTGTGTATCGATTCGTCTGTTTTGGGTATTGCCGGTACGGTAGATTACATAGAGGAGTTTGTACGCAAGAAGCTGAATTTGGATATTACTGTCCGTTGACGGATATTTGTTATACGGTCTGAAAATAATTCAGGCGCAGATTGTACATCTTTTGAAGTGTGCAATTTGCGCCTGATGTTTGTTTTTATCTTCCGTAAGGAGGGTACTAAAGCATGGCCAACAGAATCATTTGACCGGCAATGATACGCAGGAACATGGACAGCGGGTATACGGTAGAGTAACCAACTGCAGCTGCATCGTTACCCGATACCACCTGATTGGCATAGGCCAGTGCGGGGGGATCTGTATTACTACCGGCGATAAGACCCATCAGAGTGAAGTAGTTGACCTTGAAATAAAGACGTGCTACGGCACCGATGATAAGCAATGGAATGACTGTAATGAGGAAACCGTAGCCTACATACAATAAACCGTCTCCATGTACTACCGTTTGTACGAAATGCTCACCGGCCTCTATACCTACACTTGCCAAAAAGAGTACAATACCTATTTCGCGCAACATCAGATTGGCACTCATTGTGGTATAGGTTACCAGTTTCAATTTGTGTCCGAAACGTCCGATGAGGATGGCTACTACCAGCGGACCGCCGGCCAGACCCAGTTTTACGGGAGTAGGCATACCCGGGAAGGCGATGGGCAGACTACCCAATATGATACCCATAAAGATACCGACAAAGATTGTGACGATGTTCGGAGTGTCCAGACGTTTCAACTGATTGCCCAATACGCCTGCTACCCGTTCTACTGCATCTTGTTGGCCTACGACCATAACACGGTCACCTACCTGAAGAACCAGATTCGGATCGGCAAACAGGTCCATACCCGAACGGTTCACGCGGGTCACGTTGACACCATACATGCTGCGGAAGTGCATACTTCCCAGTTTCTTTCCGTTTATTTCCGACTTGGTGACCAGAATTCGTCGGGAAACCATCGGCATGTCTTGTTTTTCCCAGTCTACTTGAATTTCTTTACCGATGAAAGCTGTGATGGCCTCAGCATCTTCTTCAGAGCAGACAATGAATAATTGGTCTCCAGTATAAAACACCGTTTCATGATTGGGAATGCTGACATGACCTTCGTGGCGAATACGTGAACAGACAAACGGACGTCCCAGGAAGTCTTTCACCTGCAGCAGTGTCTTGCCGTTGATGGATTCATTACGTACCTCCAGATGCATGTTGTGGGGTTTGTGCTTCGTGTCATTGTCCTGTACCTTGATTTGTTCATCTTCTTTGGCAAGTGAAATGCGGAAGATGTAACGGATGGCAATGATGGAACCGATGATACCTACTACGCCGAGCGGATAAGCGCAGGCATAGCCCAGGGCGATAGGTTCGCCGGTATAGTTCAGCTGGTTCAGGGCTTCCTGGGCGGCACCAAGACCAGGGGTGTTGGTGACGGCACCATACAGGATACCAATCATCATAGGCAGTTCTACACGTCCGTTAGCCAAAAAGTAGATGGCCAAGGTCACTACAATGTTCAGCAAAACAATGCCAACCGCCAATAAGTTGAGAGTCATTCCTCCCTTTTTGAAAGAAGAGAAGAAAGAAGGACCTACCTGCAGACCTATACAGAATACAAACAGGATGAGGCCGAATTCACGAAGGAAGTGCAGGATGTGAATTTCTCCTGTAAATCCAAAATGACCCATCAGAATGCCGGTAAAGAGTACGAACGTGACTCCCAAGGACACTCCGAAGAATTTGATTTTGCCTAATAATACGCCCAGCGATATGACAAAGGCATAAAGGCATACGATGTGGGCAACCGATGCCGGATCCCACAACAAGCTTTCTAACCAATTCATAGTATCTCTATTTCTTACATCTATTATTTTAAAAAATGAGTGCGCAAAATTACTTAATAAAGCTATTATAGCCAAAGTTTTTTATCTATTTTTCCATTTTGCTATGTGGACTTGACACTTGTTTAGCATGCCGTGCGAAATTTCGCTAAAATAAATGGTCTTTCAATTGATTTTTCTATATTTGCATGTCTATTGACGACAAAATGAATTGTATTCATCATATTAATTTTTTAATAAACTATGGCAGACAGTAAAGAAAAACTCTTCTCGGACTTTTCTCCTGTTACCACCGAACAGTGGATGGAGAAAGTGACAGCCGACCTGAAAGGCGCTGATTTTGAGAAGAAACTCGTTTGGAAGACAAACGAAGGATTCAAAGTGAAACCTTTCTACCGTAAGGAGGACCTCGAAGGACTGAAGACTACTGATGCGCTTCCCGGCGAATTTCCTTATTTGAGAGGTAACAAGAAAGACAACAATGAGTGGCTGGTACGTCAGGAAATCAGAGTAGACGATGCGAAGGAAGCCAATGCCAAAGCTTTGGATATCCTGAACAAAGGAATTGATTCTTTGTCGTTCCATGTAAAGGCCAAGGAACTGAATGCCGCCTATCTGGAAACGTTGCTCGAGGGCATTTGTGCAGAATGTGTCGAATTGAACTTCTCTACCTGTCAGGGACATGTCGTGGAACTGGCCAATCTGTTGGTTGAGTATTTCCAGAAGAAGGGATATGACCTGAACAAGTTGCATGGCTCCATCAACTTCGACTATCTGAACAAGATGCTGGCCAAGGGTAAGGAGAAGGGTAGCTTGGTAGATACGGCAAAGGCGTTGATTGCCGCTACAGCTGCTCTGCCCGAATATCGTGTCATCAATGTCAATGCGTTGACTTTGAACAATGCAGGTGCCTATATCTATCAGGAACTGGGATATGCGTTGGCATGGGGTAATGAATATATGAACCAATTGACCGAAGCTGGTATTCCCGCTGCGACGGTTGCCAAGAAAATTAAGTTTAATTTTGGTATCAGTTCCAATTACTTCCTGGAAATTGCCAAGTTCCGTGCCGGCCGTATGTTGTGGGCCGATATCGTGAATTCGTATCTGGCCGAAGGCGACTGTAAGTGTGCTGCGCAGATGAAGATACATGCTGAAACATCTTCTTTCAACCTGACAGTTTTTGATTCGTATGTGAACCTGCTCCGTACGCAGACCGAAGCCATGAGTGCTGCTATTGCAGGCGTTGATTCTATGACAGTAGTTCCGTTCGACAAGGCTTATGAGACTCCGAATGATTTCTCCGAGCGTCTGGCACGCAATCAGCAGTTGTTGCTGAAAGAGGAATCTCACTTCGATAAAGTGATTGACCCGGCTGCCGGTTCCTATTATATTGAGAACCTGACGGTATCCATTGCCAAGCAGGCTTGGGATTTGTTCCTGGCTGTTGAGGATGAAGGTGGTTTCTATGCGGCAGTGAAGGCCGGCAAGGTACAGGAAGCTGTGAATGCCAGCAACAAGGCGCGTCACGAGGCAGTGGCCAAGCGTAAGGAGATTCTGTTGGGTACCAACCAGTATCCTAACTTCACCGAGCTGGCTGGCGAAAAGCGTCCGTTGGAAGCTGTTTGCTGCTGTGGTGGCGGGCACCATGATACTTGCGAAAAGGATGTTCCTTCTTTGAATTTCGACCGTGCCGCCAGCGAATTCGAGGCTCTGCGTCTGCAGACCGAAACTTCCGGCAAGCGTCCGAAAGCATTCATGTTGACGATTGGTAACCTGGCTATGCGTCAGGCACGTGCACAGTTCTCCTGCAACTTCCTGGCTTGCGCCGGATACGAAGTGGTGGACAACCTGGGCTTCTCTACTGTAGAAGAAGGCGTTGAAGCTGCTGTAGCTGCAAAGGCCGACATTGTAGTACTCTGCTCGAGCGATGACGAATATGCTGAGTATGCAGTTCCCGCATTCAAGGCTTTGAATGGCCGTGCCATGTTCATCGTTGCCGGAGCTCCTGCCTGCATGGACGAACTGAAGGCTGCCGGTATCGAGAATTTCATCCATGTTCGTGTCAACGTGCTGGAAACCCTGAAAGAATACAACGCTAAACTTTTGAAGTAAGATGAGAAAAGATTTTAAAAACTTAGATATATATGCCAATTTCAAGCCCGTCAATGGTGCTGAATGGCAGAAGGCTAACGGCATTGAGGCTGATTGGAAGACGCCGGAACACATCAATGTGAAGCCTGTTTATACCAAAGAAGACCTTGAAGGAATGGAGCATCTGGACTTTGCTGCCGGTATTCCTCCTTATCTGCGTGGCCCGTACTCAGTAATGTACACCCTGCGTCCCTGGACAATCCGTCAGTATGCAGGTTTCTCTACGGCCGAAGAATCGAATGCGTTCTATCGCCGTAATCTGGCTTCCGGTCAGAAAGGTTTGTCTGTAGCCTTCGACTTGGCTACGCACCGCGGTTACGACCCCGACAACGAACGTGTAGTGGGTGACGTTGGTAAGGCCGGTGTATCCATCTGCTCGCTGGAGAACATGAAGGTTCTGTTCGATGGTATTCCCTTGAACAAGATGTCCGTGTCCATGACGATGAACGGTGCCGTGCTGCCCGTCATGGCGTTCTATATCAATGCCGGTCTGGAGCAGGGTGCCAAGCTTGAAGAAATGGCCGGCACCATCCAGAACGATATTCTGAAGGAATTCATGGTGCGCAATACCTATATCTACCCGCCTGCATTCTCCATGAAGATTATTTCCGACATCTTTGAATATACTTCGCAGAAGATGCCGAAGTTCAACTCCATCTCCATCTCCGGTTACCACATGCAGGAAGCTGGTGCTACGGCAGATATCGAGTTGGCTTATACCCTGGCCGACGGTCTGGAATACCTCCGTGCCGGTGTGGGTGCCGGACTGGACATCGATGCTTTTGCACCGCGTCTGTCTTTCTTCTGGGCCATCGGTACCAACCACTTCATGGAAATTGCCAAGATGCGTGCCGCACGTATGTTGTGGGCCAAGATTGTAAAGCAGTTCAATCCGAAGAACCCGAAATCACTGGCTTTGCGTACGCACTCTCAGACTTCCGGTTGGTCATTGACCGAGCAGGATCCGTTCAACAACGTAGGCCGTACCTGTATCGAGGCTATGGCAGCTGCATTGGGACATACGCAGTCTCTGCACACCAACGCCCTCGACGAGGCCATCGCCCTGCCGACCGACTTCTCTGCACGTATCGCGCGTAATACGCAGATCTATATTCAGGAAGAGACCAATATCTGTAAGAACGTTGACCCGTGGGGTGGTTCCTACTATGTAGAGTCGCTGACCAACGAGATTGCCCACAAGGCATGGGAGCACATCCAGGAAATCGAGAAGCTGGGCGGTATGGCCAAGGCTATCGAAACTGGTATCCCCAAGATGCGTATCGAAGAGGCTGCCGCACGTACGCAGGCCCGTATCGACAGCGGTGCGCAGACCATTGTCGGTGTGAACAAGTACCGCCTCGAGAAGGAAGCTCCGATTGATATCCTTGAGATTGACAATACGGCCGTTCGTCAGGAACAGTTGGAGAACCTGAAGCGTCTGAAGGAAGGACGTAATCAGGCAGAAGTGGACAAAGCACTGGACGCCATTACCGAATGTGTGAAGACAGGCAAGGGCAACTTGCTGGAACTGGCTGTTGAGGCTGCCCGTGTTCGCGCTACTTTGGGAGAAATCTCGTATGCTTGCGAGAAAGTTGTAGGACGTTATAAAGCAGTAATCAGAACTATTTCAGGCGTGTATTCATCAGAAAGTAAGAGCGATGCAGACTTCGCCAAGGCATGTGAACTCTGCGAGAAGTTTGCCAAGAAGGAAGGCCGTCAGCCCCGTATCATGATTGCCAAGATGGGTCAGGACGGTCACGACCGTGGTGCGAAGGTAGTAGCAACCGGTTATGCCGACTGTGGTTTCGACGTAGATATGGGACCTTTGTTCCAGACTCCGGCCGAGGCTGCCCGTGAGGCTGTCGAGAACGACGTACATGTAGTAGGTGTATCTTCACTGGCTGCCGGTCATAAGACTTTGATTCCGCAAATCATTGCAGAGTTGAAGAAGCTGGGCCGTGAGGATATTGTAGTGATAGCCGGTGGTGTAATCCCTGCACAAGACTATGACTTCCTGTACAAGGCTGGTGTGGCTGCTATCTTTGGTCCTGGTACTTCTGTGGCCAAGGCTGCTTGTCAGATTCTGGATATCCTGTTGGATGAAGAATAATCGGAATCGATAAATGTTAAAAAACGGCGGAAGGCATTTGCATTTCCGCCGTTTTCTTTTAATCTATGTTATAAAACATGCTTTTGAACTTTGTTTTTGGGGAAATTCCCATAAAACGAATACCTTTGCACTGTGTTTTTCATGGTATTAGATTTAAGGTTAACAAAGGTTGGGCTCAGCGGAGCCCTTTTTTTATGCCCTTTCGTATGTTAGTGGATTATTCATAAAGGTAGAACATGCGGTCCATCAGTTGCCATTTCTCGTCGGAAGTGGCGTTGGCTTCAGCTTGTTGGAAAATGGACATATAGGCTTCCCATTCTTCCTGGCGGGGAAGGGTGGCCAGACGTTTCATGGCACTGCTCCAGTCGAAGTCGAGCGGTGTCTCTACAATCATGAACAGGCGGTTTCCCAGAATATAGATTTCCATTTCAAGGATTCCTACTTCACGGATGCCTTGGCGTATCTCGGGCCAAGCTTCTTCTTTACTATGCCTCTTGCGATACTCGGCAATCAGTTCGGGATTGTCTTTCAGGTCCAATGTCTGGCAATAACGTTTTACGGGTTGGTTGTAGCATTTTACGCGATAACCGGATTCTTTTTCAGAAATTGTTTCCATATTGTTTTGACGGTTTGATGTTGAATGATGTACAAAGGTAAGAATTTCTTGATTGATTCAGCCTTTGGAGAAAGTCGTTTTTCACCACAGATTACGCAGATTGTCACAGATTATCTGTTTATCCGTATGAGTTGGGGAGGAGAATAAATCTGTGCCAATCTGTGTAATCTGTGGTGAGTTATGAATAAGATAGGCTGCACCTCGGCAGTACAAAAGTTGAAAACTCTGTTTTCCCCTTTTGTACTTCTCTCAGTTTGCACTATCTTTGCCTGTCAAATAATAGAAGAAAATGATAGTTTGTATTGCCGAAAAGCCTTCGGTGGCACGCGATATTGCCGACGTGCTGGGAGCGAAGGAGAAGAAAGACGGATATATCGAAGGGAACGGGTATCAGGTGACGTGGACGTTCGGCCACCTCTGTACCCTGAAGGAACCGCATGAATATACCCCGAGCTGGAAGGCGTGGAGTCTGGGCAGCCTGCCCATGATACCGCCCCGTTTCGGCATCAAGCTCATCAGCAATCCTACCTACGAACGTCAGTTCCACGTCATCGAAGGACTGATGCAGAAAGCCGACATGATTATCAATTGCGGTGATGCCGGCCAGGAAGGAGAGCTCATTCAGCGGTGGGTGATGCAGAAGGCGGGAGCCAAATGCCCCGTGAAGCGCCTGTGGATATCTTCACTGACTGAAGAGGCCATTCGTGAAGGATTATCCAACCTGCGGGATGCCGCCGATTTCCAGCCTCTGTACGAAGCGGGCTTGAGCCGTGCCATCGGCGACTGGCTGTTGGGCATGAATGCCACGCGCCTGTACACCATGAAGTACGGGCAGAACCGTCAGGTGCTTTCCATCGGGCGGGTGCAGACGCCTACGCTAGCTCTTATCGTGAACCGCCAGCTGGAGATTCAGAACTTTGTGCCCAAGCAGTACTGGGTGCTCAATACCGTTTACCGCGATACTACTTTCTCGGCCCTCATCCGCAAGAGCGACGAAGAGCTGGCACTGGAAGCAGAGAAGCAGAAGGAAGCCCTGGCCGCTGGCAAGAAGCCCAAGAAGGAGGAAGAGAACCGTGGTATAGACCCCATAACCGACTGCACGAGAGGCGAGGAGCTGCTGGCACGCATCAAGGATGTGCCGTTTACCGTTACCTCTGTGACGAAGAAGGAGGGGCGTGAAGCACCGCTCCGCCTTTTCGACCTGACCTCCCTGCAGGTGGAGTGCAACAAGAAGTTTGCCTACTCGGCCGACGACACGCTGAAGACTATCCAGTCGCTCTATGAGAAGAAGGTCACTACTTATCCTCGTGTAGATACGACCTTCTTGAGCGATGACATCTATCCTAAGTGTCCCTCCATTCTGAAGGGGTTGCGGGGCTATGAGACCTGGACCTCGCCGCTGGAGGGAACCACCCTGACGAAGTCGAAGAAAGTGTTCGACAATTCGAAAGTCACGGACCACCATGCCATTATCCCTACCGGCCAGCCTCCGGTCAACCTCACCGATGTAGAACGACGGGTGTTCGACCTCATTGCCCGTCGCTTCATCGCCGTGTTCTATCCCGACTGCCGTTTTTCGACTACGACCGTTATGGGTGAGGCGGATAGCGTGGAGTTCAAGACATCCGGCCGGCAGATACTCGATCCGGGCTGGCGGGTGGTGTTCACGGCCAATGCCTCCGCTCAGGAAGGAAGCGGCGATGAGGGGAATAAAGAGAACAGTGAAGAAGACCGTGTGCTGCCTGCCTTCGTCAAGGGAGAGAACGGTCCCCACGTGCCCGAACTCGTGGAGAAATGGACGCAACCTCCGCGCCCCTACACCGAAGCAACCCTGCTCCGTGCCATGGAAACCGCCGGCAAGCTGGTGGACAACGACGAGCTGCGCGACGCCCTGAAGGAAAACGGTATCGGCCGTCCTTCCACCCGTGCCGCCATTATCGAGACCTTGTTCAAACGTAACTATATCCGCAAGGAGAAGAAGAACCTGATAGCTACCCCCACGGGTGTGGAGCTGATTCAAACTATTCACGAGGAACTGTTGAAGAGTGCCGAACTGACGGGTATCTGGGAAAAGAAGCTGCGCGAGATAGAACGCCGCACGTATGATGCCTCTCGTTTCTTGGAAGAACTGAAGCAGATGGTGGCTGAGATTGTGACCAGTGTCCTGTCGGACAACAGCAACCGCCACATTACGGTACAGGTGCCTCCTGTAGCGGGTAAGGTTGCGCGTAATACTTCCACTTCCGACGATCAGCCGAAGAAGGAACCCCGTAAGCGCTCGCCCCGCAAGAAGAAGACCGAGGCTGCCGATGCCGGAACAGTTCCGGCTCCTGCGGCGCAGGCCGATGAATGGGTGGGGCGTCCGTGTCCCTTGTGCGGCAAGGGTACCATTATCAAAGGAAAAACGGCTTACGGTTGCTCCGAGTGGCGCAATGGTTGTACCTTCCGTAAGCCGTTCGATGCTTGACCAGTCTGTTTAATCGTAATTCAAGTGGAATTCGACTACCGCTTCGATGCCTTTGCGCAGGATGTCGAGCGGCATGTTCTCGTTGGGCGAGTGGATGGCGTTGCTCTCCAGTCCGAATCCCATTAGTACCGTCTTGATGCCCAGCACCTGTTCGAAGGTCGAAATGATGGGGATGCTTCCGCCGCGGCGCACAGCCAGCGGCTTCCGTCCGAACGCTTTCTCGAATCCTTTCTCGGCAGCCTGATAGGCGGGCAGTGTGATGGGGCAGACGTAGCCCTGTCCGCCGTGCATGGGCGTTACCTTTACCTGTACCGTAGCGGGGGCAATGCTCTGGATGTAGTCGGCAAACAGCTGTGAGATCTTGTGGTGGTCCTGGTGGGGTACAAGGCGGCAAGACACCTTGGCATAGGCTTTCGACGGCAGTACCGTCTTCGAACCTTCGCCTGTATAGCCTCCCCAAATGCCGCAGACGTCGAACGACGGGCGGCAGCTGTTGCGTTCCAGCGTACTGTAACCTTTTTCGCCGAAGAGTTCCTTCACCCCGATGGCGGCCTTGTATTTCTCTTCGTCGAAGGGGATGTGGGCTATCATGTCCCGTTCGGCCTGCGGCACTTCCTCCACATCGTCGTAGAAGCCGGGGACGGTGATGCGGCCGTCGGCATCCACCACGCGGGCCAGCATCTGGCACAGCACGTTGATGGGATTGGCTACCGCTCCGCCGAAGTGGCCGGAGTGCAGGTCACGGTTGGGCCCTGTCACTTCTATCTCCCAGTAGGCCAGTCCGCGCAGACCGGTGGTCAGCGAGGGCAGGTCGGCTCCCAGCATGCTGGTGTCCGATACGAGGATGATGTCGGCCTTGAGCAATTCCCGATGGTCCTGGCAGAAAGCTTCCAGGCTGGGTGAGCCGATTTCTTCTTCACCTTCGAAGATGAACTTCACGTTGTGTGTCAGAAGACTGTTTTTTACCAAGTATTCGAATGCTTTTACTTGGATAAACGACTGGCCTTTGTCGTCGTCGGCACCGCGGGCCCAGATGTGGCCGTCGCGTACTTCGGGTTCGAAGGGGGCGCTCTTCCACAGTTCCAGCGGTTCGGCAGGCATCACGTCGTAGTGGGCATAAATGAGGACGGTCTTCGCTTCGGGATTTACCGTCTTTTGGGCAAACACCATCGGATTGCCCTGCGAGGGCATCACCATGGCTTCGTCGGCACCGGCTTCGAGCAACAGTTGGCGCCAGCGTTCGGCACAGGCCAGCATGTCGTCGTGATGTTCGGGCTTGGCGCTGATACTGGGAATGCGGATGAGGCTGAACAGCTCGTCCAGCATGCGGGGTTCGTTTTCGGAGATGTAAGTTCTGATCATAAGTGGAAGAGGAATATGAATGAAAGGTTATACATTATATATAAGGTGTATTTGAACTTACCACAGATTACTCCGATTTTCACAGATTGTTTTTTTGAGTCTCAGTATACAAGTTCGGAGCATCTGTGAAAATCCGGGTAATCTGTGGTGAAAGTTCGTTTTAATACGTTTTCTCAATTATAATTGTGTCGTCCGGTCTATCAGGTAGAAGTCTAGGATGGTGAGTGCAGCCATGGCTTCTACGATGGGCACGGCACGTGGCAGTACGCAGGGGTCGTGGCGTCCGCGGGCTTTCAGTGTGGTGTCCACACCGTCGATGTTCACCGTATGCTGTTCCATCAGCACGGTGGCTACGGGCTTGAAGGCTACGCGGAAATAGATGTCCTGCCCGTTGCTGATGCCTCCCTGTATGCCGCCCGAGTGGTTGGTATGGGTGGTGATGCGTCCGGCATTGTTGTAGAACACGTCGTTCTGTTCCGAACCTTTCATCTTCAGCCCTTTGAAGCCGTCGCCGTATTCAAAAGCCTTGGCGGCGTTGATGCTCAGCATGCCCGATGCCAGGGCAGCCTGCAACTTGCCGAAGACCGGTTGCCCCAATCCGACGGGACATCCTGTGATGACGCAGGTGATTACGCCGCCTATCGTGTCGCCCTCGGCCTTCACCTCGGCTATGAGCTGTTCCATTTCTTTTGCCTTCTCGGGGTCGGGGCAGCGGACGGGATTTGTTTCGGTCAGCTCCAGGTTATACGCCGTATAGTTTTCTTCCAGCCGGATGGGACCCACTTGCGAAGTATAGGCCGTGATGTGTATGCCCAGTTGACGCAGGGCCAGCTTGGCCAGTGCACCGGCCACTACACGCGAAATGGTTTCGCGGGCCGACGAACGTCCGCCGCCTCGGTGGTCGCGGATGCCATACTTGGTCTTGTAGGTATAATCGGCGTGCGAGGGGCGGTACACGTCTTTCATATTGTCGTAGTCGCCGGAGTGCTGGTTTTCGTTCCACACGATAAATCCGATGGGGCAGCCTGTCGACTTGCCTTCGAAGATTCCTGAGAGGAATTCCACCTTGTCGGCCTCTTTGCGTGGAGTGGTAAGGGCCGATTGTCCCGGGCGTCGTCGGTCCAGTTCTTTCTGTATAAAGTCCATGTCGATGGTGATACCTGCGGGAAATCCGTCGACAACACCTCCGATACCTTTGCCGTGCGACTCACCGAAGCTGGTCAGGCGCAGGATGTTTCCGAATGAGTTGAACATAGTCAGATGCTTTAAAGGGTTGTGTATAAGTCTGCTGTGCTTCATGTAGCCTTCAGTGGCTTTTTCGCACTATAAAAGTAGGGAATAGTTTCCGATGCCGCAAATTTTAAGACAGTTTTCTTGTCACTCTCCTTGAATAGCTATGTTGGCGGTATCGTGTTAAACTAATAAAATCTTAAAAATGGAATATCAATTCAAGGAAATAGGTCTTGTGAAACTCGTTTGAAACATCTTCCTTTGCAGCCGAAATAAAAAATGGAATATCAACCACTTTCTAAATGGAAACTAATTATTAACTAAACATGTTTTTTACAATGAAAAAGAGTTTGTTTTATTTGTTCGCATTGATTTGTTCAATGGGAGTGTTTACAGGTTGTAGCGACGACGAACAACCTAATTGGCAAAAGCTGCCTTCAGATGCCATATCGGCAGAGAATCTGGAATTGACTTTGAATGAAAAGAATATGCCGGATGCTGCTGTGACTCTTGCTGTGAAAGATGCTCAAAGCGGTGTGCTGACATTGACAAAAGCAATCAGAGGTTGGGATGAAGTACAGGTTGATGTAACGCTTGCTGAACAAGCTGACGGTTCGTTCAAGTTCCAAGGTTCATATATGTTGCCTCTGACTCGTACACTTCTTAATTCTATGGAGGCAAAAGTAGATGGTACCATTACGATGGACGGAAAGGCGACTGTCAGTGTCAAGACTGTAGCAGAGGGTATGTTGGTACAGACGTGGACGTTGTGCGATGACAGTCATATTGATAAATTCGGGGATTATAATGGTGATGGACTGATTGATTATAAAGATGGAATCCGTTATGCGCCTTGTCACATTAACTGGATTTCGGATTATACTTCTGATGGAAACAATCCTGGATTGGCAACCAGTAATATTACAACTGTGGGTACAACGGCATTATCCTATTTCATGACCCAGCTGTTGAATAAGGTGACTTTTAATGCAGATGGTTCACTTACTGCAGAATACGCAGAAAACATGCCTGAGCTTAATATGAACCAACTGATGTCTGTTATGATGGGGGGGGCATTACCTTCCCGTGAAGGGTTGACCTGGAAAACATCTCCAGCCAATTTGGTAGATTGGTATGCAACGGATAATGACCTTTATGTCGTGTTGGATATTCCAGCTATCATGGCACAAGCTGTGGCCGATCAAGGTGGAGAAGGCGATACTGAAGCAATTGTCAGTATCATCGAATCTTTGAAAGGAAAGACACCTGCTGAAATCAAACAGCTGATTGCTGCATTGCTGGAACAAGTAGGTAAGGATACTATTCTGGCTAAATTGGATATCAGTAAAATTTCCGATGAAGGTATTGAGACATTAATGGATTATGCTTTCAATGGTTTCCCTCTGTCTCATTTTATAGGTGATGTGAATTTTGAGAATGGAATGAAGTTGGAGAATATGTATGTCAGTGTGGATAAAGAAGTGTTCGATATCCTTATGCCTGCTTTGTTTCCGATGTTACCCGATTTGGATGAATTGTTGCAAAATACAACAATTGAAATCTATGGAAATCCCACTCCAATATATCCTTTGATAAAGGCACTTTTAGGAATTCAGAATGTGACAGAATTTGAGCAGATTTGGGAAGCAACTTCTTCTTTTAACATTGGCTTGAATCTGGCTCTTGGTTCCTATTCGGAAACAGATGCGGCTCCGGCTACAGAAGCTGAATAACATTGAAGGTTGACATTGTTTTGTAACTCCCATTTCTGGTTTCTTCTTGGTTCTAGAAATGGGAGTTTCTCTTTTTATATGTTTGTCTTCACACTCGGGAAATCCCATCCTGCAAAGAGTATCGTATAATCCTGTCCAATGCAGGTTTGAATCATCCGTTACACAAGATGGCATCTCATGCAACATAAGATGGCATCTTGAGCAGCATGAGATGGCATCTTGTGCAGCATAAGATGCCATCTTGTGCAACATGAGATCGTATCTTACATGTGCTATGGTATAATCCGGGACGCCTTTACTTCCTTTCCTTCGGTTTCAGGCAGTGACATAAAATAAAGAGGGTATCAAAATAAAGTAGACCGGCCTCATGTTAATTTCAGGTACGGAACTCTTCATTTTGATACCCTCGTGAATTTATATTGTCCGTTTATCAGAAAGCATATCCGAATCCGATGTTCAGATAGATGGGATACATGGCAAAGTTGATGGTTTCAAAGTCTTTTTGGAAGATGTCGTTGAGGCCCCAGGTGAGGTCGGCATATACGCTCAAGTGCTTATAGGCTTTCCATTCGCCTCCCAATTGCATACCCCATTGGAATTTGCGCAATTCATCGGAGAAGTCATAGTTGGCCTGGCTGTCACCTGTAAATTCCACTTTGCTTCCTGAATAGTCGGGAGTACGCAGATGGCCTTCGTATACGTGTCCGTTGAAATTTCCTTCCATCAGGTAGGAAAAATAGGGACCGGCAGACACTCTCCAGCGGTCATTGATCCGGTAGTCGGCAGTGATGGGTACGGTGAGATAAGCGTTTTTAACCTTGGTATATACCTTTCCGGTCCACAGGCCTTCCAGAAATCCACCCGTGCTGTTGAATATCTTCATACCGTAGTTTTTGGTTGTGGCTTCTGTTGTCATGCTCTTGGTTTCGAGCCGCAAACCTACAGTCAGTCCCCATTGTTTGGCTGCATCCAGCCATTTGGTAGTGGTTCCCTCGATGGAGATGGCTACGTTGGGGTTGTACTTCTCAAGACTTCTGATTTCTGCAGGGAGAGGGATGGGCGAGGTGCCTCCAATATTGAACCCTGCTTTGATGGCATATTCCCATCCGTGCAGATAGGATTTCCACAAGGCCTTGTTGTTTTCTTTGCTTTGTGCATGCAGGCAGGGGGCTGCCAGAAGCAGACTTGCACAACATAAGATGATTCGTATAATTTTCATATCTTCTTTTTGTTCATGGATTGTTTGTTAAAAATATCAGGGTTCGCACACCAGTTTCACTTCGTCAATGTAGAGTGTGCTGCCGATGGCTCCATTGAAGATGGCTCCTTCTACACTGGATGAGAAGACGATGCTGAGTTTGTATTTGCCGGCTTTCAGCTTGGCTTCGTCGATGGTCTTTCCGTTTTGGGCAACGAAAGGCAGAGTAAACTCTGTCCATTCGTCTGTTTCGGCATAACTGCTTGGTTCTGCCCGAGCCAGCAGCACAATGTTGGGAGATGTCAACGAATTGGTTCCGTCCAGGAAGTCTACCTGGTCGTCACTTTCATACATCACGCCGTAGATGTCACAATAATCCTGACGGTCGGTAACGATATCCTTTCCAACCTGGAATTGGGCTCCCCGTTTGTATTTGTAGTAGCCTTTCAGTTCCTTGGGAATCTGGTAGAACGGATAACCGAAATGCGTGTTCTTGGCAGCTTCGGCCAGGCTTTCCAATTCGAACGATCCGATGAACAGATTACCGGCTGCAATATACATTTTCACCATGGCTCCAAAACTGCCTGTACTCTTGGTCTCCAGCTTGACACATTGTCGGCTGATGCCGTCGGGGGCTTGTACGGTAGGGTAGTCGGCGGCGACTTTAGCTTCGCCTGTCATGTCAAAGCCCGGATTACCGCTGCACCACTCCATCACGCGGAAGTCCGAACCTGAACTGGGGTATTGAAATTCCATCAGCGTGTGATATTTGGTCTGTGCCGCGTTTTTCAATTCGTCGAAATGGTAAACGGTGGGCAACTCGCTGATGATGGGGGCAATTTCATAAACAGCGGTATATTCTTTGTCTTCTGCCGTGACGGTGAACGAACGTTTGGCCTGCGAGCTGAAATCGTATTTGGGAGGAGCGTCTTGTGCAAGAGGTTCGTCAGCCTGGATGGTAGCACCTTCTGGTAAAGTAAAATTCAGCTCCAGTTTGCTAAGGTCTGTACTTCGTGAAATGTAGATATCTACAGTCCGGTTCATGGGATTGATACTGGCCAGTTGCACGTCCGGGCCTGTACAGGCATCGATAGCCGCTTCCACATTCAGCGCTTCGTCCTGTATGCAGGAAAATAATGAAGCTGCCAGCAGGAAGCAAGATAATAACTGTTTGACTTTCATAAAAATAATAGCATAATTGAATGAGCGGGCAAAGTTACGTTTCTTTTTTGAAATTCTGTCATTTACGGCACATTAAATTCCCCGTGCTGACTATTTGATTGATAAAACCTTTTTCCTACCTTTGCAGGAACTTAAATCAACTGACAGAATGATAAACGAAGCAGAAAGACAACAGATTATAGCGCTGGTAAAGCGCGAGGTGGTTCCGGCCATCGGCTGTACGGAGCCCATTGCCGTGGCCTTGTGTGTGGCGCGGGCTACCGAAACGCTGGGCATGAAGCCCGAGAAAATCAGTGTGTGGCTCAGTGCCAATATCCTGAAGAACGCCATGGGTGTCGGCATTCCCGGGACGGGGATGATCGGTTTGCCCATTGCCATTGCCTTGGGTGCCCTGGTCGGCAAGTCGGCATATCAGTTGGAAGTGTTGAAGGACAGTACACCAGAAGCTGTGGAGGCCGGCAAGCGTTTCATCGGGGAAAAGCGCATCTCCATTGCCCTCAAGCCGGACATTACGGAGAAACTATATATAGAGGTGTGTTGCGAAGCTGGTGGACATGTAGCCACGGCCATCATTGCCGGAGGGCATACGTCGTTTGTCTACGTGGCCCGCGACGGCGAAGTGCTGCTCGACAAGCAGACGGCTTCCGGCGAAGAAAAGGAGATGCCGGTACCCGACCTGACGTTACGCAAGGTCTACGACTTTGCCACGACGGCGCCCTTGGATGAGATCCGCTTCATTCTCGATACGGCCCGCCTGAACAAGGCTGCCGCCGAACGTTCCTTTGAAGGTGACTACGGCCACGGTCTGGGCAAGATGCTTCGCGGTACTTACGAACACAAGGTGATGGGCGACAGTGTCTTTTCGCACATTCTTTCCTATACGTCCGGTGCCTGCGACGCGCGTATGGCCGGTGCCATGATACCGGTGATGAGCAATTCGGGCAGCGGTAACCAGGGTATATCAGCCACGCTTCCCGTTGTGGTCTTTGCCGAAGAGAATGGCAAATCGGAAGAAGAACTGATCCGTGCCTTGATGCTGAGCCATCTGACGGTCATTTATATAAAGGAAAGCCTGGGCCGCTTGTCTGCCCTGTGTGGTTGTGTGGTAGCCGCTACCGGTTCGAGTTGCGGCATTACGTGGCTCATGGGCGGTACCTACGAGCAGATTACCTATGCCGTGCAGAACATGATTGCCAACCTGACAGGCATGATTTGCGACGGTGCCAAGCCCAGTTGTGCCTTGAAGGTGACTACCGGTGTCTCTACCGCTGTCCTGTCGGCCATTATGGCAATGGAAAACCGTTGCGTCACTTCGGTCGAAGGCATCATCGATGCCGATGTGGACCAGAGCATCCGTAACCTCACCAAGATTGGTTCGCAGGGAATGAACGAGACAGACCGCTTGGTGCTCGACATCATGACGAGTAAATGAAGAACTAAAAATGAAGAATGAAGAATTCCCTATTTATGCATTCAAAATAAAGAAGCACTCAGGAAATTCTTCATTCTTCATTTTTAGTTCTTCATTGTTTAGTGTCAGCATCCCTCTTTGCATCCGCAGTCGTCGCCACAACCGTGGTCGCCGCATCCGCCACCGCAGCTGCCGCATCCGCCTCCGCAACCGCCGCTCATCATGCGGGCCATTTCGGCCAGTTCTTCGTTGGTTGCTTCGCGGCTGGTCACCACTTCGCCTACAAAGTTCAGGTCGCATCCGGCCAGCGGATGGTTCATGTCCATCACTACCACGTCGTCTTTCACCTCTACCACGCTGCCGTTGATGTGCTGTCCTTCGGCTGTCATCAGGGGTACAATGGCACCTTCCTTGATGCGTTCCGTGTCGAATTTTCCGTCAATTAGGAATATTTCCTTCGGCAGGTCGATGACGTGGTCTTCGTCGTATTCGCCGTATGCTTCGTTGCAGGTCAGGGTGAAGTCGAATTTGTCGCCCGCATTCAGTCCTTTGATTTGGCTTTCAAAAGCGTCCAGTGTCAGTCCCAGTCCCGAGATGAACTGAAAAGGATGTTCCACGGTGGCTTCTTCTGTAAATTCGCGCTCACCATCCTCGATAGCATATAGTTTATAGGCTACGGTAATGTACTTGTTTGTTTCCATCTTGTTGTTCATTTGTTTTTATTGTTTCAAATTGCAAAGATAAGGAAACTCGCCCACATTCGGATAACTTTTGAGGAAATAGTACAAAGTGTTTGAGAACTAAAGAAATATGTAGCTTTGTTCCAGATTCTTCCATTTGTGGTTTTTGACCGTTTTTGAGGGAGTTAGGAAAACAAATCGCTACTTATCCGTTGCCTTTTCCGGGTTGAAAAAGAAGGTTGGAAATAGTTTCCATTTCTACTTTTCATATCCTGTTTATCACTGAATGGAACGATGTTTCTTGCTATGTCTATCATGCAAACTTAGTCATATTTTTCCATATTAGAAAAAAAGACAGGGTTTGTTTGTTAGGCGAAGGACCTTATTCTCCGTTCCGCTATATTTTTCATGCCATTCATTTGCTCGCTATATAATAATTTTGCAAACAAAGGAATTAGTTATGAATCAGG
>NZ_CABUOL010000023.1 GCF_902493215.1 uncultured Mediterranea sp.
GAGCATCTGCCTTACAAGCAGAGGGTCGGCGGTTCGAATCCGTCAACGCCCACATCTTTATTTGAAATTCTTTTTTACCTTACGGGCGTTTAGCTCAGCTGGTTCAGAGCATCTGCCTTACAAGCAGAGGGTCGGCGGTTCGAATCCGTCAACGCCCACATTTTGAGGATGGTAGTGATCGAAAGATTGCTGCCATTTTTTTTATTTCTTCTTGTTATAAAAAATGTTTCCAAGGCCGGAAACTCAGAAAAAAGCAGTAATTTTGCGGCCTGATAATTATCATTTTAGAAATACGACGTATGAAACTGGATTTACTTACCGCAATCTCGCCGATTGACGGTCGTTATAGGGGCAAGACGGATGCCTTGGCCGCCTATTTCTCGGAATTTGCACTGATCAGATACCGTGTACGGGTGGAAGTGGAGTACTTCATCACCCTCTGTGAACTGCCGCTGCCGCAACTGAAGGGCGTGGACAAGGGTATCTTCGAGACCTTGAGAAACATTTACCGTAACTTCTCCGAAGCCGATGCGCAACGTATCAAGGACATCGAAAGCGTGACGAACCACGACGTGAAGGCCGTGGAATATTTCCTGAAGGAACAGTTTGACAAGCTGGGCGGACTGGAGGAGTACAAGGAATTCATCCACTTCGGACTGACTTCGCAGGACATTAACAATACATCGGTGCCCCTCTCCGTGAAGGAGGCGCTGGAAGAGGTATATTACCCGCAACTGGAGGAACTCATCGGACAGCTGCGCACGTATGCCGAAGAGTGGGCCAACATCCCCATGCTGGCCAAGACACACGGACAGCCCGCTTCGCCCACACGGCTGGGCAAGGAAATCAATGTCTTTGTCTATCGTCTGGAACGCCAGTTGGCTTCGCTGAAGGCCTGCCCGCTGACGGCCAAGTTCGGCGGTGCGACGGGTAACTACAATGCGCACCACGTGGCCTATCCCGACTACGACTGGAAGGCGTTCGGCAACAAGTTCGTGGCCGAGAAACTGGGACTGGAGCGCGAGGAATATACGACGCAGATTTCGAACTACGACAACCTGTCGGCTGTGTTCGACGCCATGAAGCGCATCAACACCATCATGATTGACATGAACCGCGACTTCTGGCAATACATCTCCATGGAGTACTTCAAGCAGAAAATCAAAGCCGGCGAGGTGGGCTCCAGCGCGATGCCCCACAAGGTGAACCCCATCGACTTCGAGAATGCCGAGGGCAACCTGGGCGTGGCCAATGCCCTGTTGGAGCATCTGGCCGTGAAGCTGCCCGTGTCGCGCCTGCAGCGCGACCTGACGGACTCGACGGTGTTGAGAAACATCGGCGTGCCGTTCGGACACATCGTCATCGCCATCCAGAGCTCGCTGAAGGGCCTGCGCAAGTTGCTGCTCAACGAAAAGGCCATCTATGCCGACCTGGACAACTGCTGGAGTGTGGTGGCCGAGGCTATCCAGACCATCCTGCGCCGTGAGGCTTATCCGCATCCGTACGAGGCACTGAAGGCACTGACGCGCACCAACCAGGCCATTACGGAGGCATCCATCAAGAACTTTATCGAGGAGCTGAACGTGGGCGAAGACATCAAGAAGGAGCTTCGCGCCATCACTCCGCACAATTATACGGGAATGTAAATAGTGGTAAACGGTTAGTGGTTAGTGGTCAGTAATGCACTGCTAACCGCTAACCCCTAACCGCTGATCGTTAAAAATAAGGCCGTGAGGCCGATAAGTTTAATTTTATTCGAATAAAAAAGAAAATGAGTACAGAAAATGACAACTGGCGCGATGCGTCGGGTTCAGAAAGAAATGCTGGTGCTGACCGTGATGGCAATCAGTACAAGGGTGCCGGTTTCGGCCGTTCTTCCTACAATCGTGATAACAATGAGCGTCCTTACCGTCCGCGCTTCAATGCGACGGAAAATGGCGGACGAGCACAAAAGGCTTATAGCAGCGACCGTTCCTATCGTCCGCGCTTCAGCGGAAACGACAACTATGGCGACCGTCCGCAGCGTTCGTATGGCAACAGTTATCGTCCGCGCTTCAACAATAACGAGGAGGGTGGCGAACAGCGTCCGCAACGTTCGTATGGCAACAATGACCGTTCCTTCCGTCCGCGGTTCAATCCGAATGCCGAGGGAGGTGACCGTCCGCAGCGTCCGCGCTTCAACTCCAATAACGAGCGGGGTGGATACGGACAGCGTCCGTACAACGCAGGCGGCGACCGTCCGCAACGTCCGCGGTTCAATCCGAATGCCGAAGAGGGAGGACGTCCGCAGCGTCCGCGTTTCAATGCCAACGGCGGCGGAAGAGGTAACTTCGGCGGTAACGGTTACGGACGTCCGCAACGTCCGCGTACAGCCGACTATAATCCGAATGCCAAATACAGCAAGAAGAAACAGATAGAATACAAGGAACAGTTTGTAGACCCGAACGAACCGATTCGTCTGAACAAGTTCCTGGCGAATGCGGGTGTATGTTCGCGCCGTGAGGCTGACGAATTTATCACCGCAGGAGTGGTTTCGGTCAACGGCCAGGTGGTAACCGAATTGGGTACGAAGATCAAGCGTGGCGACGAAGTGAAGTTCCACGACCAGGCTGTGAGCATCGAGCGCAAGATTTATGTGCTGCTGAACAAGCCGAAGGATACGGTAACTACGTCGGACGATCCGCAGGCGCGGCGCACGGTGATGGACTTGGTGAAGGGTGCCTGTGAGGAGCGCATCTATCCTGTAGGTCGTCTGGACCGCAACACGACCGGTGTGCTGCTGCTGACCAACGACGGTGACCTGGCTTCGAAGCTGACGCATCCGAAGTATCTGAAGAAGAAGATCTATCACGTCCATTTGGACAAGAACCTGACGAAGGCCGACATGGAACAGATTGCCGCCGGCATTGAGCTGGAAGACGGCGAAATCCATGCAGACGCCATCAGCTATACCGACGAGAACAAGAAGGACGATGTGGGCATTGAAATCCACTCCGGCAAGAACCGTATCGTGCGTCGTATCTTCGAATCGCTGGGATACAAGGTGATGAAACTGGACCGTGTGTATTTTGCCGGCCTGACCAAGAAAGGGCTGTGTCGCGGTGACTGGCGTTACCTGACCGAGCAGGAAGTGAACTACCTGCGGATGGGTTCGTTTGAATAAATCATATATTATATAGATGTATAGTTATGGAAAAAATTAGTAGAACAAAGATTGTGGACCTGCTGAAGCGTGAAGACTTCGGCGCTATGGTCAACGTGAAAGGCTGGGTACGTACCCGCAGAGGTAGCAAACAGGTAAACTTCATCGCGCTGAACGACGGTTCTACAATAAATAATGTCCAGATTGTAGTCGATCTGGAAAACTTTGACGAGGCTCTGCTGAAGGATATTACGACAGGCGCCTGTCTGAGCGTGAACGGTGTGCTGACGGAATCGGTCGGCGCCGGCCAGAAAGCGGAAATCCAGGCCCGTGAGATAGAGGTGTTGGGTACTTGCGACAATACGTATCCGTTGCAGAAGAAGGGACACTCGATGGAGTTCCTGCGCGAGATTGCACACCTGCGTCCGCGTACCAATACGTTCGGAGCCGTGTTCCGCATCCGTCATAATATGGCCATTGCCATCCATACTTTCTTCCATCAGAAGGGCTTCTTCTACTTCCACACGCCCATCATCACGGCGTCGGACTGCGAAGGTGCGGGCCAGATGTTCCAGGTGACTACCAAGAACCTCTACGACCTGAAGAAGGATGAGAACGGTTCCATCATTTACGATGACGACTTCTTCGGCAAGCAGGCCAGTCTGACCGTTTCCGGACAGCTGGAAGGCGAGCTGGCCGCTACGGCTCTGGGGGCTATCTATACCTTCGGCCCGACGTTCCGTGCCGAGAACTCCAATACGCCGCGCCACCTGGCCGAGTTCTGGATGGTAGAGCCTGAAGTGGCTTTTGCTGACCTGGCCGAGCTGATGGACCTGGAAGAGGAATTCATCAAGTTCTGTGTGAAGTGGGCGCTCGACAACTGCGCCGACGACCTGGAGTTCCTGAACAAGATGGTGGACAAGGGTTTGATAGAGCGTCTGCAGAAGGTGGTCGACACCGAGTTCGTACGCCTGCCCTATACGGAAGGTATCAAGATTCTGGAAGAGGCTGTAGCCAAGGGACACAAGTTCGAATTCCCCGTTTACTGGGGTTGCGACCTGGCCAGCGAGCACGAACGCTACCTGGTGGAAGAACATTTCCAGAAGCCGGTCATCATGACGGACTATCCGAAAGAAATCAAAGCCTTCTACATGAAGCAGAACGAAGATGGAAAGACCGTGCAGGGTACGGACGTACTGTTCCCGCAGATTGGCGAAATCATCGGCGGAAGTGTGCGTGAGGAGAACTACGACAAGCTGATGGCCCGCATCACCGAGCTCCACATCCCGATGAAGGACATGTGGTGGTATCTGGATACGCGTAAATACGGTACGTGTCCGCATGCCGGTTTCGGTCTGGGCTTCGAGCGTCTGCTGCTGTTCGTGACGGGTATGGCCAACATCCGTGACGTCATCCCCTTCCCGCGTACGCCGCGTAATGCCGAGTTCTGATTGAAACGGTATCCCGAATAGACTTCACCACAGATTGCGCGGATTTTCACAGATTAAACAACCTGAATACTTCCGGTTTCAGAAAATATCTGTGAAAATCCGGGAAATCTGTGGTGATTGTTTTTGGTGGGGGTGTGGCTTCCGCTCTGACTGTCAGACAAAAAAAAGACCAAATCGTTTGTCAGTTAACAGAAAAACCGTACCTTTGCAAGCCGATTATTATCTAAAAAGGATAAGCAATTAATTCATAGCGAGTTAATCGACCTTTGTCCGGGGCGGTTGGCTGGTGGTGAAGAAAAAAACAATTAGTAGTAACATTTTAAAAAACAATTAAGAGTGGATACTTTAAGTTACAAGACCATTTCTGCAAACAAAGCTACAGTGACTAAAGAATGGGTCATTGTTGACGCTACAGACCAGGTATTGGGTCGTCTGGGCGCAAAAGTTGCGAAACTGTTGAGAGGAAAGTATAAACCAAACTTTACTCCTCACGTAGATTGTGGCGATAATGTGATCATTATCAATGCCGACAAAGTAAAATTAACCGGTAACAAGTGGAATGACAAGGTATATCTGTCATATACAGGCTATCCCGGCGGTCAGAGAGAAATCACTCCTGCTCGTTTGCAGGCAAAACCGAACGGTGATGACAAGTTGCTGAGAAAAGTAGTAAAGGGTATGCTGCCTAAAAATAAGTTGGGCGCCAAATTGCTGGGTAATATGTATGTATATGCCGGAAACGAGCACAAACATGATGCTCAGAACCCGAAAATGATTGATATTAACGCACTTAAATAAGAGATAATGGAAGTAGTAAATGCATTAGGCAGACGTAAAAGTGCAATTGCACGTATTTTCGTAAGCGAAGGTACTGGAAAGATTACTATTAACAAGAGAGACCTCGCAGAGTACTTTCCATCAAGCATTCTTCAGTATGTAGTTAAACAACCGTTGAACAAGCTGGGTGTTGCTGAAAAGTACGACATCAAAGTAAATCTCTGCGGTGGCGGTTTCACCGGTCAGTCTCAGGCATTGCGTCTTGCAATCGCTCGCGCGTTGGTGAAAATCAATGCTGAGGATAAGGCTGCTCTCCGCGCTGAGGGCTTCATGACCCGCGATCCCCGTTCTGTTGAACGTAAGAAACCGGGACAGCCGAAAGCTCGTCGTAGATTCCAGTTCAGTAAACGTTAAGAGTTGGAGAACGGTTGGGGCGGACAAGTTGCTTAATTCTCGACTTTCACCTCTCAACTCTCAACTGAAAAAGCGTTTAGTATCTAAACTACCGGGACTCTTCATTCGGATAGGCTACCCGGCGGTTGGTTTAGAAAAAACAAAAAAGAAAGTAAACGATTTAAAGATTAAAACAAAATGTCAAGAACAAATTTTGATACATTATTGGAAGCCGGTTGTCACTTCGGTCACTTGAAAAGAAAGTGGAACCCTGCAATGGCTCCTTATATCTTCATGGAGCGCAATGGTATTCATATCATTGACCTCAACAAGACGGTTGCTAAAATTGACGAAGCTGCTGAAGCTTTGAAGCAAATCGCTAAATCAGGAAAGAAAGTCCTGTTTGTTGCTACTAAAAAACAAGCTAAGCAGGTGGTTGCCGACAAGGCTGCATCTGTAAATATGCCTTATGTAATCGAGCGCTGGCCGGGTGGTATGTTGACTAACTTCCCGACTATCCGTAAGGCTGTGAAGAAGATGGCTACTATCGACAAGTTGACTAACGATGGTACTTATTCTAACCTCTCTAAGAGAGAAATTCTGCAAATCTCCCGTCAACGTGCTAAGTTGGACAAGACTTTGGGCTCTATCGCTGACCTGACTCGTCTGCCGTCTGCTTTGTTCGTTGTCGACGTAATGAAAGAGAATATTGCTGTTCGCGAAGCTAACCGTTTGGGTATTCCTGTATTTGGTATCGTTGATACTAACTCCGATCCTACAAACATCGACTTCGTTATTCCGGCAAATGATGACGCTACTAAGTCAGTAGAAGTTATCTTGGATGCTTGCTGCGCTGCTATGCAGGAAGGTCTGGAAGAGCGTAAAGCTGAAAAGGTTGACATGGAAGCTGCCGGCGAAGCTCCTGCTGCTAACAAGGGCAAGAAGAAAGCTGCCAAGGCTAGACTGGACAAGTCTGACGAAGATGCCATCAACGCATCTAAGGCTGCTGCTTTCATGAAGGAAGACGAAGAGGCTTAAATCATATAGATGAGAGTTGAGAATTGAAAGTTGAGAGTTACTATTAAACAGCAATTCTCAATTCTCTGTTCTCAGCTCTCAACTGCTTTATAGATAAAGGTATTATTAACGTTTAAAATAGTATTGAAGAAATTATGGCTGTAACAATGGCTGATATAACCAAGCTCCGCAAAATGACCGGTGCTGGTATGATGGATTGCAAGAATGCCTTGAACGATGCAGAAGGCGATTTCGACAAGGCAATGAAGATTATCCGTGAGAAAGGACAGGCAGTGGCTGCCAAGCGTTCCGACCGTGAGGCTTCAGAAGGTTGCGTACTGGCTAAGACTACAGGTGACTTCGCTGTAATCATCGCTTTGAAGTGTGAGACTGACTTCGTAGCCCAGAATGCTGACTTCGTGAAACTGACTCAGGACATCCTGGACCTCGCTGTAGCCAACAAGTGCAAGACGCTGGACGAAGTGAAGGCTTTGCAGCTGGGTGACGTAACCGTAGCTCAGGCTGTAACAGACCGCAGCGGTATCACCGGTGAAAAGATGGAACTCGACGGCTATATGACTGTAGAAGGTGCTGATACAGTGGTATACAACCACATGAACAGAAACGGACTCTGCACCATCGTAGCTTTCAACAAGAAGGTAGACGAGCAGCTGGGCAAGCAGGTAGCTATGCAGATTGCCGCCATGAACCCGATTGCCATCGACGAAGACGGTGTTTCTGAAGAAATCAAGCAGAAGGAAATCGAAGTGGCTATCGAGAAGACCAAGGCTGAGCAGGTACAGAAGGCTGTTGAGGCTGCTTTGAAGAAAGCTGGTATCAACCCGGCCCACGTAGACAGCGAAGACCACATGGAAAGCAACATGGCCAAGGGCTGGATTACTGCAGAAGATGTAGCCAAAGCAAAGGAAATCATTGCGACCGTATCTGCAGAAAAGGCTGCCAACCTGCCCGAGCAGATGATTCAGAACATCGCCAAGGGTCGTCTGGGCAAGTTCCTGAAGGAAGTTTGTCTGTTGAACCAGGAAGATGTGATGGATGCAAAGAAGACCGTAAGAGAAGTGTTGAAGGAAGCCGATCCCGAACTGAAGATCGTAGACTTCAAGCGTTTCACTTTGCGTGCTGAATAAATTCCGGTCCGTGTAAGGATATAGAAAAGGGGCTGTTCCATTGCCAGGACAGCCCCTTTTACTGTTATATGTGCTTTATCTTCTATAAGAATTCCAGGATTTTCTTTTCCCGTTTCAGCTCTTCTATGTTCTTGTCCGGCGAAACCAGCATCATGCTTTTTATAATGTCTTCCGGGTGGCAGGTATAGTCATAATACTCCTGCTCGTCCGGCGAAAGCTCTTCCTGGGGAATCACTTTGGTACACAGATGGGAGAATTCTTCCAAAGGAATTTCGTCCTGCTGTCTGACGAAGAGAATGCGGCGGGCGATGGGGTTTCTGTTGTAGTCATGGGTTATGTAGATGCCTTTGATAAAATGGGGAGATTCGATGGCAGGCAGTTGCAGATAGATGACTTTCAAGGCTAACTGCATGTTCTTTTGTTCATTGAACATCAGATAGCCTATCTGGAACGGTGTAAAGAGACCGATTCCCGCATAATAGTCGCCTGCCATATTCTGGCTGTAAACTTTTGGAAGGATGTCTCCGTCCGAAATGGAGGCGAACAGGTAGGGTTCAACCTTCAGCCCTTTGGAAAAAGACGAAGAACTATAGGCCAGATACAGGCCGGTATAAGCTTTTGCATTGGGCAGATATTTGGCGGCTTCCCTTTCGATATCGTCAAGGAATGGTTTTTCATTGTTCCGGTTCAGGAATTGCCGCGTATCTATGTGGCATACCTTTTCGTACAGTTCGTCCAGGCATCCCAGCAGTTTCCGCTTGGAGACGTTGTTGACTTGTTGCAGAGCCTTGTCCAGTGCTTCTTCCGGCTTTTCGCCTTCCGAGACGAGGTTGATATAGGTGGGCAGTACGGAAGAATAGAGGGAGGATAATACGCTGGAAGCGATATCCGTTCTTTCGGAAATATCTTTCAGTTTGACTCCGGATTCACGGAGTTTTTTCATTCGTTCGTAGAGTGGTATCAGTTTGTCCATGAGCCTTGTTGTTTGTGGGCAAAGATAGGTAATGCTTGTTACATCCGTATGTCTGTTTTTACAAATCTGTTTCATAAAGGAAACATAAATATGACATTATAAGAGGCGCTTTTTCGGGCCTTATTATACATGATGAATTAATTTTTTCAGAGTTGTGGCTCCTTTAATTTCGCACCGGAAAAAATGAACTAACAGATTAAAGACATGAAACAGACAACAGGCAACAAACAATTATCCGATACGTTGTTGATACTTTGGGCCGGTGGGGCAGCCTTGCTCTCTTATTCTTTGGTGTATGCTTTGCGCAAACCTTATACGGCGGCTTCTTTCGATGGGCTGACTTTTTTGGGGACCGATTATAAGGTGGCGGTAACGACCATTCAGATTTTGGGTTATGTCATTGCCAAGTTTTTTGGAATCAAAATCATTTCGGAACTGAAAAAGGAAAACCGTTTCCGCTTCTTTGTCGGTTCGGCAATACTTGCGGAAGCGGCTTTGATCGGGTTCGGTCTGCTGAGCGCACCCTACAATGTGGTTGCGATGTTTGTCAACGGACTTTCTTTGGGGTGCATGTGGGGAGTTATCTTCAGTTTCATCGAAGGCAGGAAAGTGACCGATATTCTGGCCAGTCTGTTGGGGGTGAGTATGGTGTTCAGTTCCGGGCTGGCCAAAAGTCTTGGGTTGTTTGTCATGAACGAAATGCAGGTCGGTCCGTTCTGGATGCCGGCTGTCATTGGAGGTCTGGCACTTCCTGTTCTGGCGTTTACGGGCTACATGCTGAAGCGGTTGCCCCAGCCGACGGCCGAAGATATAGCTTTGCGTAATGAGAGGGTGGTGCTCGACGGAAAAGGGCGGGTTGCCTTGTTCAGGAAGTATGCTCCGATTTTGTCGCTGCTGTTTGCCTGCAATTTCATGTTGCTGGTTCTGCGTGACATCAAGGAAGATTTTCTGGTCAATATTTTGGATATGAGCAACCAGTCGTCCTGGCTGTTTGCCCGCATCGATACGATTGTTACACTCGTTATTTTGGGAATTTTTGCCCTGTTCATTTTCTGCCGGAGTAATATCAAGGCTCTGCTGTCTCTGATGGTATTGGTGATAACGGGGTGTCTGACAATGACCTATGTCTCGTTTCAATACGAAGCGTTTGTGTCCAGACCGATAACCTGGCTGTTCATACAAAGCTTGTCGCTGTATATTGCGTACCTGACTTTCCAAACTATATTTTTCGACCGTTTCATTGCCTGTTTCAGGATAAAGGGCAATGTAGGTTTCTTTATCGCCCTGATTGATTTCATCGGGTATCTGGGAACGGTGTCCTTGCTTTCTGTGAAGGAATTGCTGGATATCGATTTGGAGTGGTTCGTCTGGTTCAACCATATCGCTTGTTTTGTTGGAGGAATCTGCTCGATTCTGTTTGTCATAGCCGGAGTGCTGATTTACAGGAAGTATATGCAGAGCCGGAAGACAGAACGTGTAAATTATTATATGAATTTTCAATATAATGCAATTTAAGAATATGAAAGCGGATTATGACATTATCATTATAGGAGGCGGACTGCTGGGCTGTGCCACTGCATACCAGTTGGCAAAGCGGAATGCAGGAAACATCCTGTTGGTGGAAGGAAACGAGATTGCGTCGCAGGCTTCGTCACGTGCGGCATGTCTGTTGACACGGGCGCGCACCAAACCGGCATTGATGGAACTGGTCCAGGAAACCTATGACTGTATCCATGAGATGGAGGCGTTGTTGGAAGAATCGCTTGAGCTGCAGATGTGCGGCAGCGTTACCATTGCCTCTTCCGAAGCGTCCTTGAAGGAACTGGAAGCCTTGGAAGAAGCGGCGGAACGTTTCGGGATTCCCAATGAACGGATTGGCCGGGAACGTGTGAAAGAATTGCTTCCCTGGATAGAGGCGGAAGCTGTAGACGAGGCTTTATACATGCCTACGGACGCTTTTATCGATTCGGCACTTTTATGCTCCGGTTATGCTAGAGCTGCCCGTAAGTTGGGGGCGGTGCTTCGCTCCAACTGCAAGGTCAAGGAAATACGGGTCAAGGATGGAGCTGTAGAAGGTGTGGAGCTGATGTCCGGTGAGGTACTGACTGCATCTGTCGTTGTCAATGCTGCCGGTTCATGGGCCAATCTTTTGATGAGGCCTTTACAGGTTGGTTTGCCTTTCATACCTGTTCGGAGTCATTTCTGGATTACTTCCATTGATGAGAAACGGTTCCCAGCCAACCATCCGTTTACGGTCATTCCCGATGCCCGGGCTTTCACCCGGTCGGATGTAGGGGCACTGATTGTAGGTTTGCGTGAGAGTCAATGCCAGGCTTTCGATCCTTCTACACTGACAGACAGACTGGAAGACTTCGATTTCCATAAGGATGCAGAGTGGACGGTGCTCGATGAATGTGCTCCCTTGTTGAAAAAGTATCTGAAAGATATTGACACACTGCCTATAGCCCATTATATGGCCGGGCCTTCCTGCTATGTACCGGATGCCAAGTTCATCATCGGTCCGATAAAGTCCTATAAAGGATTGTATACGGTGACCGGATGTTGTGGTGGCGGGGTTGCGGCTGGCGGCGGAATGGGACGCCTGGCGGCAGAGCTGATAATGGGCGATAAACCTTTTGTCAATCCGGACCTGTTTTCTCCGGACCGCTTCGGAGTGGTCGATCCTTTCTCCTTGGAATTTCAGAAGCGCTGTGCCGATGCTCGTTCGAACAAGAAAGGCGGTTGATAATCGGGACGTCCATGTTTGTGTAATATCTGTGATAAAGTAAAGATGATGAAACGGTATATTGTTTTTTTGAAACAGGTTCCTCAGTCCACTCATGTAGGGATTGATCCGGAAACCAAAACATTGAAACGGGCCTCTGCACTCTGCAAGACGAATCCAGATGATTTGTGTGCCTTGCAGGCTGCTTTGGAACTGAAAAAGAAAACCGCAGCCGAAGTATGGGCGGTCAGTATGGGGCCGGTATCGGCTGAAGCTGTTTTGCGTGAAGCGTTGCAGCATGGAGCCGATCGGGCGGTCCTCTTGTCTTCTCGGGCATTTGCCGGCAGTGACACGTGGTGTACCAGTAGAGTACTGGCTGCTACCGTACGCCGGATCGGGAATTACGATCTGTTGTTCTTTGGCCGTATGGCCATCGATGGAGATACGGCTCAAGTAGGCCCTGGTGTGGCCGGTCAGCTGGACATCCCCCAAATTACCCAACTGGTCAGTATCGACGCCATTTCCGCTTCCGGCATAAGGGTTACGAAGAAGGCGGGTGACCGTCGGCAGCACTTTGAGGTCGATTTTCCTTGTGCTGTGATGGTCAGCAAGGAAAATTATGAAGTAGATCCTCCTACATTGGCCGGATGGCGGACAGCCCGTGACAAGGAGATTGTCCGTTGGAACGAGTATGACTTGAACCTGGATCCCGCTACCGTGGGACTTCAAGCTTCGCCTACCAAGGTTGTTTCGACGGAAGTGCCCCAAAGTGACAAGACATTGGAATGGCTGTCCGACGGTCGGGCGGTAATGCAAGTGATAGAATCCTGTATGCATCAGAAATAATAAAGTGTAGTGACAATGAATGATAATTTTACGCTTCATTTACGAAGAGATATATGTACACAGTGCGGACTGTGTGCCGAAAGTTGCCCTTTCGGAGTGATAAGTATGGACGGATATCCCCGGTTGGATGAATCCGATTGCCGTCTGTGTGGAACGTGTGTGCAGACTTGTCCCGTCGGTGCATGGATGATGGATGAGGCTGTGGGCTGCATACAGAAAGATGAAGAACCGGCAGCGGGAGTGTGGGTACTGGCCGAAACAGAGAACGGTAGCCTGTCTCATGTGACAAAAGAATTGCTGGGAAAGGCTTCGGAACTGGCTGCGAAGTTACAACAGAAAACCGAGGCTGTGCTGGTCGGTAAGCATGTGTCGGAAGTCGCGTCGGAATTGGTGGCCTATGGAGCTGACAGGGTCCATCTGCTGGAGTCGGACGGGCTGGCGGCTTTTATTGAAGAAAACTATGCGGAAGCTGTGGCACAACTGGTGCGTAGGCTGCATCCTGCCATTCTTCTGGTGGGGGCCACTCCTCGGGGCAGGGGACTGTCTGCCCGGCTGGCCGCCTTGCTTCATACCGGACTTACGGCCGACTGTACCCGTTTGGACATTGATCCGGAGAAAGGACTGTTGCTGCAGATACGTCCGGCTTTTGGAGGTAATCTGATGGCAACAATCACGACACCATACCATAGACCTCAGATGGCTTCGGTCCGTCCGGGTATCATGACACCGTTGGTTCCCGATGGGGGGAAAACGGGTGAGGTGGTCCTTCATGACATGTCTTCACTGGCAACCGATGCACGTATCCGGTTACTGGGTGAGGAAGAAGAGGAAACCTCAGGCGATTCGCTGAACGACAGCCGCGTTATTATAGGAGTAGGCCGTGGGGTGAAAAAGAAAGAGACCCTGGAACTGATTCACCGGTGGGCTGATCGGATTGGCGCTGTTGTGGCCGGATCGCGTGCTGCTGTAGAGGCCGGACTGGTGGATGCGCATTTACAAATCGGACAGACGGGACACACCATTTCTCCCGATGTTTATATTGCAATCGGTATTAGCGGACAGATTCAACATACATCGGCCATTGGTGGAGCCAAGAAAATCATCGCAATCAACCCCGATGCTTCCGCTCCTATCTTTAAGGTAGCCGATTACGGATGGGCCGTTCCTGCCGAGGAAGCGCTTGTACAATTGTTGGGTAGATAATGTGGAAAATGAGCTTGTTGTAGGCAGGGCGTGTCAGCACGCCCTGCCTTTTTTTAACCAACCGGTTTGGTTTGAGTATAGCCTTCTTTCTTCAGCAGTTCCAGCACCTTCTGTTTGAAATCGCCCTGTACGATGATTTCGCCGTCTTTGGCCGTACCGCCCACGCCGCATTTGCTTTTCAGCATTCGTCCCAATTCCTTCAGGTCGTCGTCGGTACCGACGAAGCCGGTAATCAGGGTTACAACCTTCCCGCCACGGTTCTTGCGGTCGAGCTGTACCCGCAGTTTCTGTTGGGCAGGAGGGAGGGTGGCAGTTTCCTCTTCATCTGCCGTTTCGTAACGGAAGTCGGGATTGGTGGAATAGACCACATTCAGGCGGTCTTTCCAGTCGTTGTTTTTCGTATTTTTTGCCATAAGGAATCATTGTTTTGGTGAATCTGTTGTCAAAAGTACAGCTTTACGGTGAGTTTTGCAATGCGACGTAGAAATTATGTTAACCTTTTCGACTCTTCCTGCGAGACATTGGAAAAAATAATGTACTTTTGTCTTTCATAAATCTGATAATAGCGAGAATACAATGAGCGGTTTGTTGCAGGACAGGGAGATTTTGCGGGTGCCGGAGCCTACGCTGCGACGCTTGCCGTGGTATCTGTCCAATGTCAAGTTGTTGAAACAGAGAGGGGAACGCTTCGTCTCTTCCACCCAAATATCCAAGGAAATCAATATCGACGCTTCGCAGATAGCCAAGGACTTGTCGTATGTCAACATCTCGGGACGTACCCGGGTAGGTTATGAGGTGGATACGCTGATTGCCGTGCTCGAAGACTTTCTGGGCTTCACCAATCTGCACAAGGCTTTCCTGTTCGGCGTAGGTAGTCTGGGAGGAGCCTTGCTACACGATTCGGGTCTGCGTCATTTCGGCTTGGAGATTGTGGCGGCCTTCGATGTCAATCCCGCGCTGGTAGGTACGGAGCTGAACGGCATTCCCATCTTCCATACCGATGAATTCAGTCGGAAGATGCAGGAGTACGACGTGAACATCGGGGTGCTGACCGTGCCCATTGAGATTGCCCAGCAGATAACGGACTATATGGTGGAGGGCGGCATCAAGGCTGTGTGGAACTTTACGCCTTTCCGCATCCGTGTGCCGGAGTCCATTGTCGTGCAGAACACTTCGCTGTATGCCCATCTGGCGGTAATGTTCAACCGCCTTAACTTTAACGAAATCAAGTAATGAAGATTATAGCTGTAGGAATGAACTATGCCCTGCACAACCGTGAGCTGGGACATGAGCAGGAAAACAAGGAGCCGGTGATTTTTCTGAAGCCCGACTCGGCTATCCTGAAGGACGGCAAACCTTTTTTCCTTCCCGATTTTTCGAACGAGGTGCACTATGAGACTGAAGTGGTGGTGCGCATCTGCCGCCTGGGCAAGTGCATTGCTCCGCGTTTCGCCCACCGCTATTACGATGCGGTGACGGTAGGCATTGACTTTACCGCCCGCGATATGCAGCGCCGGTTCCGCGAGACGGGCAATCCGTGGGAACTGTGCAAGGGCTTCGACGGGTCGGCTGCCATCGGCCGGTTTGTGCCGCTGGCCGAAGCAGGAGGAGAGGTGCAGCGGCTGGATTTCCATCTCGACATTGACGGGCAGACCGTTCAGCGTGGAAATACGGCCGACATGCTGTTCCGTGTGGACGACATCATTGCCTACGTCAGCCGCTTCATGACGCTGAAGATTGGCGACCTGCTCTTTACCGGCACGCCCGTGGGGGTAGGACCTGTGAGCATAGGGCAACATCTGGAAGGCTATCTGGGCAACGAGAAACTGCTTGACTTCCATATCCGATAGTTCCGGAGTAGGGACTGAATAATTTCAATTCTTAATTCTCAATGATGAAAATACGAGTAGGTTTCGGCTTCGATGTCCATCAGCTGGTGGAAGGCCGTGAATTGTGGTTGGGCGGAATCCGCCTGGAACACGAAAAAGGATTGCTGGGGCATAGTGATGCCGACGTACTGATACATGCCATTTGCGATGCCCTGCTGGGGGCGGCCAACATGCGCGACATCGGTTACCATTTTCCCGATACGGCAGGTGAGTTCAAGAACATCGACAGCAAGGTGCTGCTGAAGAAGACCGTGGAGCTGATAGCCACAAAAGGTTATGCGGTGGGCAACATCGACGCGACCGTCTGCGCCGAGCGTCCCAAGCTGAAGGTGCATATTCCGGAAATGCAGGAAACACTGGCCCGTGTGATGGGAGTGGATGTAGACGATGTGTCCATCAAGGCTACCACAACCGAGAAACTTGGTTTTACCGGTCGCGAAGAAGGCATTTCGGCCTATGCGACGGTGCTGGTGGTCAGGGAGTAGATATCAGGCATTAAGCATTCATTATTCATTAATTTATATCTTTGGTTTAATTCTCCATGAAACGTATTTTGTTTTTTCTGTTTCTGATGGGTATGGGGTTCGTTACCCTGCATGCCCAGAATGCCGCCCTGAAGTTCAACAAGGCGGGTGAGTTCAAGATTGTTCAGTTTACCGATGTCCATTTCAAGTATGGCAATCCGGCTTCGGACATTGCGCTGGAGCGTATTGATGAAGTGCTGAAGGCCGAGCGTCCCGACCTGGTTGTATTGACAGGCGACGTGATTTATGCCAAGCCGGCCGACAAGGGAATGCGTACGGTGCTCGAACGGGTAGCGGCCCACAACGTGCCGTTTGTCGTAACGTTCGGAAACCATGACGACGAGCAGGGCATGACTCGTACACAGCTGTATGACATTATCCGCTCCGTACCCGGCTGTCTGATGCCCGACCGTGGAGAGCAGGCTTCACCGGACTATACCCTGACGGTGCAGTCGTCCGACGGCAAGGGAAGCCATGCGGCCGCACTCTATTTCTTCGACTCCCATTCCTATTCCAAATTGAAGGATGTGAAGGGATACGACTGGCTGACGTTCGACCAGGTGGAGAACTACCGCCGCCAGAGCGCTGCGTTTACGGAGGCCAACGGGGGCCAACCGCTGCCTGCCCTGTCTTTCTTCCACATTCCGCTGCCCGAATACAACCAGGCTGCCTCCAGCGAAGGAGCCATTCTGATAGGTACGCGTATGGAGAGAGCCTGTGCGCCTGCCCTGAATACGGGTATGTTCACCGCCATGAAGGAAGCGGGCGATGTGATGGGCGTCTTCGTGGGCCACGACCATGACAACGACTATGCTGTGATGTGGCACGGCATCCTGCTGGCCTACGGACGTTACACAGGCGGGAATACCGTTTACAACCACCTGCCCAACGGTGCCCGTGTCATCGTACTGAAGGAAGGGCAGCGTACGTTTGATACATGGATTGACCTGGCCGGCGGCCAGCAGGTGAACCGTTCGACCTATCCTGACAGTTTTGTGAAGAAATAATCGTTTATTGAAGCCTGACGTAATGCAGCCTCGTGCAGGGTGTAGCTCCCACCATATAGGTGCGGGCCACCCGTGCCGAGGCTATTTTTATGGTTTCGCCCACCTGATAGGCGTGCTCGGTGGCGGGTAGCGTGCAGGAGTGGCGGCTGGCCGTGTGGGCATTGACGGTCAGCGCGACGCAGTTGCCCGACGCGTCCTTCAGCCGGAGCTGCTGGCGGACGTAGAAGAAGGCCGTGCCGTTGCGCACCTGCGTCTTGTAGGGATTGTCTTCCACGCGCACGGTGGTGACCCTCAGCGTCAGGTTTTCCAGCCTGTCGCCTTCCTTGCCCAGGAAAGAGCCGGTGGGCTTTTGGTGCATCTTGCGGCGCTGGATGTCCAGGTAGGCGGAGTGGTAGATGCGGGCGATGAGCACGAAACGTGCCTGCTTGGGGATGCGCGGTTCGAACTTGTAGGCTATCCACCCCAGATAGGCAGGGTCGATGTTCAGTATCTCGTGCAGGAAGTGGCCACGGTATTTGCCGAAGGGGATAAGGTCGTCGCCTCTGCTCTGCATGCGCTTGGCGTTGTATTCCGTCAGATACAGGCTGCGGGTGGAGTAGAAGCAGAGGGTGCTGGCCATGCGCAGGGCTTCGTGGACGTCGGCCGAGAGGTCGCAGAGGTAGAAGATGGACTGGCGGCTGGGCAGGGGAGAGTAGACCCACAGGGTGTACTGCGGTTTTCCCTCGCGCGGAAGCACGACCAGATAGGCTCCGGCCTCCTTGTAGGAGGCTCTGCCCCGGTTGTACAGGTTCAGTTTCTGGTACAGCAGGGCCTGTTCGTTGTCCGATAGGTTCGGTAGTTTAGGTTGGGCCATAAGCTGTTTTTTTCTTTCGTCCAAGATACGGATTTTTTTTGAAAAAAGCAAGCCTTCGGGCGGAAAAGTGAGGGTCAAGCAGGAGGTAAGTGCCGTTTCGGTAAAGGACAAAGTGTCGCAGATTGTGGCTGAATATCGGCAAAAGGTTGCCGGATGGACTTTTTTGCTGACACGTGCCTTTTGTAAAGAGCTTGAAATAGAAAGAAAAACGGGGCTGAATGCGGCTTTTCTGTGGGATGGAAGTCTGTTTGTGGGCTTCCCATTGCATGTTTCCCCTCGTCAGCGTGTATGTTTTCCGCAGGAAAAGTGTATGTTCTGCATCGGAAAAGTGTATGTTCTCTGCTCCTGAAGTGCCACTTTACGCCGCTGAAGTCCATAGTTACGCCGCCAAAGTGCCACATTTCTGTTGTTTTCTTCTCTGGCGGCGGTCGTTTTCTTCTATTTCAAATGTAAAGATTTTGCTATCCTTCTGATGGATAGCTTGATACGGAAAAACACTTCGTTCTTTGGCGACGGCCTTGCCTTTGGGTGGAAATACGCGATTCTCAGGCGGTCGGGAAATCAAAGTGTCATTTCGTCAGAAGCGGACCATCAGTTCCAGCACCACCTTGTCCTGCTCCGATTCCTTGGCGATGCTGCCTTCGGGGTAGAAATATTTCTCGTAGTTCAGGCGGATGTCCGTGCGGAAGGCCTTGCTGAGGCTGAAGGTGATGCCGCCCGTCAGTCGGTGGCGCTTGTAGTCGGTAATGGTCAGGGCACCTGTGGCTTCGTCGCGGGTCTTGGCGTCGCTTTGGTCGGTCATCATGTCGTATCGGGCCAGGAAAGACATCTTCTGGAAGACTTTCTTCAGAGGCTGGTCGTAGTTGATGAAGGCGTCGACGGAGTGCACGTCCTTGAAAGCGTTGTCCGAATACTGCTTGTAGAGGTATTCGCCTTCGATGTGGAAGCGGCCTGCCTCATAGTAGGTGCCGATGTCGTAGGAGCGCATCCATACGTCTTCGGGCTTGATGCCCTGCACACTCAGGGTGAGGTTCAGTCCTTCGGTGGGCAGGACGACGGCCTTGGCAGAGTAGTTCACCTCCTTGTGCCACACCTTCTGGTTGGTCAGTCCCGTGCCGTTGTAGAGTCCTCCTTCCAGTTTGACGGGCAGGGTGGTGGGCAGTTCGTAGCCCAAGGTAAGGCCCACGTCGCGCACGTTGCCCACCTGTTTGGCGATGAACGAACGGTTGGCGAAGTATTGCTGGTGGGGTGAGCGGTGAGCGTCGATGGTGAAAGGCACGCGCATCTGTCCGGCCGTCACCGTCAGTCCCTTGGCAGGGAAGATGCGGGCATAGGCATCGAGCATTTTGATCTGTCCTTCGTCCGAGAGGTCAATTTCCGCCTTGTAGGCCACGATGGGCAGGATGTTGCCCGTCAGGCTGACGCGTGCGTTGCGCACCTCGAAACGGCCGGCTCCCATGCCCGTCTGGTATTCGTGCTTGGCACGGATGGTTCCGTTCACCTTGGGCAGGTAGTCTTTGGTTTCCAGCTTTTCCTTGTCGATTTTCTTCCCGTCTTCATCGTTTCCCGCGCTTTGGGCGGAGAGGGTGGACGCGGCCATCAGCGCGGCCGCCAGCAGGAGGATTGTTTTCTTCATCTTGATCGTTTGAATGGTTTTGCTCATTGATTTTCGGGTGCAAAGCTCGGAAATATGTGTTATGAAGGTGTGACAGATGTATTTCGTTTGTGTTACAACGATGAGAGTGCGGATATTTTTATATTTTTGCCCGAAACAAAAGAGGAGAATATTCCGATGAAAGACTTTGCAGCCATCGATTTCGAGACAGCCAACGGCGAACGGAGCAGCGTGTGCAGCGTGGGTATCGTCATTGTGAGGGACGGAGTGGTCAGGGAGAAAATATACCGGTTGATACGCCCGTTTCCCAACTATTACAGCTATTGGAATACGCAGGTGCATGGGCTGACGCGACAAGATACCGACCGTGCACCCGAGTTTCCCGTCGTCTGGCAGGAGGTGGCTCCGCGGCTGGAGGGCCTTCCGTTGGTGGCTCACAACAGCCCCTTCGACGAGGGGTGCCTGCGGGCAGCCTTCAAGGCTTTCGGCATGGGCTATCCCGACTATACTTTCTATTGTACCTGCCGTGCCTCGCGACGCACTTTCGGCAAGCAGCTACCCAACCACCAGTTGCAGACGGTGGCTGCCCGATGCGGTTACGACCTGACGCGCCACCACCATGCCCTGGCCGATGCCGAGGCCTGTGCCTGCATCGCTTTGACCATTTTGTGAATAGGGGATGCGGAAGAATGGGCAAAAAAACGTACCTTTGCTTTCCATATAATAGAAACTACAGTTTATGAACGTACCTGAAAAGAGAGTTTTGGTGGGCATGAGCGGCGGTATAGACAGTACCGCCACGTGCCTGATGCTGCGCGAGCAGGGCTACGAGATTGTGGGTCTCACCATGTGGGTGTGGGGCGACGAGCCGGTGGAGGCACGCCGCCTGGCCGAGAGTATGGGCATCGAGCACCACGTGGCCGACGAGCGCGAAGGCTTCCGCCGCACCATCGTACAATATTTTATCGACGAATACCGCGCGGGACGCACGCCCAACCCCTGTGTGATGTGCAACCCGCTGTTTAAGTTCCGCATCCTGACGGAGTGGGCCGACCGCTTGGGTTGTGCCTACATCGCCACGGGCCACTATACGCGGCTGGAGGACCGGAACGGCAAACGCTACATCGTGGCGGGCGACGACGACAAGAAGGACCAGTCGTACTTCCTGTGGCGGCTGGGGCAGGACGTGCTGCGCCGCTGCCTTTTCCCTCTGGGCGAATATACCAAGCTGAAGGTGCGCGACTACCTGCGCGACAAGGGCTACACGCTGAAGGCCGACGAGGGCGAGAGCATGGAAGTGTGTTTCATCAAAGGCGACTATCGTGACTTCCTGCGCGAGCATAGCCCCGAGATAGATACCGAGGTGGGCAAGGGGTGGTTTGTGAACGCCGAGGGCGTGAAGCTGGGCGAACACAAAGGCTTTCCGTATTATACCATCGGTCAGCGCAAGGGGCTGGAGATAGCCTTGGGCAAGCCGGCCTACGTGCTGAAAATCAATCCGCAGAAGAACACCGTGATGCTGGGTGACGCCGAGCAGCTGAAGACGCGCTACATGCTGGCCGAGCAGGACTGCCTGACGGACGAGGCGGAGGTATTCGGAAGCGACAGCCTGACGGTGCGCATCCGCTACCGCAGCCGTCCCATTCCCTGCACGGTGAGCCGTCTGGAGGACGGACGCCTGCTGGTGCACTTCCAGGAAGAGGCGTCGGCCATCGCACCCGGCCAGTCGGCGGTGTTCTATATCGGTCGCCGCGTGGTGGGCGGAGCGTTTATCGCTTCGCAACGGGGAATTGGAATGTATGTTGAAAATTGATAATTGAAAATGATATGAAACGAATGATTGGTTTATTGGTCTGCACCCTGGCCGTCCTGTCGGCGGGTGCGCAACAGGATACGCTGAAGTTCCGCATCTGCCTGAAGGACAAGGCGGCTACAGAGTACTCCTTGCAACGTCCTGAAGAATTTTTGTCTGCGAAGGCTTTGGAACGCCGCCACCGCCAGGGGCTGGAGGTGGACTCTACCGACCTGCCTGTGTGCCGCAGCTACGTGGACAAGATACGGCAGCAGGGAGTGAACATCGTGGTGACGGGCAAGTGGGAAAACTTCGTGACGGTGTCGTGCAACGACTCGTCGGCCATCGGCCGCATCGCCGCCCTGCCTTTCGTACGCTCCACCGAACGGGTGTGGATGCGCCCTGCCAAGGAGGTGGTGACGCCCCAACGCGATTCGCTGGTGAACCGTCCCGAGAAGCATCCTGAAAGTTACTACGGTGCAGGTGCTGCACAGATTCAGCTGAGTCATGGCGACAAGCTGCACGAGGCGGGTTTCCGCGGACAGGGGATGACCATCGCCGTCATCGACGCCGGTTATCACAACGCCGACCGCATCACGGCCTTCGATATGAACCGTGTGCTGGGTACAAAGGACTTTGTCAACCCCCGTGCCGACATCTTTGCCGAGCAGAGCCACGGCATGGCCGTGTGGTCGTGCATGGGGCTGAACCGTCCGAAGGTGATGGTGGGTACTGCTCCCGAGGCTTCCTACTGGCTGTTGCGCAGCGAGGACGACTACTCCGAGAATCTGGTGGAGCAGGACTACTGGTCGGCCGCCGTCGAGTTTGCCGACAGTGTGGGCGTGGACGTCATCAACACTTCGCTGGGCTACTATGAATTCGACGACAAGCAGAAAAACTATGAGTACCGCCAGCTGGACGGCCGTTACGCACTGATGTCGCGTCAGGCTTCGCACGTGGCCGACAAGGGTATGGTGCTGGTATGCAGCGCAGGCAATGCGGGAGCCGGTCCGTGGAAGAAAATCACCCCTCCGGGCGATGCCGACAACGTGCTGACCGTGGGAGCGGTGGGCAAGAATGGCGTGCTGGCCTCTTTCTCGTCCATCGGCAATACGGCGGACGGCCGCATCAAGCCCGATGTGGTGGCTGTGGGCTACAAGGCCGACGTGATGGGTACCGACGGTAACCTGCGCCAGGCCAACGGTACTTCGTTCGCTTCGCCCATCATGTGTGGCATGGTGGCCTGTCTGTGGCAGGCCTGCCCCAAGCTGACGGCCAAAGAGGTGATTGAACTGGTACGCCGTTCGGGCGACCGCGCCGCTTATCCTGACAATATTTATGGTTATGGCGTGCCCGACCTTTGGAAGGCTTATCAGGAATACCTTCGCCAACATCCCGATAAATGATTAGGAAGGTTCGGAATGGTTTCATCCAATGAAACCACCGGTTTCGTTCAATGAATCTACCGGTTTCATTCAATGAAACCAGTAGTTTCATAAAATGGAACTACCTTGGAACTACTAGTTTCGTTGTAATGACAACTATTGAAACTTTTTTTGTGAAAGTAATCTTTTTTTGAAAGAATATGCCGGAAGCTTTATCCCTATACGACCTCAACGCCCTGGTGCGACGCAGCCTGGAGCAGTGTCTGCCCGATGAATATTGGGTGCAGGCCGAGCTGAGCGAGGTGCGCATGCATCCCGCCACGGGCCATTGCTACGTGGAGTTCGTGCAGAAGGACCCGCGGGGCAACAACCTCGTGGCCAAGGCGCGCGGCGTCATCTGGAGCAACGTCTTCCGCCTGCTCCGTCCTTACTTCGAGGAGAGCACGGGGCAGGCTTTCGAGGCGGGCATCAAGGTGCTGGTGCAGGTCAGCGTCTCTTTCCACGAACTCTACGGCTTCAGCCTGACCGTGCATGACATCGACCCCACCTATACGCTGGGCGACATGGCACGCCGCCGCCGCGAGATACTGAAGCAGCTCGAGGACGAGGGTGTGCTGACGCTGAACAAGGAGTTGCCCATGCCCGTGCTGCCCCGGCGTGTGGCCGTCATCTCTTCGCCCACGGCGGCGGGTTATGGCGACTTCCGCCATCAGCTGGAGCACAATCCGCGTGGCTATACCTTCCAGGTGACCCTCTTTGCCGCCGCCATGCAGGGTGACCGTGTGGAGGCATCCATTCTCGAGGCGCTGGATGCCATCAACAGCCGGGTGGACCAGTTTGATGTGGTGGTCATCATCCGTGGCGGAGGCGCCACGTCCGACCTCTCGTGCTTCGACACCTACCTGCTGGCCGCCGCCTGCGCCCAGTTCCCCCTGCCCATCATCACCGGCATCGGGCACGAACGCGACGACACCGTGCTCGACTCCGTGGCCCACGTCCGCGTGAAGACCCCGACCGCCGCCGCCGAATACCTCATCGCCCGTATGGATGAGGCTGCCGACCGCCTGAACGAACTGGCCGTCCGCCTGCACGAAGGTGTGACCGCCCGCCTGGAGCAGGAGCGCCGGCGCCTGTACCAATGCCGCAACCGCATCCCCGCGTCGGCCGTCCGCCGCGTGTCGTCCGCCAAGCTGGAGCTGCTCACCGCCCGCAAAGACCTGCACCGCTCCGTGGAGACGCTGCTGGCACGCCACCGCCATCGGCTGGAGCTGCTCCACCAACGCCTGGCTGACGCTTCGCCCGAGAAACTCCTGGCCCGCGGCTACAGCCTGACGCTGAAGGACGGGCGTGCCGTGAAGGACGCCTCCCGGCTGCACGAGGGCGACGTGCTGGTGACGCAGGTTCATAAGGGAACATTCACCTCCATTGTAAAAAACATCAAATAGCAATCAAGATATGCCCGTACCCAAGAAAAAAGAAACCTACTCGCAGGCTATGGCCCGCCTGGAAAAGATTGTCAACCAGATTGACAACAACGAACTGGAGATTGACCAGCTGGCCGAAAAAATCAAGGAAGCCAACGAAATCATCGCCTTCTGCGAGAGCAAACTGACGAAAGCCGACCGGGAAATCGAAAAAATACTGGCCGAAAAGCAAGAAAGTGAAGAATAAAGAGTATTTTTGTTGCAAGTTGTACTATAGGAATACTCAAAATACAAAAGATATGAAAGAAATTGATTGGTCAAATCTGTCCTTCGGATACATGAAGACAGACTACAACGTGAGAATTTATCATCGTAACGGTCAGTGGGGAGAGCTGGAAGTATGCAGCGAAGAAACCATCCCCATGCACATGGCAGCCACCTGCCTGCACTACGGACAGGAAGCCTTTGAAGGGTTGAAAGCCTTCCGTGGCAAAGACGGAAAAGTGCGCATCTTCCGCTTGGAAGAGAACGCTGCCCGCCTGCAATCTACTTGCCGCGGCATCCTGATGCCCGAGCTGTCGACCGAACGTTTCCGTGAGGCCGTATTGAAGGTAGTGAAGCTGAACGAACGCTTCATCCCGCCCTATGAGAGCGGTGCATCCCTCTACATCCGTCCGTTGCTGGTTGGTACAGGAGCACAGGTAGGTGTGAAACCTTCCAATGAATACCTCTTCCTGATATTCGTCACTCCCGTAGGCCCGTACTTCAAGGGCGGATTTGCCACCACTCCCTACGTCATTACCCGCAAGTACGACCGTGCAGCTCCGCTCGGTACCGGTACGTTCAAGGTAGGTGGCAACTATGCAGCCAGCCTCCGCGCCAGCAAGGAAGCCCACGAAGGAGGATACTCGGCTGAGTTCTACCTAGACGCCAAGGAAAAGAAGTATATGGATGAATGTGGTGCCGCCAACTTCTTTGGCATCAAGAACAATACATACATCACTCCGCTTTCTACCTCTATTCTGCCCTCCATCACCAACAAGAGCCTGATGCAGCTGGCCGAAGACATGGGCCTGAAAGTAGAACGCCGTCCCATCCCCGAAGAGGAACTCACCACGTTCGAAGAGGCAGGCGCCTGCGGCACGGCAGCCGTCATCAGCCCCATCCAACGCATCGACGACCCCGAGAACAACCGCTCATATGTCATCTCAAAAGACGGCAAGCCGGGTGAAATCAGCTCCAAGCTCTATCACAAGCTGCGCGCCATCCAGTATGGTGACGAGCCCGACGTACATGGCTGGGTAACCATCGTAGAATGACAGGCGTGAACGGAGACATCCAGATAACGACCCTCGTCGAGAACGTTGTTTACGGCAAGGGATTGCAGGGAGAGCACGGGCTTTCCCTGCTTGTTGAGGTAGGGGGCCGCAAGGTGCTGTTCGATACGGGAGCGTCCGACCTTTTCATCCGCAACGCGCGGCTGATGGGCATCGACCTGGGCGAGGTGGACTACCTGGTCCTTTCGCACGGACATCGTGACCATACGGGCGGCCTGCACCATTTCCTGCGGCTGAACCAACGAGCCACGGTGGTGTGCAAGCGCGAAGCCTTGCGTCCCAAGTTCAAGGACGAGCGCGAGAACGGCCTGATGCATCCCGAAACCCTCGACACCACCCGCTTCCGCTTTGTGGACGAGGTGGAGGAACTCTTGCCGGGTGTCTTCGTCTTTCCCCGTCTGCCCATAGCCGACGAGGAAGATACCCACTTCGACCGTTTCTACACGCTGGCCGACGGAGAACGGCGCCCCGATCGTTTCGACGACGAACTGGCGCTGGTGCTGAAGCGCGGAAGCGACGTGGCCGTGCTGAGTGCCTGCTCGCACCGCGGCATCACCAACATTCTCCGCACGGTGCTGGACACCTTCCCCGACGCCAATCTGAGGCTGGTGCTGGGTGGTTTCCACATCCGCACGTGTGGGGCAGGGAAGAACGAAGTGATAGCCCGCTACCTGGTCGACCACCTGCCTCAACGGTTGGGTGTGTGCCATTGTACGGGCATCGACCAATATGCATTGTTTCACCAAATCTTCACCGACCGGCTGTTTTACAACTACACCGGCTGGGTGGAGACTTTCTAAATTATGGGAAAAGGAAAATTAGCTAAGTTTGCAGATATGCGGGATTACCCGCACGTGTTTGAATACCCCTATTCGGTTGTGGACGATGTACCCTTCGACATGAAGGGCCACTGGGGCGAGAGGTTCTTCAAGAACGACCGTCCCATCGTGCTCGAACTGGGTTGCGGCCGCGGCGAATACACCGTAGGCCTGGGCCGTCTCTTCCCCGAGAAGAACTTCATCGGGGTGGACATCAAGGGCGCGCGTATGTGGACCGGAGCCACCGAGTCGCTCCAGGCAGGCATGACCAATGTCGCCTTCCTGCGTACCCAGATTGAGATTATCGACCGCTTCTTCGCACCGGGCGAGGTGAGCGAGATATGGCTCACCTTCTCCGACCCGCAGATGAAGAAGGCCACCAAGCGCCTGACGTCCACCTACTTCATGGAACGCTACCGCCGATTCCTCGTGGACGGCGGACTGGTACACCTCAAGACGGACAGTAACTTCATGTTCACCTACACCCGGTATATGGTGGAGCACAACCACTTGCCCGTCGAAGTGATGACCGAGGATCTTTACCATTCCGGCCTGGCCGACGAGATACTCGGCATCCGCACCTACTACGAGCAGCAATGGCTGGACCGTGGGCTCAACATCAAGTACCTCCGCTTCCGCCTGCCGCACGAAGGGACGCTCACCGAGCCCGACGTGGAAATCGAGCTGGACGACTACCGGAGCTACAACCGCAGCAAGCGGAGCGGACTTCAGACAAGCAAATAAAAAACAGATATATTATGACTCTCTATCCGAAACTCATTCTCGACGCACTGGCCACCGTGCGCTATCCGGGCAACGGCAAGAACCTTGTCGAAGCCGAAATGGTGGCTGACAACCTGCGCATCGACGGCATGAAGGTCAGCTTCTCGCTCATCTTCGAGAAGCCCACCGACCCCTTCATGAAATCCATGCTGAAATCGGCCGAGACGGCCATCCATACCTACGTGTCGCCCGATGTGGAAGTGACGATTACGACCGAAAGCCGCCAGGCCGCTCGCCCCGAACCGGGCAAGATGCTGCCCCGTGTGAAGAACGTCATCGCCGTCTCCAGCGGCAAGGGTGGGGTGGGCAAGAGCACCGTGGCCGCCAACCTGGCTGTGGCCCTCGTGAAGCTGGGCTACAAGGTCGGCCTGCTCGATGCCGATATCTTCGGTCCCTCCGTCCCCAAGATGTTCCAGGTGGAAGACGCCCGTCCCTATGCCGAGCGCATCGACGGCCGCGACCTCATCATTCCCATCGAGAAGTACGGCCTGAAACTCCTTTCCATCGGCTTCTTCGTCAACCCCGAACAGGCTACCTTGTGGCGTGGCGGTATGGCCAGCAACGCCCTGAAACAGCTCGTGGGCGACGCCGACTGGGGCGACTTGGACTACTTCATCCTCGACACTCCTCCGGGCACGAGCGATATCCACCTGACGCTGCTCCAGACACTTGCCATTACGGGTGCCGTCATCGTCAGCACGCCGCAGCAGGTAGCCCTGGCCGACGCACGTAAGGGCGTGGACATGTATACCAACGAGAAGGTGAACGTACCCATCCTGGGACTGGTGGAGAACATGGCATGGTTCACTCCCGCCGAACTGCCGGAAAACAAGTATTACATCTTCGGCAAGGATGGCTGCAAGCAGCTGGCCGAGGAATTGAAAGTACCTTTGCTGGGGCAGATTCCCATTGTGCAGAGCATCTGCGAGAGCGGTGATAAGGGTACGCCCGTAGCTCTCGATTCGGATACCGTTACCGGTCGTGCCTTCCTGCAGCTGGCTGCTGCCGTGGTACGTCAGGTAGACAAGCGCAACATCGAGATGGAACCCACACGAATTGTGCAGGTAAAGAAATAACCATTCACTGCCGAGTAATAGAGGCGTTTTCTGATTCACCACTGATTACCCGGATTGGCATAGCTGTTTTATAATCTGTGACAATCTGTGTAACCGGTGGTGAATGTTTTTTTTGTTCGGGGTGTGGCTGGCGGATTATTGCAGGCGGAACATCACGGGAACGGTATATTTCACGTTGACCCTTTTCCCCCGTTGTTCACCCGGTATCCATTTGGGCATGCTGCTGATGACGCGGATGGCTTCTGTGTCCAGTTCGGGGGAGACGCCGCGCAAGATTTTTACCTGTTCGATGTTGCCGTCCTTGGTTACGATGAACTGCACGGTGACGCGTCCTTGTCTACCTGCTTCCATGGCTGTTGTGGGGTAATGGATGTTTTTGGACAAGTATTGCATCAAGGCCGTTGTGCCTCCCTTGAAGCGGGGCATTTTTTCCACGACTTCGAAAATATCCTCCTCTGTGCTGTCTTTCTCCTTTTCGCGGAACATGGGAGTCGGTTCGTCGTCCATGACAACAATCTTTTCTCTCGACAGGCTCCACTCTTCCGGATTGACCGGTTCGATGACTTCGGTTGTAATCTTCTGCGTGGCACGTGCTACGGCCTCGATGTTGCTCACAACCATCAGCAGGGCGGCCAGTGGGAAGAACATTACATATTTGGTCCTTCCGATGGCACGGGTCCGCCGTTTGTTCATCATCATGATGCGCCTTTTGAGGGGCAGGACATTGAAGCTGTTGTAGAGGGTACCCGCGCTCTTCTGGTGTGCCAGGCCCAATAGGTGATATTGGTAGGTACGCGAGTCGTGACCGGTCTCCAGCACCTTTTCGTCGGCCAGATACTCCAGATTGGTCCGTATCTCCCGCTTCATGAGCCAGACAAACGGATTGAACCAGCAGAAGATACACGCCAGTTCGCCGACCAGTACGTCGATGGAGTGCCATTGGCAGGCATGGGTCTTTTCGTGTGCCAGTATTTCTTTCAGCTCTTCGTCGGTATGTGCATCCGGGCAGACAAATATCCAGTGGAAGAAGGAAAACGGTCCTTCCGCATCGGGAAGCAGGTGTACGGTGGTTTCGTCTATCTTCTGTGTGAGGCAGTGGCGTGCCAGGCGGATGATGCCTGTCAGTTGGATAAGGAAGCGCGCCGCCAGCAGGGTAACCACCAGCCAGTAAACGATACGCATGCTGCCGGCCAGCAGCTGTTTCCAGTCTGTTCCTTCCTGTATGGCCGGAGTGATTTCCGGCAGAACCACCGATGCATACAGGTCCACCATGGCTGCCATGGGTTCCTGTTGCTCTATCCAGTTCTGGATGTCAAGCAGCGGTACGACAACCGATACGGCAAAGAAACACAGCAGTGCCGTCCGTCTCCAGCCGAAGAACGTATCCTTGTAGAAGAACAGCCTGTAGAAGGCGTAGAACAAGGCAATCGCCACATTGATTTTCAGGAAGTAGACCATGGTTTGAGTGGTTAGTGGTAAATGATAAATGGTTAATGATAAGCGGTAAGCAGACCTCTTTTAACCATTTATCATTTACCATTAAATCATTTATAATTTATCAGTCCTTTTCCTTCCCTTGTTCTATCATGTCGATGATGTCTTTCAGCTCACCGGCCGAAATTTTCTGTTCTTTGGCGAAGAACGACACCATTTCCTTGTACGAATTGGCAAAATAGTTGCGTACAAAGCCGCTCATGAACGTCCGCTTGTACTCACTTTCCGGAATCAGCGGTTTGTAATAGTAGGTGTTTCCTACGTGCGACGCTTTCACGTACTTTTTCCGTTCCAGGTTTTTCACAATCGAGGCTACCGTTGTGTAGGGCGGTTTGGGAGTCGAATATTTGGCCAGAATTTCCTTGATGCAACAATACTCCAGACTCCAGATGTACAGCATGGCTTCTTCTTCTTGCTTTGTTAATTTTTCCATGGAATATAGTTTTTAGTTTGAATTCTCTACAAATCTACGTAACCGTCGTAACAATACAAAGGATATATTGTTAATTAGTCTAAAATGAACGCGATTCCTGCTGTACCGGGGATGTGTCTATACTCCGCGTTGTCTGTGTCTGAAAACAAAGGGAAGTCGGTCTCCCGTTATTTCGTCCCTTTTTCCTTGTACCGCTTGTAAGCCTCGATCACGTGCCGGCGGCTTTGGATAATCTGCCAGCGGTACACTAGGCAGGTGGTCAGGAAGTAGATGCCGGTCTGCAGCCACAGGGCCTGATATTCCCACTGCACTTCGTTCAGTGTGGCTCCCATGCTGTTGATGCGCACGTAACCGTTGATACCGAATGTCGACGGGAACAGGTACGAGAAATAGCGCCAGAAGGGTGGAATGGCCGAGCCCGGCCACGAGATACCCGACAGGAACAGCAGCGGTACCGAGGTGAAGACAAACAGCAGCATGCACGTCTCGCGGTTGCGGATGGCGATGGAGGCCGTCATGGCAAAGAAGATGCAGGCGCTCAGGTAGGGTAGGGTGAACAGTATCAGTTCGCCCGGCAGGGCTATCTGGTTGAGGCTGAAGAGCCAGGGAACCACGCACAGCACGTAGGCCGACACCAGTGCATACACCAGGAAGTAGCTCAGCCCCTTGCCCATGACTATACGCAGCGTGCCGTTGTAGTGGCGGTTGATGGGCACCAGGTCGCGGAACTGGTTCTTCTCGCGGGCCGTTCCTGCCGACAGGCCGATGCCCAGCAGCAGTGTCTGTTGGATAATCAGTATCAGCACGGCCGGAATCAGGAAGGCGGCAAATCCGTTGGTGGGGTTGTACAGCGCCACGTCCTTGTATTCGATGGGATAGGCCGTTATCTCGTCCTGGCGGTCGGTTGTGTTGCCGGCGCGGGCTATCTTGATTTCCGTGTTCATCTCGAGCGACACCTCCGTATTGGCGCTCAGCATGGCCTTGTAGTACATCAGTCCGCTCATGTCGCAGAAGATGCTCACCTGCGTCTGCCGTCCGGCGGCAATGTCGTCGCTGAAGGTTTCGGGCAGGTAGACAATGCCGTAGGCGTCGCGGTTGCGCAGGGCCAGCTTGGCTTCCTCCATGTCGGCACAGTGGGCCACCACGCGTATGTCGGGGCTGGCGTCGAGCATCCGCACATATTGGCGGCTCAGCGTGCTGCGTGAGTCGTCCACCACCACGGCAGGCACGTCGCGCAGTGTTTCGTTGGTGTAGATAAACGAGTAGATCAGCGGATAGACCAGCGGTACCAGGATGAAGAAAATCAGTACCCCCTGGTCGCGGAAGGTCGTACGGAATTCCTGCTTCCAGATGTAGAACAGGTCGCAGATACCTTCTCTGATATGTTGTCTCAGCGTTATTTCCTTTTTCATCACGGTACGTATTTATAGTAAATGAGGGCTGCCTTCAGCCGGTGGGCAATGAAGAACGGCAGCATCATGAACAGCAGCAGGGCTACGTAGTTGGTCCACGAATAGATCATCGGATACCCGTTCAGCGCCTGGTCCACGTAGATCAGGAAGTAGTGGCGCAGCGGGAAGAGGTTGGCCAGCGCCTGCAGGGTGGGGTGCATACCCATGGCCGGGAACGACAGGCCGCACATCGAGAACGACAGCACGCCCCACAGCGAAGCGAAGCTCAGTCCCAGGCGCAGTGTGGGCAAGGTGCCGATCATCAGCACACCCATGCCCTGCGAGGCCAGCACGAGGCACAGGGTGGCAAAGAGCATCGGCAGGATGCCACTCTGGCACGGGAAGTGCAGAAAACCGTACAGGTAGACATTGTACAGAATACCCATCAGGAAGAAGACGGCCGTGTGGGGCAGCAGCTTGCCGGTCAGTGATATCAGAATGGAGTTGTTGCCGGTACGCAACCATTGGCGGGCAGTGCGGTCCTTGATTTCCACGCCGATGGAAAATACCGTCACCATGAAAATGAGCAGCATCAGTACGCCCGGTGCAAACGTATTGTTCAGGTAGACCGAATAGTTGATCCACGGATTGTTCAGTGGATGTGTGTCGATGACGATGGGCTGCAGGAATCCCATGGCCTGGTCTTCCGTCGCTCCCTTGGCGTAGAGCACCGAGCGGGCGGCGGCTCCCGAGGCCAGTTCGCTCATCATCTTCATGTCCTTGTAGAGCAGCGAGCCGGCAATGAGCAGCGTGTTGTTGGTGTAGAACGACACCTTGGGCTGCCGCTGGGCCTGCGCCTTGGCAGTGGTACCGTCGGGAATGTAGTAGAAGCCGTAGATGTCGCCCCGCTGCATGGCCTGCCGTGCCTCGGTCACGTTGGGATAGTGGGCCACGACAGCCGTCTGCTCAAAGGCGTCGAGGTTACGCACCAGCTGCCGCGAGGTGGTCGTCATGTCTTCGTCCACTACGCCCACCGGCATGTTCTGCGGCAGCCCTGAGTCCATCAGGGTGGTGAAGAACACGTAGCAGAACAGCGGAGCCACCACCATGCAGAACAGGTAGAGCGGCCGTGACACGAGGCGTTTCCCCTCGCGTTTCATCACGTTCCACAAGGCTTTGTATTTCGTTGCGTTCATTTATTTAATTGAAAATTGATAATTGAAAATTGAGAATGGAAAAATGGAAGTAATCCTCATTCCTCATTCTTCATTTTTCCCATTCTTCATTTTTCCAGCACCACGCTCATCCCCGGCCGCAGTCCTTCGACTTTCTCCAGCGGACTGGCCTTCACTTCGAACGTCTTCAGGTCGAACTGGCCGGCGGTCTTCGTGGCTTTCCAGGCGGCATAGGTGCCCAGGTCCTTCATATAGTACACTTTCAATCGGATGTCACGGTCCAGTGCCGGGACGTAGGCTTCGAATTCCGTACCCACAGTCAGTCCCTTCAGCAGGTCCTCGCGTACGTTGAAGCTCACCCACATGTCCTCCATCACGGCGATGTTCATGATGGGCGCTCCCGTGCCTACCAGTTCGCCCACTTTGGGGAAGATTTCCGAAACCTCTCCTGCTGTCTGGGCAATGAGGTATGTCTCCTTGATGTACGACTGTACTTCGGCCACGGCTCCGCGTGCACGCTGAACCAGGGCCGCTGCGGCAGCCTTGTCCTCGCGTTCGGCACCGTTCCGGGCCATGTCATACTGCGACTTGGCCGCCTTCTCCGTTGCGATGGCCGCGTCGCGCTGTGCCGTCACCTCGTCCAGCTTCTGTGCCGACATCACTCCCTGGTCGTACAGGTTCTTCACGCGTTTGTACGATTTTTCGGCGATGGTCACGCCCGCACGTGCCTTCTGCCACATCTCGTAGGCACCCTGAATCTGTTCCTGGCGTGCCCCTTTGATGGCCTTTTCGTTCTGTGCCTGTGCGGCGGCTTCGGCAGCCTGTGCCTGTTCCAGCTTGGCCTGTACGTCCGGCGCTTCCAGCAGCGCCAGGGTGTCGCCTGCCTTCACGGCCTGTCCCTCCTTCACGCGGAATTCCAGAATGCGTCCCGGCACCTTGCTCGATACGCGGTATTCGTTGACGTCTGCCTGTCCTTGAACCATTTCCGGCCCTTTGTGCAGCATGAAGAAGCCTACCAGGGCCACTACTGCGATGACGCCTACCAGTGTCAGGAAGGCCAGCAGCATGTTACTGTTTTGCGATTTTGTATCCATTTCTATAATTGAAAATTGATAATTGACAATTGAGTTGAGGGTTTTATTGAGTTGAGGGTTGAGAGTTGAGAGTTGAGAGTTAGTAATGATTCACTTTCCACTCTCCACTCTCCACCCTCCACTCTCAACTGAAGTAAGTTCTCCCGTCGCCTTCTTCAGGTAGAGGTCCGTCAGCTTCACGTCGATTTGGGCGTCTATCTTTTCCGACTGGGCCGAGAGCCAGGCCGTGTGGGCTTCCAGCACGTTGCTGGCCGGTATCACTCCTTCTTCAAATCCCAGGGTGGCATAGCGCAGGTTCTCGTCCGCCTTCTCCAGATTCTTCTCAGCCATCACCAGCTTCTTGGCAGCCTCGTTCACCTTGAAGGCCGACTGGTTCACCTGCAGCTGTATCTTTTCTTTTGCCTCTGCCAGCTGGAAGCGGGCAATGTTGGCCTCCGCCTTGGCAGCCTTCACCTTGTTGATGCCTTCGCCCCAGTGCCACAGGGGTACCGACACCATCACCCCCACGTTCCACATGCCCTTGAATTTCTTTTCGAAGCTGTTCAGCACCGACGGGCTGGTGGCCATGTAGCTTCCCATCAGCGCGATGGAGGGTAACATTTCCGAACGGGTCACGTTCACCTTCTGGTCATAGATTTTGGAGGCCAGCTCCAGGCTGCGCACTTCCGGACGGATGGCGTATACGCTTTCCATATTCACCTGGTTGCTGGCTATTCCGGCTTCTCCCAGGTTCTCTTCCCGTTCGTCTTCCAGTACGATTTCCGTTGTCAGGTCCAGTCCGCACAGCTGGCACAGCAGCATGCGCGACAGGCTCAGGCCGTCGTCCACCTTGGTCAGTGTCATTTCGGCCTCGTTCACCTTCACCTTCACCGACAGGCCGTCAGCTTTAGTGGCCACACCTTCGTTGATCATCTTGTCCACGTCGCCCTCCAGCTTCTTCAGCAGTTCCAGGTAACCTTCGGCCAGCCTTTTCTTGTGTACCAGCGACACCACCTGCCAGTAGGCCTGGTCGGTGTTCAGTATCACCTCCTGCATGCCGGTACTGTGTTGCTGGCGTGCCAGTTCTTCCGCATATTTCGTGATTTTGTTGTAAGCTCTTATCTTTCCGCCCATATACAGCGGTTGTGTCAGCGTGACGGCGCCGGCAAACATGTTGCGCGTGTCGGTGCGCAGGGCGTCGGCCAGCGAACTGCCCACCTGGTTCAGCGGTCCGGCCAGGTCCACACTCCCGAAGGCCTGCAGCAGTTGCACGAACTGCGGGTTCTGCAGCAGGCCCGGGTTCTGGGCAATCATGTTCTGCACCCCGTTCTGCAGGGCTCCGCTCAGGTTGGTGCCGATGTTGGACAAGGCATCCTTCTGCGAGTCGCTCAGCAGCGATATTTCTTTCTGGTTACGGATGTAGGCGCCCGTTGCGTCCAGCTTGGGCAGGTAGTTGGCAAATGCCGCCTTCTTCCGGTAATGCGCGGCATTGATTTTTTCCTGGCTTATCAGCAGCTCCTTGTTGTTGGCCATGGCCAGTGCACGACAACTGTCCAGACTCAGCACCTGCTGCGCGCCTGCTGTATAGGCCGTTAAGGCTAATAAGGTGGTACATAAGAACTTTTTCATTGCATTCCTTGCTATTTTCATTTCTTTTGGATGGCCGCCTTCCGGCGACAATGATTGCATAAACAACAATGCAAAGATAGAAAAGTTCTCGAAATCTTTGCAGTTTTCGATAAAAAAAGAAAAGGCGGGCTGTTATGGACGGATATGAGTATGGATTTTCAAAGGGAATAACGGTACGTGTTTGGCGTGGACGTTTATTGGACTTTGATAATCCGGTTCTAAACATTTCTGAAATGAATCTGTTAAACTTGTCACGGTTTTTAGTTACAAATGGGATAAAAATAGGGAGAAATTGAAAAATATAATTAGTAAATAGTTGGACTTTTTAGGTGTAATATATAAATTTGGGGCGGTTTGATTTCGTAGGATTTTGTTTGGATCTTAAATGTGAATACTATAAATTTAAGATAAGTAGATATCTTTTACCATGTAAACATTTTCATGAATCGCATAAGCAAAATCTCAGAATTGACATTTAAATAAGAGTAACTTTAAATAATAAATGTATGGCACCGTTTTGGAACAAGAGAGAGAATTCTACAGGTCCGTCGGAAAACGATCATCCGGAAGAACAGGGTACTACAGCTGCATTGCAGGCTCAGAATGAAGAATTGACTGGTCTTTTGGACGCATTCAAGGCCGAAAACAAGGAGTTGAAGGCGAAGCGCAAGGAACTGGAAGAACAGAGCAAAGCCTTGCAGGCCGAAAATGACTCATTGAAAGAAAAGCTCGCCCAATGGGAGGACGGCGGCAAGACACTGGCCGAACGCGAGAAGAAACTGCAGGAATGGGAACAGAAGTTGCAGGAACGTGAAAAAGCGTTGGAACAACGGCCGGTACCGGCCGAGCCTGCTGCCGATGTGACGCAGCACGCACAAGCTTCTTCCATACCCTCGGCCGGGCTCGAAAAAGAAATAAAGGAAATCCGGAAAATGTTGGATGAAAACCAGTATAAGGACAAGATCATCAAGGAGCTTCACGATGAACTTCAGAAGCGCAGCCGTGATTTCTATGCGGACATAGCCAAACCCTACCTGAAGAATATCATCAAGATCTTCGAACGTATATCGGGTACCTATAAAAGCCTGAATCGCGAAGAATTCAAAGGAAAGGAAAATGCGTTGGAACTGGCCATTCGGGCCGTCGAGAACGACAAACTCATGATAGAGGATCTGCTCGGCGACGAATACGACATGGTCTATTTTGAACCCGAAGCGGGAAGCGAATACCTGCCCAAGGAACACACTGCCGTGCAGAGTGTTGCAACCCGTCAGAAAGAGCAGGGTGGAAAAATCATCGAATGCCGCCAGGGTGGTTTCCGCGACGCCAATACCGGCAAGGTGTTCAAGAGTGCGATAGTAACCGTTTATAAATACGAAAATAATAATTAAATACATTATGGATAGTACAAGAGCCGTATACGGCATAGACTTAGGAACCACTTACAGCTGCATCGCGCAAGTGGACAAATTCGATCAGGCAATCGTTCTCAGAAATTTCGAAGGTGACGCTACCACGCCTTCTGCAGTCTATTTTGAAGACCAGGAACATGTGGTGGTCGGCAAGGAAGCCAAAGGTATGCTGGCTACCGAGCCCGGCAAGACCGTAGTGTTCGTAAAACGCGAAATCGGCGTGGACAGCAGCTTCGACAAGGCTACCAATACACTGCCCCATCACTACGATCCGGCAGAAATCTCGGCCTTTATTCTGAAGAAGCTGGTGAAGGACGCCAACGACCTGGGCGATAACCCCGAACCCATCAAGGATGTGGTAATCACCTGTCCCGCTTATTTTGGAACCAAGGAACGCATGCAGACCAAGCAGGCCGGTGAAATTGCCGGACTGAACGTGCTCGCCATCATTAACGAGCCTACCGCAGCCGCCATTTCCTACGGCGTGAAGACCGACCAGAAGAAGACCGTGTTGGTTTACGACCTGGGTGGTGGTACCTTCGACGTGACCATCATCAACGTCAACGGCGGTGCCATCAAGGTTATCGCTACCGGAGGTGACCACCATTTGGGTGGTGTCGACTGGGATACGGCATTGGCCGAATACATGCTGGGTGTCTTCAACGAACAGAACGGCACTTCCTATAGCCTCGAAGATTCTCCCGAACTGAAATACACCCTGCTGCTCGAAGCCGAACAGAAGAAAAAACAGCTCACGGCCAAGCAGTCGGTCAAGGCCAACATCCAGTACGAAGGCATGACGGCCCGCATCGAAATCGACCGCGACCTCTTCAACTCGTTGACCGAGAGTCGTCTGGACGAAACGATCGATGCTACCCGCAAGGTGATTGAAATTGCCCAGAACAAAGGTTATACCAACATTGACGAATATCTGCTGGTGGGCGGTAGTAGCCGTATGCCTCAGATCAAGGAACGCCTGGACCGCGAATTCGGTTGCGACTCCAAGCTCACCGACCCCGACGAATGCGTAGCCAAGGGTGCCGCCATCTATGCCATGAATGCCGCCTATTCGCAGGCCATTCAGGATTACGAGGAAGGCGAAAGCGACTTCAAGCCGGCTCCTTTGAGGGGCGACCGTGCAGTGGTGGTGAATGTCACCAGTAAGACCTATGGTACCGATGTGAACAAGAACGAAGTGCAGAACCTCATCTTTGCCAACACTTCGCTTCCTGCCAAGCGCACGGTGACCTTTACGACCAGTGTCCCCAACCAGCGTAGCGTGTCGATGAAAGTCTTTGAGAGCGATTTCACCAACGAAGCGACCGAAGAAGTGGTAGAAGACAAGTTCTGCAACCTCATCGACAACCATGTTCTGACCCTTACCAAGGACTGGCCGAAGGGCACTCCCATTTCTGTAACGTTCAATATCGACAACGAGGGTATCCTTTATGTGAATGCATTTGTGGAGAAAGACGTGCTCGACTTCCAGCTCAAGATTACCGGTGTCAAAGGCGAAGAAGAACTGTCCAAGTCGAGAGCCATTGTCAATAAGGCCACGCTCGAATAAGCGGAGGCGCACTTTATAAACGGCAAGAGGGTGTGTCCATTTTGAAAATAAGCGGAGTTTCCGGCTTATTCCAGATTGGGACACACTCTCTTGTCAAGTTTTGTCAGTAGCGAATCCTTCAGTAATATACGAAAGACATTTATGAACGAAATAATGATGAATCAGAAAGTCAGCAAGTGGAACGAAGCTTGCCGATTTCTGAAAGGGAAACAGAGTGAATTGTCCGTCGAGGAATGGACAGCTGTCGAACTGTTGGCCGACTTCTGGCGCGAGCGTTCGTTCGACGAAGACAGCGTGGCCGAGTGCGAGGGCCTGATAGCCACCCTCTCGGCCTGCGATAAGCTGCACATTGCCAATCTGGACATCATAACCTGGAGTAAGGAGTTCCGGGGCATAGCCAAGGCCATGTACACCAAGGACAAGGAGACCTTCGAGCAGTTCCGTGAGGCCATGAAGAAGTTCAACCGTGCCAACCGTCCGCAGCCTTCCCGTCCCGCGCCCGAACGTCCGTCGGCACCGTCGCCTGCACCTGTCAACAACATCCTGCTCAAGCAGCACTTGCAGAAGTGGCACAAGGCAGCCGTCTATCTGCTGGGTGTGTGGGGCGAACTGGGTCGTGACGAACAGGAAGCCCTCCAGTTGCTGCTACGCATCTGCAATGCTGAGTGGAACGACAAGAATCTGCTGGAGCGCTGTGTCAATGTGTTGGCCGGATCCGACAAACTGCATGCGGCCAACAAGGACATCATCGTCCAGAGCAAGGAACTGCGGGGCATCTGCCGTCAGTACCTCAAGGATCTGGAAACCTTTCAGGCTTTCCGTAAGTCCTTGTCGGACTACCTGGCTTCCAATCCGTTGCCTGCGCCACGGATTGAGGAACCCCGTCGGGAAGAGCCTCGTCGGGAAGAACCCCGTCGGGAAGAGCCGGTACGTCCTTCGCCACAGCAGCCCCGTCGTCCCAATCCTTCTTTTTCGCCTTCCATCCGCATCACGCGGGTCGATTTTGCCAACGGCGATGTGAAGGGAAACCTTTTGTCCAGTTTCGGCAGTCCCCTTTATACCAACATGGCCTATCTCACTCCCCGCATCTCCTATCAGGTATTGCGCAGTGGTGGTGGACAGGCCGATATCTGGTACAAGCTGTTCTCTCCGTCGGGCATGCTGATGACGGCCCAGGGCGGACGCGACGGTTATACTTGGCATGGATTTGTCGGTCTGGCAGCTTCGGGTACCGTTGCTTTGGGCGGATTCGGTGGCGATGCGTGCAACACCTTCACTGTTACCGGTACCTGGACCATCGAGTTCTACGAAGAAGACCATCTGCTCTATCGTTCGCAGTTCCGTGTTACCGATAAGCCCGCCCCTCCTCCTCCCAAGCGTCACCGCTGGGTTTGGTTCCTGGTGCTGGCTGCGCTGTTGTGGGGTGGCTATGAGTACTGGTACAAGGACTATAAGAAGGAAAAGGATGCCCCGCGCTACTACGTCTATGCCGATAACCTCTTTCTGCGTTCGTCGGCCGTTGCCGATGTGGAATACAACCGCAAGACCACCCTTCCTTATGGTTCGGAGCTGATTACCTTCTCGAACGAGAACGGCTGGGCCTATGTAAAGAGTGGTGGAGAATCCGGCTATGTCGCTTCCGATTACATTCTCGAGGCGGCCGACTTCCAATTGCTGAACGGTGTCTGGGGCAATGACGAAGCCCGTGATGCAGTCTCTACAGCCAAGTGCAGGCTGGCGCTTTTCGATTACCTGAAGTCGAACAACCTGCAGACAGGCAGCACAGCCTGGCAGCTGTTTGCCAAGCAAAAGGAGGTGAAGCCCAACAGTATCCTCTTCCCGCGTCTGAACGATGGTTACGACCATTTCACCGAGTTTGCCTTTATCCTGAAAGACAATGCTACCGGTCAGCGGAAACTGGTGCTCTATGCGTTCGAGGAAAATGAGACGCCGGTGTTCCGTTATGCCGAAGATGCGCCCGAGTCTGGCGACATCCGTTCCATCACCTACAACCAGTGGAGCAAGAAGTACAAGGTGAACTATTCGGGAGCCGCTCCTCAGGCACGCAGTTCCGTAGTTGTCGAGCGCGAACCGCAGAATCCTGAAGTCGCTGCAGCCGATAAGGTTACCATCCGTTCGGTTCAGTTTGCCAATGTTGACGACAACGGTAAGATACTCACCGGATATGGTCTGCAGCTTTATTCCGACATTCAGTATCTGCGCTCGCGGGTTTACTTCAAGAAACAGACAGCCGATAAGGAAAAAATCGAATTCGGCGTGAAGATCTATCAGCCCGATGGCAATCTTGTCCGGGGACAGTCTTCACCGGTGGGCTACACCTTCCTGCACACCATCAATTTCGGTCATCAGGAAGGTTCCTTCGAGCTGATGGGATGGGGAAATCCCGACGGCCGTTTCTATACTCCCGGCACCTACCGTTACGAAATCTGGTGCGACGGACAGAAACTGTATTCCACCCAGGTGGATGTCAAGGCAAAACAGCAGGCTGCCGCAGTGACTTCGGCACCCGACAACCGCGTGTACGACCGTGTGGACCAGATGCCCCAATTCCCTCAGGGGGGGATGTCCGGTATGATACGCTACCTCAGCAAGAACATCGATTATCCGAAGTCGGCGCAGGAGAACGGTACCCAGGGTACCGTCCGTGTGCAGTTTGTTGTTGGGACGGACGGCAGTCTGACGGATTTCAAGATTGTCCAGAGCGTCGATCCTGCTCTCGACAAGGAAGCGCTCCGTGTAGTCATGAGTATGCCCAAGTGGAAACCCGGTACGATGAACGGCAAGCCCGTGCGTGTAAGGTATACACTTCCTGTGGCTTTCAAATTGAACTGAGGTCATGAAACGTCTGTTGCTGCCTCTTTCCTGTGCGGCTCTCGGTGCCTTGTTGGCGGGGCTGGCCTGCCGTTTTCATTACGGCGGCCAGCTGCGCCGGGCACAGCAGGCCAAACTGATGCTCATCTCCAAGCAGGAGATGAAGTTGCGGGTCATCGACTATAAGGGCACCGAGCTGTTCACGGCCGGTATAGCCTGCGGACTCAATTATGGCGACAAGCAGAAGCCGGGCGACATGAAGACCCCCGAGGGCGTCTTCACCGTTTCTGACATTCACGATTCCCGTAGCTGGACCCACGATTTCCGTGATGGGAAAGGTGAAATAAAGGGGGCCTACGGTCCGCATTTCATCCGGCTCGACGTGCCGGGTCACAAGGGCATTGGCATCCACGGTACACACGATTCCCTCTCCATCGGCACCCGGGCTACGGAAGGATGTGTCCGGCTCAAGAACGAGGACCTGGAGAAGCTCATTCCTCTGGTCGAAGTCCCCATGACGGTTGTCATCACCCCTTCGGCCGAAGATGTACGGAAGAATTGACTGATCTTTAAAATAGAATACGTATGAGAACATTTGCATGGATCATTTTTATGGTATGCTGCAGCCTGTGGTGCAGCGCGCAGACACAGTACGAGGTTACGGCCAGTACCTTTTTGAATATCCGCAGCGCTGCGGATGCCAGTGCTCCCGTCATCGGAACCATCGATAAGGGCGGGAAAGTCGACGTCTACGAAATTGCGGACGGTTGGGCCAAAATCGGTTTCGATGACGGTTTTGCCTATGTCAGTGCCGATTATATCCGGAAGGTGGAAACACCCGTAGCCGCTGCCGCCGAAGCCGATAGTCCGTTGTTCAACTTTTCGTTGGACGGCCTTTTCTCCGCTGATGTCGAGTGGATGGTCTTTGTGATTGCCGGGCTTTCCCTGGTGTTGTTCTTCATCCGCAAGAGCAGGGGCGAGGAACCCCTGGAAGGCAGTCTGTATGTTGCCAACTGGATTCTGTTTCTGGCGGTCACTGTGGTCGAGCTGGTCTATCTGGCCCTCATGGGTACCCGGGCCACCTGGTTCTGTATGCCCGACACCGTGGGCTGGCTGTGGACCGTCATCAATTTTATCATCTTTGCTTTTGTGGTCTACAATCAGTTCATGTGCTATTTCAATACGCTGGCCGATACGGAGTACAACAGCTACGGCTCTTTCGACAAGCGCTGGGGACTCTATTCCTGGGGTGGTCTGGTGGTAGGCGGCCTTGTGTCGGGGTTTTTCTTTCAGGCAGCCGTACCGTTTGTGCTGGTAGCCTTTGTTGTGTGCCAGCTTGTACAGATTGTTCTGATTTTCAGGGGAGTGGTTCCGCAGGGAGGCTGGGGTAAAGCCTTCCTCTGTACGGCAGTCTATCTGTTGGGTTCTGTAGCCACCTTGTGGGTGCTTGCCCATTTTGTCGTGCTGCTCATCATCGTTCTTGTAGCCTATTTCCTGCTGTCCCTTTTGGGAAAGAGCAGCAACACCCGCAGGTGCTGCAAGAACTGCAGCCACTACAGCGGCGGCTATTGCAGCTATCGGGGCAGCTACATCAGCGATGCCTACAACAAGGTTTGCGACAATTACAGTTAATAGTGGTTAGTGGTTAGCGGTTAGTGGTTAACGGTGAGCGGTTAGTGGTTAGCGGTAAGTGGTTAGTATCCACCCGCATGGCTGCTCACCGCTCACCGTTAACCACTAACCGCTATCTTCATCTCAGGCTGAACGACCCCGAACCGATCATCACCCCGTCGGCAAAGATGTCCACGCGGTATTTCCCGGCATACAGGTATTCCTCCACGTTCCAGTACAGGGTGACGGCCTGTTCCTCGCCCGTATATTCAATGTATTTCTTGATGGAGTACGTCAGCTTGCGGTTCTCGTACTCAAAGGTGTTGGCGTCGCTCTTGGTCAATATGCTGTTGTCCGGCTTGGCGATGCGCACGTAGATGGTCTTTTCGCCCGTCTGTGCCGTGATGTTCTTCACGATGCTGAAGTCAATCTTGAATTTCACCACGTTCTTCACCTTGTCCGTTTCGCGCCCGCGTTTGTTCTGCGTTTCGATGCGGATGTTCGTCACGTCCAGCTGGGCGGCCAGGGCTACCTTTTCGTTCAGGTTTTTCTTCTCTTCGGCCAGGCTGCTTATCTGGCGCGAGGCAGCGTTGTATTTCCGCGTCACGTCCTTTATCACTTCCTGCTGGCGGGCCGTCAGCTGGTTCAGCGAGTCTATCTGGTTGATGTAGCTGATCATCACCTTTCGCAGGCTGGCCAGCTCCTTCTTCAGTCTTCTTATTTCCGAGGCGTTGCTGCTTTTTACCGTCCGCAGCTCCTCCAGCAGTCGTTGTGTCTTCAGCTGTTCCTGCTCCAGCAGCACGGACAGCGAGTCGTTCGAGATGGTCAGTTTCAGCTCGTCATACTGCTGGGCAAAGCGGGTGTATTCGTTTTCCAGATCTTCCTTTTCCAGTTCGAATTCCTGTACCAGTTCCTTGTTGGTCGTCTTTTCCATGACCAGCAGCACGGTTACTCCCACCAGCAGCACAGCCAGTACGATACCGGTTATTATCAGCGATTTGTTCTTGTTCATAAAAGTAGAATGTTATAATCCGGCGGCAAAGATAGTGAAAGGTGAGAGGAGAACAAAATATTGAAACTCGTTTCAGATATTTTTTATCCCGAACCGTATCCTATTTTATGAAAAGATAGTGAAATTTTTATCCCGAGCCGCCTCCTGTCTTATTAAAAGATGGTGAAAGGCAATAGTAGCGGTAAGCGAAAGACTGTTTTGTGCTTTTTCTTTATATGTCTTTGTCCTGTTTTGTAAAGTATCGTACGTCACCTAAATGTATGTTTTTAAGTTCGTCTCTTAAAAAATAAAGTTTTTTATTTGTTCATTATATTCTTTTTGTCTACTTTTGTCCCGTCAATAATATACATTGTTTTTCAATTGTGTATTTGACAAATAAAACAGACACCTCTATTTTCGTTGTATATTTCTGCAAGAATGTCTGTAAATGATTGGAAAACAGTCTTTTATCTGTTTTTCAAAGCCCCAAGAGAATGCTTAAACCTGAATTTTATTGATGGAAACTTCCGTTCCGGCACCTGCTGCGAACGCGGCCGTTTGGCATGCCATGCGCGCCACGTATCGCAGGGAGGATGTTGCCGTGCAGCTTTTGGAGTCCGAAGGCATGGGGTGCTTTCTTCCCATGCAATACAGGGAAGTGGTTCGTCACGGCCGTAAGGTGCGCCAGCTGGTTCCGGTAGTCCGTAACCTGTTGTTTGTCCATGCGGTTCCGTCCCGTCTCCAGCAGCTCAAGTCAACGGTCACCTATTTGCAGTACATCACCGACCGTCGCACGGGCCGGAAGATTATTGTCCCCGACGAGCAGATGCGCCGCTTCATTGCCGTGGCGGGTACCTATAGCGACCAGCTCCTATATTTTACCCCCGAAGAACTGAACTTGTCCAAAGGTACGCGCGTACGTATCACCGGTGGCGAGTTCGAAGGGCAGGAGGGGGTCTTCCTGCGGGTCAAGGGTGCGCGCGACCGTCGTGTGGTCATCGAGGTCCAGGGGGTCATTGCCGTGGCTTTGGCCACCATCCACCCCTCGCTCATCGAGCCCCTCAGCACTAACCAAACCGCTCAGCACTAACCACTACCATCCATGTCATCCGTCGAACAGTCCTTGCAAGCACTTTTGCCGCGCCTCCTGTCTGCGGTGCCTTCACCGGCCGACAGCGTGCTTCGTCTGCAGGCACATGCCCGGCTTTATGCGGCCGTCAGCCGTCTTCAGGCGGTTGGTGCAGCCCGTCGTGTGTACCCCGACTGTCACGCCCATGCACGGATGGCCGGTAGGTTGGTCCGTCTGTTGCAGGAACGTCTGTCCCGTCCTGACCTACCGTTGGTGGACAGGGCCCGTCTGGTGGCCGCCCTCTACGACCTTCAGTCCGAAGCCTTCCCTCTTTGCCCGGCCGTGTCCGACGCGCCGTTTCAGGAAGCCGTTTCCGCTTTGATGGACCGCTATGTTTCGGCCGAAGCCGACAGCGTGCTGGCCGAAGCCACCGTCTGCCGTTGCCTGGCCTGCTATTTCTATCCCGACTTGTGGGACGACGACGAGTGGGCCTGTCTCCTGTCCGATGCTGTCTGCCGTTGGGCTTCCCGGCTTCAGCCGGACGGTACCTGGCCGGGGCTTGCCGATGTTGCGGCGCTGGAGCGTATCGAGGTGATGAACCGCTATTCCTACCTGTTCCTCGACAGCCGTTTCGATGCCACCGTCCGTCGGGCCTGCCGCCGTTATGCCTCGCTTTCCGCATTCGATGCCGCGCTTGGCAGCAGCGACGAACTCCGTTGCCTGTCTCTCTGTCAGGATCTTCTCCGGCAGGGCAATGCCTGTCCGCGTCACGACGTCTGGACGCTTCGCGTGGCCGGCCGTTTCGACGACCTGTCCCGCATCTGTCCTCCGCACGGCGATGCAGCTTTCTATGCCTTGTCCGGCTATGCCGTCCATCTTTGCGAGTCGCTTCTGCGCCTCTCTGTTACGGACGGAGCTTTTGTGCCCGGTACTTCCTTCCTGCCGAAGCAGGAACCGGTCGTTGTGAGGTGGTGAGCCACAATCTCCTTCCTCATCGCTATTTAGGTTACATTATTAAACAAAAACTTATGATAGACTTCGAAAACATTCAAAATGACGACCATTTCATCCCCGACGGCATGAATGGTTTCGAGCGCAATACCAAGCGTGTGATAGATTGTTTGGTCGCTATGGTGGCGCTGATTGTTTTTTCCCCTTTGTTTTTGATTTGCTACATTGCCGTGAAGCGCGAAGACGGCGGTCCTGCCATTTTCAAGCAGGAGCGCATCGGGCGTTTCGGCCGTCCTTTCTATATTTACAAGTTCCGCAGTATGAAGCTCGATGCCGAGAAAGCCGGTCCGGCCCTTTATGCCGGCAGCAAGGACGACCGTATGACGAAAGTCGGCAAGTTCCTGCGGGAACATCATCTGGACGAACTGCCCCAGCTGTGGAACGTATTCCTCGGGCAGATGGCCTTCATCGGTCCCCGTCCCGAGCGCGAGTTCTACATCAGGCAGATTATGGAGCGTGACCCCCGTTACCGTTATCTGTTCCAGATCCGTCCGGGAGTCACGTCCTATGCCACGCTTTACAACGGTTATACCGATACCATCGAGAAGATGTTGCGCCGTTTGCGCTACGACCTCTTCTATCTGGAACACCGTTCCTGGGGCTTCGATTTCAAGATACTCTGGATGACGTTCTTCAATATCGTTTTCGGAAAGAAATTCTGATGTTTTCCCTTTGCGGAACTATTGGCTTTAACTTCTAATGAAGCGTAGCGAAGTGATAACTTCTGTAACTTCTTAACTTCCAAGGGTTCGTAATTTGGGTTAAAATTCATATTCCTTTACCGCATCAAAACAGGGACAGCTCTTCATCGGGTCCAGGTCACGATGCCCCACGATGAGCGCCTTCGGAAACCGGCGCTTCAGTTCGCGCATCAGTGCCAGCAGGCTGCCTTTCTGGGCCAGGGTACGGGTGTCTTTCGGCCGCCCCTGGCGGTCCAGTCCGCCTTCGTAACACACCCCGATGCTGTGCCGGTTGTGGTTGCGGCAGTGCGCACCCACTTGCTCCAGTGCCCGTCCGCGGTGAATTTCGCCGTCGCGGGTGATGTAGAAGTGATAGCCGATGTCACAGAAACGGCGATGCCGCACGTGGTCCGTGCGGCAGGCCTCAAAACCAAAGTCCTGCCCCTCGGGGGTGGCAGAACAATGGACAATGATCAGGGTAACGGTCCTCATCCTCCGATGCACGATGAGATACCGAACACTCCGGCCAGGGCAGTAGCCACGGCCACAATTGCTTTGAGCACAATGCTCCATACGTTTTTCTTGGTTTGAGCCATTTTTTGGTGAATTGAAAATTGAGAATTGAAAAAATAATTTAGTGATTAGTGGCTAACGGTTAGCGGTGAGTATTTCATCCGAATGGGTACTAACCACTCACCCCTAACCGTTTACCGCTGTCTTACAGCGGACTCTCGTCCTGTCCGTCGTCGCCTCCACCGCCTTCATTGCCGCCCGGCGTGGTGGACGTGCTGCCGCCCTCAACGGAATACTCGTTCTGCTCGCGCAGCGTGGCCTCCAGGTTGATTTTGGCGTTGCTCAGTTCGCCGGTGGCGCGTGCGCGGAGCTTCAGTCCCGCCACGTTCTCGCTCACCTTGAACTCGGCCGCACTGGCGGCGCCGTGGTCGCTGACGATGCCCACCGAGAAGATGGCCAGGTCGTCCAGTTTCACGTTCTTGCCATCCAGTATCAGTTCCTTGATACAGGCCACCATGTCGGCCAGTACACCTTTGATGACGCCCGGCGAGAAAGGCGTGTTGTGTTTCGACATGTGCTTGGACAGCATTTCGATGTCCAGCGTCTCGTTGATGACGGGGCGGGCATACCACAGTCCCTTGCAGGGATGGTTCTCGCCGGTGATTTGAACTTTTCTGTAGAGAATCATAGTGAATTGATAATTGATAATTGATAATTGATAATTTTTAGCTCGTTGAAAGCAGGTGATGGAGCGGAAATGAATAATTCTCCATTCTCCATTTTCCATTTTCAATTTGCTGAAGCAAAGATAGCACCTCCTTTTCCCGGAAAATCCGTTCCGGTAGGTTACCCTCCGTTAGGGTTGATTATCGTTGATTATTGTAGCCGGCAGGCATGGTTGTCTCGCTGATTTTCAGTATCTTTATGTCCATAACGAACAAATACCGCAAACGCCTTATGGAACATTTCACCATCCGTGCCTATGGCCGCACCGAGCTGGCCCAGTGCTACTTTCCGACTCTCAATCCCCAGGTGGCCCACCGCAAGCTGCAAAGTTGGATCGATTACTATCCCCACTTGCGCGAACGTCTTCGGGAGGCCGGTTGCAATCCCCATGCCCGCGTCTACATGCCGGTGCATGTCCGCCTGATTGTCGAAGCAATCGGCGAACCCTGATTTACCATTAACCATTTATCATTAACCATTAACCATTTATCATTATTCCGACTTTTTTCATGAAGAAGATCTTTCGTATTTTAGGCCTGGCCTTGCTTGTCATGGGTCTTTCGGCCCCACTGTATGCACAGCAGATGAGTGACGACCAGGTGATAGCGCTGGTGAAGGAGCAGAAGACGGCCGGCAAGAGCGACGAGGAGATAGGCCGCATGCTGGTGTCGCGCGGTGTGACGCGCGAGCAGGTACAGCGCATCAAGGACAATTACGAGAAAAGCCAGCAGGCCAATCCCAATGACCCTACCCCCCGCCCGGAGAGCCGGTTGCGTGAACGCCGCCTGGTGCAGAACTTCGTGGCCACGGCCGCCATGGACAGCAGTGCCACCTGGATGCAGATTTACGCAGACTCGACCGGAACACAACAGCAGCTTCCGCCCGAACGGCGCATCTACGGACACGACCTCTTCGGCAGACGGCAGCTCACCTTCGAGCCCAACGAAAATATGGCCACGCCGAGCAACTACCGTCTGGGCCCCGGTGATGAGGTGATCATCGACATCTGGGGAGCCAACGAGACGTCCATCCGTCAGGAAATCTCTCCGGAAGGCAACATCATGGTGAGCCAGATCGGCCCCGTTTATCTGAACGGGCTGAGTATTTCGGAGGCCGAGCGTACCATCCGCGAGACGCTTTCGCGCAAGTATGCGGGTGTTTCGGGCGACAGCCCCGCCTCGCAGGTACGGGTGACGCTGGGGCAGATCCGCACCATCCAGGTGAACGTGATGGGCGAGGTAGCCGTTCCGGGCACATACCGCCTTTCGTCGTTCGCCACCGTGTTCCACGCCCTCTACCGGGCGGGCGGTGTTTCGCCCATCGGTTCGCTGCGTGCCATCCGGGTGATGCGTGCGGGCCGTGAGGTGGCCTCGGTGGACGTCTATGCCTACCTGATGAAGGGGGCGCTGAACGACGATGTCCGTCTGGAGGAAGGCGATGTCATCCTGGTGCCTCCCTATGAAGAGCTGGTGCAGGTGCAGGGCCGTGTGAAACGTCCGATGTTCTACGAAATGAAGTCCGGCGAACCCCTTTCGGCCCTGATAGGCTATGCGGGCGGCTTCGCGGGCGATGCCTATAACAAGGAAGTGACGGTGGTGCGCCGCAGCGGCCGCGAGAACAGCCTGTTCAGTGTGCAGGCGTCTTCCTATCCGTCCTGGAGCCTGGCCGACGGCGACTCGGTGTCGGTGGGTGCCGTACTCGACCGCTTTGCCAACCGTGTGGAGATTGAGGGGGCTGTCTACCGCCCCGGCATGTACGAACTGGGCGGTTCGCTCACCACGGTGAAGGACC
>NZ_CABUOL010000024.1 GCF_902493215.1 uncultured Mediterranea sp.
CTGCTATCCGCAAGGTATTCGCTGAGAAACCGGCTGAATTCGATCCTCGTAAGTACCTGGGTCCGGCTCGCGACAACATGGAGAAACTCTACAAGCACAAAATCATCAACGTGCTGGGTTCAGACAACAAGCTGGCTGAATAAGTTTTGTCCGCATACAAGTAAGGAAAGCCGCCTGATGAGGGCGGCTTTTTTTGTGTCTGTCTCTTTCGTATATTCTTTTGCCTTTATGCTTGGGCTATGTTCTGATAAACCTCTTTCACCAGTTTGCAGGCTGTTTCCAAGCTGATATTTCCTGTGTTAAGCATCAAGTGGTAGTGATGCGGTTCGCCCCATTTCCGGCCGGTGTAGTATTCATAGTGATGGATGCGGTTGCGGTTGATGCGGCGGATTTCACTTTTTGCCTGTTCTGGGGGAATGCCGTAGTCGTTGACGCAGCGGTTCACCGCACTTTTCAGGTCGGAATAACAGAATACTTTCACCACTTTCGGATGGTCTTTCAGTATGAAGTCGGCACAGCGGCCTACGATGATGCAAGGTCCTTGGGCGGCGAGCTCCTGCACAATCCGACTTTCGGCTACGAACAGTATGTCGTCCGCCGAAAGGCTGGCTTCCACCGGTTGTTCGCTGTTCTTCGAGAGGATGCACTTCAGCCAGAACGAAGGGATAGACTGTTCGTTTTTTGCGATATATTGTTCGTCTATGCCGCTCCGTTGGGCGGCCATGCGGATGAATTCCCGGTCATACAGTTTGATGCCCAACTCTTTGGAGAGTCTTTCACCCAGCAGATGACCTCCGCTTCCATATTCACGTGCGATGGTGATGATAGTATTTGTATGTTGGGCCGAAGGTGTGGCGGCCTGTTTGATGGGAACATTGATCCAATGGTCGAAAATGCGGTAGGCAGGACTGACAAAGTGTACGATGGGGCCTACCAGCAAGGCGGACACTACTGTTCCTTCGCGTACGCCCTGAATGTCGGACAGGAAGACGAGCGACAGGAGGCAGGCTATGGTGAGCAGTGTGACGTCAAAGCCCAGTTTTACGTAACCGAACTCCCCATGGAAACGTCGGGTGATGGCTTTTACCAGATATTCTCCTGCCATCATGGCTACATTGGCTTTTACTTCGAGAGCGATACCCAGAGCCAGAATGACACAACCGACCAGCAGGACTGTCACTTTCATGACATAGGCCGAAGGTTCCAACCAGAAAAGCATGAACATGGAGAAGTCGATGAACAGGCCGAAGCAGAACGCAATGGGGATTTGGAGTAGGTACATCTGCAAGTCTTCTCTCAACTCTTTGCGTGTCATCAGAAACGGTTCGATGATGACGAACAGCAAGTTGAGCAGAATGGTCCATATACCCATAGTAAAGGGCGTAAACAGGCTCAGTACATAGGTTACACTCGTGATGGGCGACGTGCCCAGCAGGGCTTTGGTGATGAAGGCAATGCCGAAGGCGTTGATGAACAGCGAAGCGACGAACAGCAGGTAGCGTCTGAAAGAATATTTACTCATAATCTTCTGTTTTGAAAACCGCCGCAAAGTTCATACTATTTCTTTGCATTTCCTTCAGAAAAGAACGACCTATTTTGGTCGAAAACGAAACAAATCTTATTTTTGCTGATAAAAACAATAGGATATGAGCGTTGCAATTACCGAACTGATGACGACCTGTAGACCGGATACCGGTATGCCTTGTGGCCTCACTTGGAATGTGGCCTGTACAACATACGGACAAATTCTGCTTGAAAAGGGATTCTACTTCCTGCTCGTCGCAAACGGAGCTGCGTCGGTGTCGGACGCACATGCCGGTTATGTGCTTGCTCCCCTCCATTTGCTGGTCGTCACACCAAGTATTCGTGTCACACTCGCTGATATGAGTGCCGATTTCCGTATGGTCTGTCTGTATATCGAGCCCGATTATTTTGATACGCTTTCCGTCGGACAGCTTGTTTATGGTCAGGTCTCCCAGTTTGTGGGCAACTACCTGCTGCCGATTTTCCAGTTGGAAACAGAGCAAGCTGATTATTTGCAGAAAACGTTGGCACTTTTTTCCGGTCAGCTGGAGGAGATGCATCTCTATCGCGATGGTATTGTACGCCATTTGTGCAGCTTTTTCCTGTTGCAGATGGCCGATGCCTTGTATCAGAAGAACCGTGCGACGGCCGGTTTTGCCAACCGTTCGACTGAGATTTTCCGTAACTTCAAGCGCTTGTTGGTTCATCATTATCGTGAGCAGCACAATATCGGTTTTTATGCTGACCGTCTGCACATTTCCACCACCTATCTTTCGCGCATCGTGCGCAATATTACGGGGCATACCGTCTGTTTCCACATATCCGAACTGCTCTGTGCCGATGCACGCAAGCTGCTGGAATGTACCGACAAGGATGTGAAGGAGATTGCCGACGAGCTGGGCTTTTCCGATCAGTCGGTCTTTGGCAAGTTCTTTGTCCGCAAGACAGGCCTTTCGCCTTTGAAGTATCGCATGCGGGGAGCGGAAGTGTCAAAATGACATTTTGATTTCCCGACCGCCTGAGAATCGCTTCTTTCGGCCCGAAGTAGAGGACGGTGGAAAAGAAAGGAGAAGAAACCTGCTTTCTGTCTAATATACAGGATGATAGCGAAATATTTACATTTGAAATAGAAGAAAATGGGGCGAAAAAGGCCGCGGACAAGGCGGTAAACAGAGGGATTGTCGGGCTAAAGTAGGTGTTTATGCCGCTAAAGTGCCACATTAGGAGCATAAACATCCACTTTTTTGTCCCGTAACAAGCATTCTTTTGCATGAAAACACTCAATCTGCCGACAGGAAACAAGCATTGTACTGGCAGAAAACATACATTCTCCCGGCAGAAAGCATACTTCTTTTCAGGCGAAAGGCCCCTTTGCTTCTGTTTCCTTCGCTGTTTTCTTCTTTTATGGGAAAGCATGCGTTATCAGAAACGGCCGAATGCTTTCTTTTTGTCGCATCATGCGTTCGATAGGTGGCTTTCTGATATTTTGCCTCAGTCGCCTTTGCTCTGACAGCTACGGTGTTGTGATGAAGATTCTATCCGGGCAGACCGTTTCTCCGTTCATCCCCTGAGAATCTTTTCCGTCGGCTTTCCTTTGGCCAGTTCGTCCACCAGTTTGTCCAGATAACGTATTTCCTGCATCAACGGTTCTTCTATTTCTTCCACCCGGATGCCGCAGATACTGCCTTTTATCAGTTTGCGGTTGGGGTTGGGAGCCGGAGCCTTGCGGAAGAAGTCGCCGTAGGTAGTAGGTAGGTTCAGCAGTTCGTCCAGTTGTCGGGGGCTGTAACCGGTCAGCCAGCAGATGATTTCGTTGACTTCCTCCTGAGTCCTTCCTTTTCGTGTAGCTTTGTTCACTAGCAAAGGATAGACTTTACTGAGCGGCATTTGATATACTTTTTCAGATGTTGAATGTTCGGCTTGTTTCATTGCTTTCTGATTTGATGGATTCTTTAAGGTTGTTTTTTTCCCACCTTCGTGCCGCCCGTTTCAGAAGGCTTCTGCAAATCAGGTGATGGAAGGGACGGATAAAAAAGAAATAGACTCTGCCCAGTGTGTTGTGAAACTGGACGGAGGTTGTTATCTGTATGAGTTGGCTTTGTTTGTACGTGTCGGGTGGGGGGCACGTTAGCCTCACTTCAAAAGCTAGATGCTTGTCCTGCTTGCCGAAGACAACATTTTCTTCATTCTGTTCCTGTATCAGGTCAGTAAAGCCACCTCCGGCTTGAAGTCCGAATGGCTTAACAAGCCAATCCCGCAGCCGTAGCAGGTACTGGACGGGTTTCGGATAGCGCACGAACATCAGGTGGAACAAGTCGGGTGCCGTCATGCGGCGGGCGTTCCGGACAGTTGTCGCATAGGTGTCGGTATAGTCTGCTTCCATAAGGTCTTATTTTCTTTTCTTCAGGGTTTGCGCTTTCAGCCGGGTCATTTCTTCAGCAAAAGCTTCGCGCCCGTTTGTCTGAATGTAGCGGATGCACGCAGCACGGTCGGAGTTGAACAGAAAAGCGAAGATTTTTCCTATCACATTGTTATGCGTCTTGCAGGCTTTTACGTCTGTGCTGCATTCGGCACAACTGCGGTAACCTTTCTCCAGACAGCATTGTCTGATTTTACACCAGCTTGCCTGGTCGTTCTGCCGGCATCCCGGACATTTCCCGTAGAGATACTTACGGCATGCTCCGCAATACAGGCCGCAGGCGGCGATGTGTTCTGTGGAGGCGGTGATTGTTTTAACTTCGTTTTTCATCTGTATCTGATGTTTGTTTTTGTTGCCTTCCAGTTCCTCAAAGGGATTTCTTTAAATGCAGAAGCGTGGAACTGCAATGCCACATCTTAGTTTGAAGGTCCTGAGAAAACCTGAGATACAGATATGATAATAGCAGCCCACGCTATGGCGTGAGAACCACTATGCTCTTCCTTGTATCTCGTTATGAAAGTTTCTCAGGTTTTCAAACTACAAGATAAGCATAACGCTTCTTTCTTTACTTAACATGTTATGGACGAATTACTTCTTCCGGCCGCAAATATAAGAAAATTCTTTGGTCGGATAACTCTTTTTCGCTCTATTTGGCCAGACGGTACATGATTGCATGCATTCCTATTAAATTTACTCCACCTAGCAATGTTCCCAGTATCGTGTAGAAAAAGAGTTCGTATGGAGAAAAGAACAGATACGTATCATGTATCGCCCAGATACAATAGGGCAGGCATAATACCGTGGATATGATGGCAGGAATATATCTGCGCCATACAATAAACTGAATGATATGGACGAATAGATGGATGCTGAATGCGGCCAGGCAGCAATACCAGGTCCTCAGGTCTCCTGCCTGTTGGCTCACAAATGTGCAGGCAGAAACAATCAAAAATTCTTCAAAGGCGATTGTGGCAAATCTCCGTGTGGTCATTTCTTCCATCTTCCGGATAAGATATCTCAATCTCGGAAAGCGTCTGTGCATTGCGGCACCGTTCTTTTCAATCCACCGATGTACCATAAGGATTTCTTCCAACTCGTGAAGCAGGAAGAAAAAGGGTAGAAGGAAGAGTATAAACATCGTATCCATTCTTCTTAGCGGTTAGGAGTTAATTTCTTCTGAAAATAAATCATGTCCTTCAGTACCTTGCCTTCCTCTACAATCGGATGGTCGTAATTGAGAGTGAAAAAGTCGGCAACGGTATGCGAGTAGCTGAAACCGCAACTTTCGTAGAAAGCGATTGTCTGCTTGCTTTCCCCCGTGCCTACAAGCAACGTGTGACACACATCGGCATAGTGCCGGCAAAGGTATTCTACCATTTGCTGTCCGTATCCCTTCCGTTGGCAGGCTGGTGCAACGGCCAGGTTCTTCAGCTCATATACACCATTTCCTTCGTTTGTCACAACGGCTACGGCAACGGTTTCAGTTTCCTGCGTGCCGTGCATGACGAACAACTCTCCCCGTCCCAGATAACGGTCAATCATAGACTCCTGCTCGTCGGCCAGTAGAAGGAGGGAGAGGAAGCGTTTCTTGTCGGTAGTGATAAGTTGGATGTTCATACAGAGACAATATGTTCATATCTTTTTCAGTTGCTTTTTCATGATATAGTTTGTCAGTTTCAGGCGGTTGGCCTGTGCACGTTGCTCCTGCTCCACGACATATCCCCGTCGTTCGAAGAAGGGGCGTGCCGTGATACTTACTTCCGAAGTGATGTCGCAGATGCCGTGTTCCATGGCGTATGCTTCAATCCGCTGCAGCAGAGCGGTGGCAATGCCTTCTCCCTGGTGGTCCTTGTGGACGAACATGGAGTGCAGGTAGCCGTCTTTGCGGATGGAGGTGAAGCCCACGATGCGTCCTTCGGCATCGCAGGCGGCGATGAAGTGTAGGGTTGCCATCAGCTTTTCCCAATGACCCAGTCGATTGCCGCATGAAGCCCAGTCAGCTACTTCTTCGGCGGTATAGTCGCGGACATTTACCGTCAGCACCGTGCTGCAGAAAAGCTCTTTCAACTCTGGTATGTCGGTTACGGTAGCAGGGCGGAAAGTTATATCGGTTGTCTTGTTAGGGGCATGCATATTCATAAATTGATTGAAAGATAAAGGACGTATCATTATGTATTCTTCTTCTGTTTCCCGTACCGTTTCAAATCCGAGACGGTGGTAAAGGCGCACAGCAGGATTGGCTTTCTGTACCGAGAGTGATACCTGTTTATAACCTTTGGCACGCAACAGGCTTGTCATTTCCCGCATCAGGCGGGTACCGATTCCTTTCCCGCGGAATGGCGGATAGAGGGAAATGGCAAGTGAAGGCGTATGTTCGTCTATGTGGCCGTAATCGTTCATTTGGCGGACCCAGACGGCGCCTATAACCCGACCGGAACTTTCGGCTACCAGGCAATGGTCATCAGGCCGGGTACCGAAGTCTTGGATATAGACTTGCAGCTCGGGCAGGTCGATGACGTTGCGGGGAGGGGGAGGTGTGCCCTCGGACAGGTAAATGGCCTCGTATAGAAAGTTGCGTAACAGACGAGTTTCTTCCGGTTGCAACGCACGTATTATGTAATCTGGATTCTCCATATCTAGTCCGTTCAAAATCAAAAGCGGATAAAGATAGAAAAGTTTTTTATGAAAATAGGTTTGTGGCGAGACTTTTTCTCTCTTTGGAATAAAAAAACGGCTCTAGTCACTGGGACATAGAGCCGAAATGATGAATGAATTTCTGTCGAAAGATTTGTTTCAATTCAGAGAGAATCAGCCGATGACCACTTCACCGTCGGCCGTGACCTGGTCGCCCCAGGCTGTGATGGAACCTCCTTCTACGGTAATGCCTTCCCGACTAACTTTCAAGGTCAGTCTGCAACGTTTTCCTCCTTCCAGAACACTTTGCGGAGATTCCAGTTGCTCCAACAGTTTGTCCAAGGTCAGTGACTTCTGGTCGCTGCCGATGGCGATGGTCAGTGTGACATCCGACGTATTTTGGGGAACCAGGTAAAAAGAAGCTTGCGTGTCGTTTGCCGTATATTCGCCCGTCGCTTCCTTCACTTGTGTTATCTTACCCTGTACTCCGTCTACTACACACGTCGTTTTGGCATTGAGGGCCACGGAAAGTCCCTTCAGGTCTTCGTCTGAGTAACTGTTTCCTGCTGTAAAGGTCAGGTCCAACCGGTGCAGAGCGTGGTTGAAGGTCAGATGCACGGTTTCGGAAGTACCGGCTGTTACAGATTGGGCAGGAGCAAGGAGCAAATCCTTTTCCGAAGCCGTGAGCGGATTGAATTCGAACGTCCCGTCTTGTATTTCTTTCTGCTGCGGATAGCATGCAGCCAAAGAAATTTGGGCATTGCTTCCAGAGAGTCCCAAGCTGCTCCAAGTCAAGATACCTGAGCCGTAATCGAAGTCGACGACATGGCTTTCACCATCGGTTTCTGCCAGAAAGAGCGACATTTTATCTCCCTGGGAGAAACTGCCGCTTCCGTCGTTCGTCAATTGGGGAGCACGCGTTTGCGATGATATGCTGGCCACGATATTTATTACATCGGCGGGCAGCTCATTGGGGAGTTCGTTTGTACAAGAGGTTGCTGCGAATATGGCAGCCATCGTTACATAGAATACTTTCTTTCTCATTATCAGTTGGTTTTTATTGTTATTTTACATCAGGAAAAGCTTTTTGCCAAAGGTCACGACGCAGGTCGACCAAAGTAATCGAGGTAAATCGGAAACGGGTTGTCGAAGGAGTTCCGTCTATATTGTCTAATAGTGAAATATAGGCATAATCTCCTTTTAACTCGGGAATGGTTGATTTGTCATATACCACTTTATAACGTTTGAGTGATGCATGGTTCGGTTCATCTGCACTATTGTTGTTGTCACAGATATAGACAAAAGCCACGTTTCCTTCGGCATCGAATTCTGCTCCCCAAATAACCATGGAATGACTTTTGGTGTCGCGACCTGCAAAATCGTAGGCTGCAAATCCGATGGCTTGATTATATCGGAAAGCGTCTTTGATCCATTGGTTGAACGTTTCTTTGGACGTATCATACGTTTCTTTTGCTACGGCATCGTCTTTTGAGAATACTTTGCTGAAAAAACCATGGAAATCTTGCCATTTACAATATGTCAGCTTTTGTTTGTTTCCGTTTACGTACCAGTTTACACCTCCCGTGTCCCAACTTCCTTGATTGTTAAAGCAGGATTTGAAGAGGTTGAACACTTCACTGTGCTGCTGGTTTGTTTCTGTCATTTTGCTATATTTTTCCGGGCGGTCTATACCTTTGTATTCAGGACCATATTCCTTGTCGTACGCTTCAATGTATTTTCTGTTTTGGACCATCCACCAATGTATCAGATTGGATGCTGCAGCAGCCCAACACATATTGCCGTCTCCGTCATAATTGAATGTCTTGTTACAATCGAACCACCCGAAGTCTTCTTTCCAGGTGAGATATTCTTCTTCCAGTAAGAGTGGAGGAGACATAGTCTCGTTTGCATAGCGGAACCACAGTCCGTCCTCAAACTCTTTTATTCCAGGTCGTGCAGAGAAAAGTTCTTCCTTGCCGGGGAAAGTAGGGACTGTAATACCATATACCCAATAGGTCTGGTTACTGAACTCCAGGTCCACATTGCTCTCTTCCGTTTTTAAGGTCAAATTGAGAGTTGTCTGCATGCCGGGATTGAAAGTTTCGGCATTGCCATTGAATGTGTATGAGGCGGACTTCCCACCGGTAGTCAGACGCACCAAGCCTTCGCCGCTGGTGAATGCCTTTGTATCTTGTGGCAGGATGATGAGGCTATACACACAGTCACTCTTTCGAAATGGTTTTATCCAGACATAACCGTCGGATGCATCTGTCGTCACGGCTCCATTCTCCAGTGATATCTGTCCACCGGCAAGGCTCTTTACTTCGATTACCAGGTCTTCGGGGATGTTACCTTTCAGATTGATGTTGATGCGGTGCAGGGCATGGTTGAACTTCAGGGTAGCCGAAGCGTCGGTGATGCCGATTGATGTCCTTGCAAAAAGGATATCGGCAGCCGAATAATTTTCTTCACTACTCTGGTCTACAGGGATATGGATGTCACGTTGTTGCAGATTCTCTTCATTCTGCGTCTGCAGAGGGAACAGGGCTGAAAGAGTCAGGGGGCCTGTACCATATTCGTGGCGTTGCAGCTTCGGTGTCCATTGGCCGGTTTTATATTCCAACGGGGTGATGGCTGTCTTGTTTCCGCCTGCAATCCGTACTTCGATCCGGTCGCCTTCGGAGAAACTGCCTTGTCCTCCATTGTCCATAGTGGCACGGGTGCCTGTCCAGGTGGACTGAACGCACGTCAACGAGAGGTCGTCGGTAGGAAGGAACAGGTTTTCTTCCTGTTGGGAACAGGATAACAGGAGCAACAAGCTGCTTGAAAGTACGGTAAAAATAGTCCAAAGTTTAGTTCTTGTCATAAAGCATGTTGTAAAAAACTGCATTATATACAAAATAAGAACGCAGATTGTTCATTCTGATATTGCAGAAAGTATATTTCGGGCCGCAAAGATAATGCTTTTTCATAGATGAACAAAAAGTCTCATCCCCGTCGTCAGAAATCACGGCGGGGATGAGACAATATGGAGGACGGTTTGAACGACCGTTCTTGGGTGAAGATTATTTCTGCCGGTGGCAAATGGTACCGGTGGCCTGGTAGGTAGGCATTACCAGGACTTCGGCTATCTGCACGTGGGCTGGTGCGGAGGCTGCGTAGTACACGACGTCGGCAATGTCATCACCCGTCAACGGGCGGATACCCTCGTACACGGCGTCGGCTTTGTTTTGGTCACCACGAAAACGGATGACGGAAAAGTTCGTCTCCACCATGCCCGGCTTGATGTTGGTTACACGCAGGGGAGTATCTACCAGGTCGATACGCAGGCCGTCGGACAGGGCTTTGACAGCTGCCTTTGTGGCGCAATAGACACTTCCACCTCCGTAGGCTGCATCGCCGGCAATGGAACCGATATTGATGATGTGTCCGCATCCACGCTCCACCATGCCGGGGACTATCATACGCGTCATGGCCAGCAGCCCCTTGATGTTGGTGTCGATTACGATGTCCCATTCGTCAAGCGAACCTTCGTGTTCCTTGTCCATGCCGATGACCAGTCCGGCGTTGTTCACCAGCACGTCGATACTCCGCCACTTGCCTTCGAGGTTGTCCAAGGCCTGGCGCATGGCTTGTCGGTCGCGTACGTCAAAGGGGAGGGTCAGTACTTCTGTCCCTTGTGCGCTGAGTTCCCGTTTCAAACTTTCCAGTTTCTCAATGTTTCGTCCGTTCAGTATCAGATTACAGCCTTCATGGGCAAATTTACGGGCACAACCTTCACCGATGCCGCTTGTGGCTCCGGTGATGAAAATCAGTTTTCCTTTCATTGTGGTATCTCCTTTTACTATTGTTTCTTCGGTTACTTTCCGCTAAGGTACCGCTATTCCTTTTCATATCAAAGAAAAGCGGGAGATTTCTAATCTTGTCGTTTACATCCGTCGGTTCCATTGTCCGTACCCGTTGGTTTCGTCGCTTGAAACTCATGGTTTCATAGCTTGAAACTTGTGGTTTCATCCGTTGAAACCAGAATCGATAAGGTAACAGAAAAACGGGCTGCCCGTTTGTTGTTCGGACAGCCCGCCTGATTGTATGGAGAGTTGGGGATATGTTTAGAGTTCGATGATCAGCGATTCGCGTGGTGCCATCTTCAGGTCTTCGGTGAAACTGATGGTCCGGCCGCTGAGGATGTCCTTGCCTTGCGTCGTGTCCTTCAGGATTTCCTTGTAATATTTCAATGGGAGGATCGTTTCGCTGTCTGTGCCGTTCAGCATGACGAATACCGTTTTGCCTTCGTACTGGCGGGCGTAGGCATAGACTCCGTGCTGCACCATGAATTGTGTCATGCTGCCTTTGGCAATGACGTCGTTACCCTTGCGCCAGTTTAGGATGGTTTTGTAGAAGTTGTAGCATTCGTTTTGAAGGGCGGTACGTCCTTCGGCGGTGAAGGCATTCTGTTTGTCGCCTGCCCATCCGCCGGGGAAGTCGCAACGTACGTAGCCGTCACTCTTGGTCTTTACACCGTTCATCATGATTTCCGTACCGTAGTACAGTTGTGGGATACGGCGTGTGGTGAGCAACAGGGTAGTGGCTTGCTTCAACATGGCCAGATTCTGCCCTTCGCCTAGGAAGCGGTCGGTGTCGTGGTTCTCGATAAAGGCGAGTACGCTGGCTGGGTTGGGATAGAGGAAGTCGTAGACGAAGTTGTTGTACACGCGGTCCAGTCCCTTGAACCAGGTTTCAGTCTGTTCGTTTTTGGCGATGTTTATCTTGTCGAAGAAACTGAAGTCCATCACCGTCTTCAGATTACTGTTCTTCGGTGCAGAGAGTTTGGAGTCTTTCTGCCACCAGGCGGTATAGGCAGGTTCGGTAACCCATGTTTCGCCTACGGTATTGTAGTTGGGGTATTCCTCGTTCAGTTCCTTCATCCACTGGCTCATGCCGTCGTAATCGGCATACGGGTAGGTGTCCATGCGGATGCCGTCGATGTTGGCAAACTCGATCCACCAGAAGCTGTTCTGGATGAGATATCTCAATACGTGCGGGTTCTTTTGGTTGAGGTCGGGCATGGAGGGTACAAACCAGCCGTCGTTCATTTGGTCGAAGTCGTATTTCGATGTATAGGGGTCTACGTGAGAAGTCAGTTTGAAGGAAGTCTGTACGAAGTTCTTCTCGTGGTCGGGATTGTTGAACCAGTCTTTGGAAGGCATGTCCTTAACCCAGACGTGGTCTACGCCACAGTGGTTGAAGATCATGTCCATCACAATCTTGATGCCGCGCTGGTGGGCTTTCTCAATCAGCTGGCGGTATTCCTCATTGGTACCGAAGCGGGGGTCTACTTTGTAATAATCAGTCGTGGCATAGCCGTGGTAGCTTCCGCCCTGCATGTTGTTTTCCAGTACGGGAGTGAACCACAGAGCGGTTACGCCCAGGTCGGTGAAGTAGTTCAGGTGCTGTTCGATACCGGCTAGGTCACCGCCGTGGCGGGCGTTCGGGTCATTGCGGTCTACTTTGGCATCCAGCATGCCTTCCACCTGGTCATTGTCCGGATTGCCATTGGCAAAGCGGTCGGGCATCAACAGATAGAGGGCATCCGAAGCGTCGAATCCTTTATGGTCGCTGCCCTTCATGGCTCGTTCCTTCAATTCGTATTCCTGCACGGCTTTTTTCTTGCCTTGCGTGAACGTGAGGGACATTTTTCCAGGCTTCACATCCTTTTCCAGTTTCAAGTAGACCAGCAGATAGTTGTTGCTTTCCAGCTTCACGGTGCTGCTCACAGCTACACCGGGATAATCTACTGTGACGCGTGCATCGCCGATACCTTCTCCGTAGACCATCAATTGCAGTTCAGGGTTCTGCATGCCAGTGTACCAGAAGGGAGGATCGATCTTGTTGATGTTGGGTGCTGCGTAGGTGGTGAGGGACAGCAGCATCGTCCCAAGTAAGGAAAATACTTTCTTTTTCATGATAGGAATATTACGGTTGTTTTTCATGCCGCTAAGATACGCCAATTGGCGGAGAGACCCTGCGTTTCTCCGCCAATTGCTTCCTATTATATTATGCAAACGTTTGCTTTATACTATTTGCCGGTAGGCTTGTTTTCCTTAATGACGGTTTTCCCTTGAAAGAAATCATCGACTTTCTTTTTCTTTTTCAAGTCTTCCAGCCATGCTTCGGCTGCGTTGTAGCGGTTGTTTTCATTGAGAACGACATCGCCTTCGTCTGTCATCTCCTGTGGTTCGTCTTTGCTTCCTTTGGGGCGTGTCTTCAGATAGGCTTCCAGATATTTGATGGTATTGTCAATGTCCTTGAGGTGGTAGTAGGAGGTAAAGGCTGCCTTGTAGAGCACGTAATGGGCTGTCGGATCGTATTTATATTGTTGCATCAGCGCTTTAATCTGTTTGTGGGGTTCGGCGGCTTCTTTACAGCAGTCGGCCAGACCTCTGTAGAGTCTTGCCACGACACTGTCTTGTGGAAATACCAACCGGACGGCCTGCTCCAGATATTCCACTCCTTCTTTCTTCCACAGTGTTTTGGAGCAGGCTTTTCCTAGGTAGTAGAGCAGGTCGATGTGTTCGGGAGCCTGTTTACGGGCTGCTTCCAGTAGGTCGTGTGCTTCATACGGCTGGTTCAGAGCATAATGGCTGATACCAGCGTAGTAGCAGTTGTAAAAAGAACTGTCTCCCTGAGCCAGTAGCGGGAGATACCTTTCCAATGCTTTTTTATATTCCTGGTTCAGGCAGTAGGCTTGTGCTTCCAGGCGGTTGACGGTGGCGTTGGTGGTATCCGTTTTCCGGTAGTTCTCGCAGGTTTCGATGGCATAGTCGTAGTAATTGTTACGGATATAGAGGCTGGCCAGTTTGGAAGCTGCCAGATAGTCATCAGGATAGCGTTCGTGTATCTCAATATAAGCGCCGATCTGCATGATTGGGTCGGAATACAGTCCTTCCACACTTTGAGCTTTCAGGTGGAGGATGGCTGCTGAACTGTCTTGTTCTGCCAGTGCAGTACTTTCACCCAATGCTTCTTGATATTTCTGTAAATTCAGCAGTTGGTTGATGTATTGGATGCGTGCATATTTATGGTCGGGCTTCAAATCCAATACCCGCTGGTAGCATTGCAGGGCAGGCTGGAATTTCCCTTGGATTTTATAACATTCGCCCGCTTCGATATATGCCCGTGGATTGAGTGAGTCTTGTCGGGTCAATTGTTCGAATACGCTCAGCGCTTCTTTGTTCCGTCCCAATTCTTTCAATGCTTTGCCTTTCAGGTACAGTAAAGGGGTGGTGGGTGTTGTCTTTTCCATCAGGTGTAGTGCTGTTTCATAATCGTAGTTGTTCATGGCATCGCGTATGTCGTTGTTGATGGTCGTTTGTGCTTTGGATACCATCAGGCAGACGCAGAGTAAGGAAAGTAAATAAATCCGTTTCATATCGAATATAGTCTTTAATTTGATTTCTCGCACTAATATACTAAATATTCGTATGTATACGTTCTTGTCGTAGATTATTTTGGATAGATTAACTATTCTGTGTATTGGCTATTATAAAAGCAAAAGAGACCGTATCGGGTGATACGGTCTCTTTCTATTCAGATTTTGTAAATACTATATTTACATCAGGAAGCCCAACAGAATACCGGCAGCTACAGCCGAGCCGATAACACCTGCTACATTCGGGCCCATGGCATGCATCAGCAGGTAGTTGGTCGGATCATATTCCAAACCTACTACTTGTGAGATACGTGCAGAGTCGGGTACAGCCGATACACCGGCATTACCGATAAGCGGATTGATCTTGTTGCCTTTCTTCAGGAAGAGGTTGAATATCTTCACGAAGATTACACCCGATGCGGTAGCGATGACAAACGACAGGGCACCCAAAGCGAAAATCTTCACAGAGTCGAAAGTCAGGAATTCAGATGCCTGGGTAGAAGCACCTACCGTCAGACCCAGCAAGATGGTGATGGTATCAATCAGCGGACCGCTGGCAGTATTGGCCAAGCGACGTGTTACACCACTTTCTTTCAGCAGGTTACCGAAGAACAGCATACCCAGCAACGGCAGACCGGAAGGTACCAGGAAGGTGGTCAGCAACAGACCTACAATGGGGAACATCACTTTCTCCGTATGCGAAACGACGCGCGGCGGTTTCATGCGGATCAGGCGTTCGTGCTTCGTAGTGAGCAGGCGCATGATGGGCGGCTGGATAACCGGAACCAAAGCCATGTATGAGTAGGCCGATACGGCAATGGCACCCATCAGGTTCGGAGCCAGCTTGGATGACAGGAAGATGGCTGTCGGGCCGTCGGCACCACCGATGATACCGATGGCACCTGCCTGCATCGGATCGAATCCGATAGCCAGGGCTATCATATAGGCGCCGAAGATACCAAACTGGGCGGCTGCACCGATCAGCATCAGCTTCGGGTTGGATATCAGTGCCGAGAAGTCTGTCATGGCACCGATACCCAGGAAGATGAGTGGCGGATACCAGCCGGAAGTCACTCCCTGATACAAGATGTTGAGTACGGAACCTTCTTCATAGATGCCCACCTTGAGGCCGGCCTCCATGTTGAAGGGAATGTTGCCGATGAGGATACCGAATCCGATAGGAATCAGCAGCATCGGCTCGAATTCCTTGGCTACTGCCAGGTAAATGAAAAACAAACCTACCAGGAGCATGATGACGTGTCCCGCCGTTGCATTGGCAAAACCCGTATAGCCCCAGAAGTCGGCCAGGTTGTTTCCTATAAAAGTAATAAATTCTCCCATATTATTCGATGATTACGAGGTCAGTACCTTCGAGAACAGAGTCTCCTTTGTTTACGTTGATGGCTGTAATCTTACCGTCTTTGTCGGCATTGATGTTGTTCTCCATCTTCATGGCTTCCAGGATGATGATGGTTTGTCCCTTCTTCACGGCGTCGCCTACATTTACTTTTATGTCCAGAATAACGCCGGGCAGCGGAGACTTGACACCCGACTTGCCGCCCGATACAGCAGCCGGTTTGGCAATCGGAGTGGTGGGAGCAGTGGGAGCATCCGTATGTACGGGGCGTACAACCGGTTTTACAGATACCGTCTTTTTAGGTGCCTTTTCCATTTCCACGTTATAGGGAGTACCGTTTACTTCCACGTGGGCGATGTTGTCTTCAATGTCTCCAATGGTAACGTTGTATACATTACCGTTAATCTTATACTTATATTCTTTCATCGTTTGACTTTTTTAGAGGTGACTTTACTTTTTGTGCGGCGTTTCACGCAGCGTGTAGATCTTTGAACTCCAGGGTGAGTAGCTGCGTTTTACGCGGGTGATGGTCAATACCGTATCTTCCACGTCATGCACGTCGTTCTGCATTTCGTGCATAGCCATGGCAATGGCGGCAAAGACTTCGCCCGGAGCACGTCCCAACTGTTTCTCTTTGGCTTCCTGCTTGTCGGTAATACCTTTTACCTTCATGGCGTTGCGTGCACTCAGGCTTACAGATACCTTACCGATGATGCGGAATGCGATGTAAAGCAGAATCAGGCCGAGGAACACGACACTCATGGCCGAGATAGCCATGCCGATGCCCACGCTGTCGTGCTGTTCAAACTTCTCCATCTTGGCATTGCTGTCGATGGTCTTGTTGTTGGTACTTGGCGTAACATACTTGTCGTCAGAAGCACCTTTCACTTCCCATTCGGCAGCTGCGTCGTTCACGCGGGCATACGATTGGTCGGCTTTCAGGGCTCCGGCCGGTATTACAACCTGGTCCAGCAGCTTGCGTCCTGAATCGTAGAGACCAATCCAATTGCTGTTCTGCGTATCCAATGTGAAGTTGGTGTGGAATGTACCGCGGTTGGGCTTTCCGTCGGCCCAGAAGAGGGCATGCTGGCGGGGTCTTACCACGGTCAGTACATCTCCTTTCGGGATGAAATAGGAAACGGTATCGCCCGGCTGGCTGCTGAATTTCAGGTAACATCCTGCCAGGTCAGCGCTTCCGTATGATTTGTTGAATATTTCAATCCAAGCGCTGTGTATGCCGTAATCATCCTGAAAGTTGCTCTCGTTGTTTACAAGCACTTCATTCAGCAACAGCTTGCTGTTCGACTTCTCTTCCCCGCAGGAAGTGAAGAAGCCCAGTGCCAACGCCAATGAAAGAAATAGTCCGATATTAAACTTCTTCATAAAATTGATTTTAATTATCATGTTATCATTCTTCCTTAAAGCGGAATGTTTCCATGCTTCTTGGCCGGATTCGAGAGTTTCTTGGTCTGCAGCTGCTGCAGGGCACGGATGATGCGGAAACGCGTGTTGCGCGGTTCGATAACGTCGTCGATGTAACCGTATTTGGCTGCATTGTACGGGTTGGCAAACAACTTCGTGTATTCTGCTTCCTTCTCTGCCAGAAACTCTGCGGGATTCTCGTGCTCTTTGGCTTCTCTTGCATACAGCACTTCTACAGCACCTGCACCACCCATAACGGCTATTTCGGCTGTAGGCCATGCATAGTTCATGTCGCCACGCAGCTGCTTGCAGCTCATCACGATGTGCGAACCGCCGTACGACTTGCGCAGAGTAATGGTTACCTTGGGCACTGTAGCTTCGCCATAGGCGTAGAGCAGCTTGGCACCGTGCAGGATGACTCCGTTGTATTCCTGACCTGTTCCCGGCAGGAAGCCCGGTACGTCTACCAGCGATACGATAGGAATATTGAAGGCATCGCAGAAGCGGACGAAACGTGCGCCTTTGCGCGATGCGTTGCTGTCCAATACACCGGCCAGATATTTCGGCTGGTTGGCTACGATACCCACAGACTGTCCGTTGAAACGGGCAAAACCGATGATGATGTTCTTGGCATAGTCTTTCTGGATTTCCAGGAATTCACCGTTGTCCACGATGGCACCGATCACTTCATACATATCATACGGCTTGTTGGGGCTGTCGGGGATGATGTCGTTCAGTGAGTCTTCCAGACGGTCGATAGGATCCGTGCAGTCCACGTAGGGAGCCTCTTCCAGATTGTTTTGCGGAATGTAGCTCAAGAGCTTGCGGATCAGTGCCAGGGCATCCTCTTCCGTTGCGGCGGTGAAATGGGTTACACCCGATTTGGTAGAGTGAACACTTGCACCTCCCAGATTCTCCTGGCTTACGTCTTCACCGGTTACGGTCTTTACCACTTTGGGGCCGGTGAGGAACATATAGGATGTACCTTCCATCATCAGTGTGAAGTCAGTCAGGGCAGGCGAGTATACTGCACCACCGGCGCAGGGACCGAAGATTCCAGAAATCTGCGGGATCACACCCGAAGCCAGAATGTTACGCTGGAAAATCTCTGCGTATCCGGCCAGTGCATTGATACCTTCCTGAATACGTGCACCACCCGAGTCGTTCAATCCGATTACAGGCGCACCCATCTTCATGGCCTTGTCCATGATGTGGCATATTTTCAGCGACATGGTTTCGGACAGCGAACCGGCCGATACCGTAAAGTCTTGTGCGAAGATGTATACCAGACGTCCGTCGATGGTACCGCAACCGGTAACCACGCCGTCGCCCGGATAATGCTTCTTCTCCATACCGAAGTTGGTGCAACGGTGTTCTACGAACATGTCCATTTCTTCGAAACTGCCCTCGTCCAGCAGCATGGCTATACGCTCGCGGGCTGTATATTTACCTTTCTCGTGTTGCTTGGCAATAGCCTTTTCGCCACCTCCCTGACGCGCTACGGCGCGACGGTCGATAAGCTCTTTGATTTTCTCTAATTGATTGCTCATCGTTATTAGAATTTAAATAATGTATGATTTGGGGTTAGTTGCAGGTAACGGGCTACAAGTTACAAGTCTCAACGGACGAATAAAACTAGCCCGTCACTTGTCGCTCGTAGCTCGTCACTCCTTTATTCCGGTTTCTCGCAAAGTTCGGTCAGCACACCCAACGTGGATTTCGGGTGGAGGAAGGCAATGTTCAGTCCTTCGGCACCTTTGCGCGGAGCTTTGTCTATCAGCCGGATGCCGGCAGCTTCAGCCGAAGCCAGTGCATTGGCTACACCGTCTTCGATGGCAAAAGCCAGGTGGTGCATGCCGCCGTTACCGTTGTTCTTTTCAATGAATTTGGCGATGGTGCTGTCCGGCGAAGTCGGTTCCAGCAGTTCAATTTTTACGTCACCCACTTTCAGGAAAGCAGTTCTTACTTTCTGATCCTCAACAGTCTCGATGTTATAACACTTCAGGCCCAGTACGTTTTCGTAGTAGGGCAGGGCTTCTTCGATGCTTTTTACGGCAATGCCCAAATGCTCAATGTGTGAAATCTTCATAACTTTATTTTTTAAATCGTAGGTTGTACTTTTACAAGTCTCTAAAATTGGTACAAAGAAAGCGATTTCTTGGCGAATAGAGAAATATTTCCGCAATTAATTTAAACTGCTGAATCCTCCTTTTATATCTTAAAAGTCTTTTATTGAATAAATAAGGTACTAGCTTTAATTGGTTGTGAAACTTGTTTTCTCCGTTTTTCTCCGTACTTTTGTCTGCAGAAACGGAATAAGCACGAAATATGTCACATTTGGCTACATTGATCAGTGATTTGGCCCTGATATTGGTCTGTGCGGGGCTGATGACGTTATTGTTTAAGAAACTCAAGCAACCGTTGGTGCTGGGCTATGTGGTGGCCGGTTTTCTGGCCAGTCCGCACATGCCTTACACGCCTTCGGTGATGGATACGGCAAACATCCAGACGTGGGCCGACATCGGCGTTGTCTTCCTGCTCTTTGCCCTTGGTCTCGATTTCAGTCTGAAGAAGATTGCCAAGGTAGGCGGTGCGGCTGTCATTGCCGCCTGTACCATTATTTTCTGTATGATTCTGCTGGGGATTGCGGTCGGCACGGGGTTCGGTTGGAAACGTATGGACTGTATCTTTTTGGGTGGAATGATTGCCATGTCGTCTACGACCATTATCTATAAGGCATTCGACGATTTGGGGCTGCGCAAAAAGCAGTTTGCGGGCCTGGTACTCAGTGTGCTGATTCTCGAAGATATTCTTGCCATCGTGCTCATGGTGATGCTTTCTACGATGGCAGCCAGCCACAATTTCGAAGGAGCCGAGATGATGGAGAGCATCCTGAAGCTGATGTTCTTCCTGGTCTTGTGGTTTGTGGTAGGTATCTATCTCATTCCCGGCTTGTTGAAGCGTTGCCGAAAACTGATGAGCGACGAAACCTTGCTGATTGTTTCGCTGGGCTTATGCTTTGCCATGGTAGTCATCGCTTCCCAAACCGGTTTCTCGCCGGCATTCGGTGCTTTCATTATGGGTTCCATTCTGGCAGAAACGGCCGAAGCCGAATCTATCGAGCGTTTGGTCAATCCGGTGAAAGACCTCTTCGGTGCCGTCTTTTTCGTTTCGGTAGGTATGATGGTCGATCCGGCTATGATTGTCCAGTATGCCGGTCCCATTCTGGCCATCACTTTGGCTGTCATATTGGGGCAGGCCGTTTTCGGAACCTTGGGTGTGTTGCTTTCAGGCCAGCCGTTGAAGATGGCCATGCAGTGCGGTTTCAGCCTGACGCAGATCGGTGAGTTTGCCTTCATTATCGCTTCTTTGGGTGTATCTCTGAAGGTGACGAGCGATTTCCTTTATCCCATTGTAGTGGCGGTATCGGTCATCACGACTTTCCTCACGCCCTATATGATTCGTCTGGCCGGACCGGCTTCTACTTTTGTAGACAGCCATTTGCCCGAACGGTGGCATGTATGGCTCGAACGTTATGCCAACGGTTCGCATACGGTCAATCACGAGAGCTTGTGGAAGCGGCTGATTGTATCGCTGGTACGTATAACCGTTGTCTATTCCATTGTGAGCATTGCGGTAATAGCCATTGCTTTCCGTTTGCTGGTTCCTCTGTTGCGCGAGGCATTGCCGGGTATATGGGGCTCGTTGGTTGCCGCACTCATCATTGTGTTGGGTATTTCGCCCTTCTTGCGGGCCATCATGATCAAGAAAAACCATTCGGTCGAGTTTACGACTTTGTGGAAAGAAAGCCGTGCCAATCGTGCCCCGCTCGTAGCCACCATTATTTTGCGTATTCTGGTTGCGGCCGGTTTTGTCATGTTTGTGATAGGCGGATTGTTCAAGATGTCCATCGGACTGGTGCTGGGGGTAGCCGTGTTGCTTCTGATTCTGATGATTATGTCGCGCCAGCTGAAAAAGCAGTCTATCCTGATAGAGCGTACCTTCTTTCAGAATTTGCGCTATCGGGACATGCGGGCGGAATATATGGGCGAAAAGAAACCCGAATATGCCGGTCGCCTGCTATCGCGCGATTTGCATTTGACCGACTATGTGGTACCGGCCGAAGCCGAATGGGCAGGCCGGACGTTGGGCGAACTGAGTTTTGGCAGCAGGTATGGAGTTCATGTCGTATCCATTCTGAGGGGAAAAAGACGTTTTAATATACCGGGTGCTTCTGTCCGGTTGTTCCCTCAGGATAAAATCCAGGTGATAGGTACCGATGAAGAATTGGCCGTTTTCAGCAAGGACATGGAGCAGGCTTCAGCGCTGGATACCGATGTGGTGGAAAAGAGCGAAACGATACTGAGGCAGTTCAAGGTCGATGAAAATTCTCCTTTCTTGGGCAAGACATTGCGCGAAGCAGGCATACGCGAACAATATCATTGCCTCATTGTAGGCGTGGAGCGTAGCGACGAAACCCTTCATGCCCCCGATCCTCGCGAACCTTTTATGGTGGATGATGTGGTATGGGTAGTCGGCGAAAGCGAGGATGTCTATAAACTGGTCAACGAACAGGCCGGGTAGTATAGACCATCCTCGTTCTTGTCATAACTTTCCTAATATTTTGTCCATTACCCAGTTGGTCAGTGTGGCGCTTTCGCCGTCGCAGGTGCAGACCGACTTGCCCAGCAGATGGTCTACCACAGCTTGGATAAGGGGTTGCTGTACGTAAAGCGGGTTGTCTACAGGTATCTCCTCACGTCCTCTTTCGGTATGCAGGGCAATGGGGTCGTAGGTAAAGACAGAGAAACAAATCATTCCTTTGTCGCCGATGATCTCGATGCGGTCTTCGCGGGCAGAGTCGTCGGCCACGAAACACCATGAACCGCTTCCCACCAGTCCGTTGTCAAACTGGAAACAGGCGCTGATGGTATCTTCCGCCTGATAGAGGCCGCCTCGGTTGCTCTTGTAGCCGCTGGCTTCCAGGATACAACCGAAGATTTCTTGCAGAAGGTCTATCTGATGGGGAGCCAGGTCGTAGAAGTATCCTCCTCCGGCAATGTCGGGTTGCACACGCCAGGGCAGGTTCTCACGATTGTAATCCAGGTTGCGGGGCGGCTGTGCAAAGCGGATCTGAATGTTGATGACATTGCCTATGGTCCCTTCTTCGACGAGCGACTTTACCTTTTGGAAATAGGGCAGGTAGCGGCGATAGTAGGCCACAAAGCAAGGCACGCCTGTCTCTTGCGAGATGCGGTTGATGCGGCAGCACTCTTCGTAGGTCACGGCCATCGGCTTTTCGATGTAGACCGGCTTGCCCGCCTTCATGGCCATAATGGCATACGTGGCATGCGAAGATGGGGGGGTGGCAATGTAGACGGCATTCACGTCGTCGTCATCTACCAGTTCCTGTGCGTCGTCATACCATTTGGGGATGTTCCGTTCCTTGGCATACGCTTTGGCTTTGGCTCCGTTGCGGCTCATGACGGCCACTACTTCGGAGCCTTCTATCTTCTGGAAAGCAGGCCCGCTCTTGTATTTGGTCACTTCTCCGCAACCGATGAAGCCCCATCTGATTTTGTCTCTTTTCATCATTGTAGTATAGATGTCTTTAACTTCTTATTCAATCCTCCTCCTCGTCATCAAAGTCAAATTCAAAATCGAAGTCGTCCATAAACTCTGGCGTTGTGAACTCTTCCAGGCTTCGGCGATCCTTCTTGGTGGGACGTCCCGTACCTTTGGCACGGTTCACGAAGCCGCTGACGCGGCTCATCTCCAGCAGTTCGTACTGGTCGGGCGTCGTCACGTTTTCCATCATTTCGGATACCAGTTTGGCGCCCACTCGTTTTTCAATGGTTTGGAGCACTTTGAACGAGTAGGTGATGGGCGGCTTGCGCACCTGTACGATGTCGCCCGGCTTTACCATGCGGGCAGCTTTGGCTTGTGCGCCGTTGATGCTGATGCGGCCTTTCTTGCAGGCTTCGGCGGCGATGGTACGTGTCTTGAAGATACGCACAGCCCACATCCATTTGTCTATGCGTGCTTCACTCATTTCTTGTTGAATTGGTTCATGGTTATGTCGATGCCTGCCAGGCAGAAACTTTTCACGATCTCGCCGGCTGTTTTCAGCCGTTCGGGCATGGTCTTCCAGTCTTCGTCCGAGAAGTGTCCCAGCACATAATCCACCTGTCCGCCGCGGGGAAAGTCGTTGCCGATGCCGAAGCGCAGGCGGGCATAGTTCTGTGTGCCCAGTGTGGCGGCAATGTGTTTCAGCCCGTTGTGGCCCGCGTCGCTTCCTTTTCCTTTCAGACGCAGGGTGCCGAAGGGTAGGGCAAGGTCGTCTACGACGATGAGTGTATTCTCCAGTGGGATGTTCTCTTTCTGCATCCAGTAGCGCACGGCGTTGCCGCTGAGATTCATGTAGGTTGACGGCTTGAGCAGCAATAGCTGGCGTCCTTTGACCGACAGGGTAGTGGTGAAGCCGTAACGGCCGTCCTTAAAGGTGGCACCTGCTTCCTGAGCCAATGCGTCTACCACCATGAAGCCTATGTTGTGACGGGTTTCGTGATATTCGGGGCCTATGTTTCCAAGGCCTACAATCAGGTATTTCATTTCGTTTTCAGTTTAGTGGGGCGGAAGAAAAGCATTGCTTTCCTTGGCGTATCCCATTGTTTTCCTTCGGACAATCCATTGTTTTCCCTGGAAAAGGCGGATGTGGTGTCCGGCCGATAAAAAAAGGACGCGGATTATCGCAGATTTCCGCGGATTGTGTAAACCAAACCAGCGTCTCTGCGTTAATCCGCGTCTTTCTTGTTTCGTTTATCCTTGTTTCAGAAGGAACGTACCGATTAGTTGTTTGCGGCAGCGGCAGCACCTCTTGCGGCACGTGTCAGCTTAACGGCGCAAACGACAGCTTCTTTGGCGTTCATCAGCTCCAAGCCTTCGTAGCTCAGTTCGCCAACCTTGATAGTCTTGCCCAGACCCAGGTGAGAAACGTTTACTACCAGCTTTTCGGGGATAACGTTGTAGAGAGCTTTCACTTTCAGCTTGCGCATCTGCAGAGCCAGCTTACCACCGGCCTTCACACCTTCTGCCAGACCTTCGAGCTGTACGGGAACTTCCATTACGATAGGTTTGGCTTCGTCGATCTGATAGAAGTCAACGTGCAGGATGGTGTCCTTTACAGGGTGGAACTGGATATCCTTCATGATGGCGTTGTACTTCTTGCCGTCGATTACGAGGTCTACTACGTAGATGTGCGGCGTATAAACCAGGTTGCGCAGGCCGTCTGCCGTTACAGTAAAGTGGATGTTTTCGCCACCACCGTAGAGTACGCAGGGTACGCCGTTGTTTTTACGAATGGCCTTCAAGGCTCTTGCCTGTTCCGAAGAACGCTCTGCAATGGTTCTTGCAGTTCCTTTTACTTCAATTGATTTCATTTGAACAAATTTTTTGTGTTACTCTAAATTAAGTAGTTGTTTTTGCTTAATTCACCATCACACGATGCGGCGCGGCCGCATAATGCTGTAAAAAAGCGGTGCAAAAGTACTGCTTCTTTTTGAATAATCAAAGGGTTGCGCTTAAAAATCGATGTCGATTTTGATTTCTCCGTCATTCAGCGCATGCGTTTCCTCTTTGTCTGTGGCAGGTCCGAAGGTCTCTTCAGGTTCCGCGGCTGTTCCCTTCTTTTCATTTCTGGGGAACGTATGAAGGCCGCCCTGTTTGTCTTGGATGAAACGGATGGATTGCTGGAGTCCGTTCATGAATTTTTCGAAGTCTTCCTGATAGAGGAATATCTTGTGTTTCTCGAAACTAACCTGTGCATCTTCGCCCTCACCGTTGATTATCTTCTTGCTTTCAGTGATGGCCAGATACATTTCGTCTTTTCTGCTTTTCTTTACGTCCAGATAATAAATGCGCTTGCCGGCCTTGATGGCTTGTGAGAATACGATTTCCTTGTCACTGGCCTCTCCGCCGTTTTTCTTTTTCCACTCTTCTTCCATAATCAATACTATATTCTATAAATAGGTCTTTTAATGTTTCTCCCATTGTTTCGGGGCTCAAAATTGACGATTTTTTTTCAACTGTCAAAAGAAAATGCCCGGTTTATCAACTAATATGATAAAAAAAGTGATTTATTTATGCCAAGTCAGTAAAAATACCTACTTTTGTGCCCTGTTAAACAACCATATTTACTAAAAAGTCATGATTAACAGAGTTCTTATTCGTCTTAAGATTATACAGATTGTATATGCTTATTATCAGAACGGCAGTAAAAATTTGGACGCGGGAGAGAAAGAGTTGTTCTTCAGCTTGTCCAAGGCATACGATTTGTACAACTACCTGCTGATGCTGATGATTGCTGTGACGAACTATGCGCAGAAGCGCATATCGGCCGCCAAGGCCAAGTTGGCTCCTACACCCGAGGAGTTGAATCCCAATACCAAGTTCGTGGAAAACAAGTTCATCGCCCAGCTGGAAGTGAACAAGCAGTTGCTCGATTTCGTGAGTTCGCAGAAGCGTTCGTGGGACAATGACGAGGATTTCGTGAAGAGCCTTTACGAAAAGATCATCTCGTCGGATATATATAAGGAATATATGGCTTCGGGCGAGACTTCGTATGAAGCCGACCGCGAGTTGTGGCGCAAGCTCTACAAGACGTTTGTCTTCAACAATGCCGACCTCGACGCCTTGCTCGAGGAGCAGAGCCTCTATTGGAACGACGACAAGGAGATTGTCGACACGTTCGTACTGAAGACCATCAAGCGTTTCGACCCCAAGAACGGTGCCGCTCAGGAGCTGCTTCCGGAGTTCAAGGACGATGAAGACCGCGAGTTCGCACGCCGCCTGTTCCGTCGGAGCATCCTGAACTGTGACTACTACCGTCACCTCATCAGCGAAAATACCCGCAATTGGGATTTGGACCGTGTGGCCTTTATGGATGTCATCATCATGCAATGTGCGTTGGCCGAAATCCTGAGTTTTCCCAATATTCCCGTCAGCGTGTCGTTGAACGAATACGTCGACATAGCCAAAGTCTACAGCACTCCCAAGAGCGGCAGCTTCGTAAACGGTACTTTGGACGGAATTGTTAATCAATTGAAAAAAGACGGCAAGTTGTCGAAAAACTGATACCTTTGCCTCTGACATTTAAACATTAACTACAAGAAAGACTTTTATGAACTTAATGACCGTATTTCTCTTGCAGGCTCCTGTAGCAGGACCTGACGCCAGTTGGACGTGGATTATGCTGATAGCCATGTTCGTTATCATGTATTTCTTCATGATCCGCCCCCAGAACAAGAAGCAGAAGGAGATAGCCAACTTCCGCAAGTCACTCCAGTTGAACCAGAAGGTAATCACCGCCGGTGGCATCCATGGCGTGATCAAGGAAATCAATGACAACGACGTTCTGTTGGAGATCGCTTCGAACGTACGAATCCGCATCGACAAGAATTCAATTTTTGCCGCTGCTGCCGACGCAAACAGCAGTCAGGCTGTCGGTAAATAATGAAATGAAGCTTATGTCCGGACAGAGGAACATAAAGAGGCTTTATATTAGAATCAAGATAAGAATGAAGAACTTCCTGCTCAGCGACAAGAGCCGGGAGTTCTTTGTTTTTTTGGTTTTCTTCTTCATCGCCGCGGCTTTCTGGCTGTTGCAGACGTTGAACAACGATTACGAGACCGAGTTCACCGTTCCTGTCCGGCTGAAGAATGTCCCCGACAATGTCGTCATCACCTCCGAACCCGTATCCGAGCTTCGCATCCGTGTGCGCGACAAGGGCACCGTACTTTTCAACTACATGCTGGGCAAGAGCTTCTATCCCGTCTCCTTGGATTTTGCCGACTACAAGTCGGCCGATACCCACGTCAGGATACCCTCTTCGTCCATTCAGAAGAAGGTCACTACCCAGCTCAATGCCTCCACCTCCCTGCTGTCCATGAAGCCCGATACGCTGGAATACTATTATTCGACGGGCGAATCCAAGAAAGTGCCTGTCCGTTTGTGCGGGCAGGTAGAGGCCGGTTTGCAATATTACCTGCCCGATACGGTCTTTACGCCCGACTCGGTGCTGGTCTATGCCCCGGTCGCTGCGTTGGACACCATTAAAGCCGCCTATACCCAGCCCCTGCATCTGCAGAACATTACCGATACCTTGCGCCGCAAGGTCAGCCTGGCCTCTCATAAGGGCATCAAGTATTCGCCCTCTTCGGTCGAGCTGATTCTTCCGGTGGATATGTATACCGAGAAGACAGTGGAAGTCCCGTTGCGGGGCATCAATTTCCCTGCCGACAAAGAATTGCGTGCTTTCCCGTCGAAAGTGCAGATTTCCTTCCAGGTAGGTGTCGGCCGTTTCCGTCAGGTCACGGCCGAAGATTTCCATCTCATTGTCTCTTACGAGGAGCTGGTCCGTCTTGGTACCAACAAATATACGGTGCGGCTGAAGAAGTTGCCCAAGGGAATCAGCCATGTGCGTTTCATTCCCGAGCAGGTCGATTTTCTCATTGAACAGGTCAATACGAACGATGGAACATCCGGTTATTAAGATAGGAGTGACGGGCGGCATCGGCAGCGGCAAGAGCGTCGTCTCCCGTCTGTTGGAGCTGATGGGTATCCCTGTGTATATATCCGATACGGAGACACGCCGCCTGATGGTCTCCGATGCCGGGATTCGTCGCGGACTGACGTCCCTTCTGGGTCCGGACGTTTATCAGGACGGGTGCCTGAACAAGCCCTTGCTGGCCTCCTATCTGTTTGCCAGCGACTGCCATGCAGCCCGTGTGAATGGCATTGTCCATCCGCGTGTCAGGGACGATTTCCGTCGTTGGTGCGGCCTGCATGCTGCCTGTCCCTTTGTCGGTATGGAGTCGGCCATTCTTCTGGAAGCCGGTTTCCGTCAGGAAGTGGATGTGGTCGTGATGGTCTACGCACCGCTCGAAGTGCGCATCCGCAGAGCCATGCAGCGGGATGCTTCCTCGCGCGGGCAGGTCGAACAGCGCATCCGCCGGCAGATGGACGATGAGCAGAAGCGCGGTCAGGCCGATTATGTTCTTGTGAACGATGGTGAATTGTCTTTGATTTCGCAGGTTTTGTCCTTAATTTCTTCGCTATCTAAAAATATTGATTACCTTTGTCGCCGCTAAAGGAACAGGTATGCCGTCCGTTCGGCACGAAGTTTCAGGCACCACATAACTTATTTTAGTAACATTCAAATTTAAATAGAACTGACTATGTTGAAGACTATTTTGTCTATATCTGGAAAACCTGGTCTGTACAAGCTGGTTTCCAGAGGAAAGAATATGTTAATTGTTGAGTCGATTGCCGATAAAAAACGCCTTCCGGCCTATGGCAATGAGAAGATAATTTCTTTAGGTGATATTGCCATGTACACCGATGGCGATGATGTTCCATTGCAGCAGGTATTATTGGCAATGAAAACTAAGGAAAACGGTGCGGTAGTTGCATTGGATATCAAAAAAGCTTCGACCAATGAGTTAGGTGCTTATTTGGCAGAAGTTCTTCCCAATTATGATCGTGATCGTGTACATGTATCAGATATCAAGAAATTGATTACCTGGTATAACCTATTGGTTAATGCAGGCTTGACTGATTTTGAAGAAGAAGTTTCTGAAGAAGAAGTTACTGAAGAATAATGTAGTTTTTTTTAAAATAAAAAAGCCCAAAGGTTGTTCGCCTTCGGGCTTTTTATTTTTGGATCAGTTCTTGAATAACAGTCCGTCACGGGCAGCGTTTACATCGACAACAATCGGCTTGTTGCGGTCCACTTCCTGTGCCAGCAACTTCTTGGAGAGGTCGTTGAGCAGGTAGTGCTGGATGGCACGCTTGACAGGACGGGCACCGAACTCGGGGTCGAAGCCGGCCTGTGCCAGGAAGCTGACGGCGGCGTCGGTGAGTCTGAGCTGCACTCCGTTTTGTTCAAGCATGTGGCGCACGCCGTTTATCTGGAGCGTGACAATCTGCTTGATTTCGGGCTCGGTGAGCGGCAGGAACATGATGGTTTCGTCGATACGGTTGAGGAACTCGGGCCGTATGGTCTTCTTCAGCATGTTCATCACTTCGCGTTTGGTCTCGTCGACTATCTGTTCCTTGTTGCTGCCGTTCAGTTTCTCCATCTGGCTCTGGATGTAGGAGCTGCCCATGTTGGAGGTCATGATGATGATGGTGTTCTTGAAGTTCACCGTCCGGCCCTTGTTGTCGGTCAGACGTCCGTCATCGAGTACCTGCAGCAGGATGTTGAACACATCGGGATGGGCCTTCTCGATTTCATCGAACAGAACCACGGAGTAGGGCTTCCGCCTTACGGCCTCAGTCAGCTGGCCGCCTTCATCGTAACCGACGTATCCGGGAGGCGCTCCGACCAGACGGGAGACGCTGTGCTTCTCCTGATACTCGCTCATGTCGATACGGGTCATCATGGTCTCGTCGTCGAACAGGAATTCGGCCAGGGCCTTGGCCAACTCGGTCTTACCGACACCGGTCGTACCGAGGAAGAGGAAGGAACCGATAGGCCGCTTGGGGTCCTGAAGGCCGGCACGACTGCGGCGCACGGCATCGGAGACGGCTTCGATGGCCTCGTCCTGACCGATGACACGCTTGTGGAGCTCTTCCTCCAGGTGGAGGAGTTTCTCCTTCTCGCTCTGCAGCATCTTGCTGACCGGTATGCCGGTCCAGCGCGATACGACATCGGCAATGTCTTCGGCATCGACTTCTTCCTTGATCATGGCGTTGTCGCCCTGCATCTGATGCAGCTTCTGCTGGGTCTCTTCGATTTCCCTGTTGAGGGCCTGCAACTTGCCGTAACGGATTTCGGCTACCTTGCCGTAGTCGCCCTCGCGTTCGGCCTTCTCGGCTTCGAACTTCAGGTTTTCGATTTCGACCTTGTTCTGCTGTATCTTGTTGACCAGTGTCTTTTCGCTCTGCCACTTGGCCTTGTAGGAGCTTTCCTGTTCCTTGAGTTCGGCCAGTTCCTTGCCGATCTGTTCCAGCTTGGTCTGGTCGTTCTCGCGCTTGATGGCCTCGCGTTCGATTTCGAGTTGCTTGATCTTACGTGAGATTTCATCCAGCTCTTCGGGCACGGAGTCGACTTCCATACGCAGCTTGGCGGCGGCCTCGTCCATCAGGTCGATGGCCTTGTCGGGGAGGAAACGGTCGGTGATGTACCGGTTGCTCAGCTCGACAGCGGCTATGATGGCATCGTCCTTGATGCGGACGTGGTGATGGTTTTCGTAACGTTCCTTCAAGCCACGCAGGATGGAGATGGTGCTCAGCGTATCGGGTTCGCCCACCATGACGGTCTGGAAACGGCGTTCGAGGGCCTTGTCTTTCTCGAAATACTTCTGATATTCGTCGAGCGTCGTGGCACCGATGCTTCGTACCTCGCCACGGGCCAGGGCCGGTTTCAGGATATTGGCGGCATCCATGGCACCTTCACCCTTACCGGCGCCTACCAGGGTATGGATTTCGTCGATGAAGAGGATGATGTTGCCTTCGGACTGCTTTACCTCGTTGATGACGGCCTTCAGACGTTCCTCGAACTCGCCTTTGTACTTGGCTCCGGCTACGAGGGCACCCATGTCGAGCGAATACAGCTGTTTGTTCTTCAGATTCTCCGGCACATCGCCCCGAAGGATTCGCTGCGCCAGCCCTTCGACGATGGCGGTCTTACCGGTACCCGGTTCACCGATGAGGATGGGGTTGTTCTTGGTACGGCGGCTCAATATCTGAAGGACCCGACGGATTTCTTCGTCACGGCCGATGACCGGATCGAGTTTGCCGTTTCGGGCGGCATCTATCAGGTTGATGGCATACTTCTCCAGGGACTGGTAGGTGTCTTCACTCGACTGGGAGGTGACCTTCGAACCCTGACGCAGTTCGCTGATGGCGGTACGCAACTCTTTTTCGCTCATGTCGGCATCTTTCAGAATGCTCGAGGCAGTGCTCCTGACGGTGAGCAGGGCCAGCAGGATGGGTTCCAGTGAAACGAACTCATCGTTCAGTTCCTTGGAGTAGTCCATGGCTTTCTGCAACACTTCGTTGGTCTCGCGGCTCAAGTAGGGTTCTCCACCCGAAACCTTGGGCAGCGATTCGATCTGCTTGTCGAGAACCAGCTCTATCTGCTGGGCGTTCATGCCCAGCTTCTGGAAGATGAAGTTGGTGACGTTTTCGCCCACTTTCATGACTCCCTGCAACAAGTGTACCGGCTCGATGGCCTGCTGTCCCCGGCGCTGTACCTGGTTCACAGCTTCCTGTACGGCTTCTTGCGCTTTGATGGTAAAGTTGTTAAAGTTCATATCGTTTCTCCTTTCTTTAGTCTTGGTTAGGTTTGACACCCATTGATTTGCAAAACTCTTGCCACTTGTACCGGATGGACAAAATGTCTTATTGTTGGTAATTTTATATGACAAAATGGCATTCGGACGGTCTTTCTGTCTTATTTTCCCTTTATTTGTATTATCTTTGCGCACTTCACAGATGATAACTGACATGAATTAAGAATATGGATAGAACTGCGGAACTGAAACTTTCGGAACGTGTGATACTGGTAGACGTATCGTTCCTGAACCGGACGGTGGGGATGGTGCGTGAAGTGATGGCTGCCCGTCTGGGGCGCCCTTTGCCCGTACTCGACCTGGCGGCCTGGCTGGATTGCCTGCTGCTGGATGCGGGTATCCGGGATTTTTCATCGGCTGAGGTACAGGTCTTGTTGGTCCAGGGGACGGATGGGGATGCGTTGAGCGCTTGTATGCCTTCTCTTTTGTCTGACCTGGATGGAATGGCTTGTCGTACGGGGTTGGCCGAATATGTTTTTTCGGTGGTACCTACCGAAAAGATGGCTACAGCCGAAACGTTGTATCGGGACCTGCTGGCCCTGGTGCTGAACAATGCTTCCGTGAGACAGGCGTTATTGGTACCAGCCATGAGTGCCGACGAGGAAAAACTGAACGAGGTGACGGGGGAAGTCCTTCGTGAAAGGAGAAAGAATGCAGAGGGGGCGGATGTCCAAGCGGTGTGGTTCGGTTTGGAGAGACCTTCTTGCCCTGTTGTCGGCCAATGGTGTCCGGTTGTACCATCTCTGGCCCATGTATTAGGCATTCGGGAAGAGGAACTGAGATGACGTTGCTTTCTATATATTATAGGTATAATAGGGGAATGGGCCCGCTTCTGAAAAGAGGCAGGCCCATTCTATATGTGAAGTGGTTTTGGTTGTCACGCCAGTAGGGGAACCAGATACTTCACCAGCAGGTAACCGCCCAGCAGCAGCCAGATGAAGAGTCCGAAGGCCAGTACGAAGGGTTTGGCGCCTGCCTGCTTGAACTTGTCGATACTGGTATCTGTACCCAGTGCCGTCATGGCCATGGTGAGCATGAAGGTATCGATGTACTCGATGGCTCCGTTCAGCGGGATGTCCTTGACGGTCGGTGCGTCAAAGAGGTATTGAAGCAGGGAGTTCAGGCAGATGATGCCGATGAAGCCGAAGGCAAACCAGGGAATCGTGATTTTGCTCTTGGAGGCTGTGCCGTCGGCCGACAATCTTTTCCGGCCGGCAAGGGCGAAACTCATGATGACCAGTACAGGGGCCAGTAACATGACACGGATCATCTTGGTGATGGTGGCCGTACCGGCAATACCCAGCGTATCGGTTGGGTCCATCGCATTGCCTGCACCGGCTACATGGGCTACCTCATGCAGGGTACTTCCCGTATAGATGGCTACCTGTGTGTCGGACAGGCCGGACAGCAGTCCCGAACGATACATGATGGGGTAGAGGAACATGGCTATGGTTCCGAAAATAACGACGGTAGACACGGCGATGGCTGTCTTATGGCCTTCGCATTTGATGACCGGTTCGGCACCCAATACAGCTGCCGCACCGCAGATGGCGCTGCCGGTTGATGTGATGAGGGCCGTATCTTTGTCGATTTTCATCAGTCTGCCCAGGAATACACCCAGAAAAATGGTGCCGCAGACGATGATGCTGTCTACCACAATGGCAGGCAGGCCTACAGCTGCCACTTCGGTCAGCGTCAGGCGGAAGCCGTAGAGCACGATACCGGCACGGAGAATCTGCTTGGTACAGAACTTGATACCCGGTACCCACGTTTCAGGCAGGCGGTTGCGAAGGCTGTTGGCGTACAGCATACCCAGAATGATGCCGACGATGAGGGGGCTGAACGACAGACTTTTTACGAATGGGATTTCAGCGATGTAGAAAGCTGAGAAGGAGAATAAGGCAATGAGCAGGATGCCATGAAAGGTGTTGCCTCTGTTTCCACGTTCGAACATAACGATTCTTTTTTTTGTTGGTTTAACTTTTTCTTTGTCGGGCGCAAAGGTACGTATTTCCGGTGGAGGTTGCAATTCTTATATTTTTATCAGTTATAACCAAAAGTAATAAGAGCGCTGGAACGATTATCGTCGGGCAAATTGCATGAAAACCTGGCTCAATCCGCTTTCCTGGCCTTGCAGTTGGGCAAAATTGAATTCACGTTTCATTTCCAAGCCTTTGACATCGACTACGCGCAAGCGGCCGGCATACAGCTCCCTGCTGACGGAACGGATGGAAACGACACCCAGGCAGTCGGTATGTTCCAAAAAAAGCTTGATGCTTTCGGTGCTTCCCAGATACATGAGTACGTGGAGGGAGGATAGTTTGATGTTATGTGACAGGATGGCCCGTTCGAAGACATCCAAGGTACCCGATCCGCGTTCGCGCAACACCAGGGGGAGGGTGGCCAGCTGTTCGGGAGTTATTTCGTCGGCTATCGGCAGGCGGTTGCCTGTACGTACAACGACTACCAGTTCGTCTTCCAGAAAGGGGGTGTAACGCAAATTAGGCAGGCGGGTCACTCCTTCGACCAGTGCCAGATCGATGCGATGTTCCTGCAGGGCTGCTTCCATTTCGCGTGTATTGCCGTTGAGCAGCGAGAGTTCTACTTGTGGAAATTTGCTGATGAACGTACCGAGCATGGGGGGAAGTACGTATTGGGCGATGGTTGTACTAGCACCCAACCGCAGTTTGCCGGTATATTGGTTGTGGAGCAGGTGCATTTCGTACTCCAGTTTGCGGTATTCCTCCAGTATGCGTTCGCAATGTTCCAGCAGAATACGGCCCGATTCGGTCAGGGATATTTTCCCGCCTTGACGCTCGAACAGACGGGTCTGGTAGGTGCTTTCCAATTCCTGTATATGCTTGGTGATGGCCGGCTGGCTGATAAACAATTCTTGGGAAGCCTTGGTGAAACTCAGGTTTCGGGCTACAGCGTGGAACACTTTCAGACGGAAATCACTCATGCTACGGGGAATTATAATGAATAAAGGGTCTGTGTCAAAATGAGGTTGAGCTATTTAACTCCCCTCCTTCTGGAAGGAGGGGTGCCCAAAGGGCGGGGTGGTAGGTTTTCGCGAGAGGTTATCAATTAACGCGTTATGTTTTCACCTACCTCCTCCCCCTATCGGGTACTCCTCCTTCTGGAAGGAGGAGAGTTGAAAATACTTCTATTTTGACACACCTTCATAAATAGATATGGAACTTTATTTCTCTTTCTTGAGTTCTTCGAAAATCAGCCCTTCCAGTTCTTCGGCCAACTCGGGGTTGTCCAAAATGACCTGCTTGGCTGCATCGCGGCCTTGGGCCAGCTTGGTGTCGTTGTAGCTGAACCAGGAACCGCTCTTCTTGATGATGCCCAGTTCGGTACCCAGGTCGATGATTTCACCGGCACGCGAGATGCCTTCGCCGAACATGATATCGAACTCGGCACGACGGAAGGGAGGAGCCACCTTGTTCTTGACAACCTTGACCTTGGTCTGCTTGCCGATGACGTCTTCGCCGTTCTTGATGGCCTGACCACCACGGATATCGAGGCGGACGGATGCGTAGAACTTCAGGGCATTACCGCCGGTAGTCGTTTCGGGATTGCCGAACATGACACCGATCTTCTCGCGCAACTGGTTGATGAAGATGCAGCAGGTGCGGGTCTTGCTGACGGCAGATGTCAATTTACGCAACGCTTGTGACATCAGACGGGCCTGAAGGCCTACCTTGTTGTCACCCATATCGCCTTCGATTTCAGCTTTCGGGGTAAGGGCGGCTACGGAGTCGACGACGATGATGTCAATAGCCGAGGAGCGGATGAGCTGTTCGGCAATCTCCAAAGCCTGCTCACCGTTGTCGGGCTGGGAGATGAGGAGGTTGTCCACGTCAACGCCCAGCTTGGCAGCATAGAAGCGGTCGAAAGCGTGTTCGGCATCGATGAAAGCGGCGATGCCTCCTGCTTTCTGTGCTTCGGCGATGGCATGAATGGCCAATGTGGTCTTACCAGAGGATTCAGGACCGTAGATTTCGATGATACGACCGCGGGGATAGCCACCTACACCCAGAGCCACGTTCAGCCCGATGGAGCCGGTGGGGATGACTTCGACCTGCTCGACGCTGTCGTCGCCCATCTTCATGATGGAACCTTTGCCGAAGCTCTTTTCTATCTTGTCCATGGCGGCCTGCAAGGCTTTCAGCTTTTCGCTGTTGGGCATTGCGGCGCCTTCGTTTTCAAAATTAAGTTCGTCTTTTTTTGCCATATTTGTCTGTCGGATAAATGGTAAATGGTATTAAAGGATTTGTGCCGCATGGTCCTTGGTCTTGACTTCCTTCGGGCCGATGATGCGCTCCACGACGCCTTCTTCGTTGATGATGAAGGTGGTGCGGAAGGTACCCATGTACTTGCGGCCGTACATGCTCTTCTCGCCCCATACTCCGAACTGCTCGACCAGTTTCTTGTCTGTGTCGGCAATCAGGGGAAAGGGGAGGGAGTTTTTCTCGATGAACTTCTGGTGCGACTTCTCGCTGTCCACGCTGACGCCTACCACTTCGTAGCCGGCCTGACGCAGGGCGTCGTAGTTGTCGCGCAGGTTGCAGGCCTGGGCGGTACAACCCGATGTGCTGTCTTTCGGATAGAAGTAGAGCACCAGTTTCTTTCCTTTATAATTGCTCAGGCGGATTTCTTCGCCTTTCTCGTTGATGCCCAATATCTCGGGGGCTTTGTCTCCTACATTCATGTTTGTTAGTGGTTAACGGTTAGTGATTAACGGTCAGTGGTTGTCGGGGCGGCATGTTCACCGCTCACCGTTCACCACTTACCGCTGATATTAAAGTTCGAGGTCGCCATCAATTACTTCGTGCCAAGGCAATCCCTGCTTGTTGAGTTGTTCCATGAATGGATCGGGATCGAATTCTTCGACGTTCCATACGCCCGGCTTCTTCCAGATGCCTTTGAGGAACATCATGGCACCAATCATGGCCGGTACACCTGTGGTGTAGCTGACGCCCTGCATACCTGTTTCCTTGTAGGCGGCTTGGTGGCTGCAGTTATTGTAAACATAGTAGGTGCGCTCCTTGCCATCCTTCAATCCACGGATGCGGCAACCGATGGAAGTTTCGCCTTCGTAGTTCTCACCAAGGTCTTGCGGGTTGGGGAGTACGGCCTTCAGGAATTGCAAAGGTACGATTTTCACACCGTTGTAATCCACTTCGTCGATGCGGGCCATACCGATGTTCTGAATGACGCGCAGGTGAGTCAGGTATTCCTGGCCGAAGGTCATCCAGAAGCGGGCGCGCTTGATGGTGGGGAAGTTCTTCACCAGAGATTCCAGCTCTTCGTGGTAGAGCAGGTAGGAGTCGCGCGGGCCGATGTTCGGATAAGTCAGGTCCTTGTGGATTTCCAGCGGTTTGGTGGTCACCCACTGGCCGTTCTCGTAATAACGTCCGTTTTGGGTAATCTCACGAATGTTGATTTCGGGGTTGAAGTTGGTGGCGAAAGCCTTGTGGTGGTTGCCGGCATTGCAATCCACGATGTCCAAGTACTGGATTTCGTCGAAATGATGCTTGGCGGCATAGGCCGTATAGACGCCGCTCACACCCGGGTCGAAACCGCAACCGAGGATGGCGGTGAGGCCGGCTTCCTCGAAGCGCTGCTTGTAGGCCCATTGCCAGCTGTATTCGAAGTGGGCCACGTCCTTGGGCTCATAGTTGGCCGTATCCAGGTAGTTGACACCCGTCTTCAGGCAGGCTTCCATGATGGTCAGGTCCTGATAGGGCAGGGCAACGTTGATGACGATTTCGGGCTTGAAGCTGTTGAAGAGCGCCACCAGTTCGTCTACATTGTCTGCATCTACCTGAGCGGTCTGGATGTTGGGATTGCCGATGGCCTTCACGACGGCGTCGCATTTGGACTTTGTGCGGCTGGCAATCATGATTTCGGTGAACACATCCGGATTCTGAGCAACTTTGTGTGCAACGACGGTTCCTACACCGCCTGCACCGATAATTAGAACTTTACCCATTTTTGTTTCTTATTTAATAATGTGATTGATAAATATTCCAGTTGTTTCTTACTTGTATTTCGTCAGCAAATATACTGTTTAATTCTTAGATAAACATTAAAATAGCACTAAATACTTTGGCATTTCGGGTGCAAATGCCAAACAAATTGTTTGTAATCCTGTTATTTTGTTCTATATTTGCGGTTGATAATTTAACTTAAACTTAGAGACAATGAAGAAAATTCGTGTTTATTGGAGTGTGGCAGCTGTTGTGGCAATCATGTCATCGTGTGCCTCGACAAAGAATCTTACGCCGGTATCTGACCTCAGCGGCGAGTGGAATATTATCGAAATCAATGGGACGGCGGTTGTTCCGGCAGCGGGGCAGACCTTTCCGTTCATCGGTTTTGAAACAAATACGGGCCGAGTATATGGCAATAGCGGTTGCAACCGCCTGATGGGTAGCTTTGATACGGGCGGAAAGCCCGGCCAACTGGAGTTGGGACAGATGGGAAGCACCCAAATGATGTGTCCTGACATGACGCTGGAGAAAAATGTCCTGACGGCTTTGGCGCAGGTAAAGAAGTTCACAAAGCTGGGTGACGGACAGATAGCATTGTGCGGAAAGTCTTTGAAACGTCCGGTTATGGTATTGCAGCAACGTTTGTCTGACGTTTCGGCTGCCGATCTGAACGGACGATGGAAAATAGTGCAGGCTGGGGGAGAGGACATTCCTGACGGAATGGAGAAGCAGCCTTTCCTTGAGCTGAACGTAAACGAGAAGAGAGTGCATGGCAATGCAGGTTGCAATACCATTAACGGCGGTTTTGTGACCGATGAAAGCAACACGTCGGCCATTTCTTTCCCCAATCTCATCAGTACGATGATGGCTTGTCCCGACATGGAAGTGGAGGGCCGTATTACCAAAGCCTTGGGTGAAGTGAAAACTTTTGCCCGACTGGAAAACGGTGGTTTCGGTTTCTACAATGCAACCGGTGGGCTGGTACTGGTGCTCGTTAAGGAATGATATTAATATAATAAGGTGATAGAGCCGCTTCCTGAGGAAGATACATTCCAATGGAAGCGGCTTTTTTTGTTTTGGAGTAAAGCATTGCTTTCTTTGGCGGAAAGTATCGTTTTCCTTTGGAGAAAGCATTGCTTTTCCTCGAAGGAACTGGAGGAAATATATAGGAGCGTATTTGTCAGGGTAGAGGATAACTGTCGTTTAATGTTGTCTGTTTCGTCAGTTTATTGGATAGAATTCTGCCAAACTGGCAGGGCTTGTCAGACTTTTACTGCCTTGATGAAGCTGTTTGGCATTTGGCACGGCGTTTGTCCTTTCAGAAGCGTCTGCCGATGAGGCGGACAGAGATAAACAGAATAATAACAAATAAAAAATAACGATCATGGGAAAAATTATTGGTATTGACTTAGGAACTACAAACTCTTGTGTTGCCGTATTCGAAGGTAACGAACCTGTAGTAATCGCCAACAGCGAAGGCAAGCGTACAACTCCTTCAGTAGTGGCATTTGTTGACGGTGGCGAACGTAAGGTAGGTGACCCCGCCAAACGTCAGGCTATCACGAACCCGAAGCGTACAATCTATTCTATCAAACGTTTCATGGGTGAGAACTGGTCGCAGGTACAGAAAGAAGTATCCCGCGTACCCTATCCGGTAGTGAACGACAACAACATGCCGCGTGTTGACATCGACGGACGTCACTATACTCCGCAGGAAATCTCAGCTATGATTCTTCAGAAGATGAAGAAGACCGCTGAAGACTATTTGGGACAAGAAGTTACGGAAGCTGTCATCACTGTTCCGGCCTACTTCTCCGACTCTCAACGTCAGGCTACGAAAGAAGCTGGTCAGATTGCTGGTTTGGACGTAAAACGTATCGTGAACGAGCCGACAGCCGCCGCATTGGCTTATGGTGTGGACAAGGCTAACAAGGATATGAAGATTGCCGTATTCGACCTTGGTGGTGGTACGTTCGATATCTCCATCCTTGAGTTCGGTGGCGGTGTGTTCGAGGTATTGTCAACCAATGGTGATACCCACCTGGGTGGTGATGACTTCGACCAGGTAATCATCGACTGGCTGGTACAGGAGTTCAAGAACGACGAAGGTGCTGACCTGACTCAAGATCCGATGGCTATGCAACGTTTGAAGGAAGCTGCCGAGAAGGCTAAGATCGAGTTGTCTTCTTCTACTTCTACAGAAATCAACCTGCCGTACATCATGCCGGTAGGTGGTGTGCCCAAGCACTTGGTTAAGACGCTGACTCGTGCCAAGTTCGAAGCATTGGCTCACAATCTGATTCAGGCATGTTTGGAGCCTTGTAAGAAGGCTATGAGCGACGCAGGCTTGAGTAACTCAGATATCGATGAAGTCATTCTCGTAGGTGGTTCTTCACGTATTCCGGCCGTTCAGAAGCTGGTAGAAGACTTCTTCGGCAAAGTTCCTTCCAAGGGTGTGAACCCCGATGAGGTTGTAGCCGTAGGTGCTGCCGTACAAGGTGCCGTATTGAACAAAGAGGCTGGTGTGGGCGACATCGTATTGCTTGACGTTACTCCGTTGACCTTGGGTATCGAAACCTTGGGTGGCGTAATGACGAAGCTGATCGAAGCCAACACGACTATCCCTTGCAAGAAGAGCGAAACCTTCTCTACAGCTGCCGACAACCAAACGGAAGTGACCATCCACGTATTGCAAGGCGAGCGTCCGATGGCTGCTCAGAACAAGTCCATCGGTCAGTTCAACCTGACAGGTATCGCTCCTGCCCGTCGTGGTGTTCCTCAGATTGAGGTAACTTTCGATATCGACGCCAACGGTATCTTGAAGGTATCTGCCAAGGATAAGGCTACAGGCAAGGAACAGGCCATCCGTATCGAAGCTTCCAGCGGTTTGAGCAAGGAAGAAATCGAACGCATGAAAGCTGAAGCTGAAGCCAATGCCGAAGCCGACAAGAAGGAAAAGGAACGCATCGACAAGCTGAACCAGGCCGACTCTATGATTTTCACGACTGAAAATCAGTTGAAGGAACTGGGCGACAAGCTTCCTGCTGACAAGAAGGCTCCGATTGAGGCTGCCCTCCAGAAGCTGAAAGATGCTCACAAGGCGCAAGACCTGGCTGCTATCGATAGTGCCATGGCTGAACTGAACACTGCCTTCCAGGCTGCTAGCGCTGAAATGTATGCGCAGACGGGTGCTCAAGGTGGTGCACAAGCCGGACCTGACATGAATGCAGGACAATCTGGAGCTCAGAATAATAATAAACAAGGTGATAATGTGCAGGATGCTGATTTTGAGGAAGTCAAGTAAGTAACGATAAATAAACAATAAACATCCATAAGAAAAGGTGTGGAAATCAGACGATTCCACACCTTTTTTTGTTTTTATATTTGGTGTTTTTCTATCTATGTTTATTGTTTTTTATGGTATAAATGTACCATATTTGTACCGTAACTTAATGGTAGATAATGTGACACTTAAAAAAATATATAGTCTGAAAATCAAGGATATACACAAGTGGTTTTTCCTTTATCAATATTGAAAACGAATATTGGGATACATTTTTGATTCATTGTTCCTAAAATATATGTAATTCACTTATTTGTACCATATTTGTACCGCAACAAATTAGTAGATAATGTGCAACAAATGAATATATAAATACATAAATAACAGCAAGTTATAAGTTTTCATATTTTCTCTTCAAAGAATTGCTGAAATAAAATCAGATTGTTCTCTAAATTATAATCAAATATTACTCATTTTTTTGCTTAATAGCTTCATATATGCATCTGATCAGTCTTTGTTGTTTCTTGATTTTTATCTGTAATGATTTAATATTCAATAAGTTATTGTATATCTTTACATTTTACGCAGTGCACTAAGTATTTTTACGCAGCGGAATTATAATCTTTTTATATGAAATAGTATAGAAGTAACATTATAGTATTATGAGTAATCCGAAATCTGTTTTCTTTCATTATTGTGTTTGTTCATATATTTGTTTTCCAAATCAAGAAAAGCAGAGTATTATTCCAATATCGGGTTATAATTTACATCAATTAACTTGTCTGCTACCTCTGTTTCAACTTTATGGCCATTTTTGTAAAGGCTGAAGAATCGCATTTCAGGACTTTCCTCAGGAGTATATTCTGCAATCATTGATAGCTTGTGTGACAACAGATAATCATGTGTGGATACAAATACCTGCACTTTATATTTTTGGGCGAGTTCCACAATGAGATCTACAATGATTGAAATCAAGGTAGGATTCATGTTTGATTCTGGTTCATCCCAAAACAAGATACTTTCCGGCTTAAACTCTCCATTGATACATAGATACAATATGGTAGCCATCTTTTGTAGCCCTTCTGCCACCAGATGTGCTTCGTATTCCTTGCCATCATCAATTATATAAAAGCGATTTCCCTTTCTTATTATACTTATATTACACTTTTTAGTACTGGTGCAAGTATGTCCTGTACTTCTTTTAGAGCATCATTCTTTAAAGGTGCTACATCCATAGCTTTTGCAAGATCAAGATAGGTTTCATCGAACGAAATTTCTCTTTTTTCATATAAGCTAATGAAACCCTCAAATAGCGAAAACATTTCTCTTGGAGGAATGTAAATGAAATGCGGCTGATCTATATAAGTATTGTTGTCAGATTTTGCCAACGATGCCTTTTCACCGAAAGTACAGGCAAGTTCACCTGATTCCAGTGCTATTTTAACGGATGCGGATCCAGATCCATATTTGTATACTAGATGACATAGTGTGTCCGGCTTAAAATATCAAAGCAGTTTTTCCGTGAACAAATCTCCAAATTTATCCTTTGTCTTGGAGATTGACCGTGCAAAAAGCGAGTTAGCTTTCATCGAGGCTGCAAGAATTTCATTATATGGGTTTTCCCTGTGCCGTTGCGGCCAATAAAGACATTGATACCTTTACAGAAAGCAAGATTGCATTCTTAAAAGCATGTAAAGCTATTTAGATATAAACTTTTAATCATGATTACTGCAGATTAATCCTTGTGGGATACAATTTGTAAACTTAAGAAATTCTTTGTATCCGCCCAATTCCTTTTCACTTTTTATGACTATACTTATAGTTTCATCATTTCACCTGTGTTCATATTTTATGAATACGTCCGGACAAATGAACGGACATGGCTATAAACTTATAAAAATAATCTTCTATAAAAATGTTTTTTTATTAATTAGATATGTATCTTTGCAGATAAATCTGAAAAACTATGTATAGATCAGATAAGATTGGTCCATTGGCAGAATATGGTGACTTCTTCGGAAGAGAAAAGGAAATCCGCAAGGTAAACAGACTGCTTGATAGTAGCCATTCTTTTGACTGTCCGTACCCCGCCGCATTAGCAACTCTATATTGGCGAAATATCTGATAGAAAAGAAAAAGAATCAGAGGTGGAAATGTGTTTAGAAACAATCACAGAAGATGGTTTTCTTAACCTTGTAATTGAAACCTTCTGCAAAAATGATATTTGGAAACAGGTAGCTAAGGAATGTCCAAAAAGGGTTGGCTTCAGTACAGGAAAGAATAGAGAAGATTTCTCTCAGTCCTGTTTAATTTGATTTTTGGGAAAAAGAAGATCTGGAAGATTTCTTGAAGGAGCTAATCATGCACGATGAAGACACATTTATTGTCGTTGATGAATAGACTCTTTTCCTGGTGATTCTCAGCATGGGTGAAGACAGAACTGAAAAAGTGGACTTTATCCTCAACTGGCTTAGAAGCCTGCTACGGATTAGCAAAACGAAAGTCTGTTGACTGTTCTGCGGTTTTGTAGGTCTGAATATATTGAAATGAGCGATAAGTTTGTTGAGTATTTGCTGAACAAGTTGTATTGGAAGATCCCTTATTCTATTTCTCAAAATAGGTAGAAGACTATGAGGATAAGATGACTTGGGAAGATATAGACACAGTTTATCGTAAGTTATATTCAGAGAATTATTTGAGTACCAGGTCTGAGAGACTAGTCGAATATGGTGAATACGAGCTTCCTGCCCGGTAGATTCTGAAACTACTTGCCATTCTACGGAATGGTATGCTCAACAATTTGATGACAGGTCAGGATGCTTCAAAGATTGAGGCTGTTGATTATACTTTAAGCAAGGTTCTTGAATACATTATGAAGAAAGACTCTTTGCGTATGTTCCGCTCACCGCTTTTGAGAGATTATTGATTTGGCACGTTTGTTTAGTGATTAAATAGATGAATACAAGTACCAGCATATTACATCAGCCTCCTTTATCTCTTGGCAATGGGATAAAGGAAGAGGCTGTTGTCATAAACAATGATATTTTTACGTCCATCTTCAACTATTTGTTAAAGGAGGACAGGGATAAGGTCGCACAGTCCAATTTGATTATTGGTGAAAAAGGGAGTGGAAAGACCTCATTGCTCAAAAGGATGTATTTCAGTATAGAGAACAGTGCCAAATGGCTTAAGCCGATATTCATAGATGGAAAAAGCCTTTTCTCAACTGATGATATATGGAAGTTTCATTCATTGCAGGATGATTCTTGCAGGACTGTCTTGTTGATTGACAATGTCCAGTACTATTTCGAGAGGACTGATAATACTGAGCAGTATAATTTGAGGGGAAAGCTCAATAAAGCCGGTGCACCTATTCTTATAGCGACAGCCGACAAGGTGCTGCCGGCATTCACCCGTTATGAGTCTGCTTTCTTCGAAGGATTTAAGATCTCTTATATACGGCCTCTTGTCGTCACTGATTATAGTATGTTCGTAGGGTGTGAGGCGGATATGACACGTTTGGAAAACCTGATGTCTTACTTGCCTAAGACACCCCGTTCTGTGCAGATTGCCGCAAAGATTATTGAAGATTCTGCAAGTCCCGAAATGGATATAATGCTTCTTTTAGACTATTTCTCTTTCTATTATCAGGCAAAGTATGATAGTTATGTAGTGCAGATTCAAAGAATTTTATCGGCTATTGCAAGGCCTGAAAATGGAGTCAATCTGCAGGAGATCCGTCAGATGACAGGTCAAGATAACGGGAAGATATCCCCATATCTCAAACTGATGGCTGACCGGAAAATTATAGATAGGACATCTCAAACCCAACGGGGAGGTATATATACCATTACAGACCCGCTGTTTAAATTATGGTTGCAAACCAATGTATAATTTTTTTAGAGAATGAATGTAATGTTTTTCAGTCCCTTGATTTTCTATATTTTCTAAAAGTCAAGTAAGTGGCGATAAAAATCCATAAGGAAAGGTGCGGAAATCAGGCGATTTTCACACCTTTTATGCTTTTTATATTTGGCGTCTTCTTTCTTTGTTTATTGTTTTTTATGGCTTACTTGTTCCGCAACAAATTTGGTGGATAACACGAAATAAATAATTATGTAAATTACTAAGCATCAGTAAGTTATAAGCTTTTTATATTTACTCATCAAAGAATTGCCGAAATAAAGTTAAATTATTCTATAGATTAAACTGGTGAATTTATGATTACTTGATCATCATAGTCTTAGCATACAATTTGATACAGAGTAATCCATAATTTTAATATGCTTCAACTTCACTATCTTCATTTATATAGGTTATAGTCCACATTCTTGAACCATTTTTGAGTTCTCTTATATTACCTAAGAAAAAACTTTCAAAAAATACATCCAAAGCACTTAATCCATCTGGTAGATTTGTCCATCATTCAATGCTTTCTATGTATAATATACATATCTCTTTAATATCTGGTTTTATCTTCACATTTATAAACTAAGTATTTAGATAACAGTTCTACCATCTGTGGAAATTCTTGATTAATTTGTAAGACTTTCGTCATGGATGGAGAAAGTATATCGTTTGATGTAGTATTGGGAACTTTATTCTAGTATAAATAAAAATACCTATTGAAAAATTACCATATTTGGTAATTTATGCATATCTTTGCTGTAACAAATAGCATTTCACCGCATGAAAGTAATATTCAAAGATGAAGTTTTGTTAGAATTGTATGAAACAGGTAAGACAAGAGATAAAAGGTACAAGAACTTTTGCAAAAACAAGAAATTTATAGATGGATATATACGCGCAGTGAAAACGATGCATGATGTAGAGTCTACTGCTGAGTTAAAACTATTTAGTTTTTTGCATTATGAAAAACTGAAGCACCAAGTAGAGCAACGAAGCTCTGTTCGGATTGTCAATGGCATGGTAGAACGCCTCCTGTTTACGGAAACTGACGACGGTATTGAAGTTGAACTAATTGAAATAGATAGCACACATTATGGCAACAAAAAGTAACAATCCAATTCCCGTTAGAGCAATACACCCAGGAGAAATCTTGCGTGAAGAATTGCAGGAACGAGGTATAAAGCAAAAAGATTTTGCCCAACAAATAAGTGTGCAACCCACGCACTTAAATGCATTTATTAAGGGCAAACGTAACTTAAATGAAGATTTGGCAATGAAGCTGGAGCAGCATTTAGGCATACCTTTTAAGGTATGGATGAATCTCCAAAACAGTTATACATATGACTGTATAGCCATAGAGAAACGTAGTATTGAAGAACAGGAAGCCTTTGCGTTTGAGGAAGAATGTTCTAAAATACTAAATTTAAAACATCTATACAAATGTCTTCATTGCCCTTTTACATCTGTCGTTGATAAAGTAAGATGGATAAAAGACTTATTCCCATTTGACCTGCTAACTATACAGGAACAAAAGATGCAAGTGGCTGGTTTCTATAAACATAGTGAAAAAGTACAAATTGATGAGAAGAATATGTTCACATGGCTTGTCCTTAATTGGTTGACGATTTCGCATATTTCAAACTTAAACAGCTATGAACAAGGTAATGCTCTTAAAGCTGCTGAAGAAATTGCTTCAATGGCAAATCAAAGAAAAATGAGCGTGAATAATGTTAAAAAATGTTTACAAAACTATGGAGTATCTTTGGCTGAGGTTCAAAAATTAGACAAGGCTCCGATTGATGCTTATTCTACGATAGTAAATGGACATCCAATCATAACTGTGACCTACCGTTATAACGATATGGATAAGTTAGCTTTTGATATTCTACATGAATTATGTCATATAGATCGACACTTATCTGATATCCAAAAGGCATTCATTGCGATTGAAGGGGTCGAATATTCCTCAGATCCAAGAGAAAAAGAAGCGAACGAATTTGCTAAAAATACTCTCATCCCTGAAGCCATATGGAATGAAATCTTAAAAGTGGGTTGTAATAGTCTTTCTCCTCATAAAATTGTAAAAACTATAGCGACTGAAGCTGAACGATATGGTATTAGTCCATCTATTGCTGTTTCAAGATATAAGCATGATACCAACTGGTACAAGACCTCAGCTTATCGTTCTCCTAAGATATTTGATTAACATTCATAATGTCTCTTCCACTCGTACGAAACAGTTGGTAGTTTCATTTACACGAGTGGAAGGACTGCTGCTTCTAGTATCAAAAAGGTAAAGGTTTGATGTCATTAAATGGATTCATATATCGTAGAGAAGTAGTTACATATTTTATCTGTGATTTAAATAATTGCATCCAAACAGGACACTATCGAATATATAATGCAGCGGATTCAGAAAATTCATCCGGAATTAAATTAAAACGGGAGGACTTATTGTTATAATCATGTCTATATATATTACAAGATGTTCATAGAAATTCTTCAAGCAGGTACTGGCGATAGCATTTGGGTTAGCCACAATAAGAAAAACATTGTGATTGATGGCGGAAAATCTACAACTGCAATTAGGACTCGGTATGACCAAATGCCACAGGATGAGATTATTGACCTCCTTGTAGTGACTCATATTGACTCAGATCACATAGCTGGTATCATAGCATTGATTAAACACATGAAAAAAAAGGGGGAAACACACAGGTTGAAACATATTTGGTTTAACTTCCCCAAGAAAGAAGATATAAATGAGTACTCTGTGCCCGAAGGAAATGAGTTAACGTCTCTTCTTCTTGAAATAGACAGATTGTGTTGGAATAATAATACTTCTGAGTTACTTGGTTCTACGACAGAGGTTGGCGACATAAAACTACATGTATTAGCACCTGATCATGATGTGGCATATGAATATAAACCGAAAGAACCTGATGAGCTTGGAGCTTGTTCAGATGATTGGCACATTGATTTAAGAACCTTGATTGATAATGTTGATGATGACGATCTTGATGAAGGTGGTGCAAATAGCCAGTCAATTATAATTCTAGCAGAATGTGAAGGAAAAAAAATATTGTTACCAGGTGATAGTACTCCTAAGGTACTATGTGATGCGCTTCAGTATTATAATAAGACGAACGGTACACCTCTTGAATTGGATTTAATGAAACTTCCCCATCATGGGAGTACGCGAAATGTTACTAAAAACATCATTGACGAGATAAAATGCTCAAACTTCATTATTTCAACTAAGAAGAATAAGAAATATTATTTCCCCAATAAGGAGACTATAGCCAAGCTTATTCGTTACAGAGAAAGTGCAGATAAAGCAATCAACGTGTATTTTAACTATCAAGAATCTCTTGATATACTTGGAATAACAGCTGATGAATTGAAAAAAAATAATATTAATCTCAATGTTTGTAATGGATTCAGGATTTGATATTCGCAGCAATTGTGTTAAAATAAAGGCAGACATCAAAGGAAGAGGACTCCAGTTTCGAGGAAGTGGAGTCCTATATCCATTAGGTGGAGATGAAGAGTACGATTATATCTTCACAGCTCAACATATTTTTAAAGATACTCGGAGGAAAAAGTTGAACGATGTTCTTGATAAGATAGGATCAATCGAAATTGAAGTATTTGAGGATGGTCGTTTTGTAACCTATAAAACCATTACAAAAGACACGATCTCAAATTCTTTGCTTCCTATTGGTGAAGATTTTCTTATCATTAAGATTGATAAGAGCAAAAAGTATTTTACCCCTTTCTTGTTGGCGGATGACCTCATTGAAGAAAAATCCATGCAACTGTACGGAGTTTCAGGTGAGGCACAAGATATAATTACCAGACTGGACTGTAAATGTGTAGATAGCAAAGTAGATTTGGTTAATATCACTTCGCATGTTGACAATATGGACAGTTTACATGGAATGTCTGGTGGTGGTGTCTTTGCCCAGAACCAACCATTGATGTATGGTGTACTATGGAAATATGCTGCGACGGAGGGTGAGTTTCACAATGTAAAGATTACACAGGCATTAGAAGAAAAGATAAAATCACAGTTAACGCGTCGAAAATGGAAATCACTTAATTTCATCAATATAACACAGTGTAAACAAGCAATGAATGTTGTTTACGATAGCTTGTTCCGTGATGTCAATGATTCAATATTAGTTAACCGTAATAATACGAGGTTCCCTCTTGAGGCAAGATTTGTAATGCCTGACTTTATTGATGAAGTACAAAACTTATATTCTGATGATCAAATAAAACCAGAGGAGAAGCCTATTCTGCATGACCCTACAAATATATATAAAAAATGGCAGTTATATACTATTCTACACAACTGGTAGTATATAACTGCACTTGTTGTTAA
>NZ_CABUOL010000025.1 GCF_902493215.1 uncultured Mediterranea sp.
CGAGCCTCTTGTCGGATTCGAACCAACGACCCCGAGATTACAAATCACGTGCTCTGGCCAACTGAGCTAAAGAGGCAATTTTGCAGCCGTTCCGCCACACCGTGCTCGAAACGGCTGCAAATTTAGGCATTTATTTCTTTCCTGCAAAATTTTTGCAGACTTTTTATTTACTACGTAATTTTTCCTTGTACTTAACCAGCTGTTTTTCCAAAGCTTCCAGACACAAATCTACCGCTTCTTCAAACGTATCACAAACCTTGTTCGCATACAATTCGCCATTGGGGACCAAAACTTTCACCCCGGCTTCCTTGTTTTCGGCTGTTTCTGGTTTAACTACCTTTAATGACACCTCTACTTTCTTTATATCATCATAAAATCGCTCCAACTTCGCAGCTTTCTTCTGAATAAAAGCCTGCAATTGCTCTGATGCGTCAAAGTGAATTGATTGAATTCTAATTTCCATACTTACCTCCTTTTCTTTAGGCCCGAGGATGAGCCTGGTTATACACTTTTTTAAGTTCTTCGAAAGTTGTGTGCGTATAAATCTCGGTCGTAGCCAAACTTTCGTGCCCCAACAGTTCCTTGATTGCTCCCAACTCTGCCTCATGATTCAGCATGTTTGTCGCAAAAGTGTGTCTCAGCACATGCGGACTCCGTTTTTTCGCAACCACCACTTTCGCAAGGTTTCGTTTCACAATGTTATCAACTATGCCGCGATAGAGACGTTCACCCGTCTTGCGAACGAAAAATGCATCGGATTTAACATCCACACATTCATTTCGCACATTGACATATTCCTGCATCTCGTTTCGCAGTTCGTCACCAAAAGGGATCAGACGTTGTTTGTTACGTTTTCCAGTCACTTTGATGACAGACGCCGCAAAATCCACATCTCCGTTATCCAACCCGATCAGTTCCGAAAGTCGCATGCCCGTAGCATAAAACATTCCGATAATCAGGTGGTCACGACACCCCTCAAACCCATCTCCGAAATAAATATCGTCCAACAACCGATCCATATCCCTTTCCTTCAAGAACACAGGCAGAGGCTTTTTGTTCTTGGGTCCCATCACTTTCCGCAACGGATCCACCTTCACCTCACCCTTCTTCAGAAGGAATTTATAATAAGAACGGAGCGAACTCAGCTTCCGGTTTATGGAGGTCGACGTATACTTCCGGTCCATCAACGAGACGACCCATTCACGAACCAGTTCCGCCTTCACTTCCTGAGGAGACCGAACGCAGGATTCTTCTTCAGCATAACTCTGGAACTGACGTATATCTTCGCCGTAGGCCTTCAGGGTCTCGTCCGAATAATTCCGCTCGTAACGGAGGTAGTCCAAAAAAGAATCAGTCAACCACATATCGCTACATAACTAAATGTGCAACGAATGTATGAAAAGAATTCAATAATTCAAAGGATTTTACGAATTATTAATCTTCTACTTGCTGAAGTTTCTGCACGTAAACGGCACGTTCTTTCTTAAGTCTTTTGATTACAGACGGTTTGTCAAACTGCTGTCTGCTTCTCAATTCCTTTACGATACCGGTTTTTTCAAATTTGCGCTTGAATTTCTTCAGTGCTTTCTCAATGTTTTCGCCTTCTTTTACAGGTACTACAATCATTGTTTTAATGAATTAAAAGTTAATATATAAAATCTCACGATTAAATTCGAGCCGCAAAAGTACACATATTTTCTTTATTCACAAAAAACTTTCTGCAAAATCTTAACTTACAGAGAGATATTCGGATACACTTATCCGGCTTTTTCCATGTCCGGAATGCCAAAAACACAATGGAAAGTTTGTTCAATCGGGAGGCTTTTCGTACTTTTGATACGCGTTTCTCTATCCGACAGAGAAATGCGTCTCACATTATTATATAATACAACAACTATGAATACCATCATTCAAGAACGCATCCGGGCCTTGCGCGCCTGGATGAAGCAGGCCGGTGTAGAGGCTTTCATTATCCCCAGCACCGACCCGCACCTGAGCGAATATGTGGCGCCCCACTGGCAGAGCCGCGAATGGATTTCGGGCTTCACGGGTTCGGCAGGCACCGTCGTCGTGACTCCTGAGAAAGCTGGTTTGTGGACCGACTCCCGCTACTTCCTCCAGGCAGCCCGCCAACTGGAGGGTACCGGCATCGACCTGTACAAGGAAATGCTGCCCGAAACGCCCTCCATCCCCGCCTTCCTCTCTGCCGAACTGAAGGAAGGCCAGACTGCCGGCATCGACGGCACCGTCTTCTCCACCGAAGCGGCCCGCAACCTGAAAGAAGAGCTGGCTGCCGCCCATATCGCTGTGAAGAGTCTGCCCGACCCCATGAACGACATCTGGACCGACCGTCCACCTCTGCCGCAGGCACCCGCCTTCATCCATGAGACAAAATATGCCGGACGCACCTGCGCACAGAAGCTGGAAACCATCCGTACCGAGATGCGCCGGGCCGGAACGCAATGCCTGCTACTCTCCGCCCTCGACGAGATAGCCTGGGTACTGAACCTGCGCGGCAGCGACGTGCACTGCAACCCCGTAGTCGTCAGCTACCTGCTGATTGGCGAGCAGGAAGCCTGCTACTTCATCGAACCGCAGAAGCTGACGTCCTCCGTCCGCGCCTACCTCGAAGAGAACGGCGTCGCCTGCCTGCCCTACGCCGACATCCTCACCCACTTGCAGGATTTGCTAGTAGGCAGCCTGATGCTGGAGCCGGGCAAGACCAACTATGCCGTCCGCTCGGCCATACCACAGCAGTGCCGCGTCATCGAAGCCGCCTCGCCGGTTGCTCTGCTGAAAGCAGTGCGCAACGAGCAGGAGATAGCCGGGCTGCGACAAGCCATGCAGCGCGACGGCGTGGCGCTGGTCAAGTTCCTGAAGTGGCTGGAAGAGGCTGTACCTCAAGGCCATGAGACGGAAATCAGCATCGACCGGAAACTGCACGAACTGCGTGCCGCCCAACCGCTCTACATGGGCGAAAGCTTCGACACCATCGCCGGATACGGCGCCCACGCAGCCATCGTCCACTACGAGGCCACGCCCGAAACAGATATTCCGCTGGAGCCCCACGGCTTCCTGCTGCTCGACTCGGGTGCGCAATACCTGGACGGAACCACGGACATCACCCGTACCATTGCCCTGGGCCCGCTGACCGAGGAAGAGAAGACCGACTACACCCTGATACTGAAGGGCCACATCGACCTGGCCATGGCTGTCTTCCCCGAAGGCACGCGCGGCGCACAGCTCGACGTACTGGCCCGCATGCCCATCTGGCAGCACCGCATGAACTTCCTGCACGGCACGGGGCACGGCGTGGGCCATTTCCTCAACGTGCACGAAGGCCCGCAGAGCATCCGCATGAACGAGAACCCCGTCAGCCTGCGTCCGGGTATGCTCACCAGCAACGAGCCGGGTGTCTACAAGGCCGGCAGTCACGGCATCCGCACGGAGAACCTCGTGCTAACCGTCCCTGCGGGTGAAGGCCTGTTCGGCCGCTACCTGAAGTTCGAGACCGTCACCCTCTGCCCCATCTGCACCCGCGGCATCATCCGCGACCTGCTGACTCCGGCAGAAATCGACTGGCTGAACCAGTACCACCGCAAGGTATACGAACAACTCTCGCCCAGCCTCGACGAAGACGAACGGCTATGGCTGGAGAAGGCTTGCAAGAGGATTTAAACAGAGCGGTGAGCAGTTAACGGTGAGCAGTTAGTAAGCATCGTTAACCACTCACCGCTAACCACTAACCGCTAACCGCTAAAAAAAATGGCATTAATCAAATCAGTAAGAGGCTTTACGCCCGAAATAGGAGAAAACTGCTTCCTGGCCGACAACGCCACCCTCGTGGGCGACGTGAAGATGGGCCGCGACTGCAGCGTATGGTTCAACGCCGTGTTGCGCGGCGACGTCAACTCCATCCGCATCGGCAACGGTGTGAACATACAGGACGGCAGCGTGCTGCACACGCTCTACGAGAAATCGACCATCGAGATAGGCGACCACGTGTCCATCGGCCACAACGTCACCATCCACGGCGCCACCGTGAAGGACTATGCCCTCATCGGCATGGGCGCCACGCTGCTGGATCACGCCGTGGTGGGCGAAGGCGCCATCGTGGCCGCCGGTTCGCTGGTGCTGAGTAACACGGTCATCGAGCCGGGCAGCATCTGGGGCGGCGTACCCGCCAAGTTCATCAAGAAGGTGGACCCCGAACAGGCCAAGGAGCTGAACCAGAAGATAGCGCACAACTACCTGATGTACGCCGGCTGGTACAAGGAATGACACACCGTACGGCATAACAGGCTGACGCCGTGCTTCGTCACCACTTGACGGAGCACGGCGTTACTGTATCACGAAGCACTTCCTCACGACCTCATGCAGTGCTTCGTCAGGAGGTGTGGAAGCACGGCGTCGGAAGGGAGCACCAACGGCAAGCGACAGATTGCTCTAATCATCTTTTTAAAACAGATAAATCACTCCCACCGACAGCGTGGCCGGAATGGAAAAACCCACCTGCTTGACAGCAGACGCCTTTTTTCCCATCTTTGTATATTGGAACAAAGAAGTCCGTCCCATCAGCTGTACACGGTCCGAAAGGTTAATCAAGATACCCGGATTCAACGCCACGCCCCAACCGTTTACAGCCGTTGCGGTGTCACCCGAACGCTCACGCTGGTAAAAGGCCGTAGCGTCGACAAAGAAATCCACACAGCGCACATGAGCAAAGGTTGTACGGATATAAGGTGAAAGATTGTAAGTCGCAACATCATCGCCTTCACCTATGACGGTATACGACACACCGCCGGAAACACCTACCGAAAAAAGGTTGTTAATGCGATAACCCATTTCCGGCATCACCATATAGGTCGAATTGGTATGTGACTCCCGGTTCTGCTTCGTAGTAACCGCAGAAAAGCCTATCGAACCTCCTGCATAGAATTGAGCTTTGGCCGCCATCGCGAAGACAGCCAATACACACATGATAACTAACTTTTTCATACTCTATTGACATTAATGAATTAATAAAATAAAAGATTCGTTTTTCTCTCATTCAAACGATGCAAAGTTAGTCACAATTCCAAAGGCACAGTTAAAACAGACAGTCACAATTCAAATTTGTAAATACCTGATTTATAATCATATACAAAATCAGACAGTCACACTTTCAATGATTCATTCCTCCATTCGCTCCCGAATGCGTGTTTTCCGCTGGTTGATGGTATGCGTATCCCCATATCCGAAGCAGATGGCAATGCTTTGGGAATCGAACGAAGCGAACTGCAAACAGAGCAACAGCAGGTCGTCTTCGGACAGACGGGGATAGTGCGCCCTCCACTCCTTGACCTGAGAAGAATAAAGGTCGAGCACCGTTTCCTTCAGCTTCTGACGGCCAGCCGCATCCAGCACTTTCTGCTCCTTATTTCCCCCTACCCACTGTTTGCGCAACGCTTGTACTTTCTTATAGATGGCGGTCTGAGAAAAGAGCCAATTCTGCAAGGTCTCCTGTTCCTTCTTCAGACCGGCAATCACGGCTTCCCTCTCCCGTACTTCCAGCTCACCTCTCTGCACTTCTTCTTCCAGTTGCCGATGTTCCTTCCGCAGCAGTTCTATGATGACCGTATTATCTTCAATGGTCGTCTGTAAAGCATTGATTTTCTCTCTAGTATAAGTTAAATGGGCTTCATATATCCGTTGTTTCCGTTTTCTCTTACTCAAACGATAGTGGAACAGCACTACAATCCCCACCAGACACAAAAGGAAGCCTGTAACCATCCGCTCCCGAAGACGCTGCGACCTCATCTGCTCTTCCCGTACTTTCATCTGAATACCATGCTTGTAAATCAACTGCTCAATCTCCGTAGACTGCTCGGAAAAGATCAAGCTGTCGGCATACGCTATGTATTGCAGCAAATAGGCATTGGCTATACGGTAATTTCCCTTAGCTGCTTCCAAATCCGCCAAATCTTGAAGACACAGAAATCTCCCATCAAACGTTGAATCAGCCCAACTTTCAGCCAAATAAAACAAAGCAGAGTCACCCATTTCCTGTTCTTTGGCAAACAAAGAACCTAAATTATAATAGCAGTTACCTTTAGATTCATCATTCGGAATTTGACGAAGCGCCCATCTTATATAATACAAAGCAGAATCACGCCTATCATTATCCTTATAATTAAGGCCCATCGACAGTAAATTTGTCGCGATAATTAAAGAATCATTGGAAGCAAAAGCATGGTACAAAGCTCTCTTCTGCACAAGAAATGTAGAATCCACCCCACCCTTTACAGCATAACAAGATGCAATGTCATCCAGCGCGATCGCCTTGTCCAGCTCCGTCTCACAACATTCATAAAGCTGCCGGTATACAGGAAGCGAAGCATCATAGTTACCGGAATAGAAATAAAGATTGCCCAGGGAACTGAGTATGTGCCGCCTCGTTTCCTGCTCTTCGGGGAAGCGGGTGGCGATGGACAGCGCTTCCTGCAGCAGGCGGGCGGCCTCTTCGTGCCAGCCCATCTCCTCGACCAGCCGTCCCTTGTAGAGCAAGGCAACGGCCCGTTCGGGGGTGGGGTCGTCGTAGTATTTCAGCGCAATGTCCAGCAGGGAGTCGCAGGGAAGCAACGGCCGGAAGCATTTGTTGGTGGCCCGGGCCAGCAGCAAGGCATAGCGGGCGGCCTCCTGACGGTCCATCCGCTCGGTACGCAACGGCTGCAGCAGCGTCAGGGCACTGTCGGGCAACTGACCAAGCAGGGAATCAGCCCGGACCAGCAGGGCTTCACGCCCGGCATCCGGACGAGAACAGGCGACCATCCCCATCAGCGACAGGCAGAACAAAAACACAAGCCGGAACCGTGATTTCATAGCCCTCATCCCCTACGAGCATTTACCTCAGAAGTTAATCATCTCCAGAATCTTGTCCGTGGCGCCGGCCTGGCCGGTGACATAGTCGCCCGCACGGCGGCCGGTCGTTTCGAGGAATGCACGGTCGGAGAAGAGGCGGTCGAGCAGACGGTTCAGTTCGTCGCCGTTCTGGATGGAGAAGGCGCCCTGCGCCTCGATGAGCTGCACGGCCTCCTGAAACTTCTGATATTTGGGCCCAAAGATGACGGGGATGCCATAGACGGCCGCCTCGAGGGTGTTGTGGATGCCGACGCCGAAGCCGCCGCCGATGTAGGCCACCTCGCCGTAGCGGTAAATGGAAGAAAGCAGACCGAAGCAGTCGATAATAAGGCAGTCGGCCTTACGGACGTTCTGTTCGTCGGCACGGGTGTAGCGCACGTAGGGACGCTTCAGCTTGCGCACGATTTCCACCAGGTGGCTCTCGTCGATGACGTGGGGCGCAATGATGAGCTTCATCTCGGGATGGCGGTTGAAGTAGTCGATGAACAGGTCTTCGTCGGGCTGCCACGAGCTACCGGCCACGAAAGTCAGCGCCCCGCCCTTGAAAGCCTCAACCAGCGGCAGGTCCTTGGCCTCACGACGGATCTGGAGCACACGGTCGAAGCGCGTGTCGCCCACCACCGTGACGCGGTTGATGCCTATCTTGGCCAGGTAGCGCTTGGAGCGGTCGTTCTGCACAAAGAGATAGTCGAAGTTGCGCAGCACGTTGCGGTAGGGTCCTCCGTACCACTTGAAGAAAATCTGCCCGCGACGGAAGATGGAAGAAACGCTGTACACGGGAATGTGACGGCGGTGGAGTTCGTCGAGGTAGTTCTTCCAGAACTCATATTTGATGAAGAAGGCCATGCAGGGATTCACGATGTCGAGGAACTTCCTGACATTGCGCGGCTTGTCGAAGGGCAGGTAGCACACCACGTCGGCCCCACGGTAGTTCTTGCGTACCTCGTAGCCCGACGGCGAGAAGAAGGTGAGCAGGATGCCGTAGCGGGGATACTTGGCACGAATGCGCTCGATCAACGGTCGCCCCTGCTCGAATTCGCCCAACGAAGCGGCGTGAAACCAGATGTAGGGCACGTCCTTCTGCAGCTGCTGCCGCAGAAGTTCGTACACTACCCAATGGCCTTTCATCATCTTGCGGGGCTTGCGGCTGAAAGGCGCGGCCAGATGGACCGCGATGTCGTAAAGCCCTATTCCCAAGTCGTATAACAGCATATCCTCCGAAGATTATGAGTTATTTCCGTTTCATTTCAGTACCTCCACGGCACGCTGGATGCGGCGGATGGTCTCTTCCTTGCCCAGCAGTTCGGTGATGTCGAACATGTGCGGGCCCTTGCACTCGCCCACAACAGCCAGACGGAAGGCGTTCATCACGTTGCCCATGTGGTAGCCCTTCTCCGTGATCCAGCCGATGACGATGTCTTCGGACGGCTTCGAGCTGAAGTCAGCGATGCCGCGCAGCACTTCCACCAGTTCGCCCATGATGCGGGGCGTGTCTTCGGACCAGCGCTTCTTCACGTCCTTCTCGGCATAGGCCTCGGGAGCCACAAAGAAGAAACGGGCCTGATCCCAGAGTTCCTTCACAAAATTGACGCGGCCCTTGACGAGCGACACGACGCGGGTCAGGAACTCGTCGCTGTATTGTGCCACGTCTACGCCATTGGCAGCCAATACAGGTTTGAACAGCCCGGCGATTTCGGCATCGGGCTTCTGGAGGATGTATTCGTGGTTGAACCAGATTCCTTTCTTATAGTCGAACTTGGCACCGGCCTTGCTGCAGTGGCTCAGGTCGAAGAGTTTCACCAGCTCGTCCATCGACATCAGTTCCTGGTCGTTGCCGGGGTTCCATCCCAGCAGGGCAAGGAAGTTGATGACGGCCTCGGGCAAGTAACCAGCCTCGCGGTAACCCGAAGACACTTCGCCGGTCTTGGGGTCGTGCCATTCCAGGGGGAAGACGGGGAAACCCAGACGATCGCCGTCGCGCTTGCTCAGCTTGCCGTTGCCTTCGGGCTTCAGCAGCAGGGGCAGGTGGGCAAACTGGGGCATGGTGTCTTCCCAGCCGAAGGCGCGGTAGAGCAGCACATGCAGCGGAGCCGAAGGCAGCCACTCCTCGCCACGGATTACGTGGGATACCTCCATCAGGTGGTCGTCCACGATGTTGGCCAGGTGGTAGGTAGGCAGTTCGTCGGCCGACTTGTAGAGCACCTTGTCGTCGAGGATGGAAGAGTTGATGACCACTTCGCCGCGGATGAGGTCGTGCACATGCACGTCTTCGTTCGGTTCGATCTTGAAGCGCACCACGTACTGCTTGCCCTCGGCAATCAGCGCATCCACTTCTTCCTTGGGAAGGGTCAGTGAGTTGCGCATCTGCAGGCGGGTGGAAGCATCGTACTGGAAGTTGGCCACTTCCTTACGTTTGGCCTCGAGTTCCTCGGGCGTGTCGAAGGCGATGTAGGCCTTGCCGGCGTCGAGCAGCACCTTGACATACTTCTTGTAGATGTCGCGGCGTTCGGACTGACGGTAAGGACCGTGTTCGCCGCCGAAGCTGACACCCTCGTCGAAGGGGATGCCGAGCCACTTGAACGACTCCAGGATATATTCTTCAGCACCGGGTACGAAACGGTTGCTGTCGGTGTCTTCGATACGGAAAATGAGGTCGCCTCCATGCTGGCGTGCAAAGAGGTAATTATACAACGCGGTACGCACACCGCCAATGTGCAATGCTCCCGTCGGACTCGGAGCAAAACGGACTCTGACTCTTCTTTCTGTCATAATCTACCTTACTTTATGAATATTTTAGACGGCAAAATTAAGCCTTTTTTTCCACATGATTGTTTTTTTTTGTACTTTTCGCAAAAATTTCAAGCGATATGAACAAATTCAACGAGAAAAGACCCGTCAACTATAGAGATTTGCTATACAAAGCACTCATTTTCATCGCTACTGTCACAGTCATGGTTTACTTCATGCCGCGCGACGGGAAGTTCAACTATCAGTTTGACATCGACAAACCGTGGAAATACGGTCAGCTCATCGCCACCTTCGACTTTCCCATCTACAAGACGGACGAAGTGGTGAAGCGGGAGCAGGACAGCATCCTGGCCCGTTTCCAGCCCTACTACCAGCAGCAGAAGGAAGTGGCGGACAATGCGGTGAAGCGGTTGAAGGAAGGCTATCAGAACCAGTCGTACCAGAAACATCTGAACGCCTCCTACCTGCAATACATCGAGAAACGGCTGAAGGAAGTCTACCAGGCCGGCATACTGACCTCCGAAGACATGGAGCGCCTCCACCGGGACAGCACCCAGAGCATCATGATGGTGAGCGACAAACTGGCCAGCCAGCAGCCCACCGACCGGCTGTTCACCGTCAAGTCGGCCTACCACTACATCCTTACGGCCGACACCCTGCACTACCCGCCCCACCTGCTCCGTCAATATGCCCTGAACGAATACCTCTCGGCCAACCTGGCATACGACAGCGTCCGCACCGAGACTGCCCGCAAGGAAATGCTGGAGAACTATTCGTGGGCCAGCGGCATCGTGCTGAGCGGGCAGAAGATCATCGACCGCGGCGAAATTGTCAGTCCCGAGACCTACAACATCCTCGAAAGCCTGCGCAAGGAGTCCATCAAGCGCAGCGACACGGCAGGACAGAAGCGCCTGATGCTGTTCGGGCAGATACTCTACGTCAGCCTCTTCATGCTGTGCTTCATGCTCTATCTCGACCTCTTCCGCAAGGATTACTACAACCGCAAGGGCAGCCTGTCCCTGCTGTTCTCGCTGGTGGTGTTCTACTGCGTGGTGACCGCCATCATGATGGCCAACAACCTGTTCAACGTCTACATCCTGCCCTACGCCATGCTGCCGGTCATCATCCGCGTGTTCCTCGACTCGCGCACAGCTTTCCTGACGCACGTCGTCACCATTCTGGTGTGCTCCATCTGCCTGCGCTACCCGCATGAGTTCATCCTGCTCCAGATAGCTGCCGGCATGGTGGCCATCTACAGCCTCCGCGAGCTGTCGCAACGCTCGCAGCTGTTCAAGACGGCCGTGCTGGTCATCCTGACGTATGCCGCCCTCTACTTCGCCTTCGAAATGATTACGGAAAACGACCTGTCGAAACTGAACGGCCGGATGTACATCTACTTCATCATCAACGGTATCTTCCTGCTCTTCACCTATCCGCTGCTGTTTGTGCTGGAGAAGACCTTCGGCTTCACGTCGAACGTGACGCTGGTCGAGTTGTCCAACATCAACACCCCGCTGCTGCGCCGCATGTCCGAGACCGTGCCGGGCACCTTCCAGCACTCCATGCAGGTGGCCAACCTGGCAGCCGAGGCAGCCAACCGCATCGGAGCCAAGAGCCAGCTGGTGCGTACCGGTGCCCTCTACCACGACATCGGCAAGATGGAGAATCCCGTATTCTTCACCGAGAACCAGCGAGGAGGCATCAATCCGCACAAGAACCTGAGCTACGAACAGAGCGCGCAGGTAGTCATCAGCCACGTCACCGGCGGCATGAAACTGGCCGAGAAGAATAACCTGCCCAAGGTCATCAAGGACTTCATCACTACCCACCACGGTAAAGGAAAAACCAAATATTTCTACATCTCGTGGAAGAACGAGCACCCCGGCCAGGAACCCGACGAAGCTCTGTTCACCTACCCCGGCCCGAATCCCTTCACCAAGGAACAGGCCGTGCTGATGATGGCCGACTCGGTGGAAGCCGCTTCGCGCAGCCTGCCCCAGTATGACGAAGAAAGCATCAGCAACCTGGTGGAGAAGATTATCGACTCGCAGGTGGCCGAGGGCTACTTCAAGGAGTGCCCCATCACCTTCAAGGATATCGCCACCGTGAAGGAAGTGTTCAAGGAGAAGCTGAAGACCATCTACCACACACGCATCAGCTATCCCGAACTGAAAAAGCAAGACGATAAAAAGTGAAACCTAACCCGATAGAGCCATGAAACCTACTGCCAAAGAAGAACAGCGCGCCCTGCGCTTCCTGCAACGCAACCAGCTGACGCCGGAACAGATTGCCGGATTCAGCTTCATGCAGCGTCACACGCCCGAACCCGACCGCCACAGCCCTGCCAACGTTTACGGCCCCGGTATCCTGACCCTGCGGCTGAAGTCGGGCGAAGAGAAAATACGGATTGTACACCTGCGCAACCATCCCACAGCACTGATACGCACCCTGGTGAGCCGCGGCATCGCCTTCGACAACCATCCGGCTGCCACGGAAGGAAGCACAAGGCCGACAGGCACCACCGTCTATCGCCGCATGTCGCTCTACATGTTCTGGTACTTCGTGCTGTTCGTTCTTTGCCTCAGCCTGGCTTTCTACACGCTGGACGTCGAACGCTGGACCGGAATCGCCCTTCCCATCCTGTTCTTCAGTGCGAGCCTTTACAGCATCTACCTGTTGCAGGTACGCTTCTGCTACCTCCGCCTGGAAGCCGACCGCCTGACCGTGGTCAGCGCCGGACGCGAAATCCACTATGCCTACAACGACCTGTTGAAGGTGAACTTCGACTTTGCACGCGAGCCGAACGCCACACACGTCATGGAAGTATTGGACAAGACCTATCGTTACCGCCTGTACTACATCGGCCGCGTGCCCCGCACGCAGCTCAACGAGATTGCCGAACGGCTCCGTCAGGCAGGCATCGACGCCACATGCAGCCTCAACGACGAGAAGCGGCACTATCATGACGTGTATCATGGGTAATGAATGGAGAATTGAGAATTGAAAATTATTAGTAAGAGGGGGAACCTTCCATTATCCATTATCCATTCTCAATTATCCATTATCAATTCCTCAAGCAGTCCTGCACAAGCATCCTCCAGCAGGTCGAGCACGTATTCGAACCCTTCGGCGCCGCCGTAATAGGGGTCGGGCACGTGGTCAGCATGGGTGAAGCGGGTGCAATAGTCGGTCATGCGGCGGATTTTCCGCTCGGCCTCAACCGAGGGAGCACGTTCTTTCAAGTCCTCGATATTGCGGTCGTCCATGCCGATGATGAGGTCGAAGTCCTCGAAATCGCTGGTGCGGACGGGGCGCGAACGGTGTACAAGGTCGTAACCGCGGCGGGCGGCATGGGCACGCATCCGCGGGTCGGGCAGTTCGCCCTGATGGTAACTCAGGATACCGGCGGAGTCTATCACAAATTCATCGGTCCTTCCGGCCTCCTCCACCAGATGCTTCATCACGCCCTCGGCCGAAGAAGAACGGCAGATGTTACCGAGGCAGACGAACAGGATGCGATGTTTTTTCGGGGTTTTCAGGTCTTTACTTTCCATACAGTTGCGTTTAATTGTCAAATAAAATCATTTTCAGTCGAGAAACAGGTCCAAGAGCCGCCAAAGCTCATTCTGAGCGGAGGCATCGGTATGTTTCAAACATAAGGGTCGAATGTTTCAAACATTCCCCCTCAAGGTTTCAAACATTCGGGGGCTGTGGTTGAAACCTCCCCGGGAGAGCAGTCAGTTTCCTGTCCTATTTTGTCAAATCTATTCCTAAATATTCCTTGAACCGGCGCACGTCGGAATTCAGAATCAGCGCTTCGGGGAAGTCGGCTTCCCGAACCAGTTCAAGCACGTATTCATAGTTGGCGATGTCGAACGAGATATGGGCGTCGCTGCCCAGGATGACGGGCACTTCGTAATGCTTGCACAGGCGGAGGATTTCCAGATTATTGGGACGGGCCTCCTCCTTGTGGCGGCAGGGCTTCAGGGAGCTGTTGTTGATTTCGAGCAGCGTGTGGTGTTCCTTTGCCGCCAGCACAACGGGTTCGAACAGCAGGCGGGCCGTACCGTCGCCGGGATGGCTGATGATGTGGATGTAGGGATTGGCAATCACGCTCAGCAGGCCCTGCGTGTTCTCCTCGGGTGTGCCCGGCTGGTAGCAGAGCGAATGGATGCCGGCAATGCGCAGGTCGAGCTTCTTCATGTGCGCTTCGTCCAGGTCGAGGCGGCCCTCCGTGTCGAGGATGTTGATTTCCGCCCCCAGCAGCAGGTCCACCCCATACATGCGGCGGGGCACGACGTGCAGGTTGCGGAAGTAAATCAGGTCGCAAGTGCCGGGGATGCCGGGCGTGTGCTCGGTGATGCCCAGCAGTTCCAGCCCCTTGTCGGCCGCGGCCTGCGCCATCTCCTGCAGGGTACTGAAAGCATGCCCGCTGGCCAGGGTATGCGTGTGTACGTCTAATGCTATCTTCATATCTGTATTCCTATATATATGCTACATCGGATCGACATCGTAGTAAACGATGAGCGACTTGAAACGGTCTTCGGCCACCATCTCGCGCTGCACCTGCACCAGCAGCTGGCGGGCACGGGCCATGGGGGCGTTGACTTCTATCTTGAGGACAATCTTGCGGATGAACAGTGTCTGTATGCGGGCCACGGGCGGTTTGTCGGGGCCCAGCACCCGTGCGCCGAAGACGGCACGCAGCTTGGCGGCCATGGTCTGCGCCATGACGTCGAGCAGCTGCTCGTTGCGGTGCTTCAGGTAGACGTACACCAGCCGGTAGTAGGGCGGATAGCGGAACAGCTGCCGCTCGGCCAGCTGCCCGACCACCATCCCCTCGAAGTCGTTGTGCATCACCTGCGGGATGATGGGGTGGTCGATGCTCTTGGTCTGCAGCACCACCCGCCCGCGCTTGTTCTTGCGCCCGGCCCGCCCGGCCACCTGTGCCATCAGCTGGAAGGCACGCTCGTAGGCGCGGAAGTCGGGATAGTTCATCATGGTGTCGGCATTGAGGATGCCCACCACGCTGACGTGGTCGAAGTCCAGCCCCTTGGACACCATCTGCGTACCGATAAGGATATCCGTCCGTCCCTGCTGGAAGTCGTGGATGATGCGTTCGTAGGCCGCCCGGGTACGGGTGGTATCCAGGTCCATGCGGGCCACGCGGGCCTCGGGAAAGATGGCTTTCACATCGTCTTCAATCTTCTCCGTGCCGAAGCCTCGGTTACGCAGGTCCACCCCCTCGCAGGCGGGACACTGGCGGGGCACGGGCTGCGTGTAGCCGCAGTAATGGCAGGTCAGCTGGTTGAGCCCCTTATGGTAGGTGAGGCTGACGTCGCAGTTCTTGCACTTGGGCACCCAGCCGCACGTGTGGCACTCGATCATCGGTGCGAAGCCGCGGCGGTTCTGGAAGAGGATGACCTGCTCCTTCTGCTCCAGCGCCTCGCGCACATATTGCAGCAGCAGGGGCGAGAAGGGACCGTTCATGCGCTTCTTGCGTTGCAGCTCCTTGATGTCAACCGGAATGATTTCGGGCAGCTGGATTTCCTTGTAGCGTTCCTTCAGCTCCACCAAGGCATACTTGCCGCCCTCGGTGGCGTTGTACCAGCTCTCCACGCTGGGCGTGGCGGTTCCCAGCAGGGTCTTGGCCCCGCACATGGAGGCCAGCACGATGGCCGCGTTGCGGGCGTGGTAGCGGGGAGCGGGGTCCTGCTGCTTGTAGGTATTCTCGTGCTCCTCGTCGACGATGACCAGTCCCAGCCGCTGGAAGGGCAGGAAGAGGGACGAGCGCACGCCGAGGATGATGTCGTAGGGTTCCTGGGAGAGCTGCTTCTGCCACACCTCCACCCGCTCGGCGTCGGGAAACTTGGAATGGTAGATACCCAGCCGGCTGCCGAAGACACGCTTCAGGCGCTCGGTAATCTGGGTGGTCAGGGCGATTTCGGGCAGCAGATAGAGCACCTGCCTGCCCTGACGGACAGCCTCATCAATGAGGTGGATATAGATTTCGGTCTTGCCGCTGGACGTGACTCCATGAAGCAGGCAGACATTCTTTTCGCGGAACGAAGCACGGATTTCGTCGAAGGCCCGTTGCTGGTGGACGTTCAGTTCGTTGAGGGGCATCAAGGCTTGTGCAACGGTTTCGAGCCGCCCCACTTCCTGCTGATAGACCTCGAACACGCCTTTGTCCACCAACCCGTTGAATACGGCAGGTGTGGCACCCGAGCGTTTCAGCAGTTCGGCTTTGGGCACCTCCTTGACAGCTCTCCCTCCCAGACAACCGGAGAGTTCGATATACTTCATCAGCAGGTCCAGCTGCTTGGGGGCCCGTCGCTGCAGTTCGTCGAAGAAGAAGTGCAGCCGCCGTTCGTTACGCGCCGCTTCGGTGAGGCGCACACGCGTCTCGGTCTTGGGCTTGTAGGTGCGCTTCAGTTCTTCCTTCACAAAGAGGGCGTCTTTTTCAAGCAACGACTTCACCATGGCGAGGATGTTCTTCAGGCCGCTGTCCTTCTCCAGCCGGGTCACCGTCTGCTCGGGCTCGGCAGCCAGCAGGTCAAGAACCTTCTGTTCGCGTTCGGACAGCGGTTCCGTGGCTTCGAAGTCAGGATTGTACTCCACCACCGTTTCGCTCTCCAGCTTCAGTCCCGAGGGCAAGGCTGCCTTATAGACATCGCCCTGCGTGCAGAGGTAATAGTCGGCCAGCCACTCCCAAAACCGGAACTGCAAGGGCAGCAGGATGGGTTGCCCGTCGAGTACGGCCGTCACCTCCTTCACTTCGTAATCCTGCGGCTTCAGGTAATGCACATTGCGCACAATGCCCGTATAGAACTTCTTCTTGCCGAAAGGCACCACCACCCGGCAACCTATCTGTACCTCTCCGTCCATTTCAGGCGGCAGGGCATACGTGAAACAGGCATGCAGGGGCAAGGGCAATATGACGTCGACAAACTTCTCCATAGATGCGGCAAAGATACGACTTATCTGAAGATAGTGCAAAAAAAGCGCCGCCCATCCGAAGCGGGCAGCGCTATTCTTGTTTCAGCAGAAATTATTCTGTTTAGAAAATGTAGGCTACGGAAATCTGCCAGGTTTTGGTCTTACCATTTCCTCCTATTCCATCCATAACAGCATCTCCTACATTCTTCCAAGAAAATGTATTCCCTAAAGGAATCTGATAATTCACACCTACTTGCAAATGCTTTATTAACTTAAGACCAGCGCCAATATTAACTCCTACCTGAGTTGTTTTTGTATCCAAGCCTTCCCACTTTGTATCCTTAAAATTAAAGTAAAAGTCAGGACCTGCTGCTACATAAACGCCCAACATACTACCTAAGCCAATCGTATACTTCAAATTTACAGGAATTTCTACTCCCTGTTGTTTCCATTCATCTTCACCACGCTGAGAATACATCACCGCCGCATCAACCCCCAAACCAACAACTGGTATTGTAATTTCAGCCATAGGACCAATAAAGAAGCCGGTAGTATTATCACTTGTAGGCCCTTCTTTGAAGTCCAACTTAGACATATTCAAACCACCTTTCACACCCCACTTGATAAGCTGGGCCTGAGCAGGCGTAGCCAGTGCCAAACAGCACACAGCAACCAATAAAATACTAAAAACCTTTTTCATACTCTTCAATTTTTAAAGTTTTGGGCAAATATATGTAAAATAATCCATAAAAACGGAACAATTTAGCGGAAAACATGCTACATTTGCACCGCCTAACAAGGAAAGATGCCGGAGTGGTCGATCGGGCCGCACTCGAAATGCGGTGAACGGGCAACTGTTCCCAGGGTTCGAATCCCTGTCTTTCCGCTCAAAAAGGATGTAAGTCTGAACGTAAGATTTGCATCCTTTTGTTGTTATAAACATTACATCTTATGAAAATGTTCATCATTGCCGCTTTGGTGGCTTTCTTTTTTACGGTCTATGGTTGCCATCCGACCCACAACCGATATGAGCAACTGCGAGCCGAACTGCAGGCCTATACAGACACGCTGGATGCACAAGTCGGCATTGCCTTGCTGACAGCAGAGGGTGACAGCCTGACCCTGAACAACACACAACGTTACGAAATGATGAGTGTTTTCAAGTTCCATCAGGCATTGGCTGTATGCAACTACCTGCAGCGACATGCACTGCCACTCGACACCCTGCTCCACATCACATCCGATGACCTGAAACCCGATACATGGAGCCCGCTCAGAGACAAGTATCTGCAAGAAGAAGAATCTGCGGACGGGATGAACATCAGCGTAAGGAGCCTACTGGAATATACATTACAACAGAGCGACAACAACGCCTGCGACATTCTGTTCGACCGACTGGTGTCGCCTTCTGAGACCGATGCCTTCATCAGAAGCCTGGATATAACCGATGATTTTGGCATTGCCTGCACCGAAGCCGACATGCAGAGGGATCATCGCCTCAGTCGGAACAACTGGAGTACACCTTATGCAGCGGCTGTACTATTGGAACATTTTCTGGAAACTGATGTTATCGAGGAACCCTACAAGGCCTTCATCAAGGGAACAATGACTGCCTGCCAGACTGGCACGGCACGCCTTCCCGCCCCGTTGCGTAACACCGGAGCCTCAATCGGCCACAAGACCGGAAGCGGATATACAGCCGAAAACGGTCGGATTATCGCAACCAACGACCTCGGTTTCATCACCCTACCCGACGGAACCCGTTATATTCTGGCCGTATTTGTAAAAGACTCCGGATACAAGGAGACACAAACGGAAGAGATTATCGGACAGATATCACAAATCGTTTTCAACCACCTGAAGAAACATTGACAGCATTATGACAATACAAATCAGAAAAAGCCGAATGGAAGACTTGGACCGCCTGATGGATATCTTCGAACAAGGCAAACGTATCATGCGGAAAAGCGGCAACCTGAAACAATGGACAGGAAGCTATCCCAGCCGTGAACTGATCAGGAAAGATATCGAAGCCGGTCACAGCTATGTCTGTCTGGACGAAAAGGCCGGCATCATCGGAACGTTTACCTTCATTCCGGGCAAAGACCCCACATACGCCCGCATCTACGACGGCCAATGGCTGGACGACGAACGCCCTTACGCCACCATACACCGGCTGGCCAGTACGGAAGACAGTCATGGCGTGGCTGCCGCCTGTCTGGATTGGTGCTACACGCAGATACAGAACCTGCGGGCCGACACACACCGCGACAACCACATTCTGCAACACATCCTGCAGAAGCATGGCTTCCACTATTGCGGCATCATCTATCTGATGAACGGTGACGAACGACTGGCGTACCAGAAGATTAGTGGTTAGTGGTAAGCGGTTAACGGTTAGTGGTTAGCGGTGAACGGTGAGGAATATACTAACCGTTAACCGCTTACCACTAACCGCTAACAATACTTTCTTTTCAACTCTTCCACCGACAGACCGGTAAAATAATCTTCTATAAAATCCCAACGGCAGTCATCGGTCATACGGTCGGAACCGAAAAAGATGGTAAACAGTTCGATTTGCTCCTGGAAGATGCGTTCGTTGGCATCGAGAATCAGGTTACGGTAGCCATCGGAAGCAGCCAATTGCTCCAGAGCCTCCACATCGTTGAAGCGCACATGCACGCACGGTGTGCCTCCTCCTGCCACACTGAACGACAGTCCTCCCAGCATGGAAAGCAGATTGAGCAACATGTTCAGGTCGGAAAAAGGTGTGCAGTAGAACTGCAGACGGTCACCCTTACGCCCAGTGATGCGCTGGGCGAACAACTTCTGATAACGCGAAAGCAACAAATCGAAACCACGGGTCACGGTAAACGAAAGTTCGTTGGACTCCTTTTTCTTCTGGCTGCTGATGCAGCTGACACTACGTCCTTCCTCCGTACGGCTCTCAAGCAAAGAAGTGATAAAACGCCTGGCCGAACGAACATCCATCGCATGTTCGGCAAAAACGGCGCGCAAGGCTTCCTCGTCAAACCGTCCCTTGTTTTTCAGCAAGGCTGTCTTGAGCAAAGTAACCAGGCTCTTGAACAGCTCGTCCATACGACGGCGAAGTGTTTCGGCATCTTCTTTCAACAGCACTTCATGCTTACCTACGGCTACCGGGCGTGCTCCTTCACACAAAGTACCGTTATTCAGTTTCTGCTTGAATTCCTTATAACCCAATTCGGGGAAACACTCTTCCCACAGACGGTCGAGACGGGCCAGATATACATTTTCTTCCCCTGTCACCAAAGTCAGGTAGGCGGCATATTCACGGGCAAAAGCATCGCCCGTCTTGTCCTGTACATAACCTTCGACCAGCAAATTTTGCGGACTTACCTCCAGCAGACGCTTACCGAAACGCTTCTGGATATCTTCCTCCAACCACAACAAGGCCGTCTTCACGAATTGCCCCAGCTCGGTTTCATATTCCAGTTTGTTCTTGGTACGGGGCAGTTTCACCACGAACTCGAAGTCGGAAAGCGACACCAGCATTTCTGCTTGCCGTCCTTTCATGTGATACACCTCGACGAGTTTCTGCAAAATCAGAGCCAACTGTTCCTGTGCGATGGCTCCCGTCTGATGCAGACGGTTCATGTAGTAGAAATCGCGTTCGTGGAAGTCGGTTGCCGAAACTCCCTGTACCGATGCGTCGCGGGCCGCACGCCCGATTTCCTGCACGTAATCGACAAACGTACTCGAGGGAGCTACGTGATAGACACGGTCGATGTCGCTGATGTCCACACCCATGCCGAAAGCCTTGGTAGCCACAATCAGGCGCTTACTTCCGTCCTTGAAAGCATCCACAATGGCAGCTTTTTGTATCTTGTCCTTCTTGCCGTAGTAGGAGGCCACCAACGGCCAGTCGGCAGGCTTTACCCACGACTTAATACGCATGTCGATGCCACCGGCAAAGGGATAATAAAGCAGTGTCTTGTGGCCGTCCAAATAGTCGTCCACCCGTGCTGAAACCGCACGCTGTTTGGCTTTGTCGTAGGTTTCTCCTTCTTCCAGCTGCAACGGACGGATATCAAAGCCGATATTGCTGCGTTTCACCGTACCGATGTAGAGCACACAGGGTTCCATCTGCAACGAACGTATCGTTTCGAAAACCATATCATTGTCGCCCGTCGGATTCCACACCGCCGTAGCCGTCAGTGCAAACAGCGGGAAGCGATATCCCAACGTCTGCTTCAAGCCTGCCAAGTAACGCCCCAGGAACCAATAATCCACGCGGAACTCCTTACCCCAGGTAGTCACGGTATGAGCCTCATCGACTACCACCAGACCGATGCGACGGTCACCTACAAAATGATGGATGTCATACGACAGCAGCAGCTCGGGCGAAAGATAGAACAGGTCTACCTCACCCTCGCGCACCCGGCGGTACACTTCGGCCTTCTGTTCGGGCGACAAGTCGGACGACGCATAGGCCACACGCCCGTAGCCCAAATCCTGCAAGCTCTCCACCTGGTCGACAATCAGCGCCTTCAAGGGCGAAATGACCAGCGTAAGCGCTCCGTAATGCCGTCCCAAATAGATGGCCGGCAGCTGGAAAAGTAACGACTTGCCCGAGCCCGTGGGTGCCGTCATCAAAATATTATCCGGACTTCCTTCCAATTCTCCGAGTCCTTTCTCAGCCTCGCACACCACATGTTCGATAAGCCTTCCCTGCGAAAGGGTAGTCTTTGACTTCCCTTTGAAAAGATCCTCATATATTTCCAGATCTCTGAACTGACTGTAACCATAAATCTCGCCCAACAACGCGCCTATCTCTTCACGGCAGGCTTCGGGCACCCGGCGTTCCTTCAACTCGGGCAAACGGTATGTTTCCTTCTCCTGTGTATTCATGACATCCTCCTTCTGAAACCATTTTAAGCAGAAAAGGGCAGTTTGTCGGCTCTTTCAGTCAAGCCGCCAAACTGCCCTTTTTTATTCTCTCCTGCCTGTCCAACAGGCTTTTCCTTTGTTTCTACGCACATTAATACTCCTCTTCGTTGAAGAAGAAATCTTCCTTGCTAGGATAATCAGGCCAAATATCCTCAATGCTTTCATATATCTCGCCCTCATCTTCCATTTCCTGAAGATTCTCTATCACCTCAAGCGGAGCACCCGAACGCATGGCATAATCGATCAATTCATCCTTAGTTGCCGGCCAAGGGGCATCTTCCAACTTAGACGCCAGTTCCAATGTCCAATACATAGTTTTTACGCGTTAAAATGGTTGTAAACAAATGTTCTTTTTCTATTTTCCGGCAAATGTATAACAAAAAAATTCACTTGCAACTATTCTGCCAAAATATTTCGTCTTTTTTATTGTCCAGATTGATTTTACGGGACAAAACGAACAAATAATCTGACAAGCGGTTGATAAAAGCCAGCAGTTCGGCCGAAACGGGAGCCTCTTCGGCCAACGAAAGAATGCGGCGCTCAGCCCGCCGGCAAACGGTCCGGCAGACATGGCAGAGAGCCGCTCCTTCATCGCCTCCCGGCAATACAAAGGCCTTTAGAAGAGGCACGAGAGCATCCAACCGATCTATCTCCGCTTCTATTTTTGCAACTTGTTCGGGAGTGACGATACTTGCCGCACGAAGTTCTGTTTTTTCACTGTCGGTAGCCAGGTAACTGCCTACCACAAACAATTCATTCTGTATCCACTGGACAAAAGTCCGGTCTTCTGCCTCAAGACGTGTAACCAGCAAACCCAGAAAAGAGTTCAGTTCGTCCACCGTACCATACGCCTCCAGGCGGACATGCGTTTTGGATACACGCGTACCTCCTACCAGCGATGTCTGTCCACCATCACCCGTGCGGGTGTATATCATACTTTTTGCCATAAACAATCATTGTTTTTTAATAAATACCAGACCGTTTATATCATTGCCCTTGTCTCCATAGGCTTCGACCTCTACGAAGAAAGGAGTACCGGCCTCGAACGTATCAATAACAAATGTATAAGACAAATTATTGCCGGCAGCATTTATTATTCCTTCATTGGAAACCTCCGCAACCAGTTCATCCCGCTTGAAGACTTTCAATGCACCCATCTTCATGGCATCCCTTCCTCCTGTATGAACAAATGTAAGAGTATACTTCCCATTCCCCGATATTTTACCGGTACATTCAAATCTCATGGTAGAAGGCTGTTTCTGAATCTTCATCGGGTCCCACTTATATACAAAGTTTCCATAAACCGCATACGCAGAATAGTCAGGAGCGAAATAGAGGGGCAATGAGAAATGTCTGTCATTCACAACCGTCATAGCCCTGAAGTCATCCTTGCTCTTGACCGTAACCGGCGCGTTGTATTCTGCCGAATGGATATGAGGATAGTGGCCGTCCGTACGATAAAGAATCTTCGCACCCTCCACATTCGACTTCAAGGTGAATGTAACGGTTCCATCTACATTCTTGTCCATATTGACAATTTCCGGTTCCGGTACTCTATAATGGCAGTCTTTGTAGTCCAGTTTCCGGTAATGGGAACTTATACGTTTTGAAAAATCGCTATAGTTTCTGTTTGCCAATTTACTCCAAGCCACCTCCGAAATAGCTATCAATCGGGGGAAAGTGAGATATTCAGCATAATTCTCGGAACGGTTTTCGTTGAGTAACGGCAATTCCTGAAGTACGGTACCATGAATGAACTGGTCACTCCAAAAACACCCCTGTACGCCGAGTACCGTCGATTCTTCCGAATAATCATTGATTTCCATAGAGTAACATTTCTCCAGAGAAATAGGCGGCATCCAGGTAGCAGCTTTAATCTCACCGGGCGTCTTGCTTTCAGGGAAGTCCAGATACATGTGGGTGGCCGGCGTCAAAATCGCCTTGTGCCCGGTTCGGGTAGCCTGAATTGTATCTTTCACATTATGCCAGAAGACAGCCACAACAGGATTGTTGATTTTACCCCTCTGAATAATCTCTTCCCATCCCACGACCGTACGGTTTTTCTTTTTCATCATGTCCGAAACAACATTGGTAAGGTAACCCTGAAGCTCGGAGGCCTCCTTCAGCCCTTCTCTCTTCATCACGGCCTGACATTTCGGGCATTCCTGCCAACGGGAATATACAGCCTCATCGCCACCTATATTAATATATTGCGACGGGAACAAGTTCACGGTCTCTTCCAGAACATCCTCCAGAAACTTGTATGAACTTTCCTTCCCCACACACAGAAGGTCGCGGCTGATAAAATGCTGTACCGGAACTTCATGCTGCTGCTCCGTACAAGACAGCCAGGGATAAGCCACAACGGCCGACAGCATGTGTGCCGGAAACTCTATTTCGGGGATAATCTCCACATTGCGAAACTTGCCGTAAGCGATAATTTCCTTTATATCTTCCTGGGTATAGTATCCTCCCAAACGGTTATGGTCCGGACCAGCCCATGCCCCCACTTCAGTGAGGCGGGGATATTTCTTGATTTCCAGTCGCCACCCGGAATCATCAATCATATGAAACTGAAGCTTGTTCATCTTGTACATAGCCATCAAGTCTATGTACTTCTTCACAAACTCCTTGTCGTAGAAATATCTTGCCACATCGAGCATCATTCCTCGCCACGGTCTTTCCGGAGCATCATAAACCGAGACGGCAGGAGCTGTCCATTCAATGTCCTTACATCTCTTCTCACTGTATATCTGAGCCGGAAACAGCTGTAGCAACGACTGGATGCCATAGAAGACTCCTGCCTCATCAGCACCGCAAACCGTAACACCCGACCGACTCACATCCAGCCGATACCCCTCCTTATGCGTAATCTCTGCGGGGGAAGTCTTGAGGACGATATCAGCTTTCTTCTTATCCGCAACAAGCTTCAAGTCCCATCCGGTAGACCGGCTGATAATACCCTGCAGGTATTCTGCATACTGTTCCAGCCCTTTCTCATACGAAAGGACCATATCTCTCTCCAACTTGAATTGCCCACTTTTCTCCACCACACTGACCGGCTGGGGGATAATGGACACATTCCCGGCATCTGCGGTACCTAAGCACCATGCCAACAAAGCAAATAAAAGAATTTTTTTCATGGTTGTTATTTGAACACGTTATATATATACATGGAAATCTGTCACACTCATTTCTTATAGAAAGTCAGTTTGCCCGCCTCCATCAAATCATTGTGATTGATACGGAAGCCGCATTTCTTTCCACCCATCTCCACCCGTTTGATGTAGTCGGAGTCCGACTCCTTATTGACCACTTCAATAACCAGTTCCTTCTGGCTGTAGAAGTCGGGATTGAGTGTGATGGTAACCTTATCGAAGGTAGGAGTCGTCAGGGTATATTCCGGCACACCCGGACAATCCGGATAGAACCCCATCATGCTGAACAGAGCCCATGCCGACATGGTACCCACGTCGTCATTGCCCGGAATGCCACCCGGCGTATTTGTAAAGTGCTTGGCCAGCAATTCCTTTACCAGCTTCTGCGTGCGCCATTCCTCTCCCTTGAAGTAACTGAACAGGTAGGGATAAGCAATGTCGGGTTCGTTGGCCGGGTCGTAGTAGCCCTTGTCGAATACCATCTGGAGCTTGTCCACAAACTTTTTCGGTCCGCCCATAAGTTTGGCCAGTCCTTTGATGTCGTGCGGCACGAAGAAGGTGTAGTTCCAGGCGTTACCTTCGTGGAAGCCGGGACTGGGTTCAAAGTTCTCGCCCTGTTTCGGGTCAAAGGGTGAGTAGAACTCACCGTCCGGCAGGATGGGGCGCAGTGTACCGAACTCTTTGCAATAATAGTTCTTGTACCCCATAGAGCGTTTATAGAACAGATCCGCATCGTCTTTCTTGCCCAATTCCTTGGCCAGTGTATAGAGGGAGTAGTCGGCAATGTAGTACTCCAGTGCATGAGATACCGAATTGTCGTACTGCTCCATCAGCGGAACATATCCCTTGCTGATATAATCGTCTATATCGGGACGCATCAGGTTCTGCGCCCCCGGCGTAGTGGCCGACTTGTACATGGCTTCGTAGGCCGTCTCTATATCGAAATCCTTCAGCCCTTTCTTCCAGGTATCTACGATGACCGGCAGACTGGGGTCTCCCTCCATCGTCAGCGTTTCCCGACCGTAAAGCTCCCACTTGGGCAGCCAGCCGTGCTCTTTGTACATATCGACCATGGTCCTCACCATCTCGATTTGTTTCTCCGGATAGACCAGTGTCATCAGCTGGTGCAGGTTGCGGTACGTATCCCACAGCGAATAGACGGTATAACGGTTGCCTTGGGCAGTCCGTATCTCACCCGTCTCCATGGCCGGATACTGGCCGTTCACATCCTGAAGAATACTGGGATGGATAAAAGCATGATACAGCCCCGTATAGAAGACGGTTTTCTGGTCTTCGGTACCGCCCTCCACCTTGATTCGTCCCAGATGGCTGTTCCACAGGTCGCGTGCCTCCTGATGGATTTGGGCAAAATGACGTCCGCCCTGTTCCTTCTCCAGATTCTTGCGGGCATTCTCAATGCTTACGAAAGATACACCCACAGCCACTTCGACTTCTTCATTCCCGGCTGTATCGAACGAGAACCAGGCACCAATGTCGTCTCCGGCCAGCTCCTTGTTATACTTCGTGTAGAGTTTGTACTTGCCGCTATGTATGTCCCAGTCGGCTTCGGGGCCTTGCATTTCGCGCTGCTTCTTCCAGTAGCCGCAAGCCTTGGGGGCCTTGCTGACTCTCATCACGAAATAGATAGGGAATACGGCCTGCGGATTGTAGCAGAACGTACCCAAAAGCTTCATGCCCTCTACCTCGGTATTGCTCACCTTGCGCAGAAAGGCACCGCTTTCGTTCGTAAGCCCTTCACCCAGATTGAGCAGGATGTGACTCTCGCCCTCGGGGAAAGTGAAGCGTGCAAGGCCGCTCCGGAGGGTAGCGGTAACTTCTGCCTTGATGTTGTATTTCGTCAGGAAAAGGCTGTAATAGCCCGGACTGGCCGTCTCGTCCTTGTAACGGCTCCCGTAGTTCCGCAGGTCCACATCGAGCTTGCCGGTAGTGGGCATCAGCAGCAGAGAGCCCATATCGGGACATCCCACTCCGCTGAGGTTCACATGCGAGAAGCCGGTAAAGAAGCAGTTGTTGTGTTCGTAGGGCGTGGACCACCACCGGGCGTCCTTGTCATACTTGTTGTCCGACGAACCCATGACATTGAAGGGAACGACAGACATCAGGCCATTGGGGCAGATGGCTCCCGGATTGCACGTACCGTAATTGGTCGTACCGATAAAAGGATTCACGTAATCAACCGGCTCCTGGCTGAACAGGCTGACGGCTGCAAGAAGTGAGCCCAGACAGATAAGAATTCTTTTTTTCATATATCAGTTGTTTTAAGTTTCCAACAAGTTTCAGAAATTCACCAGATAATGCTGTTTGAATTTCGTCCGGTCGAAGAAGATGATGCCCAGATCGTACAAATCAAACGTGACGCCGCAACGTTCGTCCTGTTTCATCGCCTCCCACAAGCGCCGCATGGTCCGGGTGTAGCGGATACCTTCGATGACGAATACCGAACAGCCGCGCGTACGCCCCACGCACAAGCGGAACACCTCCTCCACAAAGTCAGGGCGACGCCAGTCGTGCAAATACAGGAAGTCTACCGGCACACCAGCCTCCAGAAACAATTCATCCAGCTCTGCGGCATGTGTATAGACCGCCCCCTCCCTGCCGGCCTTCAGGTAAAGGCCCGAGGCCGACAGACGTCCGGCATCGACCACGGTCTCCGGCCGGGCATAGTTGACCAGACGGAAGAGCAGCCGCTTCACCTTGAGCGGTTCGCTCCGCCAGCCTTTGGGCCGCTGCACAGCCAGGCGTTTCTCCTCCTCCAACAGAGAAGAATATTTATAATAAGGTGCAGTCTCGTAAATGACCCCCGTAATCAGATGAAAGGCAAACGGTGAGTGGACACCATAGCCGCGCCGATGGCGGAAACGGGCCAACCACACAAAAGGATGCTTGCACAGTAAAGATATCCGATTCATTCCTGACAGTTTAATGCCTGCAAAGATAAAAGAATCTGCCCAAAATCCATCGGTCGGAAGAAATATTTTACATCCGACCCGACGAAGTGCTTCCTGACGTTGTCACGCAGTGCTGCGTCAGGGTGTCATGCAGTGCTGCGTCAGCGGGTAACGAAGCACTGCATCAGAGGGCCAGGAAGCACTGCATGAGACGGGCAGGAAAAAGTTTCAAGAGTTGTCTTTGCAACGAAACCATAAGTTCCAAACTTGTTTCTTCCATTGAAACCATCGGTTTCATTTAAAGAAACCATCGGTATCATTGAATGAAACCAGTGGTTTCCTTAAAAGTCCTTCCTTCCGATCCAAGTCCATTTGTGCCACAAATATTCCAATGGTCCCTGTTTATGATAACGGAGCCAAACAAAACTGAAAAGTACCTGTACTATCCATACCACAATGGAAAGTGCCACACTTATGGAAGTACCGGCAAATATCCCCCAGTGCAGTCCCCATGGATAAAACAGGAAAGTACAGATTAAACTTTGACCTATAAAGTTGGTCAGGCTCATTCTCCCATACACCCTCATACATTTCCAAGCAGATACCGTTTGACTCTTATAGTACCCCCAAAGCAGCAGGTTGACCAAACATGCTGAAAAAGAAAGATTATAATATAGCCTCAATGGAGTATTGCCTACAACCATCAATAATGTATACAGCCACGCCGATAATACCAGAAAAGAAACAGTAAGCCTCTTATAAAAAGAAACATTCCTTCTGAAGTAACCGGTACGGTAAGCCAACATTCCGATACAGAAAAGTCCCAACGTCTGAGACAACCTCCCTGTCTGCAATGCCCAAAGCAAACAACCTTTCACACCATCCGTCACATTCGCCTTCAGCATTTCCACGAAAGTACCAGATTTCAGTGTATCTCCTACACGTTCATAAAAAACACCATAGCTATCATCAAACAGATGAAAAATGCAATTAATCCACTCCAAAGGTTGAGCCAAAAAGAAAAGCCCCACTCCAAAGAGAACTTTATTCCGAGCATGCCTCAGACAGATGACAGGAATCATGCATAAGGCATAGAAAATCAACGGATCACCTCCGGCAAAGAATGCCGCATTGAGAAAACCGAACAGAGCCAACAGAAACATCCTCCAGACCATCCTGTACTTCATATCCTTACCTTCGGCCAGCCTTTTGTCCAACTGCAGCGCATAGGTAAAACCGAAAAGCAAGGCAAAGACAGAATAAGCCTTACCATCAAAAATGAAATACAGAAACGATTTCAGCCCCTCATCCACATGCAACAACCATTCAGGTGAACAGTCCGGCATGCCCGGATACAGAAAATGATTGGACGAATGTATGATGAGTATGGCTGAAATGGCAAAACCACGTAACGCATCAACAGCATCGATACGTCCATTTTCCGTTACCCCATTATCCATCTGCCTACCTTACCGGATTTTCTGACCACATAGACAAATCCCCAGGTTACCGACAATAACAACACGGTACATACCATCATTTTCACCATGGTATGTAGGGGCAAAGATTCTACAAGCATATAGCAAGGCCCAAGGAAAAGGTAGTGAGACATCCAGATGCCAAAAGTACAGATAGAGATGCTGGTGGAAAAACGCCTGATTGCCAAAGAATCGAACCTGAATTTCCTGATAGCAAGAAAAATAGGAAGCGTCATCATCAACACATTGGGAGAACAATAAGTAAAGAACAGTTCAACCAGTTCTACAGGCTGGCCAGGAACTGCCGTAATGGACTTAAAGCCCCAAAACGTAACACAATAGCCAATGACAAACGAAGGGATACCAAACACCGCCAGCCTGCCCCAAGTGACATTCATGTTATTGTTCATAATATAATAGCCCAACAACAGATACCCGTTGAATCCGGCAAAATAATACAAAAGACCGAATTCATTCCAGGAACATGTTCCCCAAAGGTCCTTCGTCAAATATTCCCTCAGATAAGGAATGAAAAGCGATATAAACCACAGGGCAAGGAATACACGCTGTTCCTTGATCGATGCCTGTCTGACCCATGCCGAGAAAATGGGCATATAGAGATACAAGCCTATAAGAAGGTAAACATACCACATCTGCACAGCCAACATCGAGAAGTTGAAAGGAATCATCAGAATGTTATGCAAAGCTCCAGAAAAAGATTGGTCCGGTTCTGCCCAAGCAAAAAAATCATTAATGACTGTAGGCGGAAGCCCCAATACCCCGGTCAGCCATGGAAAAAGGTTATAAACGACAGACCATATAATAAAGGGGACAACAAGTCTTGTCAGACGTTTCGTATAAAATGCAGAGATACTCTGGCGGACAGGCAAAAGCAACGCGCCTGTCACCATAACAAACAAAGGTATGGCAGGCCGCATAAACGAGCCGTAAAAACTACCCCAAAGATTATACCAAGGCTCAGAACGTTCCGCTGGGGTTACATTATCGGTACAATGTACCGCTATCATCATAAAGATAGCAACAAACTTTACAAAATCAAGCCATACAATCCGCTTGTCATCTTTTTCAATCAATGGTTCTTTCATGCTTTTTTGACACAAAAGTAGCCACTATACAGGACTCGGTTTTTGACATAGGTCAAAAACCGATTTTCCTTTGCTACTTCCCGGCTCTGATTCTGCTTAGAGTAGAGATTGATATGCCAAGAAAAGAAGCTATATATCCTAAATTAACCCGCTGGCATATGTCAGGAAATCTCTTCAGAAGAGCATTGTACCTTTCTTTGGCCGTCATGGTGAGATTGTCTATTCTTACGCATTGCAACGAGAGCAAGCACTCTTGATGGATTACCCGCCCCCAATTGGCAATTTCAATATTGGTCTCATACAGTTTGTTCAACTCATTTATGGGAATTGAATATGCCAATGTCGGTTCAACGGTTTCAACATATTCAAAACCAGCCTTATTATGATATAAACATAACAGGCCGAACGTAATATCACCCTCTTTAGAGAACCAGGTAGTATGTTCATCTCCATCCACCAGGCAATAAGAACGGGTTACCCCTCTTTCTATAAAGTAAACATTCCTATCAATAATACCGCCTCTTATAATCAGATGTTTGGCTGGGAAATGATGAACTGTGAAATGCTTGACAAGCTGACCGATGGATTCATCGGAAACCGGATAATACAATTTGATAGACTTGGTGATATTTGAGATATCCATAAAAACAATAATTGGTATATTTCATACAGACCCGATTGAACAGCATCCCCCACCTCTAAGATTAAGGGAAGGGATTATAAAGAAAAAAGGCCGAATATTTGATATTCAAATATCCAACCTTTAACCTGTACCCAGACCCGGGGTCGAACCGGGATGGAAGTGAATCCACTGGTGTTTGAGACCAGCGCGTCTACCGATTCCGCCATCTGGGCATCGCATTGATTTCTCAATTGCGGTGCAAAGATACGAGTTTTTTCTTTACCTGCAATACTTTCTCGAAAAAAAACAAGAAAAAACAGAAAACATCCTGCAAATCTTCGTTGTTTCTAAAATATAGTGTACATTAGCGGAAACTTTTAACAACTTCAATCATGGCAATAAACAAAGACAACTTTTGCGTCATCATGGGTGGAGGAATCGGCAGCCGCTTCTGGCCGTTCAGCCGCAAGACACTACCCAAGCAGTTCCTCGACTTCTTCGGAACGGGACGTTCGCTGCTCCAACAGACGTTCGACCGATTCAAAAAAATCATACCGACCGAGAATATCATCGTTGTCACCAACGCCCTTTATGCCGACCTCGTACAACAACAGCTGCCCGAACTGAAAGCCGAACAGATTCTTCTGGAACCGGCACGGCGAAACACAGCACCCTGCATCGCATGGGCATCCTACCACATACGGGCCATCAACCCTAATGCCAACATCGTAGTGGCGCCGTCGGACCATCTGATTCTGAAAGAAAATGAATTTCTGACCGCCATCGAGAAAGGCCTGGCTTTCGTGGCCGGCGAAAACAAACTGCTAACTCTTGGAATAAAGCCCAACCGCCCCGAGACCGGTTACGGATACATCCAGATAGCCGAAACGGCCGGAGACAACTTCTACAAAGTGAAGACTTTCACCGAAAAGCCCGAGCTGGAACTGGCCAAAGTATTCGTGGAAAGCGGCGAATTCTATTGGAACTCCGGTCTGTTCATGTGGAACGTCAATACCATTATCAAGGCAGGCGAAGACCTGCTGCCCGAACTGGCCTCAAAGTTAGAACCGGGCAAGGATATCTATGGCACGCCGGACGAGAAACGATTCATAGACGAGAATTTCCCCGCATGCCCCAACGTATCCATTGACTTCGGCATCATGGAGAAGGCCGACAACGTCTATGTCTCGCTGGGCGATTTCGGATGGTCGGACCTCGGCACTTGGGGCTCGCTTTACGACCTCTCCCCCAAGGACGAGAACGACAACGTAACACTGAAATGCCAGTCCCTGCTGTACAACAGCCGGAACAACATCATCACCCTGCCCGGAAACAAGCTGGCCGTGGTAGAAGGGCTGGAAGGCTACCTCATCGCCGAGTCGGACAACGTCCTACTGATCTGCAAGAAAGACGAAGAACATGCCATCCGCAAGTATGTAAATGATGCCCAGATCAAGATGGGCGAAGAATACATCTGACACACGATTCTCCGGAACGACACACGGATATGGGAAAGGGGCGGCCTTGACGGACCGCCCCTTTCTGTTGCACTATCTTGTAGAGGAAATTGTCAGAATGCTGCACGTATGGCCTGAGCCACTGCCTGAAACTCTTCATCCGTCAGCTTCAGCTTGGGATTGGAGAAAAGCATGTCCTTCTCGCTCTGCATGGGGATGAGATGGATATGGGCATGGGGCACTTCCAGGCCAAGCACGGCCATACCTACCTTCTTGCAGGGGAACGCCTTGCCGATAGCCAGCGCCACCTTCTTGGCGAAGACATGCATGGCGGCCAGCTCCTCGTCGTCCAAGTCGAAGATATAGTCCACCTCGCGCTTGGGGATGACCAGCGTATGTCCTTTCACCAACGGATTGATATCCAAAAATGCGAAGAAACGTTCATCCTCCGCCACTTTGTAACTGGGAATCTCACCCGCTACAATTCTACTGAATATGGTTGCCATAACGATAATGTATTAAAAAACAAGGCAAGCCACATACATGGCCTGCCTTACCGTTTAAAATGATATGTTCAAAATCTCGAGCTCAATCATGCCCTGCGGCACCTTGATCTGTGCCTTCTCGCCCACCTTCTTGCCAAGAAGACCTTGTGCAATGGGGGTATTGACCGAAATCTTTCCTTCCTTCAGATTGGCTTCACTTTCAGACACGATGGTATAGGTCATCTTCATGCCGTTCTTCACGTTCTTCAGTTCAACCTTGTTCAGAATCTGTACAGAGTCAGTCTTCAGCTTGGACTCGTCGATGATTTTGGCATCAGCAATAACGGCTTTCAGCTTACTGATTTTCATCTCGAGCAATCCCTGTGCCTCTTTGGCAGCATCATACTCGGCATTCTCGGACAGGTCACCCTTGTCGCGCGCTTCGGCAATGGCAGCCACCACTTTCGGACGCTCCACCGTCTCCAACTCTTTCAAATCGGCCAACAACTTGTTGTAGCCTTCTTCTGACATATAAGCCATACTTTTTCCTCCTTAATTTCTTAATTTATATTTGTTTTTATATGGTATTATAAAACAAAAAAGAATTCCAACATGTCAGCCATGTTGGAACCCTCTTCCAATATTTCACGGGCAAAGATAGTACTTTAAACAATATGTGTCAAGTACCCGCCGCTGTTTTGTAACATATTTAATGGAGTAACTCCTTCTTTATAACAAATTACAACAACTTCTGTATGGCGGCGTCCAAATCCTTGATAGTCTCGCCACGGGCACTCAATTCGTTGTTCCGGTTCACCAGGAACAGCGAAGGCAGCTTCTGTACATTGTAAGTGGCAGCCACGGACGAATAGACACCGTTGGCATCACGCACGCAAATCCAGGGCAGGTTGTCGGCCGTAGTCTTCCAGTAATGTTCGTCGGCATCGAGCGATACCTGATAGATTTCAAGACCGCGGGAAGCATATTTGGTGTACAGTTCGTTCAACATATAGTTGTGGCTGGCCGAGACGGCACTCTGATAGACCGTAAAGTCTACAATCACCACCTTACCCTTGAGATCGGTCAGTTTGTGGGCATTGCCCTTCATGTCGCGCAGGTTGATGTCTATCACACCCGTTTCTGTAACCTGCACCTGTTCGGGCAGTTCCAATGTCTTCTGCTGAGGAGTACGCGTGTTCTTCATACCCTTGAGGGCTATGTTGTACAGGTTCTTCGAGCGGTCGGCATGCGGATAGTAGTTGTTCAGACTCGTGGCCACAGCAGCAAAGCACTTGATGTCATCGCGGCTGTTGAGCGGATCGAAAATCAGATAACCGTTCACCTTCTGGAACAGGGCGAAATAGGCAGCCGCCGTATTGGGAGCCGCAAAGATATAACTTACCTTCACCTCGTCCTTGTAGCTCTTCATCAGCGCAGCCAGGCTATCCTGAAAGACATCCACGCCCAGCGTATGGTTCTGCATGGACTGATAGAGGCCGTCGACCTTGTTTTGCAGCTCCAGCTGTTTGAGCGACAGTTCCTTGATTTTCTCACAGTTGGCCGAACCCTCCACCGTATAGCCTGTAGCGAAATCGGAATAGGCAGCCCAGAAGCTTACAGTCTCTGTAGAGTCGATGGAGAAGTTGATGACCTTGTCCTCCAACCGCAGACGGTAGAATTCAGGCGAGGCCGGCCGGTTCTCCTTGAAGCTGAAGGCACCGCCTGCGTTCAGCTTCACCGAGTCGAGCGGCACAATTCCCTCGAGAGCCGAAGCCTCCAGATAGAGCATTTTACCGTCGGCGTCCTTCACTTCGCCTTCCACTTTGAATTTAGGTTCAGAATCACAGGCACCCAGCGCAACGGCTACGAGTGCCAACACGAATAATTTCTTCATATAGTCAGTGTGTTTATTTTCTAAATCAACGTGCAAATATACTCCTTTTCACGGTTAGTCAAAGCATTTTTGCCCCATCTTCCGCTCCAAAACCTTAAAAAAAAGTAGAAATACGAACTTTTATACTCATTTCCACCGCGTTAAGTGAATAAAATCATTATCTTTGCGCGAATTTTGAAAGAAAATAGATATAAAAGTTTTTTTATGATTAACCCAATTGTTAAGACGATCGAGCTTCCTGATGGCAGAACCATCACGCTCGAAACGGGAAAGCTGGCAAAACAGGCAGACGGTTCTGTAATGCTCCGCATGGGCAACACCATGCTGCTGGCTACTGTTTGTGCCGCAAAAGACGCAGTTCCCGGAACAGATTTCATGCCGCTTCAGGTAGAGTACAAAGAAAAATTCTCCGCATTCGGACGTTTCCCCGGCGGCTTCACCAAGCGTGAAGGACGCGCGTCGGACTACGAAATTCTGACTTGCCGCCTGGTTGACCGTGCTCTCCGCCCCCTTTTCCCCGACAATTTCCACGCAGAAGTATATGTGAACATTATACTTTTCTCGGCCGACGGCGTAGACATGCCCGACGCACTGGCCGGACTGGCCGCTTCTGCCGCACTGGCCGTATCGGATATTCCGTTCAACGGCCCCATCTCTGAGGTACGCGTAGCGCGCATCAACGGAGAATTCGTCATCAACCCCACCTTCGAACAGCTTGAGCAGGCCGACATGGACCTCATGGTAGGTGCTACCTACGAAAACATCATGATGGTGGAAGGCGAAATGAAGGAAGTATCCGAGCAAGACCTGCTGGCCGCCCTGAAGGCTGCCCACGAGGCTATCAAACCGCAGTGCAAGGCCCAGATGGAACTGGCCGAAGAGGTAGGTTCCACCGTAAAGCGCGAATACTGCCACGAAGTGAACGACGAAGACCTGCGCAAGGCCGTACACGATGCCTGCTACGACAAGGCTTACGCCATTGCCGCCAGCGGCAACCGCAACAAGCATGAACGCGAAGAAGCCTTCACCGCCATCTGCGACGAGTTCAAGGCCCAGTTCACTGAAGAAGAACTGGAAGAAAAAGCTCCGCTCATCGACCGCTATTACCACGACGTGGAGAAAGAAGCCATGCGCCGCTGTATCCTTGACGAAGGCAAACGTCTGGACGGCCGCAAGACAACGGAAATCCGCCCCATCTGGTGCGAAGTAAGCCCGCTGCCCGGCCCTCACGGTTCGGCTATCTTCACCCGTGGCGAAACGCAGTCATTGTCTACTGCCACACTGGGTACGAAGCTCGACGAAAAGATTATCGACGACGTGCTGACACACGGCAAAGAACGCTTCCTGCTGCACTACAACTTCCCCCCGTTCTCTACGGGCGAAGCCAAGGCACAGCGCGGTGTAGGCCGTCGTGAAATCGGCCACGGCCACCTGGCATGGCGCGCACTGAAGGGACAGATTCCTGAAGACTATCCGTACGTAGTACGTGTTGTTTCCGATATCCTCGAATCCAACGGTTCTTCTTCTATGGCTACCGTATGCGCCGGTACGCTGGCCCTGATGGATGCCGGTGTGAAGATCAAGAACCCTGTATCGGGTATCGCCATGGGCCTCATCAAGAATCCGGGCGAAGAGAAATATGCCGTTCTCTCCGACATCCTCGGTGATGAAGACCACCTGGGCGACATGGACTTCAAGGTAACAGGTACGAAGAACGGTATTACCGCTACTCAGATGGATATCAAGGTAGACGGTCTGTCCTACGACATTCTGGAGAAGGCCCTGCTGCAAGCCAAGGAAGGCCGTGAATACATCTTGGGCAAACTGACCGAGTGCATCGCCGAGCCGCGTCCCGAACTGAAGCCGCACGCTCCGCGCATCGAGACCATGACCATCCCGAAGGAGTTCATCGGTGCTGTCATCGGCCCGGGCGGAAAGATCATCCAGGGTATGCAGGAAGAGACGGGTGCTACCATCACCATCGAAGAAGAAGACAACGTGGGCAAAATCGAGATTGCCGGTACCAACAAGCAGAGCATCGACGATGCTATCCGCATGATCAAGGCCATCGTAGCCGTACCCGAAGTAGGCGAAGTCTACAAAGGCAAAATCCGTTCCATCATGCCTTACGGTGCGTTCGTTGAATTCCTGCCGGGTAAGGACGGTCTGCTCCACATCTCTGAAATCGACTGGAAGCGCCTCGAGACAGTCGAGGAAGCCGGACTCAAGGAAGGCGACGAGATTGAAGTGAAGCTGCTGGACATCGACCCGAAGACAGGTAAGTTCAAGCTGTCTCACAAGGTGCTCATCCCGAAACCCGAAGGTTACACGGAAAAGCCCGAAAGACCCAGAAGAGAAAAGAAATCCAATAACTAACGGATAGAAATCTTTTTCTATAACCCGAATCGAGAGAGGGTGCCCGCCACGGCGGAGCACCCTCTTCTTTTTATAATTAAGATGTAAACATGACTTTATTAGCTGTAAAATCCATATCTTTGCGCAAAAACAGACAATAACCATGATCAAGCTACTCCTGGTAGAAGATGACCCCAACCTGCGCTACGTGGTGCAGTGCGGACTGGAAGACATCATCGGCGGCTACGATGTACAGACGGCTGCCAACGGCGAAGAAGGCCTGAAGGTATGGGCCTCGTTCAAGCCCGACATCATCATCAGCGACATCGATATGCCTGTGATGGACGGCTTTGAGATGGTGCGCCGCATTCGCGAAACCGATGCCGACACACCCATCTTGTTCGCTTCGGCCCTCACCTCGCCCAAGGACGTGAGGTACGGTTACCAGCTGGGGGTAAACAACTACGTGAAGAAGCCCTTCATCGCCGACGAACTGGATGCCCACATACATGCCATCCTGAAGATGACGCAGGGTACACACATGCGCACGGAGACCGGCTTCTGCCAGTTTGGCTCCTACACGCTGGACACCGAACACAACACCCTGCGCGACGACCGCACCGGCCGGAGCCAGACGTTGACCGTCACCGAGGCCAAGCTCCTGCACATCCTGGCTCAGAACAAGAACGAAACCGTACGCCGCGAAGCCATTCTGAGCCGCTGCTGGAACACGGAAGATGATTATTTCGCCTCGCGCAGCCTCGACGTCTTCGTATCCAAGCTGCGCAAGCTCTTCGAGGCTGACGCCGACATCGAAATCAAGACCGTCCGCGGCGTAGGGCTGATGTTGGTAACGAAATGAAAAGGAACAATCTGTTTACCCTGCGCAAACCATTCATTTGCCCAGCCCAAACAACCCGTTTGCCCAGCTTAAACGGTTCACTTAAGCTGGGCAAACAGACGCTTTAAGCTGGGGAAATTCCTCCTATTGATACACCTGCACCTCCAGCTCGCCCCGCAATGCGCCCAGCGCATTCAGGGCCAGGGCTTCCAGCTCGTCTTCGCCGGGATAGACGCGGACGGGTGCCAGGAAGGACACACGCTCCTTGAGACGCGAGGTGATGTAATCCGAATAGGCGATGCCGCCCGTCAACAGAATAGCATCCACCTTTCCGTAGAGCACAACCGCCGCTGCACCCACACTCTTGGCTATCTGATAAATCATGGCATCCAGCACCAGCCGGGCATGCTCGTCGCCCTCCTCGATACGCTTCATCACGGCCTGCACGTCGGTCGTGCCCAGATGGGCCGCCAGGCCCGCATGGCCCGAGATGCGTTTTTTCAGTTCGCTCTGCGAGAACTTGCCGGAGAAGCAGAGGTCGATGAGGTCGCCCGCAGGCAGAGTACCCGCCCGTTCGGGTGAGAAGGGCCCTTCGCCGTCGAGGGCATTGTTCACGTCCACACAACGGCCTTTGCGATGAGCAGCTACAGAGATACCGCCGCCCAGGTGGCAGACAATCAGGTTCAAGTCTTCGTAACGCACGGGGCTGTCGGGTTGTTCCGCCGTCCGTTCGGCAGCATAGCGGCGGGCAATGGCACGCTGGTTCAGCGCATGCCAAATGGTGATGCGGGGCATGAGGGGCGAACCCGTGACGCGGGCCACCTCGTCCAGTTCGTCCACCACACCGGGGTCGGCTATGAATGCCCGGCAACCGGGCAGGGCATGGGCCAGCTCGGAGGCTATCAGGCAACCCAGATTACAGGCATGGGTACGCATGGCGTGCATGCAGTCATTGATCATGGCATCGTTCACCTCGTAGACACCACCGGGAATGGGTTTCAGCAGCCCCCCCCGTCCGATGATGGCATCGAAGACAAAGGGAATACCTTCGTGCTCCAACTCAGCAAGCACCAGATTCTTGCGGAACTCAAACTGGTCGATGACACGTGGATAGTGTACCAGCTCGTCTACAGAGTGGCGCAGCGTCTTGACAAATACAGGCTTTTCGTCCTCGAAAACGGCCATCTTGGTCGATGTGGAGCCGGGGTTGATGACTAATATCTTCATGAGAATGGTTAATGCTTAATGGTTAACGGTCAAACTGCTCTTTTCCTGTCATTCAATGGTATCTTGCCCATTGCTGGTAAGACAGGCCATAGCTATGCTGTAATACTTGGACAGCCCGCTGTCACTACGCGAAGGCAGCACCACGGGGCAGACGGGACCTTGCAGCAACCCCGCCATATCGGCATGCGAGAAGAGGGAGACGGCCTTGTAGAAGGCGTTTCCCGATTCGATGTTGGGGAAGATGAGCACGTCGGCCTCGCCATTGATGGGCGACACGATGCCCTTGATGTCGCCGCTGGTCTTCTCACACGAGGTCTTCACGTCCAGCGGGCCGTCGATGATGACGTTGCCGAACTCGCCCGCCTCGGCCAGCTCGACGATATTCACATAGTCCAACGAATGAGGAAACTTGGCACTGACCTTCTCCGTGCAGTGTATCAGGGCGATACGGGGTTGCTCGATGCCGAAGTGTCGGCAGGTACGGATGGCATACCAGATCATCTCGATGCGCTGCTGCAGCGTGGGCCTCGGGATGACGGCAGCATCGGAGAAAAACAGCAGCTTGTCGTAAGTCGGTATCTGCATCACGGCCAAATGAGTCAGCACCTTGCCCTTCGGCAACAGGCCGTGCTCCTTGTCGAGGATGGCACGGAGCAGGTTGTCGGTGTTGATGATGCCCTTCATCAGAATGTCGGCACCACCCTCACGCACGATGCGCACCGCCTCGCGGGCCGCCTCATCGGGGTCCTCGATGTGAATGGTACGGACATAGTCGGGATATTGCTTCAGCGAAGGATATTTCTCAAGGATAGACGAATTGCCAATCATCAGAAACTCAGCAATGCCCTCTTCCAGGGCCCTTGCAATGGCATACTCGGTATTGGGATCGTTGGCGCAGACCACAGCAATGCGTTTCCTGCGGTTCAGTGTCTTCAGGTGTTCCGTCAGTTGGTTAAAGTTGCGTATAGGTTTCATACCGTTAGATTTTTAGCAAATATCCGAAAAAATGTCGAAAAATACAGCATCCGACACTCGATTTTTACGTCCGTTTAATAACATTTTGACAACAGCGTATCTTTTTGGCCTCAGAATTTACACCAGGACCGATCACAGACCACACAGATGAACACAGAATTTTCTTCCGATGGCAGATTGTGAATACTAGGCAGGGAGGAGCCATACCCATCCGCACATTGAATGGAACTCGTACGAAAACGAGCAATGACTAAGAAAAAAGACGAACTATTCAGAACCGTCATAAAAAAACAGAATTGACAGCACATTCGTACAATAAAATAATAAGAAGAAAGTTCCTTTAAAGCTATTACACTTTTCAGGAACTCTCTTCTAGCATCTTTATCCTCATATAATATTCCCAGATACTCTTAGGATATGAGTACTTTTAGATTTTCATTACAAAGGTACAATATCACGCATCGTCAAGCACTACTGGAAATACCGATAAAACAGTCAACAAATATCAAATTAGTAGCCTAAAGGAGCATGCCCCGTGGATTGTATAACAGGAAGTTCTATAATGCCAGTTTGACTACGCGTTATTGTAGAATGGTTTTTCTTAGGACCCGGAATTAAAGGACTATATTCCAGAACAAATCGTACTCTGTCTCGTTGCTGCGCAGTGAACTGATCCAAATAACAATACATGTAGTCCATTATATTATGAGCCTCATATTCTCCAAACATCTGATCACCATCACGCAAGAACAGAGAAGTCCAATCAAAATTATCGGCTTTTGAAGGATTCTCCATAAATTCTCCAATCAGCCCGTTCAATTTAGCCTCATAACCGTTTGTTCCCATACGGACATAACTTCCCGTATCCGTACAATGGTCTGTATCGGCCCACCAATCGCCCATTACTTCACTAAATGTATGTCTCAGCCCGAAGTAATGCCCTAATTCATGTGCCAGTGTGATATAAAGTTTCGTTTGCTTATTCATCAATTCTTTCATCTCCGCATCCTTCACAAATTTGGCCAAAATATCTTCTTTCCCAACCATATAACTGCTATTAACCGAAATACCATGTACGTAGTTCAAATTTTCCAACGTAGTCCCTACCGGGGCTTCCTGTAGTCCTTCTATCTTATGCTCCGTATCCCCCTTTGGATTATAAGGGAAAGTCGACACGCCCAAAATATTCGACTCGGAAAAAGGATAAAGCAGAATATTCACATAGTCATTCGGTTCCCAAATGAAATGTTTATATTTTCCAGTTCTGTCTTCCATCACTTCTGTGGGATCAAGTGTTTTTTGTGGCCAATAAATACGTTCTATGCCTTTTTCTTCCAGCTTATTTCCTTGAGGATCGTATTCTGCCAAGGTGAATTCCATATTAAGATCCACACTTCCCGGACCTGCATTTTTATAAATTCTATTCACTTCATCCAACATGGCATAAATATCTGTTGCGGCAGGATTTTGCGCCAGGTCCTCAGCATCATTATAGATAACATGGAAAATAACAGGTATCTGGTATTTGAACTCACCTGTCGTATTATTAGCATCCTGCTGCAAAGTAATGACAAATTCCTGTTCCTCTGCGTACACAATAATTTCACCTTCCCTTGCATCACCCAAGTTCGCCTCAACCTGAAATACTAGAGCACGGCTTCCATACCCCTTTGATGTAAGCACTTTACACCAATCATTCTTTCCAACAGCAGTCCAATCAGCCTCTGTGTCCAAGGCTATTTCATAGGTTTTTCCCTGATAAGGGATGTTATTAATTTCATTTTGCTGCAAAGTCACAACTGGATTCGTTTGGTTATTATCGTCATCACAAGCAGCAACCAGCAAGGCGCAAATCAGAAATGATAGAAGTTTTGCATATATTTTCATCTTAACAATCATTTTATTTGAATTTATTATTATCCAGACTTTTTCAGTCTTATTTTCTCACAAGAAAAACTGTATTCAATTTAGTTACCGGAACTATTGTGAATGAATTATCCACAAATGGCAGAGCCTTACTTACATTACCTGCCAAGATACCGTCAGCATCTATTCTGAATTCATACATACAGGGCAAAGTAGTAACGACATTCCCATCATATCCCCATGCCAGCACATAATAGTCAGTTTCCGGCCGTAGACCTTCGATATTTATTTCCTGGCTTCCTGACACTTTTATAACATCCAACTCATCCTGACGCTCATTCATGAAACCAGCAGCCAATTCCTGCCCCGTAAGAGTATTGTTTTCTTCAGAAATAGCCTCATAATACCAAAGATAGCTTTCGTCCTGCATACTCGGAGTAATGTTCAACTGTATAGTGCCAGATTGTACACTCCTGGCTTCAATATCAAACTCCATGCCGTTACCGGGTTTCGGAGCAGAAATAAAACTCCCCGAACTGACGACCGATGCCATGGTTATATGAAACGCATTATCTATCTCGGCTACCTTAAAGGCAACAGCCATCCACACATATTCAGTTTCGGGCACAAGTCCAACTACCCGATAAGTTGTTTCCCCTTTACGGAACAAGATTCTTTGCAGTTCCTCAAGCCCTTCAGCCGACAATTGCCCATCAGGAGCGACCTGGGCCATTGCAGTACTGAAGTCATTTTGAAAAAGTGCACCAATAATATCGTCCACTGTATACCCACCTTCCACATAAGCATCAAAATCGGATTTCTTCATCAAATTAAAGTAAAAATCCACATCCTTGTTTGTTGGCGCAACAATCAGTTCTATAGGATAGGGGGCAACATTAGCTTTTACATCAAATGTACAGTCTACAGCATCTACGACAGGAGTCTCGAAGAAAAGGTATTCAGCCTTATTGGCTATTCTGGTACCCGACACAGCAAAAGCAACCAATTCATAAATTTGTCCGGGAAGTAACCCGTCTATCACCTTGCCAGTCAGATTACCGGTAATGGCAAGAGAAGCTACATAGTCTTGAAACTTCAAACCTTTCTTCTCAGCTTGCATTTTAAGCTCATTCATCAGGTAATCAGGAAGTTCTCCCTTAGGTACTCTGTCTATTGTACTCTTGTCTACATACAAACAAAGGTAAGGTATATCAGTATCTTTAACCTGAACATCAAAAGAAAAGGTGGTAGAGGTGGCTTCTCCCTGTACTATTGTCAATTCCTGATCATCAGGATTGAAAGTCATCCCTTCCTTATCCTTATCTTCCGAACAACCTACAAAAATAAAAGCAACCAATGCACAATATAAAGTATTAAGAATTGTTTTCATAATAATCTGTCAATGTGACCGGGGTATTTCCCAGCCGTGTAAAACGATAGTTATTTTGTTATCTTAAAAAGATTAGACTGTACGGGAAAGATATTCATAGCAGCATCCGACAAAGATATCTTCCCTTGCCAACTACCATTCCACGTATGTCCTCTGTCATCCAAAAATTTGAAATCCATTATATAAATTCCTTCACCCAAATATCTGATATTAAAGCTTCCGCTTGTAGCAGGAGCCACCTTACCTACCATGCCTGGACCAGCATAACCGCCCACATAAACTGTTCCGAGTAATTGCCCGTTAGATAAATCTAACCTACCTTGTGTAAACTGTCCCGGCATTGCAGTCTTATCCTCCGGAGCAGCAGCAAAAGTTCCATCAGGTATCGGTTCATTGAAATAGGCAAACGACTTACTTACAAATTCTACCATGAATCCGTCACCGGTTTGCCCATCTCTCGGATTAAGATTGATAGAATACGCTGTGCTTCCGTTACCATAAACATCTCCAAAATAAGTGCCTGTGCCTACAGCATTAGACAAATCCAGCGTATAATCGCCTGTTAAAGTAGAGAATCGTCCAGGCACAGAAGGTATAGTCAACAAGCCTTCATATTGCATCGTTACTTTGTACAAGCCATCCTCGGTTGTAAAATCACAAGTAATGCGATAACCTTCACCTTGTTCTTCTATAGTTAATGTCCCCTTATTCAACAGAGCTATACGATCACACTGGCCTGTTTCATTGAACATTTTTACATATGTACCTCGTACCATAGTTGGATCTGAGGTAAAAGACGAAGGTATTCCCGGAAAGATTGTACCTACCTCACCGTCTATCAATCCCGATTCATTAGGTTCCGTAAACGGATATATCCCAGGAGTAAGCCGACCGTCCTTGTCATATTTCAAAAAAATCTCGGTCACCAACTGTATTCTGTCAACAGGGATACCTATATCTGAAATTTCTTGTTTGGAGAACCGCAGTTCACAGTGCATCTTCTCCTTATCCCCCCGTCCATATTGCGCAAAGGCTGCATTGGGAACAAGGTTCAAATCGCTTTCTATCGATGGCATTTTCACCAGCCCCTGTAACACGACGCTACCGGTATAAGACACCATGTGTGTTTCCCCTATATCATCAGTCAGTTTGGCTGTAATCTTATATGCGCCATTCGTTTCTTCCACAACCACATACCCCGATTTGAAGTAATGCTCTACCCGATCTGAAAGTTCTGCTCCATTTTTTGTATATTTTGAACCAGCCATGTCCAACACTCCTACTGCACCATTATCAGATAAAACATAAGTTCCCGGACGCAATATAGGTTGATAAGGATCTACAGGCTGCTCATCCAATATCAATAAATTATAATAAATTCCACCCGGCAGCCAAACACCGTTTTCATCCCATCCTTTATCCGAAAAAGTAATACTATAATAGTCGGCTGCTCCAGCATAACTTTCCATCCAATATCCACTAAATTTCGTCAACTCGGATGTATGGGAAAACTCACATGCGGCTTGCTTTACCTCAAATTCTGTTCCAGCAAGTTCCTGATAATCTATTTTGAAGCTGTTTAAAATTTATTCAAAAATAATTTTATGGCGGCAATTTGCACCATAG
>NZ_CABUOL010000026.1 GCF_902493215.1 uncultured Mediterranea sp.
CACTCTATGAATATCTGGACGAGCACCAGCGTACTCCGTGGTGGAGTTCGGTGATTGGTGCTCCTTTCAAGTGCCTGGGCTGGGTGATATCACTTTTCCGGGATGAGGAGGAGACTGGCCCTGTTCAGGGTGTGGATCCTTTCCGGCTGACGAAGGATGAAGCCGGTATTGTGAAGGCACTGAACAGCCGCATCGCCGTTTCTGTGGACAAGAAGACTTCAGTCATCACGCTGGGCGTGACGATGCAGGACCCGCTGATTGCGGCCACGCTGACGGACACGGTGATGTCCAAGCTGCAGGCTTACATCACGGACTACCGCACGAACAAGGCGCGGCACGACCTGGCCTTCACGCAGCAGCTCTACGACGAGGCCCGTGCCAAGTATTACGAGGCGCAGCAGGCCTATGCCGACTATGTGGACATGAACCAGAACATCACGCTGCGCAGCGTGCAGACGCGTCAGGAGCGGTTGCAGAACGAGATGACGCTGGCCTACAACCTGTACAACCAGACGGCGCAACAGCTGCAGCTGGCCAAGGCAAAGGTACAGGAGAGTACCCCCGTGTTTACGGTGGTGCAGGCAGCTACGGTACCCCTCCAGGCCTCCAAGCCTTCAAAAGCGATGATTCTTGTCGGATTCGTTTTCCTGGCCGGTGTCGGTTCCGTAGGTTGGATACTCTTCGGACGTGATCTGTTGGCAAATATGAGACATAAAATATAAAATATCAAATATCAAATATTAAATATAAGGTATGAAGAATTTGATATTTTGAATTTCAGATTTTATTGATTATAAACGTTTTATGATTCTATAGGGAAAAACAGCTCCAGCGGGGCTGTTTTTCTTGTTTATAGCGGCAGTAATCTCCATCTTTGCATCGTTGATCAACGAAACGAGATTTGAAAAAACGATGTATGAACCATTAAAAGAATGAAAAAACTATGGCTTTGTTTTATGTAGCAAGACAGTCGCAGGTAGCGACCAAAGAAGGAGAAAAACTGTACCATCTGACACTGAAGAAGGTGGGAAAAGTGGTGGAAACGCAGACTATGGCAGCGGAAATTGCGGAAAAGTCGTCGCTGACGGAAGGTGACGTGCACAACGTGGTGAGAAACCTGCTGTCGGTAATGAGAAGCCACTTGCTGAACAGCCGCAGCGTGCGACTGGACGGACTGGGTACCTTTACCATGAAGGCCAGTTCGAAGGGGAAGGGTGTGAAGACACCGGAGGAGGTGAACCCGAATCAGGTGACGGCACTGAAATGCCTCTTCACGCCGGAATACAAGCGCCCGGCTGCCCTCGGTACCACACGGGCCCTGCTGCAAGGAGTGGAGTTCCAGCGATGGAGCGAAAACGCGGATGCGGCAGACGGCGGCAGCGGTACGCCGGGTGGCGGTACGGGAGAAGACGGTCAGGACGAATCGCCGCTGTAAAGCCGGTGGCGGATGAACGCGCGAGTGTGAAAACAACGGATTGTGAAACCTGAAATAAATGACTATGAGCAGTAACAAATCGTCTCTCTGGAGTACCATTCTGAAAGTGATCATCGCAGTGGCCAGTGCCATTGCCGGAGTGATAGGCGGGCAGGCTATCTGACCTGTCTGCTGAAACGGAAGGCCGTTTCCCAAAGATTGCATCGAGGGGAAGCGGCCTTTTTCCGTTTTTTTCAACTTTCATCTTTCTATTCGGTGTTCGATATGGTTTTTTCGGCGGAAATTCGTACTTTTGCACTCCAATTGATGTAACGGACTGAAAAAGAAACTTTAAAATATAAGATAGATATGGCAGTAGAACTGAAAGATCTGACCAAACGCAGCGAGAACTACTCGCAGTGGTACAACGAATTGGTGGTTAAGGCCGACCTGGCTGAACAGTCGGCCGTGCGTGGCTGTATGGTAATCAAGCCCTACGGATACGCTATCTGGGAGAAGATGCAGCGCCAGCTGGATGACATGTTCAAGGAAACGGGGCACGTGAATGCCTACTTCCCGCTGTTGATTCCGAAATCGTTCCTGAGCCGCGAGGCCGAACACGTGGAAGGCTTTGCCAAGGAATGCGCAGTGGTGACACACTATCGTCTGAAGAACGATCCCAACGGTGGCGGCGTAGTTGTAGACCCGGCTGCCAAGCTGGAAGAGGAACTCATCATCCGACCCACTTCCGAAACCATCATCTGGAATACATACAAGAACTGGATCAACTCCTACCGCGACCTGCCTATCCTGTGCAACCAGTGGGCCAACGTGTTCCGCTGGGAGATGCGTACCCGCCTGTTCCTGCGTACGGCCGAGTTCCTGTGGCAGGAAGGACACACTGCCCACGCCACGAAGGAAGAAGCCGAGGCTGAAGCTGTGAAGATGCTGAACGTGTATGCCGACTTTGCCGAGAAGTATATGGCAGTGCCGGTCATCAAAGGTGTGAAGTCGGCCAACGAACGTTTTGCCGGCGCGCTGAACACCTATACCATCGAGGCCATGATGCAGGACGGAAAGGCACTGCAGAGCGGTACCTCCCACTTCCTGGGCCAGAACTTTGCCAAGGCCTTCGACGTGCAGTTCGTCAACAAGGAGAACAAGCTGGAGTATGTATGGGCTACGTCGTGGGGTGTATCCACCCGTCTGATGGGTGCGCTCATCATGACCCACTCCGACGACAACGGCCTGGTACTTCCGCCGCATCTGGCTCCTATCCAGGTAGTCATCGTCCCCATCTACAAGAATGCCGAAATGTTGCAGAAAATCGACGAGAAGGTGGCTGGCATCGTCAGCCGTCTGAAGGCAATGGGCATCTCCGTGAAGTATGACAACGCCGACAACAAGCGTCCGGGCTTCAAGTTTGCCGACTACGAGGTGAAGGGTGTGCCCGTCCGTCTGGTAATGGGTGGCCGCGATCTGGAAAACAATACCGTCGAAGTGATGCGCCGCGATACGCTGGAGAAGGAAACGCGTTCGTGCGACGGCATCGAGGAATATGTAAAGAACCTGCTGGAAGACATCCAGAACAATGTTTACCAGAAGGCGCTGAACTACCGCAACAGCCGCATCACGACCGTAGACAGCTACGACGAGTTCAAGGAAAAGATCGAGGAAGGCGGATTCATCCTGGCCCACTGGGACGGTACGACCGAGACCGAAGAAAAAATCAAGGAAGAGACCAAGGCTACCATCCGTTGCATCCCGTTCGATTCGTTTGTTCCGGGTGACAAGGAGCCGGGCAAGTGTATGGTGACGGGCAAACCGTCGGCCTGCCGCGTGATTTTCGCTCGTTCGTATTAAGGAGTGACGGGCTACGAGCTACGAGTGACGATATTCAAGAGAGGACGTATCAAAATAAAGAGAGACTGACTTCCTGTTATTTTTAGGCACGGGTTACGGAATATGCATTGTTCATCCGTGTAATCCGCGTAATCCGTGCCTGAAGAAAAGGAAGCTCTCATTTTGATACATCCTCTTTTTTTTGTGTCTTATTCCGAAGTTGAAAGATGGAGATTACCGGGTGGAAGTGCTGTCGGGAAGGAGGGCAGACGGCTGGCTGTCTTTCTTGGGACGGAGTTTCTTGAGCTGGAAGAGTTTCCATTTTTTCCAGAATAAGAGTTCGTTCCATTTTTCGAAGTCTTTCTGGAAGACGATGCCGATGCCCTGCGTGGTGAGGTTGGTACGGGTGTAGTAGCGGTCGTTGGTCTCGTTGTAGGCCTTCAGACGGATTTCACCGGAACGGGTAACCAGCCATTCGGCTTCGAAATCGCCCACGAAGTTGGTGTTGGCCATGGGATTCTCGCGATAACCGAAGTTGCCGTTGATGAGCAGGCGGTTGTTGAGAAGCTGGCCGGAAAGCATGCCTTCGAATTCCATATCGGTCCAGCCCTTCTCGCCGGTACTGAAATTGGTGCCGACGTTCCAGTTGTTGTTGTCGATTATCTGGGAGAGGGCATTGTTCAGCTGGCCCGACAGGGTGGAAGACAGGACGCTGGACATCATGTCGGAGTTCTGACCGGTGCCGAAGGTTTCGGACGGGTAGAACTTGCCGATGCCCAGCAGGTAGAGAATCTGCATGTTCATCTGCTCGTCCGTTGGGATGTAGTTGCGGACAAGGGCTTCGACTTCGTCGCGCTCGTTGGGCAGCTCAAGGTCGAGCTTGATGGTGGGCGAAGTGAGCTGGCCGGTAAGGGCCATCATACAGTTGACTTTTACATTGGTCTGATCCACAAAGCTGCTGGCGTTGGGGATGAGGTCGTTCAGCGAAGCGGAGTTGACGGTGTAGTTGGCCTGGATGTCGAGCGAGGCATTGACGGGGTTGCCGTTGAACGTGAGGGAACTGCCGTCCTTGATGAGGAAGTCCTTTCGGATGACTTCCTGAAGGCTGAACTTGTAGACTCCCTGGTTGATGCGGTAATTACCGAACATCTTGACATCGCCTTTGTTGTAGAATTCCGTGCGGATGTTGCCGCTGCCGCGGGCGCTGATGTAGTCGCCTGCCGCGGGGTCCATGATGATGCGCATTGTGGCGTCGGGTGTAGCGTCTACAATGAGATTCAGGCGGATGTCGGTGTCGGACTCCCGGCGCTGCTCTTCTTCTTCCATTTCGCGGCGGGCCAGTTCGTAGGTGGAGAACAGGACGCTGTCCTGCACAGCACGGCGGGGAGTCTTGTCGACAAAACGGACAAACTGGCTGCTGACGGCAGACGTAACATTGTCTTTTATATAGGTGAAATTCGTATTGCGGTTGGTGGTCATGGCCACGTTGATGTTGACACCATCGGCCGCGTTACCGGCGATGCTGGCATTGCCGGTGCCATAGACGGTTCCATAGAAGGGGAAGTCGGGCGATTCGGTGGTATTCATCATCAGCATGTTGTTGACCTGGAAGTCGAACCGGTAGTTGAGGTCCTTGAAATGACGGTAACGGAGGTAGCCGGTCATGCTTCCCTGATGTCCCTGACTGTCGAACAGGCGGTTGTTGCGGAAGGTCAGTCCGTCCGGAGCGATATAAATACTGTCGCGGACAGAGAAGGTGGTATTGAGAACATCGACTTTCATGGAGGCATCGCCGTACACACGGCCTTCCATGGTGAGGGCCTTGAACTTGCCGTAGAAATGGACATCGCCCGTGGCCCGTCCGGAAAACTCGGGGGTGATGGATTCCATGTAATGATGGATGAACTTGAGGTTGGTACCGTTGGCCTCAATCTGCAGGTCGAGCGAACTGGTAGGCTTGATGGGGTAGATAAAGCCGTATACATGGGTGCGGGCGATGTCGGTCTCGCGGATGCGGGCGTCGAGGTAGATGCCTTTTATGTCGTGATGCCACTTGCCGTGAATCTGGGCATCGCCCAACAGGCCTTCGTTGATACCCAGGTTGTGGATGAACAGATCGGTGACCATCGCGGGCTCCTTCAATACACCGCTGGCATAGGCCGGACCTGTAGCTTCGCCCTGGAAATTGACACCCAGATTGGCAATGTCGAATACATAGCCGATGTTGATTTGCTGCAGGTCGAGACGCACTGTGTCCTGTGGAGAGTCGGAAACGGTTCCGTTGATACTGAGGTAACGCTTCTGGTTGGTGAAGTGGAAATCTCGTATATGTACCTTGCCAGAATCGAGCACAACCTGTGCGGGATGGATGTTCCACAAGGTGTCGTTGAGGATGATGTCGGTAGGATGGATGTCGATGACTGTCTTCAGCGTGCTTGACGGGCGTTCCGAAGTCTTGCGACGTTTCCGGTAGGAACGTTTGGACGAAGCTTCCTGCAACTGCTGCCGTACGAAAGTGGCTGTCGTGGCAAGGCGGCCGCTATAGGTGACAGTCCCGTTGTTGCCCCAGTTGAGAATGGTCTGCAGGCTGTCGTTCTTGGCACTTGCTTCCAAAGACAGATTGACTGCACTGTCGTTCTTGCGGTTGGTAAAGCGTACATGGGTGCGGAAATGGTCGCCGGGGTTTTCGCAAAGAATGAGTCCCGACTCGATAAACTTGTTGTCGTAACGCAGGTGGGGGAAGTAACCTTCGACACGCATACGTTGGAGTTTGTCGTTGAAATATCCTTTCAGGGTGGAATGGGTATAGACAGTAAGAGGGATACCGAATACTTTGGAAAGGATTTCGGTATCGTAGATGTGAAGGTCGAAACCGAAGTTATTGGTCGTTTCGACCGGTTTGGATGTACCGGACTGGGGAAGCAGAGCCGGCAGATAACGGCGCAGGATGTTCAGGATACTGGCAGGCAGGGTGCGGTACGAATAATCGCCTTCGATATTTCCGCGCAGAAAGGGCGAAAGCAGGTCGAGACGCTTGAGGTGGTTGTCCGAACGGCTGGCCACCAGTTTCAGGTTGTTCAGGAAATAGGAATTGTCCGGCGAGGTATAGTTGAGACTGTCTACATTGATCTCACCGTCCATTTCATCGATGGATCCTCCGGTAAAGTCGGCTTTCAATTTGACGGAAAATTCCGCACCTTCGTACTTGGGGGTCAGGTGGAGGGCATGCGGCCGGATGTGGTTGACCGATGCCTGGAAGTTGAAAGTCGGGATGCGGCTGACGGCGTTGATGGTTCCGTTCAGGGCTACCGAAGCATTTTCATCGTCCAATGCCACTCTTCCTGTAAAGCCTCCATGCCGGTATTCTCCGTCGAGGGTAATGTTCTCGTAGGTGTAGCCGCTATAGTCGATGGAAGAGACAAGTCCCTTGGCTGTAATGTTGGGGTAGCTGTTGGCATAATGACTGCCATGCAGGCCGACATTGAATGTGATTTCACCCAGCTTGGCATTGGCCAGCAAACGTCCCAGCCTGAACTGGCGGGTCTTCATGGAACCGGAGAAAGAAACTTTCTTTTTGCTGTTGTCCGTGCTTACCTTGATATCGGTACTGATGGTGCCGAGGTCGGTGCGTATGTTGCCATACGTAACGAGGTCGGTGAAATAGCCCGAAAGTTCGCCACGGAAACTGATGCTTCCCAAACGCTGGAGGATGGGAGGAACGCCGGTATAATGAGGACTGAAATTACGGACAAAGAAGGCCACGCCTTGTGGGTCGGCATGAAGCCGGGACAGATTGCCGAAAACGTAGGCATCCTGCGGACGGGAAAGGTCCTGAAACGATACGTCGCCGGTAAGTTGGAAATGTTCGCCGGCTGAAATGGCCAGGCGAGGACAATTGAGTCCGTCGATGGTACCGTCGGCCTCCGCTTCCAATTGCAAGGGTTCTGCAAAGGATGAGAAAGCCGGGACAAATGCCGACAGATCGCCCAAGGTAACGGTGGAGGGCAGCAACCGGCCGGAGAAACGTACCAGATGCGTGAAATCCTTCAAGGCAGCCAGACTGTCGTAATCCATGCGGATGGTATCGAGATGCAACGCGCTGCGAGGCAATTCGAGGCTAAGACCGGCTATCTGAATGCCCTTGTCGTTGCCAATGACTTTCAGGCCCAGTTTGTCGAGCCTGAACGAGGAAGACTGCTCCTTGAAACTGAGGCGCTTGACGGCGGCATTGATGGAGTCGTTGCGGAGGGCCTTCATGGAGATGTTGGCGATGAAATCGCGGAGATTGACGTGATGGGCATTGAAACGTCCGGGTGTTTCGGGCTCGGAAAGCACATGATAGGAAAGCTTTCCGCGGCGGATGAGGAGCGAGTTGATGCGCAGGTCGAGATGTTTCTGCTTGGGTACCGTATCCTTGGAAGCAAAAGCGTCGATGAGGAACTGGAAATTGGGGGCAGATTCCGGTGTCTCCTTTTCAAGATTGACGTTGAAACCGAACAGCTGGATGTTGTTGATGGACACCTTGCCCTTGAAAAGGGGAATCAGATCGAATTTGGCGGACAGGCGTGTGGCTTTGAACATTTCCTTGCCGGAACGGTCGTCGAGTGTGAGGTCGTTGATCACAATGCGGTTCAGAAGGCCGATGTCGATACGGCCGATGCTGAGACGGGTGCCCAAAAGCGATTCGAGCTCGTGGGAGACAAATGCTGTAAGCTGGTACTGGACATAAGGAATGTTCAATACCAATGCGAGGCCGATATACATACCGATGATGATACCGACCGTCCAGCGGATTATCTGCTTCAGTCTTCTGATAGGCCGTTAATTTTTCTGTTCAGCCAACAAAATTATGAAATAATACGTTATCCATACTACTTTTATCACTACTTTTGCAGTGCTTAAACGTAAATAAACATTTTATGAGTACAATCATATTGGGAATAGAAAGTTCGTGTGACGATACGTCGGCGGCTGTTATCAAGGACGGCTATCTGTTGTCGAACGTCGTGGCGAGCCAGGCCGTGCATGAATCGTACGGAGGGGTGGTGCCCGAACTGGCTTCGCGAGCCCACCAGCAGAACATTGTTCCGGTGGTTCATGAGGCACTGAAGCGTGCCGGAGTCACCAAGGAGGAGCTGAACGCAGTGGCCTTTACGAGAGGTCCCGGCCTGATGGGCTCTTTGCTGGTAGGTGTGTCGTTCGCAAAAGGCTTCGCGCGTTCGTTGGGAATACCTATGGTTGATGTCAACCACTTGACAGGTCATGTGTTAGCTCATTTTATTAAAGCGGAAGGTGAAGAGAATGTGCAGCCCAATTTTCCGTTCCTGTGCCTGCTGGTTTCGGGAGGAAATTCGCAGATTATTCTGGTGAAGGGCTACAATGACATGGAGATCTTGGGACAGACGATTGACGATGCGGCCGGTGAGGCCATCGACAAATGTTCGAAGGTGATGGGGCTGGGATATCCGGGAGGTCCGATTATCGACCGGCTGGCCCGTCAGGGAAACCCGAAAGCTTACAGCTTCAGCAAACCCCATATTCCGGGACTGGACTACAGCTTCAGCGGGCTGAAGACGTCGTTTCTGTATTCCTTGCGCGAGTGGGTGAAGGAAGATCCCGATTTCATCGAACATCATAAGGAAGATCTGGCCGCTTCGCTGGAAGCTACCATTGTGGACATCCTGATGGACAAGCTCCGGAAGGCTGCCAAACAATATAATATAAAAGAGGTGGCGGTGGCCGGCGGCGTATCGGCAAACAACGGCTTGCGGAACGCTTTCAGGGAGCATGCGGAGAAATACGGATGGAAAATCTTCATCCCCAAGTTCAGTTATACGACGGACAATGCGGCCATGATTGCGATTACGGGTTACTTCAAATATCTGGACGGAGATTTCTGTCCGATGGAGGCTCCGGCCTATTCGCGTGTAACCTTAAAATGACAGCAGTATGAAGGCAGAAGAAGAGTTGGGAAAGCTGCTTCGGGCGAAGAATTTGTCCCTTTCCACCGCAGAAAGCTGTACGGGCGGACGTGTGGCGGCTGCCATTACATCGGTGGCCGGTTGCTCGGAGTATTTCAAGGGGAGCGTTGTGGCCTATTCCAATGAGGTGAAGATGGGACTGTTGGGCGTGTCGGCCGAAACATTGGAGAAATGGGGGGCTGTCAGCCGGGAAACAGTGGTTGAAATGGCAGAAGGCGCGATGAAAGCGCTGAAAACCGATTGTGTCATTGCTACGTCGGGAATAGCCGGTCCCGGAGGTGGGACAGCGGAAAAGCCGGTGGGGACAATCTGGATAGCCGTTGCCTACAAAAGCGAAATGCTGACCGTGAAGCAGGAAGGCGACGGCGGACGGGAGGCAAATGTGCAGAAAGCCGTACAAAATGCATTGGATTTGCTCGTCGAGTTGCTGAAATAGGGAAAAAATGCTATTTCACAATGAATTATTCGTCGAAAAGCTTGGTAGTTAACGATAAAAGTACTTACTTTGCGCTCTGTTTGAAATAGGCATAGATAAAAACTATAAAAAGAAGATAGAAATGTCGAAGATTTGTCAAATTACCGGAAAGAAAGCCATGATTGGCAACAATGTTTCACACTCAAAGAGAAGAACTAAAAGAACCTTTGACTTGAACTTGTTTAAGAAGAAATTCTACTATGTAGAACAAGATTGCTGGATCAGCCTGAGCCTGTGTGCTGCCGGTCTGCGCATCATCAACAAAAAAGGACTGGACGCTGCACTGAACGATGCTGTGGCTAAAGGTTATTGTGATTGGAAAACCATCAAAGTAATTGGTTAAAAACTGAAGGAGACTTAGAATATGGCAAAGAAAGCTAAAGGTAACAGAGTGCAGGTGATTCTGGAGTGCACAGAGCACAAAGACAGTGGTATGCCGGGTACTTCCCGTTACATCACTACAAAGAACAGAAAGAATACCACTGAAAGATTGGAGCTGAAGAAGTACAATCCGATTCTGAAGAGAGTGACAGTACACAAAGAAATCAAATAATACGTATAACCCATGGCAAAGAAAACAGTAGCAAGTTTGCACGAAGGTTCCAAGGAAGGTCGTGCTTATACGAAGGTTATCAAGATGGTGAAATCACCGAAGACCGGTGCTTACATCTTTGATGAGCAGATGGTTCCCAATGAAAAGGTACAGGACTTTTTCAAGAAATAAGACATCATCAATCTTTTAATGATAAAAATGAGGGTGCATCATATAGATGTACCCTCATTTCTTTTTTATGGACGGGAGAAGGTATCAGTTTTTTTCCGTATCTTTGTTGCACGAAGAAGGGATATGGTTCGGCAAAATAAATTGAAAATTATATTTTCATTTGTTTTTGCTTTCGCTCTTACCTTTCACAGTCTTTTGATAAGATAGGATGCGGTTCGGCAAAACAAGCTGAAAATTGAATTTTCATTTGTTTTTGCTCTCACCTTTCACTATCTTTGTAACATAATGCATTATACGAACGATTATGGGATTTTTTAGTTTTTTTTCAAAAGAGAAAAAAGAAACGTTGGACAAGGGATTGTCTAAAACAAAGGAAAGCGTGTTCGGTAAAATAGCCAGAGCCATAGCCGGAAAATCAAAAGTGGATGACGAGGTGCTAGATAATCTGGAGGAGGTGCTGATCACATCGGATGTGGGTGTGGAGACCACTCTGAAAATCATTGAACGTATAGAGAAAAGAGCGGCTGAAGAGAAATATATGAACGCGCAGGAGTTGAACCACATACTGCGTGACGAGATAGCAGCCATGCTGACAGAGAACAATACGGCGGACGTGGACGACTTCGAAGCGCCCATCAAGAAAAAGCCGTATGTTATCATGGTGGTAGGCGTGAATGGAGTAGGGAAGACAACGACAATCGGAAAGCTGGCCTATCAGTTCAAAAAGGCTGGCAAGTCGGTCTATCTGGGAGCTGCCGATACGTTCCGTGCCGCTGCTGTGGAGCAGCTGGTGATATGGGGAGAAAGAGTCGGTGTGCCCGTGGTGAAGCAGAAAATGGGTGCGGATCCGGCTTCGGTTGCTTTTGATACGCTGAGTTCGGCGGTGGCCAACAATGCCGACGTGGTTATCATTGATACGGCCGGACGTCTGCATAACAAGGTGGGGCTGATGAACGAGCTTACCAAGATAAAGAATGTCATGAAGAAGGTGGTGCCCGATGCCCCCGATGAAGTATTGCTCGTGTTGGACGGATCGACCGGACAGAATGCCTTCGAACAGGCCAAGCAGTTTACATTGGCCACAGAGGTGACTGCCATGGCGGTGACGAAACTCGACGGAACGGCCAAGGGCGGTGTGGTAATCGGCATATCGGACCAGTTCAAGATTCCTGTGAAATACATCGGTCTGGGAGAAGGTATGGAAGACTTGCAGGTGTTCCGCAGAAAAGAGTTTGTTGAATCGTTGTTTGGAGAAAACAAATGAGGAAAGAAACGATAGATATTATTACACTGGGCTGTTCGAAGAACCTGGTGGACTCGGAACATCTGATGCGGCAACTGGAGGAAGCTGGTTATCGGGTGACGCATGATACGGAAAATCCGCATGGAAAAATAGCCGTCATCAATACCTGTGGCTTCATCGGTGATGCCAAGGAAGAATCCATCAATATGATTCTGGAGTTTGCCCAGGCCAAGGAGGAAGGAAGACTTGAGAAACTGTATGTCATGGGATGTCTTTCGGAACGTTATCTGAAGGAACTTTCCATTGAAATCCCCCAGGTGGACAAGTTTTATGGAAAGTTCAACTGGAAGGAACTGCTGAGCGATCTGGGAAAGGTTTATCACGAAGAACTCCATAACGAAAGGGTGCTGACTACGCCCGGGCATTATGCCTATATTAAAATATCGGAAGGTTGTGACCGGAAGTGTTCCTATTGTGCCATTCCCATTATTACCGGCCGGCATGTGTCGCGTCCGATGGAAGAAATACTGGAGGAAGTGAAGCTGTTGGTAGACCGGGGCGTGAAGGAGTTCCAGGTCATTGCACAGGAACTGACCTATTATGGGGTGGACCTGTACAAACGGCAGATGCTCCCTGAGCTGATAGAACGTATGGCCGACATACCGGGAGTGGAATGGATCAGGTTGCATTATGCCTATCCGGCGCATTTCCCCACAGACTTGTTCCGCGTGATGCGTGAGAAGCCCAATGTCTGCAAATATATGGATATAGCCTTGCAGCACATCAGTGACAATATGTTGCAGAAGATGCGCAGAAACGTCAGCAAGGAACAGACTTACAAGCTGATAGAAGATTTCCGTAAAGAAGTGCCGGGCATACATCTGCGCACGACGCTGATGGTGGGACATCCCGGTGAGACAGAGGCCGATTTTGAAGAATTGAAGGACTTCGTGCGCGAGATCCGTTTCGACAGGATGGGGGCTTTTGCCTATTCGGAGGAGGAAGGAACGTATGCAGCCGCTCATTATGAAGACAGCATCCCACAGGAAGTAAAGCAGGCAAGACTGGATGAACTGATGGAAATCCAGCGGGGTATTTCGGCGGAACTGAGTGCCGCCAAGATAGGCCGGCGCATGAAAGTGATGATAGACCGTCTGGAAGGCGACTACTATGTGGGGCGTACCGAATTTGATTCGCCGGAAGTGGATCCGGAAGTCCTTATCGAGAAAAAAGGGAAAAAACTGGCTGTCGGGCATTTTTATGAAGTGGAAATTGTGGACTCTGATGATTTTGACCTTTTTGGTCGCGTTGTCTGATTTTTTACCAGAAAGCCATTGGCGGTATGAAAATTTTTGGTTAATATAGCGTCCGTAACTATCAATAAGCAGTGATTCGTGAATAATAAAGAATTTACCTCGGAATTGTCCAAAAGACTGGGATATACACTGAAAGACACTTCAGAACTGATGTCTTCCCTGCTGTCTGTCATGACGCAGCAGCTGGAGGACGGAAACGTAATAGCCATTCAGGGATTCGGTACCTTTGAAGTGAAAAAAAAGTTAGAGCGTATCTCGGTCAGCCCTACCAGCAAGCAACGTATGCTGGTTCCTCCCAAATTGGTGCTTACCTATAAGCCCAGTGTTGCCTTGAAAGAAAAGTTCAAGTAAAGTTCTCGTTTACCTGATAGCGGATTATGAATGAAAAACTGAATATACAAAACCTGATATTGCTGTTTGCGGAAAAGTATGACATCACTCCTGAAAATGCAGAAGAGTTTGTCAAGACTTTTTTTGCGTTGATTGAAGAAGGACTGGAACAGGACAAGTATGTGAAAGTGAAGGGACTGGGAACTTTCAAGCTGATTGAAGTAGGAAGCCGGGAAAGCATCAACGTCAATACGGGAGAGCGTTTTGAAATACAGGGACATCAGAAAGTGTCGTTTACGCCGGAAGCGGCATTAAAGGACCTGATCAATCGTCCGTTCAGTCATTTTGAAACGGTTGTCTTGAATGAGAATGTACAGTTTGATGATATGCCGGTAGAAAAGGAGGGGGAAGAGGAACCGGAAGGGGATGCAGATGAAGGTATGGTAGCTGCCGAACCGGAAAAGTTGGAAGATGCAATGCCGCAAGAAACCCCTGTGGTTGAGAAGCCTGTATCTGAAGAACCAACGGCTGGAGAATCTGTAACTGAAGAATCGGCGGTTGAAGAACCAGTAGCCGAAGAGCCTGTTGGGGAGGAATCTGTTGTCGAGGGGGCTGTAGCTGAAGAACAGGTGTCAGAACCGGTACCTGAATCTGAACAGGAAATAGTATCGCATCAACCGGAGAACAATGTTTCGGAGAAGGTGACGAAATACATAGTGGCAGCTATCGTTTGCGTACTTTTAGGCTGTGCGGGAGTAGTGGCTTATCTATATTATCCCTGGTCGGAAAAGACTGATGAACGGTTGCCGCTGGATGCGGAAATGGAAACGCCTGCAGTCCATACGGATACGCTGGCGGTAAATCGGAAGGATTCGGTGGCAGCAATTAACACCGTAAAAAACGTAAAAGCTATACCGACAGACACCGTAACGATTGAAACGAAAGTCCGGAAAGAAAATCAGACCACTCCTCCATCAAAGAAAAAGTCGAAAGCTGTTGCAACACCCTTTGTTCCGGATTCGGTTAACTATGAGATAGTAGGTACCCAAACGGAATATACCATTCATGAAGGAGAAACATTGACAAGGGTTTCGTTGAAGTTTTATGGAACCAAAGCCTTGTGGCCGTATCTTGTGAAACATAATGCCGGTGTGTTGAAGAATCCGGACAATGTGCCGAGCGGGACTGTTATCAGGATTCCCAAACTGGCGAAGAAGCGGTAATCTATTTTACTGCTTCTTTTTTGCGGTTTACTAAACTCTATGAATTTAGTTTAATCTAAAGGTTTGAAGTTCTTTTTTAATAAAAATTAGTTGGTATGGTTAATTTATTGCCGTACTTTTGGGAGCAAATAAGCAGGCAGAGTAGCTTCCTGTGTAGAAAATGGAATATTAAACTTTAAAAATATAGATTTTATGGCTGAAACTATCGATATCCGCGAACTGAATGAGCGGATTGAAAGACAAAGCGCTTTCATTACCAACCTCACCACAGGCATGGATCAAGTCATTGTGGGACAGAAACATTTGGTAGAATCTCTGTTAATCGGTTTGCTTTCTGACGGACATGTGCTGCTGGAAGGTGTGCCTGGTTTGGCAAAGACCTTGGCGATCAAGACACTGGCCTCTCTGATCGATGCACAATACAGCCGTGTTCAGTTTACTCCGGACTTGCTTCCGGCCGACGTAATCGGTACCATGGTATATAGCCAGAAGGACGAAAGTTTCCAGGTGAAAAAAGGACCGGTATTTGCCAACTTCGTTTTGGCCGATGAAATCAACCGTGCGCCGGCAAAGGTTCAGAGTGCCTTGCTCGAAGCCATGCAGGAGCGCCAGGTGACTATCGGTAACGAAACCTTCAGACTTCCTGAACCTTTCCTTGTGATGGCAACCCAGAACCCCATCGAGCAGGAAGGTACATATCCGCTTCCTGAAGCACAGGTGGACCGTTTCATGCTGAAGGTTATTATCGACTATCCGAAGCAGGAAGAAGAAAAGCTGATTATCCGCCAGAACATCAGCGGTGAGCGGACCAATATTCGCCCGATTCTGAAGTCGGAAGAGATTCTGGAAGCCCGTAAGGTGGTGCGTCAGGTATATCTGGATGAAAAGATTGAAAAATATATTGTGGATATTGTCTTTGCAACCCGCTATCCGGAAAAGTATGATTTGAAGGAGTTGAAAGACATGATCGGTTTCGGAGGTTCTCCCCGTGCATCCATCAACCTGGCACTGGCTGCTCGCAGTTATGCCTTCATCAAGCGTCGTGGCTATGTGATTCCGGAAGATGTACGTGCCGTGGCTCATGACGTGCTTCGTCACCGTATCGGTCTGACGTATGAGGCTGAAGCCAGCAACCTGACTTCGGACGAAATTGTCAGCAAAATCCTGAACAAGGTGGAAGTGCCCTGACGCGCGGTGACAGGATTGACAAGATAAAGAGAATGTCTTGAGGCAATCGCTTTCGAGACACCTTGTTTATTTCGGACATGAGGTTGTGTGTCCTCCCGGAAATCAAGACGGACGCACGACTCTCATGGATTCATTATTTTGAGACTTGCAAATGGAAACAACAGAACTTTTGAAGAAAGTCCGTCAGATAGAAATCAAGACACGCGGATTGTCCAGCAATATCTTTGCGGGCCAGTATCACTCGGCTTTCAAGGGTAGGGGTATGGCCTTTTCCGAAGTACGTGAATATCAGTTTGGCGATGACATACGCGATATCGATTGGAATGTAACGGCCCGCTTCAACAAGCCCTACGTCAAGGTCTTTGAAGAAGAACGTGAACTGACGGTGATGTTGCTGGTTGACGTTTCCGGTAGTCTGGAATTCGGTACGGTGAAGCAGATGAAGAAAGATATGGTGACAGAAATAGCGGCTACGCTGGCTTTTTCGGCCATACAGAACAACGACAAGATCGGGGTGATTTTCTTCTCGGACCGGATAGAGAAGTTTATTCCCCCAAAGAAAGGACGTAAACATATCCTATATATAATCCGTGAACTGATAGACTTCCGTGCCGAAAGCCGGCGGACCAATATCCGTGTGGGACTGGAATATCTGACCAATGTCATGAAGAGACGTTGTACGGCATTTGTCCTTTCGGATTTCATTGACCAGGAAAGTTTCAAGAATGCCATGACTATAGCCAACCGCAAACACGATGTGGTGGCCATTCAGGTATACGACCGGCGCGTGGAAGAACTTCCGGCTATCGGACTGATGAAGATAAAGGATGCCGAAACGGGACATGAGCAGTGGATAGACACTTCGTCCAGAGCCGTGAGGAAAGCTCACCACGACTGGTGGGTGGAGAAACAGAGCGAGCTGGCCGAGGTGTTCACAAAGAGCAATGTAGACAATGTATCCGTACGTACGGATCAGGATTATGTAAAGGCGTTGATGTCGCTCTTTGCCCAAAGAAGCTGACATTTGTAGTTTACTTTGTAAAAAATAAGTTGATGAAAAAATATTTGCTTTCTATAGTTTTTGCCTTGGCACTTGTGGGAAAAGGGCATGCGCAATCTGTCACAGTGGATGCGAGCATTGATTCGCTTCAGATTCTGATTGGCGAACAGGCAAAAATAAAGTTGGAAGTGTCGCTCGACGCCAATAAACGGGCTATCTTTCCGGCTTTTAAGGATACGATTGTGCGGGGAGTGGAGATTGTAGACATTGCCAAACCCGACACGCAGCTGCTGAACGACGGAAAACGGGCGCTGATTACTCAGGAGTATACGGTGACTTCGTTCGACTCGGCACTCTATTATCTGCCTCCTATGGAAGTGACGGTAGACAACCGTGCATACCGTTCGAAGGCGCTGGCGCTCAAGGTCTATTCCGTGCCGGTAGATACGCTGCATCCCGACCAGTTTTTCGGACCGAAGACCATTATGAAGGCTCCATTTGCCTGGAAAGACTGGTACCTGTTCATCGCATGTGTGTTGCTGCTGGCTCCGTTCCTGTTGGCAGCCATCTATCTGATAAAACGCATTCGGGACAATAAGCCCATCATACGCAAGGTGAAGGTTGAGCCGAAACTTCCGCCCCATCAGGTGGCCATGAATGCAATAGAGCGGATCAAGCAAGAAAAAGTATGGCAGAAAGGACAACCGAAGGAGTATTACACTGAACTGACTGATGCTCTCCGTACCTATATCAAGGAACGTTTCGGATTCAATGCTCTAGAAATGACTTCTTCGGAAATTATCGAGCATCTGCTGGAAACGAACGATAAAGAAGCGCTTGCAGACCTGCGCGAACTGTTCCTGACGGCAGACCTCGTGAAATTTGCCAAGCATAATCCGATGATGAACGAGAATGATGCCAATCTGCTCAATGCCATTGACTTCATCAACGAGACCAAGGAAAAAGAAGATGAAAATGCCAAACCGCAGCCGACAGAGATTACGATTGTCGAGAAGCGTTCGCTGCAGACCAAACTGCTGTTGGGAGCCGGAGCGGCGGTTATGGCCGTTGCATTTGTCTGGGCGTTGGTTTATATATGTAAGGAGTTGTATAATTACTTTGCTTAAAATGTAGAGACCATGGTTTTCGCTAATATTGAATATTTGTTTTTACTGCTGTTGCTTATACCTTATATTGTATGGTATATCATGAAGCGCAGGAACAACGAGGCTACTCTTCAGATTTCTGACGCACGTGTCTATGCCCATACTCCCAAAAGCTATAAGAACTATCTGCTGCATGCTCCGTTTGTGTTGCGTATCGCCAGTCTGATATTGATTATTCTGGTTTTGGCACGTCCTCAGACTACGGACAGCTGGCAGAACAGCGAGATAGAAGGTATCGACATCATGATGGCTATCGACGTGTCGACCAGTATGCTGGCCGAAGACCTGAAACCCAATCGTCTGGAAGCAGCCAAGGATGTCGCTGCCCAATTTATCAACGGACGTCCCAATGACAATATCGGTATCACGCTGTTTGCAGGCGAGAGTTTTACGCAGTGTCCGTTGACAGTCGATCATGCGGTGTTGCTGAATCTGATAAAGGACATCAAGTGTGGTGTAATCGAGGACGGTACAGCTGTGGGTATGGGTATTGCCAATGCTGTGACCCGTCTGAAAGACAGCAAGGCCAAGTCGAAAGTCATCATTCTGCTTACCGACGGTACGAACAACCGGGGAGACATATCGCCGCTGACGGCGGCCGAGATTGCCAAAAGTTTCGGTATCCGTGTCTATACCATCGGAGTGGGAACGAATGGTATGGCTCCCTATCCATATCCGGTAGGAGGAACGGTGCAGTATGTGAACATGCCGGTGGAAATTGACGAAAAGACGTTGACACAGATAGCCGGTACAACCGAAGGAAACTACTTCCGTGCAACCAGTAATTCCAAGCTGAAAGAAGTATATGAGGAAATCGACAAGCTGGAGAAGACCAAGCTGAACGTGAAGGAGTACAGCAAGCGTCAGGAAGAATACCGCTGGTTCGCATTGGCGGCTTTCTTGTGCGTATTGCTGGAAGTGCTGCTGCGCAACACGATTCTGAAGAAGATTCCTTGACGAAAAAGAAATGAAAGAATAGTACTTAAAGTAATTAAGAGATATGTTTCGATTTGAAGAACCTGCATATTTGTACTTGTTGTTATTGCTGCCCGTGTTGGCTGCATTCTACTTGTACTCCAATTATCGGAGGCGGAAAGCTATCCGAAAGTTCGGCGATCCGGAGCTGATGGCTTGCCTGATGCCGGATGTGTCCAAGTATCGTCCTGATGTAAAGTTCTGGATTGTTTTGGCAGCCATCGGACTTTTTGCCGTTCTGCTGGCCCGTCCGCAGTTCGGTTCGAAGCTCGAGACGGTGAAAAGGCAGGGAGTGGAAGTTATGATTGCGTTGGATATCTCGAACTCCATGCTGGCGCAGGATGTACAGCCCAGTCGTCTGGAAAAGGCCAAACGGTTGGTAGGAAGATTGGTGGACAAAATGCAGAACGACAAAGTGGGTATGATTGTTTTTGCCGGGGATGCTTTTACCCAGTTGCCCATTACGAGCGATTATATTTCGGCCAAGATGTTTCTGGAGACCATCGATCCTTCCCTGATTTCCAAACAGGGTACGGCTATCGGGGCAGCGCTCGATTTGGCGACAAGGAGTTTTACTCCTCAGGAAGGTGTGGGGCGCACGGTTATCGTGATTACGGACGGTGAGAACCATGAAGGCGGTGCAGTGGAAGCCGCCAAGGCCGCTGCCGAAAAAGGAATACAGGTCAATGTGTTGGGAGTAGGTTTGCCCGACGGGGCGCCGATACCGGTGGAAGGTACCAACGACTATCGTCGCGACCGTGAAGGCAATGTCATCGTTACCCGTCTGAACGAACAGATGTGTCAGGAGATAGCCAAGAATGGAAATGGTATCTATGTGCGTGTCGATAATACCAACAATGCCCAAAAAGCTATCAGCAGCGAAATAGACAAAATGGCCAAGGCCGATGTGGAAACCAAGGTCTATACGGAGTTCAATGAACAGTTTCAGGCCGTTGCCTGGATCATTCTGATTCTGTTGTTGGCCGAAATGCTGATTCTGGAACGCAAGAATCCGCTGTTCCGCAACATACATTTATTTTCCAATAAGAAAAAGGAGCAATGAGAATGAGTATGTCATATAAATACATAGGTGTATGCTGCCTGTTGGCTGTTGCTACAGCAGTACAGGCGCAAAAGGCCGAACGCGACCTCATACGGAAAGGAAACCGGCTTTATAACGATAGTGTATATGTGGATGCGGAGGTCAATTACAGGAAGGCGTTGGAGGTGAATCCGAAGTCTACGGTATCCATGTATAATCTGGCCAATACGTTGATGCAGCAGAACAAGCTGCAGGAAGCCATGGAACAATATGCAGGCGCGGCCAAAGTGGAAAAGGAAAAGCCTAATCTGGCTCAAATATACCATAATATGGGAGTAATCTTCCAATCGCAAAAAGACTATGCCAAGGCTGTGGAGGCCTATAAGGAGTCGTTGCGAAACAATCCGAAAGATGATGAAACCCGCTATAACCTGGCTTTGGCACAGAAATTGTTGAAAGACCAGCAGCAGGATCAGCAGAATCAGGATCAGAATCAGCAGAACCAACAGAAACAGGAGGAGAAGCAAGACCAGCAACAAAACCAGCAGCAGAACCAGAACAACGACCAGCAACAGGAACCGCCCCAGCAGCAGAAACAGGATAACCAAATGTCGAAGGAAAATGCCGAACAATTGCTGAATTCTGTCATGCGGGACGAAAAGGATGTGCAGGACAAAGTGAAGAAACAACAGCAGGTTATCAAGGGTAACCGGTTGGAGAAAGATTGGTAAACTAAAAACAATAAGTAATATATGAGAAAAATAGTTTTCTTATGGATAGCGTTGCTTGCCTTTGCCACGCAAATGTGTGCCGACGACAAGGTGACTTTCACCGCATCGGCGCCTGATGCAGTGGCTGTCGGCGATCAGTTCAGGCTATCTTACACTGTAAATACGCAGAAGGTGAAGGATTTCCGGGCACCTTCCATCAAGGGATTTGACGTATTGATGGGGCCCACCCGTTCGTATAGTATGCAGAGCATTAACGGAAATACGACGGAAAGTCTGACTTTCACCTATATCCTGTTGGCTCAGAAAGAGGGAGAATATACCATTCCCGGAGCTACCATTACGGCTAACGGCGACCAGATGTTGTCCAACTCGGTGAAGATTAAGGTATTGCCTGCTGATAAAGCGGGAAGTTCGCAGAACGGAGGCGGGCAGAGTACAGGCCGAAGCAGTTCGTCGGGAACGTCCATTTCGAACAGCGATTTGTTCATTACAGCTACGGCCAGCAAAACTTCTGTTTACGAACAAGAAGCTATTCTGTTGACCTATAAAATCTATACAGTTGTAGATTTGCGTGGGTTCGACAACGTAAAACTGCCTGATTTCAAGGGATTTCATTCACAAGAAGTGGAGCTCCCCAACGACCGTCGCTGGGGGTTGGAGCACTACAAAGGGCGGAACTATCATTCAACCGTCTATCGTCAGTTTGTACTCTTCCCGCAACAGTCGGGTAAGCTGACTATTGATGTAGCCCGTTTCGATGCTTCGGTTGAGAAGATGGAGGCCATAGACGATCCGTTTGAAGCTTTCTTTAACGGTGGAGCGGGTGCTATCCAGATTAAGAAAACATTGATGACACCCAAACTGACTATCGATGTCAAGCCGCTTCCTGCTGGAAAACCGGCTGATTTCAGCGGAGGAGTAGGGGAATTCAACATCTCTTCCAGCATCAACAGTACAAAGGTGAAGACTAACGACGCCATCACAATCAAGGTCGTCATTTCGGGAACCGGTAATTTGAAGCTGGTATCCGAGCCTGAAGTGAAGTTCCCGGAAGATTTTGAAGTATATGATCCGAAAGTGGACAGCAAGTTCCGTCTGACCAATGCAGGACTTTCAGGAAATAAAGTAATTGAGTATCTGGCTATTCCACGCAATGCGGGAACTTATAAGATTCCTTCCATCAAGTTCAGTTATTTCGACATCAAATCGCGTTCGTACAAGACGCTGACTACCGAAGAATATACCGTGCAGGTAGAAAAAGGTGCCGGAAATGCTACTCAGACCATTGCCAACTTTACCAATAAGGAAGACCTGAAAGTGCTGAACGAGGATATCCGTTTCATCAAGCAGAACGATGTGAAACTCTCGCCCAAGGGTGAATATTTCTTCGGTTCGATGACTTATTGGTTGTTCTATATCGTACCGGGGCTGTTGTTCGTAGGTTGTTTTGTTGCTTATCGCAAGCAGATAGCTGCCAATGCCAATGTTGCGAAAGTACGTACGAAGAAAGCGAACAAGGTAGCGGTAAAACGTATGAAACTTGCAGGCAAATTATTGGCGTCCAACCAGAAGGATGCGTTCTATGATGAAGTACTGAAAGCTTTGTGGGGCTATATCAGCGACAAGCTGAGTATTCCGGTTTCCAAGCTGTCGAAAGATAATATTGAAGAGGAACTTAGGAAATATGGTGTAGCCGAGGAGCTGATACAAGAGTTCCTGAATGCTCTGAACAGCTGTGAGTTTGCCCGCTTTGCTCCTGGTGACGCCAATCAGGCAATGGACAAGGTATATACCGAGTCATTCGAGGTAATCAGTAAAATGGAAAATTCTATCAAACATTAAGAAAACGTACGCGATATGAAAAAGATATGGTCATTAACCCTTCTCCTGCTGGTATCGGTTGCAATATGGGCACAGGAAGCTGTTTCGGATAGTGTGGCAACGACAGAAACGGATACTTTGATTGCCGATAAGTCGGAATTTTCCGCAGCCAAGCAAGTGGGCAATGCTACCAAGGCTGAAGCCGACAGTGCCTACATCCGCAATGACTTTGCGGCCGCCATCCAGATATATGAAAATCTGCTTCAGCAGGGAGAGTCTGCCGAAGTATATTATAATTTGGGCAACAGCTACTACAAAACGGATGATATTGCTCGCGCTATCCTTAATTATGAGCGTGCTTTGCTGCTGAGTCCGGGTAATGCGGATATACGAGCCAATCTGGAGATAGCCCGTTCCAAGACTGTAGACAAGGTAGAACCTGTTCCCGAAATATTTTTTGTGACGTGGATCAAATCGCTGATAAACAGCCAAAGTTCTGATGCATGGGCACGGACTGCCATTGTGTTCTTTTTGCTCTTGCTTGTATCATTTTCGGTCTTCTTATTCACTCGTCAGCTGAAGTGGAAGAAGGTCGGATTTGCAGGTAGTATTCTCTTTCTGATCGTAGTTATCGTTGCCAACGTGTTTGCTTCTACGCAGAAAAGCTATTTGACTGACCGGAAAGATGCTATTATTCTTTCACCCAGTGTGACGGTACGCAGTACGCCTAGTGAAAGCGGAACCAGCTTGTTCGTGCTGCATGAAGGTAGGAAGGTTGAAATCAAGGATGGCAGTATGCGCGAGTGGAAGGAAATCCGTCTGGAAGACGGTAAAGTAGGGTGGGTACCTGCCACAGTTGTAGAAGTAATCTGATAACGGATTTATTTGATAAAACTCAGGTATGTAGTCCAGATTTTCTCTGTAAAGAGAAAGTCTGGACTTTTATTTTAGACAAAATGATAAAAAAACACGAGAAAAAGTTTGTTTTATCTTTTTTTTTCCTTAAGTTTATAGCGTGATAAAAATAAAACAGAGTATTAACCATTAAGTTTATGAATATGAGAACAATAACTTTTAACGAGTTGCGTAAGATAAAAGACTCTTTACCCACAGGAAGCATGCATAGAATCGCCGATGAATTAGGTCTGAGTGTTGACACCGTAAGGAATTTCTTCGGCGGCCATAACTTCAAGGAAGGAAAAAGCGTAGGTATCCATCTGGAGCCAGGACCGGACGGCGGACTGGTTATGATTGACGACACAACGGTGCTCGACAGGGCTCTTCAGATATTGGATGAGATTGCCAATGAGAATAAGCAACCTGTAGAAGCCTGAAGTATATAAGTCAGTTCTGACTGTTTACATTGCATTGTTCCGGAACTGACTGCACAGCTTCCTCAAGGCACGGACTACACGGATTTCGCGGATAGAATAAATCCGTGGCAATCAGTGTAATTCGTGCCTTTTTTATTTTGATATTCCCGTATGAACCGATAAATATAGACAGATATGGAAGACAAATTAGTAACTTTGGCTATTCTGACGTATGCTAAAGCACAGATTTTGAAGAATGTGCTCGAAAATGAAGGAATCGAGACCTATATTCATAACATTAACCAGATCCAGCCGGTGGTCTCATCGGGAGTGCGCGTACGCATCAAGGAAAGTGATTTGCCGCGTGCCTTGGAGATTACAGAAAGTTCAGCCTGGCTTTCAGAAGAAGTGGTAGGCGGTAAGTCGCCGCGTATACCTTCTGCAAGCAATAAAGTACTGATACCCGTCGATTTTTCCAGTTATTCGCTGAAAGCCTGTGAATTTGGCTTTCGCTTTGCAGAGAATGTTGGATCCGATGTGGTACTTCTCCACGTATATTTTACGCCAATATATGCTACTTCCTTGCCGTATGGAGATATTTTCAACTACCATCGTGGAGACGAAGAGAATGTGAAAGGAATATTACAAAGGGTTCATAATGAATTGAATACACTTTCCGAAAAGATAAAGGAGAAGGTTGCATCCGGCGAATTTCCTGATGTAAAATATACCTGTGTCTTGCGCGAAGGGATACCTGAGGAAGAGATAATTCGCTATTCGAAAGAAATCAGGCCGCGTATCATCATTATGGGGACGCGTGGTAAGGATCAGAAGGACATTGACTTGATAGGAAGCGTGACTGCTGAGGTCATAGAGCGTGCCCATACGCCGGTGCTTGCTATTCCCGAAAAGACCGTTATCAGGCAGTTGGCCGAAGCGGAACGCTTTGCATTTATTACCAATTTTGACCAGCGGGATCTCATTGCATTTGATTTGTTGGTTAAGAGTCTGAAAGATCTTAAATTCTCCGTATCGTTGATTCATCTGTCTGATACGAAAGATACGTGGAACGAAATCAAGCTGGGTGGCATTAAAGAATATTTCCATAAGCAATATCCCGATTTGGAGATTCAGTATGATGTAGTACAGAATGATAATTTTTTGAGTAATTTTGATCAGTATATACAAACGCATCATATTGATGTCATTGCTTTGGCTTCTTACAAGCGGAATATTTTTTCCAGGCTTTTCAATCCAGGAATTGCCCGAAAGATGATTTTTCATTCCGATACGCCGCTCTTGGTTATTTACGGGCGTCCATGTTGATTCAAACAATCCAAGCAAAACAAATCAATAATCACGATTATGTTTAATATATAAAGCTAGAATATTTATAATAAGCTATTTATGATAGCTCCACCCTTAATCAGTATAATCAGTAATCAATGCTAGAAAAAATAAGAGAGCCCTAAACCGATAGAATAAACAGGTTTAGGGCTTTTTTTATTTGCTGGATTAAAAAAATAGTCTGCCAAGATTGGTGGCAGACTATTTTTGTTTTTTATACGAGTTTAATCAGTTGGCTGCAAAATTAGAAATTGCCCAACTTTTCGATTTCTTCAAATTCGGGTCCCATTTGCAGATTGTAGTAAACTCTGTAGAGACCGTTCAGCCACAATTCCTTCTTGTCGGGCTGCAGCTGTCTTGCTTTCTCGTAGTTGGGTTTAGCCTTTTCATAAAAAGCTTTCAATGTAGCCTGATCTTCCTTGTATTTCGGATCATTTACGTCGGTTGTAGCCTTTTCAGAGAAGTCTTGTGCCTGCAGGCAGTAAACCAGACCCAAGTTGGAGTATGCTTCTGCATAGTTGGGGTCAACTGCTACAGTCTTCTCATAGAACTCGATGGCCTTTTCCAAGGCAGCAGCAGCTTCAGCTTCCTTTTTCTGCTCTTTCAGGCCGCTGTACTGGTTGTGGTACAGATATCCCTTTACATACAGATAGAATGTATTGTTCGGATCCTTTGCCAGCATGTCATCAGCAAACTTGTTGGCTTCATCATACTTGTTGTTGTTGCTGTAGTAGTCAATCAGGTTACCGAAAAAGTACTGGTGGTCAGGATACTTCTGTACACCTTCCTGCAAAGAAGCAATCCACTTGTCTGTTTCACCCTGAGCCTTCAAGGCAGCAGAGATGAATTCCATGGCATACTTACCCACTTCTTTGTCATCCTTGGCATACGGTGCATACTTCAAAACGCTGGGATAATCTTCCAGACGAGTAGCTACCATTGCTGCGTAGTAAGCAATCTGCGGCAGCAATGTGTCTGCCTTAACTACTTCATTTTCAGCAAACATCGGGTGTCCGGCAATGTCTACGTATGTACCGAAGAAGCTCAGGGCTTTCTTTCCGTCTTCCTTGTTTTCATTTCCCAGGTAGGTATTGTAGAACTGGATACCACCGTTGATCAGGTTGCCACGTTCTGCTATGATAGCAGCAGCATTGGATTTTCTGTACTTGTTCTTGATCTTACCCTTTTCGTTGGGGATCTGTGCCAGTTCGTCGCACTTGAAGTAGTACTGGCACATGTTCAGTGCGCTGTTGTACACCTGGAGTGTGTCGTAGGGCTTTCTCAGGTAAGCGTTCTCCATTTGCTTTTCGCTCTTTCTTTTCTGAATGAAGCCGGCAACGTTCCAAGTTTCAGCCTGATCTTTTGTTTCAGGATTGGTCAAAGCCTGGTTGATCAGTTGTTCAGCCTTTGCGAAGTCCGGTTGTACTGCACTGGCAGCTTTTTTTGCTTCCTTTACTGATTTCTCTTGTGCAAAGGTGAAACTTGCAACGAGCAGCAAGGCAGCCGACAATAATACTTTTTTCATGATTGTAGAAAAGTTTAAATTAGAATTATTATTATGTCTATTCTTGTTCATCAGTAGTCTCATTTTCAGTATTTTCTGTATTCAGATCATTGTTCTCCGGAAGATTCTCGGCCTGTGGTGTGTTTTCTTCCTCCTCCTCTTCGGGAGCTGAAGTCACCTTGCAGACAGAACCGATTTCATCGTTGCGCTTCTCCAGATTGATGAGACGCACACCCTGTGTAGCACGGCCCATGATGCGCACGTCGGCCACCTTCAGACGGATGGTGATGCCGGACTTGTTGATGATCATCAGGTCGTTTTCGTCGGTCACGGACTTGATGGCCACGAGCTTGCCCGTCTTTTCGGTGATGCTGATGGTCTTCACACCCTTGCCGCCACGGTTGGTCTTGCGGTAGTCTTCGATGTCCGAACGCTTACCGTAACCCTGCTCCGATACCACCATAATGGTTTCTGCTTCAGGGTCTTTGATGCAAATCATGCCCACTACTTCGTCCTGACCGTCTTCGTCGAGCGTCATGCCGCGTACACCTGTTGCGGTACGGCCCATGACACGTACGGCGCTTTCGTGGAAGCGGATGGCACGTCCGTTGCGGTTGGCGATGATGATTTCGTTGTCACCGTTGGTCATGCGCACCTCGATGACGCGGTCGTCTTCGCGGATGGTGATGGCGTTCACACCGTTCTGGCGCGGACGGGAATACTGTTCGAGCAGGGTCTTCTTGATGACACCGTTCTTGGTGCAGAACAGCACGTAGTGGCTGTTGATGAATTCCTGGTCGTTCAGGTTCTTTACGCGCAGGTAGGCGTTGACGGCATCGTCGGAGTCGATGTTCAGCAGGTTCTGGATGGCACGTCCCTTCGAGTTCTTCGAGCCTTCGGGTATCTCGTACACCTTCAGCCAGTAGCACTTGCCCTTCTGGGTGAAGAACATCATGGTGTTGTGCATCGTAGCCGGATAGATGTGCTCCACAAAGTCCTCGTCGCGTGTGTCGGAGCCCTTCGAGCCTACCCCACCGCGGTTTTGTGCATGGAACTCGCTCAGCGGCGTACGCTTGATGTAGCCCATGTGCGAGATGGTGATAATCATCTCGTCGTCGGCATAGAAGTCCTCGGGGTTGAATTCCTCGGACGAATATACGATTTCGGAGCGGCGTTCGTCGCCATATTTCTCTTTCACCTCGATGAGTTCGTCCTTGATGACCTTGCGGCAAAGCTCGTCGTTCACCAGGATTTCCTCCAGGTAGGCTATCTGTTTCTTGATTTCCTCGTATTCGGCGTGCAGCTGGTCCTGCATCAGGCCGGTGAGCTGGCGCAGACGCATCTCGACGATGGCACGGCTTTGGATTTCAGTCAGTTGGAAGCGATCCATCAGCCCCGTGATGGCATCAGCGGGCGTCTTGGCGGCACGGATGATGCGGATCACTTCGTCGATGTTGTCCGAAGCGATAATCAAGCCTTCCAGGATGTGGGCACGTTCCTTGGCTTTGCGCAGGTCGAACTGCGTGCGACGGATTACCACGTCGTGACGGTGCTCCACGAAGTACTTGATGAGTTCCTTCAAGTTCAGCAGACGCGGACGTCCGTGTACCAGTGCCACGTTGTTCACGCCGAACGACGTCTGCAGCTGCGTCATCTTGTAGAGCTTGTTCAGCACCACGCTGGCGTTGGCATCGCGCTTCACGTCGATGACGATACGCATACCTTCGCGGTCGGACTCGTCGTTGGCGTTCGAGATGCCTTCGATTTTCTTCTCGTTGGCCAGGTCGGCGATGCTCTTGATGAGTTCGGCCTTGTTCACGCCGTAGGGTATCTCGGTGATGACAATCTTGTCGTGCGTCTGTCCGGCCTCAATCTCAGCCTTGGCACGCATCACCACGCGGCCGCGTCCCGTCAGATAGGCTTCGCGCACGCCGCTCATACCGTAGATGTAACCTCCTGTGGGGAAGTCGGGAGCCTTGACGTAGTTCATCAGCTCCTCTATTTCGATGTCGTTGTTGTCGATGTAGGCCACGCAGGCGTCAATTACCTCCGAGAGGTTGTGCGTGGGCATGTTGGTGGCCATGCCGACGGCGATACCCGAGGCACCGTTCACCAGCAGGTTCGGGATGCGTGTAGGCATCACGGTAGGCTCCTGGAGGGAGTCGTCGAAGTTGTTCTGCATGTCGACGGTCTCCTTGTCGAGGTCCTGCATCATGTCTTCGCCAATCTTCTGCAGGCGGCACTCCGTGTAACGCATGGCCGCTGCGTTGTCGCCGTCCACCGAGCCGTAGTTGCCCTGGCCGTCCACCAGCATGTAGCGCATGGCCCACGGTTGTGCCATACGTACCAGTGCGCCGTAGACGGACGAGTCGCCGTGCGGGTGATACTTACCCAGCACCTCACCTACCACTCTGGCCGATTTCTTATAAGGTTTGTCCGACGTATTTCCCAGCCCCATCATACCGTAGAGAATTCTGCGGTGAACGGGCTTAAAACCATCTCTAACATCCGGAAGGGCACGCGAAACAATGACCGACATGGAGTAGTCAATGTACGATGACTTCATTTCCTCCTCGATGTTAATCTTTATAATTCTGTCTTGTTCAAGCATTTAAAAAGATAATTAATTATACATTGCATGGTTCGTGAAAAACCACGCTAAAGTACTGCTTTTTTACGACATACGAAAACATTTCGGGGAGAAAGTTTCATGAGGCGCTGTGCTGGAGGGCGGCCGGTGCAGCCCTGAAAAGGCAACTCGGGCGGACCGTCTATAATTATATTAAGGTGTATCCTTATACTTTATCAGCATGACAACCGGATTGGAGTCTTCGTCCAAAGTTGCGGCAATCTCTTTCAGTCTGCCTTTCAGTTGGTTGTTTTTGTACGCTTCCACAAGTTGGTCGGCCATCAGGTTCTGGTGGGTAGCCACCTTGCCATTTCCGACATTGTCGGTCAGATTTACCTCCTGTTTGCAGGAATAGTCGGCGTTCACCACAACAGGCCTGAATATTGCGTTCTCTTGTTTGTCGTACACCAGGCAGGTAGAAGGGAATCCTCTTCCTTTGGTAAAATCAAACTCCTTTTTGATGGTCTGAAGGAAGCAGTATCGGTCCGTCACGGGGCCCATCGTGACAAGCACTTCGGGCTCACCGGAAGATTGTTTCACAAGGAAGGGACTTATGCGCTTGTCCTCAGGCGTATGGCAGTATACCGTATCGGAAGAGGTCTCCACCAGCAACCAGTTCTCCCGGCAGGGAACGAGCGCACGGACCGAGGCTGCGGCTACACCGTCTCCCTGGTGCACAAATGGACTGCTGACGGTCTTGAAAGGTATGGGAAGACCCTGCACCACGTGGCCGTCCTGCTTCGACAGGATGGCATGGTAGAATTCCTTTTCCCTTTCCTTCCCGTCCTCATAGTACACGGTCATGTCATAGCAGATGAGGTTGTCCTTGTCATAATTGAACAGGTCCATATAGCTGGCACCCCCGGCGGGATGGAAACTTCGCTTGAAATTGCCGGCCAGATCGTATACCAGTATCGTTTGGGAAGAGTTGACAAACATTTCCTCGTTCTCTTCATCCAATACGATGCTCACGATGTAGGCATATTCTTCAGCTCCCTGCCCTTTCCGGTTTATTTTTCTTACTCCTTTGCCCGTTTTCCGGTCGAAAACGAAGATGTCTCCGTCGTTGGCATAGTTCTTTACCAATATGAACTTGTCTCCAACGGCCATCACAGCGCCTTGCGTGATGAATTCATCGGTCGTCTCCAGCGGGATGTATTCCACATCCATAATGTCCTGCAGCGTCATTTCCTTTTCCGGATAACCCGCTTTCACGTCCACCGTGAGGAGGGCGCCGGGCTTTTCGGCTTGTCCGCATCCCTGCATGCCTATTCCGGCCAGGACAAATAGGAAAAATATCCAAAGACTTGTTCTCTTTTTCATGTTGGCTGATGGCGGGTTGGTTGATGGAATAAATTCTTGTATCTTTCAAAAACACAAATATACGGAATTTATTTGTTTGTCCAATGATTGTTGCAAGAAATCTTGTTGTGGCAGAAAAACGCTTGACAGGATTTCCAAGCTGGAATATTTTCGCTATATTTGAATAATATAGGATACGGTTCGGGATAGTCAAATTGAAAAACTTCTTTTTCCATTTGTCTATCCACTCACCTTTCACTATATTTGTTGAAACTTTTACCTATTAATCATTATGAAACAGCTGTTTTTCTTGATTTCCATTTGTGCGTTTTTGTTATTGTCCTGCTCGTCCCAAGCGACCGTTCATCGCGAGAACGGCTGGTATTTGGCTGCGTCCGAAGACATGGACAGCATCGCTTTGGAGCCTGTTGCCACCGTTCGCGACTTCAACGGGCTCCGTCTGGTCTCCGATGCTTTTGGCCGGTATGTCATTACAGGGCGGATCAGCCCCCACAAACAGGCCGATTGGGCCGACCATACGGAGAAGGCCATCGGTCGTCGGCTGGCATTTGTGTTCAACGATACGGTTGTTTGTTGCCCGATGATTCATGCACGGATAGAGGGCGGCAACTTTCAGGTGTCTTCTTCTCCCGACCGCCCGATGGATTTGCCCTCCATTTACCGCCGCCTCAGACAGGAGAAGATAGACCTCATCGAAGAGCGTTTCAAGGGTTGGACAAAAGACTCCACGCTGACCAAAGAACAACAGGATTCTATCATTGCCGATTTGGATTACTGGGATGCCCAAGCTATAACGCATGGTTTCGAATGACGGCCTCCCGTTTCCGTCGTTGACAATCTGACACTTTGTTTTCCTGACCCGCCGAGAATCGTTTCTTTCGGCCCGAGGTAAGGCTCGGCGGCAAATTTTGAAGCGCGGAAGGGCTTGTTGTCTTATACACAGAAGAATAGCGAAATCTTTACATTTCAACGAGGGAAACGGAGGGGCGGAAAGCAGTTTTTTGAAGGTCAGAAACAGCCTTTTCGGCGCATTATCCCCCTTTTCACCGGGCTAAAGTGGCACTTTGGCGGGCTAAAGTAGATGTTTTCCCAGCCCGAAGTGCATGTTTTCCCAGCTTGGAGTGCATGTTTGGGCTGGGAAAAAGCAACGTTTTCTCTCGGAAAAGGCATTGTTTTCCCTCGAAAGAAGCACGCTTCGGCCGTGGAAACGGCGTTTTTACGTCTTTTTCCATTCTATTTGGAGATGGATGAAATAAGATCGCGTAAGAAGAAATCCTGTTTGAATAGCAAAAAGAAAGTGTTTCTGCTTAATTTCTGACATTGTGAAGTGTTGGCTTTATAGCTCTCTCTTCCATCACTCCCCGCTATCAGGAAACCTGGTTTCAACCCTGGAAGGCCTATGTTTGAAACCTAAGGGGGGAATGTTTGAAACATAAGCCCCCTGGGTTTCAAACATTCTCCAAGAAGCGTTTTCGGACATGACTCGGAAATGCTTTGGGAGGGCGTACGGGCAGCGTTGACATTTTGTCAGTCAAGGCAAGCGGCGGATGGTTCAAAATTTTCGATATAGCAGATGACTACTTTGAGTGATTCTTTATAGCCCTGATACTTGGAAAATCGGCTGGAACTTAGCTTTTGTTCCGATTTTTGGCACGACATTTGCTGATTGTTACTGAAACATAGTGGTGAAGTCGCCAAAAATGTGTATCTTTACATAAGATAGGCTGCACCTCGGAAGTAAAAAGCTGAAAACTTTGTTTCCGCTTTTGTACTTCTCTCGGTTTGCACTATCTTTACATAAGATAGGCTGCACCTCGGAAGTAAAAAGCCGAAAACTTTGTTTCCGCTTTTGTACTTCTCTCGGTTTGCACTATCTTTGCCACGGATTATAACCCAAAATTAGAAGGAGTAAATCAATGAATTACCAATTTTCACAAAGAGTTTCGGACGTACTGACCTATAGCAAGGAAGAGGCCAACCGGCTGGGAAACAGCTTCATCGGCCCCGAACACCTGCTGCTCGGCATCCTGCGCGACGGCACAGGCAAGGCTGTGGAGGCACTGACGAAGCTCGACGCGAACCTGAACCAAATCAAGCGGAGTCTCGAAGAACAGCTGACAGACGCCGAAAACCATAACCTGCCCGCCGACGAGGAGGTGTCCTTCTCGCCCACGGCGGCACGCATCCTCAAGATGTGCATGCTCGAAGCCCGTCTGCTGAAAAGCGAACTGGCCGACACGGAACATCTGCTGCTGGCCATCCTCAAGGACGGCAACAACATGGCTGCCACCATCCTAAACGACCAGTTCATTACTTATCAGGCTGTTTACGAACTGCTTACGATGAAATCGGCCAATCCGAACGCCGGCATGGGCTTCACCGAAGACGATGACGACGAAGAAGAAATGACCTCTTCGCGCCCTTCTTCCGAGGGGTCGCGCAGTCTGGGCGGAGGCCAGTCGGCCGCAAGAACCGCCACGCAGAAGCCCACCAACGACACGCCTGTGCTCGATAACTTCGGCACCGACATCACCCGTGCCGCCGCCGAGGGCAAGCTGGACCCTGTTGTGGGCCGCGAACGCGAGATTGAGCGCCTGGCACAAATCCTGAGCCGGCGCAAGAAGAACAACCCCGTGCTGATAGGCGAACCCGGCGTGGGCAAGTCGGCCATCGTCGAGGGGCTGGCCCTGCGCATCACGCAGAAGAAGGTGTCGCGCGTGCTGTTCGACAAGCGCGTCATCATGCTCGACATGGCGTCCGTCGTGGCCGGAACCAAGTACCGCGGCCAGTTCGAGGAACGCATCCGCTCCATTATCAACGAGTTGCAGAAGAATCCCAACGTTATCCTCTTCATCGACGAGATACACACCATCGTGGGTGCAGGAGCCGCCGCAGGCACCATGGACGCCGCCAACATGCTGAAGCCCGCCCTGGCGCGCGGCGAGATACAGTGCATCGGCGCCACCACGCTCGACGAGTACCGCAAGAGCATCGAGAAGGACGGTGCGCTGGAGCGCCGCTTCCAGAAAGTCATCGTGGAGCCCACCACGGCCGAGGAGACGCTGCAGATACTGAAGAACATCAAGGAGAAATACGAAGACCACCACAACGTGCGCTATACCGACGCCGCCCTCGAGGCATGTGTCAAATTGACAGCCCGCTACATCAGCGACCGCAGCTTCCCCGACAAGGCCATCGATGCCCTCGACGAAGCCGGTTCGCGCGTGCACCTGACCAACATCAGCGCGCCCAAGGAGATTGAGGAGCAGGAACGCCTCATAGACGACGCCCGCCTGCAGAAGACCGAGGCCGTGAAGTCGCAGAACTTCGAGCTGGCCGCCGCCTACCGCGACCGCGAGAAGGAGCTGGCTGCCAGCCTGGAGCAGATGAAGGCCGACTGGGAAGCGCAGCTCAAGGAGCAGCGCCAGACGGTGGACGAGGAAGAGATAGCCGCCGTGGTGTCCATGATGTCGGGCGTGCCCGTACAGCGCATGGCGCAGGCCGAAGGGCTGAAGCTGGCCGGCATGAAGGATGAACTCCAGCAGAAGGTCGTCGGTCAGGACGTGGCCATCGAGAAGCTGGTGAAGGCCATCGTGCGCAGCCGTGTGGGCCTGAAGGACCCCAACCGCCCCATCGGTACGTTCATGTTCCTGGGTCCCACGGGCGTGGGAAAGACGCATCTGGCCAAGCAGTTGGCCCGTTACCTGTTCGGTTCGGACGATGCCCTGATTCGGGTCGACATGAGCGAATACATGGAGAAGTTCACCGTGTCGCGCATGGTGGGAGCCGCTCCCGGCTATGTGGGCTATGAGGAAGGCGGACAGCTCACCGAGAAGGTGCGCCGCAAACCCTACTCCATCGTTCTGTTGGACGAGATCGAGAAGGCCCATCCCGACGTCTTCAACATCCTCCTGCAGGTGCTCGACGAAGGCCGCCTGACCGATAACGTGGGCCGCACCATCGACTTCAAGAACACGGTCATCATCATGACTTCCAACATCGGTACGCGCCAGCTCAAGGAGTTCGGCCGCGGCGTGGGCTTTGCTGCCCAGAACCGTACGGACGACCGCGAATACTCGCGCAGCGTCATCCAGAAGGCACTGAACAAGACCTTCTCGCCCGAGTTCCTGAACCGTCTGGACGAAATCATCACCTTCGACCAGCTGTCGCTCGACGCCATCACGCGCATTGTCGACATCGAGCTGAAGGGACTGTATGGCCGCCTCGAAGGCATCGGTTACCGCCTTCAGGTGGACGATGCGGCCAAGAAGTTCCTCGCCACGAAGGGTTACGACGTGCAGTTCGGTGCCCGTCCGCTGAAGCGTGCCATCCAGAACTATCTGGAAGACGGCCTGTCCGAACTCATCGTTTCGGGCGGTGTACAGCCGGGCGATACCGTCAGCGTGACCCACGAAGACGGCAGGGACGAGCTGACGATGCAGAAACTTTGACCGTAAAACGGCCATCATACCGACAAAATGTCAGTCCCCGGCGGACTGGCATTTTTTTTGTATTCCTACCGTCAGAGAAAAAATAAGTGAAACCTATAATATACAGATTGAATTATGCAAAAAGGTAACATTGGGGTAACGACCGAGAACATCTTCCCCGTCATCAAAAAGTTTTTGTACAGCGACCACGAAATATTCCTGCGCGAGCTGGTGTCCAACGCCGTTGATGCCACGCAGAAACTGAAGACCCTTTCCTCCATCGGCGAGTACAAGGGCGAGCTGGGCGACCTGACGGTCCGCGTCAGCCTGGGTAAGGATACCATCACTGTCTCCGACCGCGGTATCGGTCTCACCGCCGAAGAAATCGACAAATACATCAACCAGATAGCCTTCTCCGGCGCCAACGACTTCCTCGAGAAGTACAAGAACGACGCCAACGCCATCATCGGCCACTTCGGCCTGGGCTTCTATTCGGCCTTCATGGTGGCCAAGAAGGTGGAAATCATTACCAAGTCGTGCAAGGAAGGCGCACAGGCCGTGAAGTGGACCTGCGACGGCAGCCCCGAGTTCACCATCGAGGACTGCGACAAGGCCGACCGCGGTACCGACATCGTCCTCTACATCGACGACGACTGCAAGGAATTCCTCGAAGAGGCCCGCATCTCCTCGCTGCTGAAGAAGTACTGCAGCTTCCTGCCCGTGCCCGTAGCTTTCGGCAAGAAGAAGGAATGGAAGGACGGCAAGCAGGTGGAAACCGCTGAAGACAACGTCATCAACGAAACCACTCCGCTCTGGACCCGCAAGCCCAGCGAGCTGAAGGACGAGGACTACAAGGCGTTCTACCGCGACCTCTATCCCATGTCCGACGAGCCTCTGTTCTGGATTCACCTGAACGTGGACTATCCGTTCCACCTCACCGGCGTGCTCTATTTCCCCAAGGTGAAGAGCAACATCGAACTGAACAAGAACAAGATACAGCTCTACTGCAACCAGGTGTATGTCACGGATTCTGTAGAAGGCATCGTGCCCGACTTCCTGACGCTGCTCCACGGCGTGCTCGACTCGCCAGACATCCCGCTGAACGTGTCGCGTTCGTACCTGCAGAGCGACTCCAACGTCAAGAAGATTTCGACATACATCACCAAGAAGGTGTCCGACCGTCTGCAGTCCATCTTCAAGAACGACCGCAAGCAGTTCGAAGAGAAGTGGAACGACCTGAAGATCTTCATCAACTACGGCATGCTGACGCAGGAAGACTTCTACGACCGTGCCAAGGATTTCGCCCTCTTCACCGATACCGACGGCAAGCAATATACCTTCGACGAGTACAAGACGCTCATCAAGGACAACCAGACCGACAAGGACAACACGCTGATCTATCTGTATGCCAACAACAAGGACGAGCAGTACAGCTACATCGAGGCTGCCAAGAACAAGGGCTACAACGTGCTGCTGATGGACGGCCAGCTGGACATCGCTGTCGTTAGCATGCTCGAGCAGAAGTTCGACAAGGTACGCTTCACCCGTGTGGACAGCGACATCATCGACAACCTCATCGTGAAGGAAGACAAGAAGAGCGAAGTGCTCGAGGCCGCCAAGCAGGAAGCCCTTTCTGCCATGTTCAAGAGCCAGCTGCCCAAGATGGACAAGACGGAATTCTACGTCGTGGCACAGGCTATGGGCGAAGGCGCCGCTCCGGTCATGATTACGCAGAGCGAATACATGCGCCGTATGAAGGAGATGGCCAATATCCAGGCCGGCATGAGCTTCTACGGTGATATGCCCGACATGTTCAACCTCGTGCTCAACGCCGACCATCCGCTGGTCAAGGAAGTCCTGGCCGGTGAAGAACAGGCCTGCGCAGCCGACATCGTGCCCATCCAGCTCTCCATGGATGATACCAACAAGCGTCGCAACGACCTGAAGAAGAGCCACGAAGGCAAGAAGGACGAGGAAATCCCCACAGCCGAGAAGGACGAACTCAGCGAGCTGGACAAGAAGTGGGACGAGCTGAAGACGAAGAAGGAAGCCGTTCTTGCCGGTTATGCCGCCCAGAACCCAGTTGTCCGCCAGCTCATCGACCTGGCCCTGTTGCAGAACGGCATGCTGAAAGGCGAAGCGCTCAACAACTTCGTGAAACGGAGTATCGAGCTTATCAAATAAGCCCCTTCAAACACAACTTTTTTTCATACACGCAGAGAGGATGCGTCCTTCGGGATGCACCCTCTCTTTTTATTTGTCTGTCCGTGCCCGGGAAGTGGAATCTTCCGGCGTAGTAGCCTTAAATCCTTCATTTCTGCCCTTTTCATCGGGAAAACTGTATTTTTCTGTTATCAGGAGATGCTATTTCAAAAACAAATTTCTATATTTGTGAAATATAGGATGCTTGGCACAGTTGGATTTGAAGCATTTTCATTGTCCCTGTGTACTTCCTTTCCGTTATATTTAGAAAATCTCTTTGGATATGGGCACATTAGGCTGTATCAATGACATGATTCAACGGGACAAGGAAAACCGTGAATTGCGTAAACTGGGAAGAGAGCGTCGTAAAGACCGCCTCGACCGGATGTATTGCGGAATGAAGTTGCATTTGTCGGAAGGAGTGACGGCCGATGACATGAAACAGGCCCAGGAACAGATTGCCGACAAACAGGAACAGGACTTGAAGTGGGAAATCCGTTCTGCCTATTGGGTGATAGGTATTTGTATCTTGTTGGTAACCTGCTTCCTTCTCTTCCTGTTATGAGATTACGATTGTTTGACGACGAATATGAAGAAAATATATGTCTTTCTGTTGTGTTGCTGCCTGTTTTCTGTGCTTCGGGCCCAGAAGGTGGGGCTCGTGTTGAGTGGCGGCGGTGCCAAGGGTATGACCCACATCGGCATCATCCGTGCGCTGGAAGAGAACAACATCCCCATCGACTACATCGCAGGTACCTCCATGGGCGCCATCATCGGGTCGCTCTATGCCATGGGCTATTCGCCCGACGATATGGAAGAACTGCTCCGCTCGCCCGACTTCAAGCGGTGGTATTCCGGTGAAGTGGAGTCGCGCTACGAATATTACTTCAAGCAGAACAGGCCTACGCCCGAATTTGCCAATATCCGCTTCGCTTTTGGCGATTCCATCCGCGTGAAGCCGCAAATCATTCCGACCAATCTGGTGAACCCCATTCAGATGAATCTGGTGTTCGTGGAGCTTTATGCCCAGGCTACAGCGGCCTGTCGGGGCAACTTCAACAATCTGTTTGTTCCCTTCCGTTGTGTGGCTTCGGATGTGTACAACAAGCGTCCCCTCATCATGCGCGACGGTGATGTGGGCGATGCCGTGCGGGCTTCGATGAGCTTCCCTTTTGTGTTCAAACCCATTGAGATAGACAGTGTGCTGGCCTACGACGGCGGTATCTACAACAACTTCCCGACGGATGTCATGATGGACGACTTCCATCCCGACATCATCATCGGCAGTGTGGTGGCCGCCAATCCGGGCAAACCTCAGGAAGGTAATCTGATGAGCCAGCTCGAGAACATGATCATGCAGAAGACCGACTATTCCATTCCCGATTCGCTGGGTATCGTCATGACCTTCAAATACGATGATGTCAATCTGCTGGACTTCGACCGCCTCAAGGAACTGCACGACATCGGCTACAACCGTACTATGAGCCTGATGGATTCCATCAAGGGCCGTATCCAGCGGCGGGAGAGCACGGAGAATGTGCGCATGAGGCGTATGCTGTACCGCAGCAAGCTGCCCCAGCTCCGCTTCCGCGACATCTACATTGAGGGGGCCAATGCGCAGCAGCAGTCGTACATCAAGAAAGAATTCCACGGCGACGACCACGAAGTCTTTACCTACGAGGACCTGAAGCGTGGCTATTTCCGTCTTCTGGCAGACAATATGATATCGGAAATCATCCCGCATGCAGTCTACGATCCCGGCAGCGACTTGTACGAGCTGCACCTGAAGGTCAAGATGGAGAAGAATTTCTTTGTCAGGATAGGCGGAAGTGTGTCCACTACCAGCTCCAATCAGATTTATCTGGGGCTGGGCTACCAGAACTTGAACTATTACTCCAAGGAACTGACACTGGACGGCCAGCTGGGCAAGATTTACAACAACGTGCAGCTGATGGGACGTATCGACCTGCCTACACGCATACCCACATCTTTCCGCTTGCTGGGTTCCATCAGTACGTTCGACTATTACAAGAAGGACAAGCTCTTTTCCAGGAACAACCGGCCGTCGTTCAATTCGAAGGACGAACGTTTTGTGAAGCTGATGCTTGCGCTGCCCTTCCTGGCCAACAAGCGGGCGGAATTCGGCTTTGGATATGGCGCGCTGACAGACAACTATTACCAGTCGAGTGTCATCGACTTCGGCAACGACCGGGCCGACCAGAGTACCTATAAGTTGCTGGGCGGTAGTATCGGCTTCTATGGCAGTACGGTCGATTCGCGTCAATATGCCACACGCGGATATTATGAAAAGCTGATAGCCCAGGTGTTTACGGGGCATGAATGGTTTGCACCGGGTACCTCTGCTGCCAGCAAGGATCAGGAACCCGTCAACAAGAAAGGGCAGTCGTGGCTGCAAATCTCCTACATGAAAGAGGCATACCATCGGCTGGCTTCCCGTTTTGTATTGGGCTGGATGACAGAAGCGCTCTATTCATCGAAGAATTTCTCTACAAACTATACGGCTACCATGATGCAGGCCGGCGAATTTGCGCCTACGCCCCATAGCCAGCTGATGTATAACGAGGCGTTTCGGGCCAACCAATATGTTTCGGCGGGCATCAAGCCGATTGTCGTTTTCAACGATATGTTCCACCTCCGCACCGAATTTTATGGCTTTATGCCCATTTTCCCGATAAAAAGGAACGAAATGAATCAGGCTTATTACGGAAAAGCCTTTTCGGAGTTCCAGTATATGGGTGAATTGTCATTGGTCTGCAAATTGCCGTTCGGAGCTATTTCTGCTTATGTAAACCATTACAGCTCACCGAATAACGAGTGGAATGTCGGTCTTACGCTAGGCTGGCAGCTGTTTAACTACCGTTTCATCGAATGATTTTTTTGCAAAAAAAGCCCGGAAAAGTTTGCAGAAACAGAAAATGTCCGTATCTTTGCACCCGTAAAAAAAATATGGCCGCGTAGCTCAACTGAATAGAGTAGCTGACTACGGATCAGCCGGTTACAGGTTTG
>NZ_CABUOL010000027.1 GCF_902493215.1 uncultured Mediterranea sp.
GACTTTTTGAAGGCTTTTGTGAAGTCCTTCGTTTTTGTTTCAGCGGAGAGACAGGGATTCGAACCCCGGGTGCCTTTCAGCACAACGGTTTTCAAGACCGCCGCAATCGACCACTCTGCCACCTCTCCAAAACTCTTTTAGGAGTACCTTTGTTTTTAAAAGGCGCTGCAAAGGTACGAATCATTTTTAAATCTGCAAACTTTTTGCCCATTTTTTCGTGAAATAATCGTATTTTTGTACGCAAAAACAGGATTGAGCCTCATGATATATCCACAAAACTTTGAACAAAAGATAGGTTTTGACCAGATCAGACAACTACTGAAAGAGAAGTGCCTCAGTACGTTAGGAGAAGAAAGAGTGAACGAAATGGCTTTCACAGACCGCTTCAATGAGGTAAACGAACGACTGGAACAAACTGACGAATTCATACGCATCCTGCAGGAAGAAGACAATTTTCCTGCCCAATACTTCTTTGATGTCCGTCCCGCTCTCCGCCGTATACGGGTGGAAGGGATGTATCTGGACGAACAGGAACTGTTTGACCTGCGACGTTCACTGGAAACGATACGGGACATCGTCCGCTTCCTGAAAGCAACGGACAACAATGAAGAGGAAACGGAAGACCTACCCTACCCCCGGCTGAACAGACTGGCAGGTGACATCAACGTCTTCCCACAACTCATTGCACGCATCAACGAAATCCTCTCGCCCTACGGCAAGATCAAGGACAACGCCTCACCTGAACTGGCACGCATCCGCCGTGAACTGGCTTCCACGATGGGAAGCATCTCGCGCTCGCTGAACACTATCCTGCGCAGTGCACAAAGTGAAGGCGTAGTGGACAAGGACGTAACGCCTACCATGCGTGACGGACGACTGGTTATCCCCGTAGCACCGGCCCTGAAACGAAAAATAAAGGGAATCGTTCACGACGAATCGGCCAGTGGAAAAACGGTATTTATCGAACCGGCTGAGGTGGTGGAGGCAAACAACCGCATCCGCGAACTGGAAAGCGACGAACGCCGCGAAATCATCCGCATCCTGACGGATTTCTCCAACCGGATACGGCCACAGATACCCGATGTGCTGCTTTCCTATGAATTCCTGGCTGAAATAGACTTCATCCGTGCCAAGGCTCTGCTGGCACTACAGACCTCTGCTCTGAAACCTGTGGTCGAAGACCGGCAGGTCATTGACTGGACCATGGCGGTGCATCCGCTCCTGCAACTGTCGCTGGCCCGCCACGGCAAGAAAGTGGTGCCGCTGGACATCGAACTGGACGACAAGCGACGCATCCTCATTATCTCCGGACCGAATGCCGGAGGAAAGTCGGTTTGCCTGAAGACTGTCGGACTGCTGCAATACATGCTGCAATGCGGACTACCCGTACCCATGCACGAACGCAGCCATGCAGGAATCTTCGGCAGCATCTTCATCGACATCGGCGACGAGCAGTCCATCGAAGACGACCTGAGTACCTATTCGTCTCACCTGACCAACATGAAAATCATGATGAAGCAGTGTAACGAACGGAGCCTCATCCTCATCGACGAATTTGGCGGAGGTACGGAGCCTCAAATAGGCGGCGCTATTGCCGAAGCAGTGCTGAAACGCTTCAACCAAAAGCGTGCTTTCGGTGTCATCACCACCCACTACCAGAACCTGAAACACTTCGCCGAAGACCACGAAGGAGTGGTGAACGGTGCCATGCTTTACGACCGCCATCTGATGCAGGCCCTCTTCCAACTGCAGATAGGCAATCCGGGCAGTTCGTTTGCCGTGGAGATTGCACGTAAGATAGGCCTGCCCGAGGACGTCATCGCCGATGCCTCGGAAATTGTGGGTAGCGAATACATCCAAAGCGACAAGTACCTGCAGGACATCGTGCGCGACAAACGTTACTGGGAGACCAAGCGACAGAACATCCGCCAGCGCGAAAAACAGATGGAGGAAACCATAGCCCGCTATCAGGCCGAAATGGAATCGCTGCAGAAGGAACGGAAAGAAATACTGAAGAAGGCGCGCGAAGAGGCCGAACACCTGATGCAGGAAGCCAACGCACGCATCGAGAACACCATACGTACCATCAAGGAGTCGCAAGCCGAAAAAGAGAAAACACGGCAGGCACGCCAGCAGCTGACCGACTTCCGCGAGAATCTGGAGGAAAAGACCAACCGCGAGCTGGAAGAAAAGATAGCCCGCAAAATGGAAAAGCTGAAGGAGAAGCAAAACCGCAAGAAGGAAAAAAAGAACCGACAGCCCGAAACTCCAGCTCTGTCGCCCGAAGAACAGGCGGCCCAACAGGCACGACAGGAGGCCGAACGCCTGAAAGCCATTGTGCCCGGCAGTTATGTCCGTATCAAGGGACAGACCACCGTGGGGGAAGTGATGGAAGTGAGCGGAAAGAGTGCAGTCGTGGCTTTCGGCAGCCTGAAGACAACGGTACGCACAGAACGGCTGGAAGTGACGCAGGCACGGCCTCAGACCACACCGGCCAATGTAAAGGCAACCTTTGTCAGCAGTCAGACACAGGACAGCATGTACGAAAAGAAACTGGCCTTCAAACAGGACATCGACGTGCGCGGCATGCGCGGCGACGAAGCCCTGCAGGCAGTGACCTACTTTATCGACGATGCCATTCTGGTGGGCGTGTCGCGTGTGCGCATCCTGCACGGAACAGGCACTGGAATCCTACGTACCCTCATCCGGCAATACCTGCAAACCGTACCCGGCGTCCGCCACTTCCAGGACGAGCATGTACAGTTTGGCGGAGCAGGCATCACCGTAGTAGATTTAGATTAATTCATTAAAAAACCATAACCATAGATAACCCTATGAAATCAATCAAAGAACTTTACCGCATCGGCACAGGCCCTTCGAGCAGCCACACCATGGGACCACGCAAGGCAGCCGAAATCTTCCTGCAACGGCACCCCGAAGCCGCTGCTTTCCAAGTAACCCTCTATGGCAGCCTGGCCGCCACCGGCAAAGGTCACATGACCAACGTGGCCATTACCGAAACGCTGCAACCGGCCGCACCGGTAGAAATCATCTGGGAACCCAAAATCTTCCTGCCCTTCCATCCTAACGGCATGAAGTTCGTTTCGCTGGATGCGGAAGGAAAAGTGACCGACTCGTGGACAGTGTTCAGCGTAGGAGGAGGTGCCCTGGCCGAAGAAAGCGACGGCAAGGCATCGGTCAATACACCCGACGTATATGAAATGAACCACCTGACGGAAATCCTGCACTGGTGCGAACGTACAGGCAAAAGTTACTGGGAATATGTGAAAGAGTGTGAGGATAGCGACATCTGGGATTACCTGGCCGAAGTATGGGAAACGATGAAAGCCTCCGTCCGCCGCGGACTGGAGAATGAAGGCGTACTGCCCGGCCCGCTGAACCTGCGCCGCAAAGCGTCGACCTACTACATACGTGCCCGCGGCTACAAGGCTTCTCTCCAGAGCCGAGGACTGGTCTTCGCCTACGCCCTGGCCGTAAGCGAAGAGAACGCGGCAGGAGGCACCATCGTGACAGCCCCCACCTGCGGTTCGTGCGGCGTAGTTCCTGCCGTGCTCTATCATCTCCAGCAGAGCCGCGAGTTTTCCGACATCCGTATCCTGCGTGCATTGGCCACAGCCGGACTCATCGGCAACATTGTGAAGCAGAATGCCTCCATCTCGGGTGCCGAAGCCGGATGCCAGGCCGAAGTAGGTACTGCCTGTTCCATGGCCTCGGCTGCAGCCAACCAGCTGTTCGGCGGAAGCCCGGCACAGATTGAATATGCGGCTGAAATGGGACTGGAACATCACCTGGGCATGACGTGCGACCCCGTATGCGGACTGGTTCAGATACCCTGTATCGAACGCAACGCCTACGCCGCAGCCCGTGCACTGGATGCCAATCTCTACTCGTCGTTTACCGACGGTATGCACCGCGTTTCGTTTGACAAGGTAGTCGAAGTGATGAAACAGACCGGTAACGACCTGCCCTCGCTCTACAAGGAAACCAGCGAAGGCGGGCTGGCAAAGGACTACAAACCTATGTAACAAGTTCCACTGCATAAGCTTTGCACAAGAACTGCATAAGCTTTGCACAAGAACTGCATAAGCTTTGCACAAGAACTGCATAAGCTTTGCACAAGAACTGCATAAGCTTTGCACAAGAACTGCATAAGCTTTGCACAAGAACTGCATAAGCTTTGCACAAGAACTGCAAAGGCTTTGCGGAGATACCGCAAAGCCTTTGCCTAATATTTGATGCCTATTGGACGCAGCATCAGTCGTCAATGTCTATCAGTTGTCCTTTCTTGTTGAACTTCAGAGAAAGGCGGTTACTCAGTTCCACTTCGGTCTCGCCGCGGTCGCGCTCTATCTTGTGATAGACCACTCCTGGATATTGCGCATCGACAAAACTCTGTATATAGTCCGGAACCAGTGCCTTGGGCAGTTCGCCACGCTTGCAGTCCACCTCTTCCCAGTTGCCCTTCCCGTCGAACTCAATCTTCGTGCGGTCGGTCATCACCACTTCGTATTTCTTCGACAGAAATTCACTTTCTACCTTTATATAAGAAATCTGCCGGTTCTCAAAATGCTGTTTCAGAAATGTCTGAGCCGCTGCAGGCAGTTCTTTGGGGTTCATGGTTATCACATCACGGGCTATGCCGAACTGAACGGCTACCACCATCATCAGCAGGAATGCAATCATCTTTTTCATACTTCTTTCTCCTTTTTATAAATTAATACTGTTTTCATTGTTTATCTGCTGCAAAGTAAACAGGTGATTTGGGAAAGAATTGGGAAAAACAGAACACTTTTGCCGAATTTACACTATTTAACCAAGGAAAAGACATGCATCCCCTCTTCCCAACGATACATCAGACGGAGCGAACAGCCCGAAGCGATGGCTTCGCTGATGGCCAGTCCCAACCCTGTAGAATCCTTCTTGCGGTCTACACTGTGGGCAAAACGCTTGAACAGCTGCGAAGCATCCAGCGGAGCTGTTCCACTGTTCTTCACAACCAGCGAAGCGGAAGAAGTTTCCACCACCAGACGCCCTCCTTCCGGACTGTGCACCAAGGCATTCTTCACCAGATTGGTTACAAGGATATGGGCCAGTGAAGCGTTGCAGCGAATCACGAAAGGCTGTTCGCCCTTCACACGTTCCAGATTTATCTGCTTATGTTCGTATACCTCCATAAGGTCGGGCAGCAGTTCGTCCAGCAGTTCGTCCACGCATACATCTTCGGTTTCGGCATACTGGCCGTTTTCGATGCGCGACAACAGCAACAGTGCTTTGTTCAACTTGACCGCACGCCCCAGCGTGGCATAAATGGCGTCGAGTTCCTTCAGCTGCTCTTCGGTCATACCTTCACTTTCGGCCAGCAATTCCAGCTTGCCACGGGCGATGGCCAATGGAGTCTGCAGTTCGTGCGAAGCATTTTCTATGAACTGCTTCTGTTCTTCGTAAGCTTTATGGCTGCGGTTTGCCATGTCACAGGCCACCTCGCCCAGCAGGCGGAATTCCCGGATATTGGTAGCATTCTCCAACGGCGGAACCTCCGCCCCCGGATGCAGGTGCTGCAACCAGTCCATCAGCTGATTCATCGGACGGAAAATCTTCTGAAGAATGAGCCGCGTACCGATGGCAGTGCAGCACAGGAAGAGAACGAACAATACCGCCAGATACCAGAACATGGCATTGGCCATGTCGTCGCGCTCAAGAGTGGAAATCATCAGCTCCAGTTCGTAAAACTGTCCGTCGGGCATGCGGAAAGCCGTGCGGTAGACACGCACCGGCTCATGTTCGTCTTCGCTCTCGACATAAACCAGCGAATCGTAGAACATGTCGCGGTAGTTCTCACCCTCCTCTACCGAAAGAGGATGAAAATAATAGAATGACATCAGATTCCCCTCCGTTTCCAGAACACTCTCGTCGTAGAGGGCATTGTTGATGATAATCTGGGCATAATTCTCCAGCGTGTCGTCCGTTTCATCCATCAGTTCGTACAAGATGGTATAATAGAACAGCACGCCCCACACTGCCATCAGAGCCAACAGCCACAGGGACAGTTTGCGGTATGTGTAATGGAGCAACTTCATACTTCCGCCAGTTTATAGCCGAACCCGTATACCGCCTTCACTTCGATGGTGGCTCCGGCCAGTTTCAATTTCTTGCGCAGATTCTTCACCTGCGAGTAGATGAAGTCCAGCGAGTCGGCCTGGTCAATGTTGTCACCCCAGACAGATTCGGCCAGACTCATGCGGTTGATGACGCGGTTGGGATTGGCCACAAAATAATAGAGCAGGTCAAACTCCTTACGGTTGAGCTGCAGGGGTACTCCCCCCACCTCCACCTGCCGCTTGTCAGGATAGAGCACCACATTACCCATCGTCACACTGGTGTCGCCGTTGTTCTGCCGGCGGCGTATCAGCGACTTCACACGGGCATTCAGTTCGGCCAGATGGAAAGGCTTGGTCAGATAGTCGTCAGCCCCGAGTTCGAGTCCGTCTACCTTGTCGTCCAGCGAATCCTTGGCCGAAATAATCAGCACACTGTCACTGCGCCGCAAGCGTTTCAGTTCGCGCAGCAAGTCCAGACCACTTCCGCCCGGCAACATGATGTCCAGCAGGATGCAGTCGTAATCATAGTCATTGACCTTGTCGAATGCCGAATGATAGTCTGCGGCGGTTTCGACAACAAACTTCTCTTTCAGGAGCGACGTGCGGATGGTTTCGCGCAGGTCCTGTTCGTCTTCTACTACTAATATCTTCATGTCAGCAAAACTAAAGCATAATACTGGAAAGATTCTGTAAAGAACCGAACAAAGAAAACAAAAAATACGCCGCCGTCCAAGCGAAACAAGGGGAAATAACAGAACTCCAAGCAAGAAAAGAAGCTGAAAGAAGCGCAAAACAGACATTAAAAACAAAATATTTGCAGAAATATGACAGTATTTTAATTTTTATCCATACATTTGGACGAACAATTTCTAAAAAGTAATCACTATGAGCAAACGAACGAAAAGATTTCTCCTGACGGAAGACGAAATACCACAGTATTGGTATAACATACAGGCCGACATGGTAAACAAGCCCATGCCGCCACTCAACCCTGCCACACACGAACCGCTGAAGCCGGAAGACATGTATCCCATCTTTGCCAAGGAACTGTGCCACCAGGAACTGAACCAGACCGACCCGTGGATTGAAATTCCCGAGGAGGTACGCGAGATGTACAAGTACTACCGCAGTACCCCGCTGGTACGTGCCTATGGACTGGAGGAGGCTTTGGGCACGCCGGCACATATCTACTTCAAGAACGAGAGTGTCAGCCCCATGGGTTCCCACAAGCTGAATTCGGCCATCCCGCAGGCCTACTACTGCAAAAAGGAAGGGGTGACCAACGTAACGACCGAAACCGGTGCCGGACAATGGGGAGCCTCGTTGGCCTACGCAGCCCGTCTCTTCGGACTGGAAGCCGCCGTCTATCAGGTAAAGATCAGCTATGAGCAGAAGCCCTACCGCCGCAGCATCATGCAAACCTACGGAGCACAAGTTACTCCGTCGCCCTCCATGTCGACCCGCGCCGGCAAGGATATCCTGACCGCACATCCCAACCATCAGGGTTCGCTGGGAACGGCTATTTCAGAGGCCATCGAGCTGGCACGCACCACACCCAACTGTAAATACACGCTGGGCTCCGTACTGAGTCACGTAACGTTGCACCAGACAGTTATCGGCCTGGAAGCCGAGAAACAGATGGCAATGGCCGGCGAATATCCGGACATGGTCATTGCCTGCTTCGGCGGAGGATCCAATTTCGGCGGTATCGCTTTCCCCTTCCTGCGCCACAACATTCTGGAAGGAAAGACTACCCGCTTCATCGCTGCCGAACCTGCTTCGTGTCCCAAGCTGACACGCGGCAAATTCCAGTATGACTTCGGTGACGAGGCCGGCTATACACCACTGCTACCCATGTTTACGCTGGGACACAATTTTGCTCCTGCCAACATTCACGCAGGAGGCCTGCGCTACCACGGAGCCGGCGTCATCGTATCACAACTGCTGAAGGACCATCTGATGGAAGCTGTAGACATCCAGCAACTGGAGTCGTTCGAGGCCGGCTGTCTGTTTGCCCGTGTAGAAGGCATCATCCCCGCTCCCGAATCGTGCCATGCCATTGCAGCTACCATCCGTGAGGCCAACAAGTGTAAGGAAACGGGTGAAGAGAAAGTGATTCTGTTCAACCTTTCGGGACACGGCCTCATCGACATGGCTTCGTATGACAAATATCTGGCCGGCGACCTGGTGAACTATACCCTTACCGACGACGACATCCAGAAGAATCTGGACGAAATCAACAAGCTGGACAAATGATACAGACGAACAGGCATTGTCCAACAATAATTGATAAAGAAAGAGGCTGTAGCGTGATTACGCTACAGCCTCTTTCTTTATCTGCTCATTCCTTTTTCAGTTCTGCAAGGGGCAGTTCTGATGAAGCCTTGCCGGTTGTCCCTGCTTTACAGGCATCTGCTTCCGGCCGAACTTATGGGCACGAAGTCCTGCCTGGCATGGGCCTTGTCTGAAAATCTTCTCAATCTGCTTGGCAGTCAGCATCTGCTTGAATTCCTTGTAGTACTTCTCGCGGGTATCCAGCATCTTGCGGCACTGGTCGAAACGCTGTTCGATACGCGCTTCAATCTCGGCATCGGTCGGCGCCTTCTTTTCAGCTTTCTGAGGCTGTTCGCCCTCAGCTGGAGCATTTTTGCGGGCTTCCTTCCGGATACCGGCCATATCCTTCAGATACTGCTGGTAAACCGGTGCGAACTTGGCAGCCGTCGCGTCGTCCAACAACAGGGCGGTTGTCATCCATTCAGTCTGCTTCTGTATCATCTCTTCCTCAGTCAGACGGGGTCTTTTCATTCTATCTGCAGGTTTCTTTTCTACTTGTGCTGACAGGCCACCTGCAACAAGCAGGGCCAATACCATCAAAGACATTAATTTCTGTTTCATAATTTTCTCCTTCAATAAATTGATTATACGTAAACGGAGCTCTACCCTGCCTTTCCCGACATCCGGAATAAGGGAAGGCCGGCAGGCCTCACATTCCTTTAGAAGGAAGAAGGGGCCAAAAGTAAAATTGCGGGAGTCTACTTTTGCAATTTATTAACAGCAAAGCGGTTATAAGCAAAAAAATGGGAATATGTCGGTACAGGCATTCACCTGTCAGGACACATTCCCATCCCAAAAAGTAACAACTATAACTTTAGAGAACGATTACCAGAATCTGTTACGTTCGGGGCTGTATTCAAACCCAACCGCCTTCAGTTTTCTGACAATGTCTGCCTTGTCTACATTCATATCCTCGCAAAGAGCATCAAGCGAAGGATAGAAATCTCTTAATTTCATGTTGATGAAGCTATAAAGCATCATCGGTTCTTCGGGTAATTTCATTTGCTACAATCTTTATATTAACTAATACCGCCGCAAAGATAGACGTTTTTCCATTTACCCGTACTTGACATAAATCAATTTTATCCGTTTTTCACATGCAACCGGTTGGGCCGGTCGTGGAATGCAGAACACGAAATTCAATGGAGCTGCCCCGACTTGCGTTGGTTCAGGATAACGTAGATAATGACCGGCGCACCCACCACAGGCGTAACGGCGTTGAGCGGAATAATGCCCGACTCACCCGGCAACACACACACAAGATTGCAGAACAAAGCCACCGCCCCACCGCTCAACATCGTGACCGGCAGCAAGGACTGGTGGTTGGACGTACCCAGCATCATACGTGCCACATGGGGAACAGCCAGCCCGATAAATGAAACAGGGCCGCAAAAGGCCGTAGTAATGGCAGTCAGAAGGCCGGTAACCACCAGCAGCCAGTTGCGGACACGACGGATGTTGACACCCAGATTCTCGGCATACCTGTCTCCCAGAAGCAAGGCATTGAGAGGCTTGATGAGCAACAAGGCTCCCCAAAGCCCCAGCAATGTGACCGATGCAAAGGCAGGCATCTGCTGCATGGATACACCGCCGAAACTGCCCATCCCCCAAATGGTATACGACTGTACTCCCTCGGCTGTAGCAAAGAAATTGAGCAAGGCGATGGCCGACGAAGCGATATAGCCGATCATGATGCCCGTAATGAGCAACATGACGTTACTGCGGATAAGGGTAGAAAAGAACAGGATAAGCGCCATGACCAGCATGGAACCCGCAAACGCACCCGCCAGTACAGAAAAAAAGCCCGACAAACTGAAACTGCCTGCCGAAAGACTTCCTCCGAACAGCAGCATCACCAAAGCTACTCCCAGACTGGCTCCCGAATTGATACCTAAAATGGAAGGACCCGCCAGCGGATTACGGAAAGCCGTCTGCAACATCAGGCCGCATGTAGCCAGGGCCCCTCCGCACAGCAAGGCCGTCAAGGCCTGGGGCAACCTCGACTCCCATACAATGAAACTCCAGCTTGCTTTCTCCACTTCGCCTCCCGCCAATATACGGAACACCTCGGCTAATGGAATACGTACCGAACCTACCAGCAGGCAGGCCATAAACAGCAGTACGACAACCGCCGAAAGTCCCACTCCAAATTTCCAACCCTTGTTCATCTCAACGTTCCTCCAACTTCTTATAATAGCGCAACCCGTCCGGAACAGAATTTGGTTCGGGATGCAGAATCTTTATCAGATCGGCCAGCAAACGGTCGGGATGGAAAGGGGTTTCCTCGTAAAACGAAACCTTCCCGGTGTTGCAGCCATATACATTCCGGTTCTTGAAAGCCTTGAAACCTGTATAGCCGGAGAAATCGGCCTCCATATCGGCATACGTCATGTCGCGGTTACGGTTATACTTGATGAGCCAAACGTCGGCATCGCCGGCACGGTCGAACACGGTCTCGAAAGCCATCGGTACCGACCCGCTATGACGGTCGCCGGCAAAAGCATAGGCACTGCAGGCATCGTCCAGCAGACGGCCTGTCGTACTGCGCCCGCCAGGTACATACCAGGCCGAACCATTCTTCAGTTCGCACACCACCGACAGACGGACAGACGACAGAGACGCACGCCTCTTGAGAGCATTGTAGCTGCTATCCACCCGGGCAAACAGGCTGTCGGCCTGTGGGGCTACTCCAAACAACAGGCCATAGAAACGCATCCATTCTGCACGGCCTAAAGCCGAAGTCTCCATATAGTCGGCACATTCGACAATGGGCACGCCCAACTTCTCGACGCGTCCATATCCGTTGCTGTTTTCAAAGGGAGACAACAGGATGGCATCGGGATGCAGATCAATGATGCGTTCCATGTCGGGGTTCATACCGTCACCACAATCGGCCACACGTCCCTGCTCCACCGCTTCGTGCAGGGCAGGCAGCTTGATGTATTTCAGGTCGCACACACCACCGACGGAGCTCCCTGCTCCCAGCTCGTACAACAGACCACAATGGACAGACGAGTAGACCACTGCCTTCGACAACGGAGTACGTATCACAGTTCCGTCAGGCAGCCCCTCTGGTAAATCCGTGTGCTTGGGCACCAATATATAGGTATGCAGCGTACGCAGCGTGTCCCAAGGATTGCGCAAGGTGGCTACCGTATAGCCGGGATAGTCGACAAGCGTCAGGTTTTCGGCGTAATGCAGGGCGAGGGTATCGCCTGGACATAGCCTTGTATTGCCGCTACGTCCAGAACAGGAAAAGCCTGTCAGCGTTACGACCAACAGGCTGAATCCTATATAAAAAAGGTGTTTCATGTATACCGTTATTTCATTCATTGTTGCAGAAAACGGACACCAGCTACAGAAATACCGGCTTCCAACGTTTTCTTTGGCGTTCCGTCATTATTGAATACATATACAGTACTCGGCGCACCCGTATAGTCAGGAGAAGAAATGTAAATATCACCATTACTCGGGTCCACATCAATCTGAGTGGGATTGGCAATATCTGCGGTAGAGATGATGGATTGCTGTGTTCCGGTTTTCAAATCATAAACAAAAATATCGGTCTTTTCAGGTGTATAATAATCGGCATAGATACAATACATCTTTTGATTATAATAAGCAATCGTACTGGCCTGACAGAGTTTTTTTACTTCTCCTGTAGCCGGATCAAGGCATTGCAAAGTTTGCAATATGCGCTCTTCGACAGGAATGTCCGGATTGTCATAGGTACCACACGAAACAAAATAAATCTTACCGTCAGCAACCAACGACTGATTATAGGGATTCAACAAAACTTCGATGTCTTTCTCCTTGGTAAAAGTAGAAAGGTCTACAACAGCCACCTGATTTCCTGTACTATAATTAGAGATATTCACATACAATTTTCCACCTACATAGGAAAGAGCTTCCGGATAAGGCCCAACTTCTACACTTTTGTCCACTTCCAGCGAGAGGGTATCAAGCCTCGAAACGGTTCCGTCGTAGGAAGTGAAATACACGCATCCTTCAGCAGCCTCCAGATAACGGGGCTGCATAGGTTGGTCGGCATCGTTCACCATATTCAGTGTTTTGATGATTTTCCCGTCAAAAGTCAGTACCTCGATTTTGGAAGAAGTCGAGCACGCTACATAAAGCTTTGAACCGTAGATACAGAGATCCTGCGCGTCACCGATACCTTTTCCGTTGGCCATTTTATACAAGTCACCGCTGACATTACCTGTTTCGTAGTCATAAAACTGGATAGAACCATTATTCTGTTTCCAGTTACCGTTGTTTACAAAATAGGCACCTACACTTTTTACTTCGACAGGCGGTTCTGGAATAGAGTCATTTTCATCACAAGAAGCCAGCCAAGTAACGGAGGCCATCACAAATAGTACTGCTTTAAACCAATGTTTTTTCATATTCATCGTTTATTTTAAAATTGATAATTAAGTGTCACTTTATAGTTACGCCCCGGCATCGGATAAAAACGGACAACTTCATAATTCTTATTACCCAGATTCAAGGCGTCCAATTGTATGCGTAATTGTTGTTTCTTCCATGCAAACGTACGCGAGAGTGCCAACCCATAATCTGTATAAGGAGCAATACGGTTATCAGCGCTGTTGTAAGAACTGACAAAGCGTTCAGATGCATAAAACAGGCTGTAGGACAAATCGGCCCATGGAGTGCTGAGTATACAATTGGCCGATCCCGAATGGCAAGGAGTATAGGCTATCTGGTTTCTCCATACTTTAGAAGTACGGTCAGTCACATCTTCAGCCTGCATATAATTATAGGATAACTGTAAGTTTGTAGACCATCGGTCCGCCCAACGAAGTTCGGCCTGTACGTTGACATCGGCCCCTATCGTTTCCACTTTTCCAATGTTGGACATCTTCCAGATAAACATGGTAGGAACGGCTACAATTTTGTCCTTCACCGTTCCGTAATATGTATCCGCACTAATTCCTACATATTCCAGAAAAGAAGAAAAAGCATGATTCCATGTGAGGCCCACATTCCATTGCCTGGTAGATTCCGGACGGAGGTTAGCATTGCCAATCAGCAGATAATACAAATCATTGAATGTCGGAACACGGAAGATGTCTTTATAAGAAATACGGAATCGCAGATTTTCATTCCAAGGTTTCCATGAAGCACTGAATGCTGGAGACAACCGTTTGAAGCCATCGGAAGCTTCACCGGTTTCCACCCGTTCGGTAATATGTGTATTGAGCAGTGAGGCCGTAAAGGCAAAACGCGGAAGAGTGTAGCGTACCGCCAAAGCAGTGAGCCAGCTGAACCGTTCGGGATACTGACAATTGCGTAAGGTTGTAGACAGGTCGTTATAAGCAAAATCCTGAGCTATCGAAAAAGACAGATTGCGTATCGGTTCACCCCAAAAGGTAGCAGTCAAGTAGGTTTCCGTCTGTCTGAAACGATCATCAGTTACGCCTGAAGCCGGTTCGTTGTAGTCGCGATTCCAGCTGTAATTGAATTTTCCGGCAGCTTTCAGTTTCCATCTCTCACTGAAACGGTTCTCATAAGCCAGTTGGCAGAAATAATTGCGGTCATACAAACGTTCTACAGAATATGTGTTATCGTAAATCACTCCGCCAGGCAAGCCGCGTTCCGAATCAAACAAATAGGCCTTTACACTCAGGTCCTGCCGGTCCGTCAGTGCTGTATGCAGATTCAATTCGGCTCTCCACGAACGGATGTCACTGTTGTTCCGCTTCTCGTCAATCAAGGATTCACCATTCCACAGACGAAAAGGATAATTGCCATCTGCACGCAGAAAGTCTGTATAGGCAGAAAGACTGGTCTTGTGACCAAGCTTCTGCACAAACATCAGGGAAGGATTTAGCAAACCGAAAGAACCCGTCTTCAGGCGAACCGTCGTCTGCCAGGACTTGTCTTCCAATTGTGGACGCAAAGTCTCGATATTCAAGGTACCTGCCGAAGCAAACAGCTTGGCAGCCTGATAGATGTCATCAGATTGCCCGATGGTGAGATACAACAACGATACATTGTCCAATGAAAAACGAGAAATATCAATCTGTCCCGACTGGCAATCACTTATGGCCACTCCGTCGTAACACACACCTGTATGCTGTGCCCCAAGACTACGTACAGAAACAGTTTTCAGTCCCCCGACACCTCCATAGTCCTTCACGCTGACACCCGAAAAATACTTCACGGCATCAGCCACATCATGCGCTCCGATTTGTTCCATCCGGCTGCGGTCCATTACCTGCATAGGAGAAGCTGCAGTCATATTTGACCACCTCTTCCGGGCCCGAACCGTCACTTCACCGATACTGTCGCCCTCCAAGGTCTGTGCCTTGACCGGCAACAAGGCTATGCAGGAAAGGGTTAGGCATACCCACCAAACCTTTCTATTGCGTTTCATGCCGCAAACAATTGTTTTTATTGATAAACTCCACACACTGCCCACTTTCCTCGAATGAACAGTTTTTCGACTGGGTTTTGCAGGTCTTCTGACTCGTTTCTCGAAACATCGCCTTCCCGTCTTCAACTTCAGGGTCCGACAGTGGCACAGAGGTAATGAATGATGTTCCTCTTCAATGAAACTCACAGCAGCGGGACTGTTCGGGACTTGCACCCGATTCCCTTTTCATCCACCGGCCTCGCAAACGGAAGCCGGCGGAACAAAACCAACGCAAAGGTAGGAAAAGAATCTGAAACAAAGGCAAAGAAACCGACAGTTTTTATAACTTTGCCGCAAGAACCCAAAAACATTCGAAAAATGAAAAACAACCTGCTTTCCGAACATCTCACCTACAACGGCGACAACAGTACACATACGCATGTACATCTCCTCAACTATTCGTCCGACCACTTCAGCGAGACAATCTGCGACAACTTTGAAGAAATCATGTCGCAGGCGACAACCGAAAACAAGTTGTGGATAAGGGTACACGGACTGAAGGATACCGAATACATCAAGAACATCTGTACCTACTTCCAAATCAATTTCCTGATGATGCAGGATATCCTGAACGTGGATCATCCCAGCAAAATAGAAAAGAACGGCGACTTCAACTTCGTCGTCACACGCATCTTCCACGAGAATAGCGAGACCTCCGTCAGGCTGGTACAAGGCAAGAACGTGGTACTGACCTTTACCGAAGGGGAAGCTTCTTTCTTCGACGATGCCGTCAAAGCCCTGCAGGAGAATGTGCTGAAAATACGGACACGCTCGTCGGACTATCTGTTCTCCGTGCTGTTCAACGAACTGGTGTCGAACTATGTGTCACTGGCCATCGAAACCGGTGACCAGCTCGACGACCTCGAGACCGAACTGCTGGCTGCCACCACCAGCTACAACATCCGCATGCAGCTGCAAATGCTGCGGAAACGGTATATGGAAATCAAGCGGACGGTCGTCCCGCTGAAGGACCAGTATTCCAAAATCCTCCACCCCGACTCCGACCTCATCAACGAGGCCAACCGCCCGTTCTTCAACGATGTGAACGACCACCTGCTCAACGCCGTGCAGCTCACGGAAGGATGCCGCGAAACCCTCTCGTCGCTGATGGACCTCTATATATCGAACAGCGACATGCACATGAACTACATCATGAAGCGGCTCACCATCGTATCGACCATCTTCATCCCGCTCACATTCCTTGTAGGGGTATGGGGGATGAATTTCAAGTTCATGCCCGAGCTCGACTGGAAGTACGGCTACCTGATGGCCTGGGGCGTGATGCTGGCGGCAGGACTTGCCTCCTATCTGATTCTCCGCTCACGCAAGTGGCAATAAAAAAACCGGCCATCGGGCCGGTTTTTCCATTATCTTGTTGCCTGTACATTGTCAGGCTACCTTTTCCAGTTTCTTCATCACCGAGAAGATAAACAGGGCCGCCAGCAGGCAGAGACCCATCAGGACACCCCATACAATCCACAGATTGAGGTCGCCCCACAACCAGGCTGCCACAGCCGTCAGATAGTTACCGATGGCAGTAGCCACAAACCAGCCACCCATCATCATACCCTTGTACTTCGGAGGAGCCACCTTCGATACGAACGAGATACCCATCGGAGAGAGCAGCAGCTCACCGAACGTCAGCACCAGGTAAGTAGATACCAGCCAGTTGGGCGATACGAACGTAGCCGTGCCAGCCTCTACGGCAGCAGCCTGCGCATTGGGCGTCAGCAATCCGAAGGAAGCGAACATCATCAGTACATAACCGCAGGCAGCCACCAGCATACCCAAGCCAATCTTGCGGGGAGCCGAAGGTTCCTTGCCTTTACGGGCCAACGAGCCGAAAATCGCCATCGATACCGGCGTCAAGGCCACCACAAAGAAGGGGTTGAACTGCTGGAAAATAGGAGCATCTACCGGCGTAGCACCTTCGATAGCGGAATAACGATATACCAGGAAGAGGACTGCCAGCAGAATAACAACACCCGAAATGGCCTTACCCTTGCCCGTCTTCGACTGGAAGAGAGAGAACAGGGCATATACGATGAAGATGACAGCTACCAGATTCCATACACTGAACATCATGCTCTCGAGCCCTACCGAACTCTTGGCCGTAAACTCGTCGGCAAAGTAAGTCAGCGTCAAACCGTTCTGATGGAAAGCCATCCAGAAGAAGATAACCACGGCAAATACCAGACAGAGGGCTACGATACGGTCCTTCGTCTCGCGCGGAGAAAGTTCCTCGGCAGCCGCTTCCTGTTTGCTTCCGGCTTTCTTCCCACTACCTTCCACATGCTTGAAGGTACTGCGGAAGCCATAATAAATCATCATGGAGACAATCAGCGAAACACAGGCCACGGCAAAGGCGAAGTGATAAGAATCGTTCACACTTACCCCCCAGTTCTTCTGTGCATACTCCATCATGGCAACGGCTGCCGTAGGAGCAAACAGGGCACCGATGTTGATGGCCATATAGAAAATACTGAAAGCAGAGTCGCGCTTGGAGGCATATTCGGGCGAGTCATACAGATTGCCCACCATAACCTGCAAGTTGCCCTTGAACAGCCCCGTTCCGCTGCTGATAACCACCAGCGCGGCAAACATGGCAATCAGCGCCAAGGTTCCGCTGCCCAATGGCAAAGCCAGCAGCACGTAGCCTGCAAACATGGCGACGATACCGATCTTCACCATCTTACCGTAACCGAATTTGTCGGCCAGGATACCGCCGATGAACGGGAGGAAATAAACTAATGCCAGAAACGTAGAATAAATGGTGCCGGCCATGGCTGCCGACAAACCGAAGTTGGCTTTCAGAAACAATACAAAAATGGCCAACATCGTGTAGTAGCCGAAACGTTCGCCCGTATTGGCGAGCGCCAAGGCGTAAAGACCTTTAGGTTGCCCTTCAAACATAATGTGTAGAGTATTTAAGATTAATAAAAAATTAAATTATTTCGTGCAAATATAGAACTTTTGCCTCATATTTCCTAAAAAAGCAGACAAACTTCTGCTCCCGTCTCCCGAATCAAATCTTTCGGATCGAGTTTCAGCTGAAGGCCGCGCTGACCCGCACTGATATAGATGTAGGGAAACTGGAGGCAGGTCTCGTGGATGTACGTGGGGAAAGGCTTCTTCATCCCGATGGGCGAACAGCCGCCACGGATGTAGCCCGTCAGGGGCAGCAGCTCCTTCACGGGGATGAGGTCGCACTTCTTGTTGCCCGACACCTTGGCGGCCAGCTTCAGGTCCACTTCGTGTTCGCCGGGGATGACACAGACGAAATGGCCCGTCTTGTCGCCGTGCAGGATGAGGGTCTTGAACACACAATCTATGTTCTCGCCCAGACTGGCGGCTACGTGTACCGCGCTCAGGTCGCTTTCGTCCACCTCGTAGGGGATGAGTTCGTAGGCTATCTTGGCCTTGTCCAGCAGCCTTGCTGCATTCGTCTTATTGATCTTTTTCATTGTTTCTGCTTTATTATTTTATTGTTATTACTTGCTTTTTTGCTTGCCGTTACTTGCACTTTTTCTTTCGCTTGCCGCTATCTGTACTTTTCCTTTCGCTTGCCCGAAAGAAAAAGACACCAAAAAGAAAGGGCACCGTCTGCACTTCCGGGGCTACTCCGGAAGTCTGCCGGGCTAAAGGACAGGAACTCGCTGCGCTCAAACAACCTGTCCTTCCCGACGCCCGTCAGACTCCCTCCGCTTTACGCCCCTGCAGTGAGGCCGGAGAGCCCTGCGGCGTGTTTTGACCAAGGCGTGTTCTGACAACGGCGCGTTCCTTACAAGGGCGTGTTCTTTACAACGGGCGTATTCAGACAAAGATAAATTCACCCACTAACGTAGCGCAGCCCGGGCCTAATCGGAGGGGCGTAAAGCAGAGGAACATTTTTTGCGTCAAGAAAGGCAGACTGTTTGAGCGCAGCGAGTTCCTGCCTTTTAGCAAAAAATGCTCCGGAGTAGCCCCGGAGGTTCAGCCCTTGACCTTTTCTTTTGGTATCTTTTCTTTTGCGTCAAGGCAAAAGAAAAGTACAACACACATTCTTATTTCATTTTCAATTCTTCTCGCAGGAACTTCGGCGTATAGCCCTTACCGCACATCGCCACTTCCTCGGGCGTGCCGCACGACAGGACTTCTCCCCCGCCCTTGCCGCCTTCGGGTCCCATGTCGATGATGTAGTCGGCCATCTTGATGACATCCAAGTTGTGTTCGATGACAATCACCGTGTTGCCCTTGTCCACCAGCCGCTCCAGCACGTTCATCAGCACGCGGATGTCCTCGAAGTGCAGACCCGTGGTGGGTTCGTCGAGAATGTAAAGTGTCTTGCCCGTGTCGCGCTTGGACAACTCCGTGGCCAGCTTGACGCGCTGGCTCTCGCCGCCCGAGAGTGTGGTGCTGGACTGTCCGAGCTTGATGTACCCCAGGCCCACATCCTGAATGACCTTGATTTTGTTCAGTATCTGCGGCACGTTCTCGAAGAACTCCACGGCACGGTTGATGGTCATGTCGAGCACGTCGGCAATGGACTTGCCTTTGTAGCGCACCTCCAGCGTCTCGCGGTTGTAGCGCTTGCCGTGGCACACCTCGCAGGGTACGTAGACGTCGGGCAGGAAATTCATCTCGATAGTCTTGTATCCGTTACCCTGACAGGCTTCGCAACGGCCTCCGCTCACGTTGAACGAGAAGCGTCCGGGCTTGTATCCGCGTATCTTCGCTTCAGGCAGACCGACAAACAGGTTGCGGATGTCGCTGAACACGCCCGTGTAGGTGGCAGGATTGGAGCGCGGCGTGCGTCCCAGGGGCGACTGGTCGACGTTCACCACCTTGTCGATGTACTCCAGCCCCTCGATGCTGTCGTAGGGCAAAGGGTCTTGCAGAGAGCGGTAGAACTTCTGCGACAGGATGGGCTGCAGGGTTTCGTTGATGAGGGTGGACTTTCCGCTGCCCGACACGCCCGTCACGCAGATGAGCTTACCCAAGGGGAACTCCACGCCCACGTTCTTCAGGTTATTGCCACGGGCTCCGCGCAGCCACAGGCTGTGCCCGTTGCCCTTGCGCCGCTCCTTGGGCACTTCGATGGCACATTCGCCGTTCAGGTATTGCGAGGTCAGCGTATGCGTCTGGAGCATCTGGCGAGGCGTACCTTCGAACACCACCTCGCCACCCAGGCGGCCGGCCTTGGGGCCCATGTCTATCACGTAATCGGCGGCCAGCATCATGTCCTTGTCGTGCTCCACCACGATGACCGAGTTTCCGATGTCGCGCAACTCCTTCAGCGAATTGATCAGGCGCAGGTTGTCGCGCTGGTGCAAGCCGATACTGGGTTCGTCCAAGATGTAGAGCACGTTCACCAACTGCGAACCGATCTGTGTAGCCAGCCGGATGCGCTGACTCTCACCGCCGGACAGGCTCATCGAACTGCGGTCGAGCGACAGGTAATCCAATCCCACGTCGAGCAGGAACTTCAGGCGGGTACGTATCTCCTTGAGTATCTCCACGGCTATCTGCCGCTGCTTGTTGCTGAGGTGTTCTTCCACGTGCATCAGCCATTCGTAGAGCTCGCTGATGTCCATCGTGGCCAGTTCCTGAATGTTCTTGTCGTGGATGCGGAAAGAGAGAGCCTCCCGGTTCAACTTGGCGCCGTGGCACTCGGGACAGGTGGCCGTACGTGCAAACTGCTCGGCCCACTTCTGTGCCGTAGGCGAAGGGTCGCGCTCCTGCAACAGCTGGATGTACTTCACCACACCTTCGTAGGTCGTGAAGTAATCCGACGACGTGCCCACCAGCTGGCTCTTGATTTTCAGACGTTCGTCCGAACCGTTGAGGATTTCGTCGATTGCCTCGTCGGGCAAGTCCTTGACCGGCGTCTTCAGGTTGGCTTCATACTTCTCCAGCAACGCTTCAATTTGCCAGAATATCATGCCGTTCTTGTATTTTCCCAACGGCACAATGGCACCGTTGTAGACCGACAGCTCCCGGTCGGGAATCACCTTGTCGATGTCTATCTGGTTCACAACACCCAACCCCTTGCATCGGGGGCAAGCACCCTGAGGCGAATTGAACGAGAAATTATGAGGGGCAGGCTCTTTGTAGGACAATCCGGTCACGGGGCACATCAGGCGCTTGCTGTAGTGACGCACGCTTTCCGTCTGTGCATCGAGTATCATCATCAGCCCGTCGCCCTGGCGCATGGCCGTAGCCACACTGCCTTTCAGCCGTGTGTCATCCTTGTCGGCCACCACCAGCTTGTCTATCACCACCTCCACATCGTGGTTCTTGTAGCGGTCCAGCTTCATGCCCGGCAGTGCTTCTTTCAGCTCACCGTCCACGCGGACGTACAGGTAACCTTTCTTTCTCACCTGTTCGAACAGTTCCTTGTAATGTCCTTTGCGGTTGCGCACCAGCGGAGCAAGCAGGTAGATGCGCCTACCTTTGTAGTCCTTCAGGATGAGGTCCAGAATCTGTTCCTCCGTATATTTCACCATCTTCTCGCCACTGAGGTACGAATAGGCTTCACCGGCCCTGGCATAGAGCAGACGCAGGAAGTCGTAAATCTCGGTCGTGGTACCCACGGTAGAGCGTGGGTTCTTGTTCGTCGTCTTCTGTTCGATGGAAATAACGGGGCTCAGGCCGGTTATCTTGTCCACATCCGGACGCTCCAGATTGCCCAGGAAATTGCGTGCATAGGCCGAAAACGTCTCGATGTAACGCCGCTGTCCCTCGGCAAAGATGGTGTCGAAGGCCAGCGATGACTTGCCGCTACCGCTCAGCCCCGTAATGACCGTCAGGCTGTTTCGCGGAATCTGCGCGTCGATATTCTTCAGGTTGTGCACCCTGGCTCCGTAGACATTGATATATTCTTTTTCTTCTGACTGTTGCATAATTCCGGTATTTTTTCAAATTGCAAAAATAACTCTTTCTGCTCGAATAACAGCCACTCCCGTGTTTTTTTCGGATTTCACGGATGGAATATTATTTCTTAACTCAAACCTTTGGCTGAAATGCGACATTATTGCTAACTTTGCGCCACTTTGGGAATATTTTTGTAAGCAACCAAACGAATTTTATCCGAATGAAAGCAATGAAACGCACCATCTTCACCCTGCTGCTGGCTGCCGCATGCAGCCTGGGTATCCACGCCCAGGAAAACCGGACCTACATTCTGCACACCGTCGAAAAGGGGCAAAGCCTGTATTCCATCTCCAGTATGTATGGCGTCAGCCAGGCCGACATCGTCAGCCTGAACCCCGGCAGCGACGAGAAGATTTACGTAGGACGCACCCTGCGCATACCCATCAAAAAAGAAGAAAACAAAAAGCAGGAAACGTTCCATACCATCGCAGCCGGCGAGACACTCTATCGCCTCAGCGTGAACTACGGCATATCGGTACAGGCCATCTGCGAAGCCAATCCCGGCCTGGATGCCCAGAACTTCCGTACCGGTCAGGTTATCCGCATCCCCGCACAGACTAGTGACAATGCCGTGACCGCCGTCCAGGAACCGCAGAAGGTTCAGAAAAAAGAGCCCGAAACCCTGAAGCCCAACTGCCGGGACATGCACAAGGTGAAACGAAAAGAAACGGTATACAGCATCAGCCGTGAATACGGCATCAGTGAAGCCGAACTCATTGCCGCCAACCCCGAACTGCAAGGAGAAAACAAACTCAAACGTGGCAGCTTCCTGTGTATTCCCTATCCCAAAGAGAAACAGGAGGCAAATGTAGAGCAACCCGTTACGCAGCCTCAGGGTACGCCGACCAACGCCGAACTCTTCGAAGAAAACAGTACCAAAGCCCGCGCCTATAAAACCATCAAGGCCGCTCTCATTCTGCCTCTTCTGCCCGAAGGTGCCCAACGTGCCGAATCGTCGCGTATGGTGGAATATTATGAAGGATTTCTCATGGCCTTGGACAGCCTGAAGCGGACAGGAGTCTCCGTTGATCTCTACACTTTCAACTCCGGCCCCGAGAAAGCATCACTCCAATCCATTCTGGCTCGCCGCGAGATGCAGGATGTACACATCATATTCGGCCCTCTTTATCAGGAGCACATCGCTCCGCTGGCCGAGTTCGCCCAAAAGAAAGACATCCGTCTGGTCATTCCGTTCACCTCGAAAGACAATTCGGTGTTCCGCAACCCCCATATCTACCAGATCAATACCCCGCAATCTTATCTGTATTCCGAAGCCTACGACCACTTCACCCGCACCTTCCGTCGCCCCAACGTCATCTTCATTGAGTGTACCGAAGGAAGCCGCGAGAAAGCCGATTTCATCCGGGGGCTGAAAGACGAGTTGCGCAACCGCTCCATCCCCATGACCAGTCTCAAGGATACAGTCACCACTCCGTCGCTCAGCGCTGCCATTCGTCCGGGATATGAAAACATCTTTATTCCTACTTCGGGCAGCAATGTTGCGCTCATCAAGTTACTGCCTCACCTCTCGCTGACCGTACGTCAGCATCCCGAAACGGAATGCCATCTGTTCGGTTACCCTGAATGGCAGACTTATACAAAAGACCATCTGGAAGCATTTTTCGAACTTGATACATATATCTACTCATCGTTCTATACCAACAACCTCCTTCCGGCTGCAGTCCGTTTTACCAACAGCTACCGGCGCTGGTTTGCCAAAGATATGGAAGAACGTTATCCCAAGTACGGCATGCTGGGCTTCGATACAGGCTACTACTTCCTCAAAGGGCTTTCGCAATACGGCAACAAGTTCGAGGAACATCTGCCCGGCTTCCAAACTCACCCTATCCAGACCGGTTTCAAGTTCCAGCGAGTCAATAACTGGGGCGGATTCATCAACCGCAAAGTATTCTTCGTACGTTTCTCCAAGAATTACGAGGTAGTAAAACTGGATTTTGACTGATCGGGAGGAGTTGAGTGTTATAATTGAGAAATGAACGTTGAATCATGAAACTGAAAACCATACTACCTTCTGCTCTGCTGCTCACTGCCCTGGCCGCTCCGTTGCATGCCCAGGTAGGTGAACAACGCTACAACTTCACTGTCGGCATCAACGGCGGCGTGAACCTTAACAGCGTCAGCTTCTCGCCCAGCATTCAGCAGAAAAACCTGTTGGCCCCTACGGGAGGCATTACGCTGCGTTACGTATCCGAACGTTTTTTCAAGATGATATGCGGTGTCCAGCTCGAAGTCAACTACTCGCAACACGGTTGGGATGAGTTCTATCAGGACTATCCCGAACTGCAATATACCCGTAAGATGAATTACGTGGAGATGCCCTTCTTGGCCCATCTGGCTTTCGGAAAGGAAGGAAACGGCCTTCAGTTCTTTCTGAACGCAGGCCCTCAGATAGGTTTCTTCTTGAATGAGAGCTATACACAAAGCGGCCCCTGGGAAGACTTCAGCGGCATCACTGTAGAACAACACGACATGCCGGTCGAAAACAAGTTCGACTATGGTATAACTGCCGGTGCCGGTGTAGAACTACGCACCAAGATCGGACATTTTCAAGTGGAAGGACGCTATTATTATGCCTTGTCCGATTTCTATCACAGTACCAAGAAAGATTACTTTGCCCGTGCAGCCCATGGAGTTATCGGCATCAAAATGGCTTATCTGTTCGATATAACCAAATAACAAAAAGAGAACATCTGACAACAAAAAGAGAGCGCACCCCTTCAAGCAGGATGCGCTCTCTTTTTGTTATATCCAAGTAAAATACCTGTTATCTTATCTCAGCCGGTCGGCAGCCTTCACCATTACCTCATCGCGATAGATGGCACGGAAAGCCAGATAGTTCAAGATGATACAGACGGCAGGCAGACAAAGCGTCCATCCAACCTGAAAGCCAGAAGCCTCCAACCGTCCCTTCAACACAAACCAGAAAACACCGAACACGATGTAGTATCCTATCAGCAACAGACTGCTGAAGATGGTCATACGCACCTGCAACATACGGTTACGGAACAGGAAAATGGTTCCAAACGCCACAATGGCGGTCAACAACAGAATACCGAAAAGTCCCCATGTCGACTGAAACGCTCCGTCGGACAATGTCACTCCCAGCGGCTTGAATTCCCAAAGGGTTACTCCGTCGGCTGCAACAAACTGTCCTGTGGGCTGACACATCGTCACTATCAACAGGATCGTTACAACCAACAGATAGACCGATTGAATGCGTTGTATCATTACTGTAATTTTTCTTTTTCCTTCACCGGATTGCGGTAGTATACCTTACCTTCGATATACTCTTGTGTTGCAATCAATGTCGGTTTGGGCAGTTTCTCATAATAGCGTGAAATCTCTATCTGCTCACGGTTTTCAAAAACCTCTTCCAGATTGTCATTGTAGGAAGCAAATTCGGCCAGCTTCTTCGACAGGTCATTCTTGATTTCTACACTAATCTGATTGGAACGTTTTCCGATGATGGCCACCGTTTCATAGATGTTGCCTGTGTCTTCACACAACTCCATCAAGTCACGTGTCACTGTTGTGGCAGGAGCATTGGTTTTTCTGTAATCCATAAATTTCTATACTGATTATAAATTAAAATCCTGTATTCCGACAGAAGACGGTTCACTCTTCTCCCTCTTCTTCCGTCTGAGTGTTCTTAGTCCCTTCACCCAGCATATCCTGCGACTTGCTGAAAATACGCTCGGCTTCCTTGATGTACTTGCTTTCAGGGAATTCGTTCTTGAAGGCATAATACTCGTCTATCGTCTCACGATAACGTTCCGGCTTCTTTTCGTCCACACTATACACGGCCAGTTCATATTTGGCTCTCAAAATCAGAATGGACAAATCTTCACGTAAGTTGGTATAGGGATAATCTTTCAATGCATTCTGGGCGGTAATCACACATGACTGGTAGTTGTTGCCCATGTAGTTGCCCAAGTTATAATACAGCTTGGCAGACAGATACTCCTTCATCACCAGCTTGTCCTGCAGTTCGAAGATCATCTTCTGCGCTTCTTCCCGCTTGGGACTCTGCGAGTAGTATTCCATGAACATTTGCAGCTCCTCGATAGCCTTATACGTACTGGTCTGGTCCAGACGCGGTTCGGGCGTGTCCAGGAACAAAGCTTTTCCTGCATGGAAACGTGCCAGCTCGGCATACGTACCTCTCGGATAAACCTGGTAATATTGGATGAAAGTCTGGGCGGCAGTCTGATAGTCCTGCTCATTGTAATAACACATACCCAGCATGTAGAGCGATTCTTCCGCGTTGGGTGTACCCTTCAGAATGGCAATCAACTCGTTCAGCAAAGTAGCGGCACGGTTATACTGTCCCTTGGCAAAGTACGACTTGGCAGCCTCGTACTTGTATTCGTAATCCGTGCTCTTCAGCAGCTTGTTATATTCTCCGCACGATGTCAGCCCCATTGCTGCTGCCAGCAGAGCTATGATAAGAGTTCTCTTTTTCATTCGCATGTTTACAAATAATGCGCAAAGATAGAGCTTCGCATCGAATTACACAACGATATGAAGCTTAATTTTTTCAAAAAGGGTTATATGGCAGTGGCAGCGGACGACATTTCTTGACCGATCAGTGACGAGCGGTTAAGGACGAGCCTGACGAAAGCCCCTCCTCAACCGCACGCACCAGTCACCTGCCGTCCACCTCCAGCTACAGTTTATACAATTCATTGGCTGCCAGCAGTTCGACGCGGTGCTCCTTCAACACGCGCAGGCAGTTGTCCATGTCGGTCGGACGTATCACCACATTGGCATGGTCTCCGTTGGCAAAAGAATACATATACTCAATGAACACTCCTTCATCGGACAAATATTTCAACACTTTGGCCAATGCCCCCGGAATGTTCGGACAACTGATGCCTATCACGTCATTCACGTTCACGGCAAAGTGATTGTCCTTCAGCAGCTGGTAAGCCTTTTCCGGTTCGGAAACCACTCCTCTAAGAATACCGAAGTCTGCATTTTCGGCAATACTCAAAGCCGACAGGTTGATGCCGCCTTCGGCCAATACCCGAGTCACCTCTGTCAGACGCCCCGACTTGTTTTCCAAAAAAATCGACAATTGTTTTGCTATCATATCTTTAATTAAAATTTTATTTAACGGTTAATGGAAAATGATGAATAACGCCACTGTCATTCTGAGCACGAACGAAGAATCTCATAAATTGAAAATCCAATCATTCCCCATTAACCATTTATCATTATCCCAGTCTTCTCTTGTCTATCACCCGTTTTGCCTTCCCCGTACTGCGCTCGATGCTGCGCGGCTCTACCAGCTTGACATCCACACTCAATCCCAACACACTTTGCAGACGTGCCGTCAGGCGCTTCTTCATGGCCAGCATCTTGTTTATTTCGTCTGAATAGTATTCCGGTCTCACTTCCACCTGCAATTCCATCGTATCCGTGTTGTTCTTACGGTCCACAATCAGCAGGTAGTGCGGTTCAAACTCCGGCATTTCGAGCATCACCGATTCAATCTGCGTCGGGAAGACATTCACGCCTCGGATAATCAGCATGTCGTCGCTGCGTCCCAGAATACGATCCATCCGCACCAACGTTCTTCCGCACGAACATGTCTCGTAGTGCAGTGCCGTCAGGTCCTTGGTGCGATAGCGCAACAGGGGCATTCCTTCCTTCGTCAGGTGCGTGAACACCAGTTCTCCCGTCTGCCCCGGCTCCAACGGCTGCAAGGTTTTCGGATCCACAATCTCCGGAAAGAAGTGATCTTCGTTCAGATGCGTTCCGTGCTGGCATTCGCATTCGAAACCCACACCCGGTCCGGCTATCTCACTCAATCCGTAGATGTCATACGCCTTGATACCCAGCTTCGCTTCGATATCGTGACGCATTTCCTCCGTCCACGGTTCCGCTCCGAAGGCCCCTGCCTTCAGCCGGAATTCTTCCCGTGGCAGGCCCGAATCCCGTATGGCATCCGCCAGATACAGTGCATACGAGGGCGTACAACAGAGCATCGTCGCCCCAAAGTCGTGCATCAGCGTAATCTGTTTCTCGGTATTTCCGCTGGACATGGGGATTACCGACGCTCCGATATTTTCGGCACCGGCATGCGCTCCTAGTCCGCCTGTAAAGAGTCCGTAGCCATAGGATATCTGAAACACATCCGTCTGGTCTGCCCCATAAGCCGTAAAGGCCCGCGACAGGCATTCCTTCCACACCGACAGGTCCTTGCGCGTATAGCCCACCACCGTCGGTTTGCCCGTTGTGCCGGACGAGGCATGAATGCGCACAATCTGGCTCATCGGCACGGCACACAGGCCGAAGGGATAATTGTCCCTCAGGTCATACTTCGTCGTGAACGGCAATTTCACAATATCATCTATACTGTTGATGTCGTCCGGAGTCACATCCAGCTCCTGCATTTTCTTCCGATAGAAAGGTGTGTCGTGATACACACGCTCCACCGTTTTCTTCAGACGTATCCCCTGCAGTTTCCGAAGGCTTTCCCGGTCCATGCATTCGATACTTTCATTCCAAATCTTGTTTTTCATAACTGCTGTCTTTCATGTTGTTTGATTCTTTTCCCGCAAAATAAATGAATTGTTTCCAAATCCGCAAATTATCTTTCAATTTGTTTTTCTTTCCTTTCCATTTCCTGCCTGTCCATACATTACCTCCCGAAAGTTTCGACGAAAGTCTTCCCCCTCACGGACTTCTGAAACAGTTTCCTCTGTTGAAACCAATAGTTTCATACTATGAAACCAGTAGTTTCATGCAACGAAACCAGTGGTTTCCTTCAATGAAACCGATGGTTTCAACCAACGAAACAATCTTGAAACTACTAGTTTCGTTGTCATGACAACTTCTGAAACTTTTTCCGTCCGCTTGTTTTTTCGCAAAACAGTAACCGAAGAAAGACGTATGCAAGCCGATGAATGGAAAAAGACGCTTGCATGACTTGAAGAAAATAACTATTTTTGCCCCGTTTGTCAAACCAAAGAAGCATATTGCCGTGAACAAATTCGAGCTCATCTCCGACTACCAGCCCACGGGCGACCAACCCGAAGCCATCCGACAACTCACCGACGGCATCCGCCAGGGGGTACCGGCACAAACCCTGCTGGGTGTCACCGGGTCGGGCAAGACTTTTACCATAGCCAACGTCATTGCCAACATCAACAAACCCACCCTGATTCTGAGCCATAACAAAACGTTGGCTGCCCAGCTGTACAGCGAGTTCAAGGCATTCTTCCCGCACAACGCCGTAGAGTACTACGTGTCCTACTACGACTACTACCAGCCCGAGGCCTACATCCCTTCGTCGGATACCTATATCGAGAAAGACCTCGCCATCAACGACGAGATAGACAAACTGCGCCTGGCCGCCACTTCCTCCCTGCTCAGCGGACGGCAGGATGTAGTGGTCGTCTCTTCGGTGTCGTGTATCTACGGCATGGGCAACCCGGCCGACTTCTACAACAACGCCATCGACGTGACGTGTGGAAAGATGTTCAGCCGTAACGTCTTCCTGCGCCAGCTGGTGGACAGCCTCTACACACGCAACGATGTAGACCTGAACCGGGGTAATTTTCGCGTAAAAGGTGACACGGTAGACATCTTCCTGGCCTACAGCGACAACCTGCTGCGCGTCACCTTCTGGGGCGACGAGGTGGACAGCATCGAGGAAGTTGACCCAATCAGCGGTGTGACTACCGGGCGGTTTGACTCCTACCGCATCTATCCGGCCAACCTGTTCATGACCACCAGGGAGAATACCCTGCGGGCCATCCACGAGATAGAGGACGACCTGCACAAGCAGGTGGAGTTCTTCGAAAGCGAAGGGCGCTTCCTCGAAGCCAAGCGCATCTACGAACGGGTGACCTACGACATGGAGATGCTACGCGAACTGGGACACTGCTCGGGCATCGAGAATTATTCCCGCTACTTCGACGGACGCCCTGCCGGCACTCGTCCATACTGTCTGCTGGACTTTTTCCCAAAGGATTATCTCATTGTAATAGACGAAAGTCATGTCACCGTTCCCCAGTTACGGGCCATGTATGGTGGCGATCGGGCGCGTAAGGAAAACCTTGTGGAATATGGTTTCCGCCTGCCGGCCGCACGCGACAACCGTCCTCTGACCTTCGACGAATTCGAGGCCATGACTCCACAGACCATTTACGTGAGTGCCACCCCGGCGGAATACGAGCTGGTACGCTCCGAGGGTATTGTAGTCGATCAGGTCATCCGCCCCACCGGGTTGCTCGACCCCATCATCGAAGTACGCCCCACCCACAACCAGGTGGACGACCTGATGGAAGAAATCCAGGTCCGCATCGAACGCGACGAACGTACCCTGGTCACCACCCTCACCAAGCGCATGGCCGAGGAGCTGGCCGAATATTTCCTCAACCATGGCATACGCTGCAATTACATCCACAGCGATGTAGACACACTCGAACGCGTCAAGATTATGTCCGATTTGCGCGAAGGCATCTACGACGTACTTATCGGCGTGAACCTCCTGCGTGAAGGACTCGACCTTCCTGAAGTGTCACTCGTTGCCATACTGGATGCCGACAAGGAAGGTTTCCTCCGTTCCCACCGCTCGCTCACGCAGACAGCCGGACGTGCCGCACGCAACGTCAACGGTTTCGTCATCATGTACGCCGACCGCATCACCGACAGCATGCGGCTCACCATCGACGAGACCAACCGCCGGCGCGAGAAACAGCTGCGCTACAACGAAGAACACGGTATCACTCCCCAACAGATCCGAAAAGCCCATAACCTCAATCCGCTTGCTTCCGTGGCCGCCTCGAATACGCCAGAAGCTCCCTTACACGGAACAGCTCCACGCGCCTACACGGAGCCGGAACCGTCACTTATGGTGGCTGCCGATCCGATAACCCAGCACATGTCGGCCGACCAGCTTCGCAAATCCATCGAGCATACCCGCCGGCTCATGCAGGAAGCAGCCAAGAGACTCGACTTCCTGCAAGCCGCCCAATATCGCGACGAACTGCTGAAAATGGAAGAACAGCTGGCTGCCAAATAATCGGGGAAACAGACCGTATTGATTACAAAAAGGGGAGATTTATCTTTCTTAACCTCAAGAGGTTAAATGGATATAAAAGTATAGAGGGAGAGTAAAAGGAGAAGTACAAAAAATAAAACCTCTAGAACATTATTTTCTAGAGGTTTACTACAATCGAAATTACTTTTCAGCGGTGCGTACGGGACTAACGGAGTCTTTAATCAAAACTGATATTCAGTCTGTTA
>NZ_CABUOL010000028.1 GCF_902493215.1 uncultured Mediterranea sp.
CGAATTAAAGAGTTATTTGAAAGCATGAGAAATATGGCAGTTCTACACAGTCCAGCTTTTTCTTATCCGTTGCCCGTTCTCGTGCGAGTTTTATTCAATCCGTTGATATTCAAAGGGAAAATACTTTATTACAACAAATATAAGGAAAGGCAATCGTAGAACAAAATATTGAAACTTGTTTCAGATATTTTTCAATATAAGTTATCCTAAAAGTCGCTAATTGATAGCTTATGATAGTTGGTTTTTAATTCCTCTTTTTGGTAAACAAAACAGAAAGCTTTATCTTTGGACAATTTTCTGTCCATAAGGAATGGAAACGATTGATGGATTATGATAAAGACAGCATTTATTGGCTTGGGATATAGAGGAAGGCAGTTGTACGGACTGCTGCAGCACATAAGAGGTTTCCGTATCGTGGCGTTTGCGGATCCGGGAGTGGAGGAAGACGCCGTGGCGGGTATCCCTTGTTATCAGAGGGGGGAAGAGGACTATCGGAGGATGCTGGCCGAACAGAAGCCGCAGCTGGTATTCGTGGCTTCTCCCTGGCATTGCCACGTGCGGCATGCGCTTCACTGCATGGAATGCGGGGCCGATGTGGCTCTGGAAATCAAGGGAGGGCTTTACATAGACGAATACCGGCCCTTGATAGCATGTGCCGCGCGCACCGGCCGCCGAATCTATCCGTTGGAGAACACGCTTTTCATGCGGGAGAATCTGGCTATATATAATATGGTACAGGCAGGCCTGTTGGGAGAAATCGTGTATATGCGCGGAGGCTACCGGCATGACTTGCGCCGCCTGTTGCTGGACGATGACGGTACGCTGGGTAACCGTGAAAAGACGGAAAGTGTCTGGCGAAGCCGTTTTTATCAGGAAGAAAACGGTGACTTGTATCCCACGCACGGACTGGCTCCGCTTTGTCTGTTTGCCGGTATCGGACGGACGGACCGCATCAAGTGCCTGACTTCGTTTGCTTCCAAACCCGCCGGATTGCGGCAACGCATCAAAGACTTGGGGGGAGACAGCAGTGTGAAGATTGCTTTGGGCGATGTGGTGGTTACCCAGCTGGAGACGGAGAACGGGGTATTGCTGACGTTGACACACGACACGACCTTGCCCCGGCCACGAAGCCTGGACTTCGAGGTACAGGGCACGAAAGGCATCTGGCAGGGTGACCGCCGGTTGATCTATGTGGAAGGAAGCAGTCCGGAAGAGACATGGGAACCGGACGAGAGCTACATCAACCGGTATGAACACCGGTATTGGCGGCAGTGGGGACAGGAGGCCGTCGAGGTGGATGCGCATCATGGGGGAATGGACTATGTCATGCTGAAGGCACTGGAAGAAGATATCCGCGGAGGAGAGCCATATCCGGTGACCGTGGACGACCTGGCGTTGTGGACTTCGGTCACTCCCTGGTCCAAGGTCTCTATCGCCGAACGGAAAACGGTCTTTATGTAACGGAGTCATTTTTACACTTAAAAAAATACAGATATGAAGAATTTTACCAATTTGATTGCTGCATGTTCTTGTGCGGTGGTTTCGTCGGCCTTGTTCTCGTGTGCGCCACGCGTCGAAGCGCCGGAACCGATTCTTCCCATTCCCGAACCGAAACAGGTGGAATGGCAGAAGATGGAAACGTATGCTTTTATCCATTTCGGTTTGAATACGTTCAACGACCGTGAATGGGGATATGGTGACACGCCGGCGGAGATGTTCAATCCGGCCCGGTTGGATTGTGAACAGTGGGCCAAAACGCTGGTAGCTGCCGGTATGAAAGGAGTGATTCTGACGGCCAAACATCACGACGGCTTCTGCCTGTGGCCTTTTGCCGGAACCGAGTACAGCGTGGCCAACAGTCCTTTCCGGAATGGTAAGGGAGATGTGGTGCGCGAACTGTCGGAAGCCTGCAAGAAGTATGGCCTGAAGTTTGCCGTGTATCTTTCGCCGTGGGACCGGCATCAGGCCAATTACGGGACACCGGAATATTTGGATTACTTTTATGCCCAGTTGCGCGATCTGCTGACCAATTATGGAGAGGTCTTTGAGGTATGGTTCGATGGTGCCAACGGAGGGGACGGCTGGTATGGCGGAGCGAAAGAGACACGAACCATCGACCGGCGTAACTATTATAACTATCCCCGCATCTATGAGATGCTGGACAGCATACAGCCCCAGGCTGTCATCTTCTCGGATGGTGGGCCGGGCTGTCGCTGGGTAGGCAACGAGAGAGGTTTTGCCGGTGCTACCAACTGGTCGTTCCTGCGTAAGGGGGAAGTGTATCCCGGTTATGACAAGTATTACGAATTGCAGTACGGCCATGCCGACGGCAACCAATGGGTGCCTGCCGAATGTGATGTCTCCATCCGTCCGGGCTGGTTCTATCATCCGGAACAGGACAGTCTTGTAAAGACACCCGAGCAGCTGGTGGATCTGTATTATCGGAGTGTGGGGCACAACGGGACCTTGTTGCTGAACTTCCCGGTAGACCGTAACGGCCTGATCAATCCGATTGATTCGGCCAACGCTGTGCGTTTCCGCCAGATGATACAGAAGGAACTGGCCGTGAATCTGGTGAAGGGAATGGTTCCGCAGGTCAGCAATGAACGGGGTGGTGACTATGTCGCTGCGGCTTTGACAGACAATGATTATGATACCTATTGGGCTACGGCCGACAGTGTGAAGACGGCTGATATCACTTTCTCTCTCCCTTCGGCTGTACGGATGAACCGCATGCTCTTGCAGGAGTATATTCCTTTGGGCCAGCGGGTGAAAGCCTTTACGGTGGAATATCGCGATCCTTCGGGCAACTGGATGCCTGTTGTGCTGAACGAGGAGACTACGACCATCGGATATAAGCGCCTGTTGCGTTTCTCTTCTGTAGTGACGGATGGCATCCGCGTTCGGATTACCGATTCCCGTGGACCGTTGTGCATCAACAATATCGAGGTATATGATGCCGGTGAGAATGCAGACAAAATCTTCAGTGAAGTGTCTTTGGAAAAAATGGGAAGTCTTCCTTTTACACTTTCCGGTATAAAGGATGAGGACGCGAAGGCGGCTACCGACCGTAACGGGAAAACAACCTGTTTCGTGGAAGGAGACTTGCTGACGGTTGACTTGGGAAGCGAACGCTTTATTTCTTCTTTCCATTTCCTGCCCGATCAGAGCGAACCGAGCAAGGGGCTTGTATCGCATTACGAGTTGTCTGTAGCAGGAGCTGACGGACAGCATCTGCAAACGGTCAAGTCGGGCGAGTTTTCCAATATCCGTAACAATCCGGTGATGCAGTCGGTATATTTCACTCCAGTCAAAGCGCGTTATCTGTATTTGAAAGCTACCCGTATGGTAACGGAGGGAGAAGCGATGGGATTTGCTGAAATAGCGGTGAAATAATAAATAGGAATGAACATGAACAGAAGATTTTATTGGCTGGCTGTCTTTTTGTGTTGGATGGTATCCGGCATGGGAAAGACGGTTGAGATGCAGAATCGGTTGGATACCGATGATGAATTTGAAGTTCTGATGCAGAAAATACGTCAGGATTTTGCTGCCAATCCTACTATTGATGAGGCGTTGGCGAAATATAATGAAAAGGACGGCTCGTTTACGGATGTGGATTATGCCAGCATCCAACGTACGAACTGGCCTCCGCTGGTACACATAGAACGTATCAGTGATTTTGTATTTGCCTATACCCATCCGAATAACAAGCATTTTCAGGAAGAGGGACTGTATGAGAAGATTGTGAAAGGATTGGAGTACTGGGACGAACGGAATCCCTGGTGCCACAATTGGTGGTACAATCAGATTGCCGAACCTCAAAAATTGGGTGTCTTGCTCATTCAGATGCGTGTAGGTAAAAAACAGATTCCGGCAGAACTCGAAAAGAAGATTCTGGAGCGTGTGAAGAAGGACGGTGGTAATCCGGCGAAGTGGACGGGGGCCAACCGTACCGATATTGCCTTGCACTGGATTTATCGTTCCTGCCTGCAACGGAACGCTGAGGATCTGGCTTTTGCTTTGGACAATGTCTACAATCCGGTGGTGTATACAACGAAGGAAGGATTCCAGCATGACAACAGTAACTTCCAGCATGGACGTCAGTTGTATATCGGCGGGTACGGCGACGAGATTCTGAAGGGAGTGACCCAGGTTGCCATGTATACCCGTGGTACCCGCTTTGCCATGCCGCAGGACAAGCTGGAGCTGATCAGCAAGTTCATGCGTGAAACCTATTATGCTACCATCCGTGGCAAATATATGTCTTTTGATGTGTTGGGACGTGGAGTAAGTCGTCCGGGGATCTTGAACAAGTCGAATGCGCTGTTGTTTGCCAAGCGTATGGTAGAACTGGACCAGGCACATGCCGATGAATTCCGTACCATCGTAGCACGTATGGAAGGAACGAAAGAACCGGGTGACGGGATTCGGCCGAAACATACGCATTATTTCCGGGGGGACTATACCTTGCATGTACGTCCGGCATATTCTTTCGATGTCCGGTTGGCCTCTACCCGAACCATGCGTTGTGAATATGGCAACGGTGAAAATCTGAAGACCTATTTCTTGTCGGATGGTTGTACGAACATCACCACGCATGGTGGAGAGTATTATAACATTTTCCCGGCCTGGAACTGGACACGCATTCCGGGTGTGACGGCTCCCCAAGTGAAGGTAATTCCATTGGCGGCAAGCGACTGGCAGACACCGGGTACTTCTACGTTTGCAGGTGGGGTGTCCGACAGCCTTTATGGCGCAACGGCTTATGCGTATATGGATACGTATAAGGGTGTCAATACCGGTGCACACAAAGCCTGGTTCTTCTTCGATGATGAGGTGGTTTGTCTGGGTTCGGATGTCACTTCTTCTTCTCCGGAGGATGTTTATACATCTGTCAACCAGTGTCTGGCTTCGTCATCGGGAGCGTTGATATCGGTTGCCGGCAAACAGGAAACACTTCCAGCCGAAGAGAAGATTTATGAAGAGGCAGACTGGGTGTTGCACGACGGAATCGGTTATGTCTTTCCACAAGGTGGACGTCTGGTAGCGGGTGTACAGCGGCAAAGCGGCAGTTGGTATGACATCAATAACAGTGTGAACCGTAAAGAACCGGTTGAAGAAACTGTATTTACGTTGAGTATGGACCATGGACGCCGGCCGCAAGGCAGTACGTATGCCTATGTGGTAGTTCCAGGCAAGCAAACTGCTGCTGGGATGGATAAATACTGCAAGCGGTTGCCCGTTGAAATATTGAGTAATACGGCTGACTTACAGGCTGTATGTCACAAGAAGTTGGGCGTTTGGCAATTGGTGTTTTATCAGCCGGGGGAATTCCGTAACGGGAAGCTGGCCGTGCGGGTTGACAAACCTTGTGCCTTGATTCTGAAGGATGTTGATACAAAGCATCCGATTGTCCATGTAGCCGATCCGGGTCAGACACGCCAGTCCATTCAGATAAACGTTGAAATAAAAGGAAGAAAAGGTGGAAAACAGACGGTTGAATTCCGCCCTTCTGATGACCCGGTCTATGCGGGTGCAACACAGTCTTTTACATTAAATTTCTAAAATCATGAATACAAGAAAATGGTCTGATGCCGCTTGGGCGGTGGCAGCAGGTGCCTGTCTGGTACCGGGCTGCCTGGCGGCACAGCAGAAACCGCACATTATTCTTATTATATCCGACCAGCATCGGGGGGATGCCATGCAGTGCATGGGCAATCCTTCTGTCATCACTCCCCATATGGATGCTTTGGCGGATGATGGTACGCTCTTCCTGAACGGCTATTCTTCTACACCGAGCAGTACACCTGCCCGTGCCGGACTGTTGACCGGGCTTTCTCCCTGGCATCATGGCATGTTGGGGTATGGCAGGGTAGGCAACCAGTACCGTTACGAAATGCCGCAGATGCTGCGTGACCTGAATTATTTTACATTTGGTATCGGTAAGATGCACTGGTTCCCCCAGAAATCATTGCATGGCTTTCACGGCACACTGGTTGACGAGAGCGGACGCGTGGAAAGCAAGGATTTCATCAGCGATTACCGTTTGTGGTTTCAGACACAGGCGCCTGGCTTGAATCCCGATTCTACCCATGTAGGCTGGAATGATCATGGGGCGGCGGTATACAAACTCCCTGAGCAGCTTCATCCGACGGTATGGACGGGCGAAACCGCTTGTGAAATGATACACAATCATAAAAACGGAAATGGGCAGCCTTTGTTCCTGAAGGTGTCGTTCGCCCGTCCTCACAGCCCCTATGACCCTCCACAGCGTTTGGCCGATGTTTACAAGGACCGCGATGTGCCGGCTCCGTACGTGGGAGAGTGGTGCAAGGACAAAGGATATGCAGTACAGAAGAATGCTTCCGATGCTCCGTCCGATGCGGCTTTCGGTAATTTTGGTGAAGAATATGCCAAGAATTCCCGCCGTCACTATTATGCCAACGTCACTTTTGTAGATGAGGAAATCGGTAAGATTGTGCAGGCACTGAAGGAAGAAGGAATGTATGACAACGCTCTGATATGCTACGTGTCCGACCATGGTGACATGTTGGGTGACCATTATCATTGGCGGAAAACTTATCCCTACGAGGGCTCTGTGCATATACCTTATATTGTGAAATGGCCCTCTTCCTGCGGCTTCGAAAAAGGTGGAAAAGTTGAAGAACCGGTCGAACTGAGAGACTTGCTGCCTACTTTCCTTGAAATGGCCGGTGGACAGGTGCCTTCTGATATGGATGGCCAGTCGCTGGTGAGATTGATGGACGGCGGGAAGAAGCAATGGCGTAAGTACATTGATTTGGAACATGCCACTTGCTATAGTCCTGACAACTATTGGTGCGCGTTGACCGATGGAAAAATTAAGTACGTCTGGCGTTTCCATACAGGGGAAGAAGAATTGTTCGACTTGGAGAAAGATCCTCACGAACTGAAGAATGTAGTGGGTGAGAAGCGTTATCGCGCCCGTCTGGAAGAACTCCGTGCGGCGATGGTGCAACACTTGTCCGAGCGTGGAGAGGAATTTGTGAAGGATGGCAAGCTTCAGGTGTTGAAGCGAACCGTATTGTATGGTCCTTTATTCCCTGACAAGAACCCTGTAGATACAGGTATTTGATATTGAACTCCATGAAAATAGAAATCGGCTGTCTGGACAGATGATCATCTGGCAGACAGCCGATTTCTTATAGATATTGTTCGTTTTACTGATATAGCAATCAGATAGACAATGCGCGCAATACGTTGACAAGCTCTTTCTTGATGGGCTTGTCGTTTTTGATGGCTTTGGTAAAGGGTACGTAAACCACTTCGTCGTGTTCGATACCGATCATCACGTTGCGCTGGCCTTCCATGATGGCGTCGATGGCAGCGGCACCCAGTCGGCTGGCCAGGATACGGTCGTGGGCCGTGGGGCTTCCACCGCGTTGCAGGTGGCCAAGGATGGTAACACGTACATCGTATTGCGGATATTCATTCTTTACACGTTCGGCATAGTGCATAGCACCTCCCGTCAGTTCGCTTTCGGCAACGAGGACGATGCTGCTGTTCTTTGACTTGCGGAAACCGTTCTTGATGAACTCTTCCAATTGGTCGACTTCCGTACTGAATTCGGGGATGATGGCTGCTTCGGCACCCGATGCAATGGCACCGTTCAAGGCCAGGAAACCTGCGTCGCGTCCCATGACTTCGACGAAGAACAGGCGCTCGTGCGATGTAGCTGTGTCGCGAATCTTGTCGACGGCGTCGAGGATGGTGTTCAGGGCGGTATCATATCCGATGGTGGTATCCGTACCATAGAGGTCGTTGTCGATAGTGCCGGGCAGGCCGATGCAGGGCACGTCGAACTCTTGTGCGAAGATGCGAGCACCTGTCAGCGAACCGTCGCCGCCGATAACAACGAGGGCGTCGATGCCTTCCTTCTTCATGTTGTCGTAGGCTTGCTGGCGACCTTCAGGAGTGGTGAATTCTTTGCAACGTGCTGTTTTCAGGATGGTTCCTCCCAGCTGGATGATGTTGCTTACATTCTGGCTCTTGAATTCTTTGATTTCGCCGGTCACCAGACCCTTGTATCCTCTATATATACCTTTTACTTGAAGTCCGTTGTAGATGGCTGCGCGTGTCACCGCACGGATGGCTGCGTTCATACCCGGAGCATCTCCTCCGGAAGTCAGAATGCCTATGCACTTAACTATTCCCATAACAATCTTTTTTAGTTAATAAATGACGTTGCAAAGATACGAAAAAGCTTAGGGTAGCTATAATAATTTTCGTTAATTTGCCGAAGTTTGGAGTTTCTCTTCAATCGCGTGCGAGATTTCTTCCATCAGCCATTTGGGAGTTGAAGTGGCTCCACAGATGCCGATAGAGGACGCTTTGGCCAGCAGGGAGGTGTCTATCTCTTCAGGGCTGTCTATCAGGTGCGAATTGGGGTTCACCTTCAGACATTCGCTGAGAAGCATCTTGCCGTTGGAGCTTTTCTTGCCGCTGACGAAGAATATCAGGTCATGCGAGGCGGCAAACTTGCGGATGTTGGGGATGCGGTTGGCCACCTGTCGGCAGATGGTGTCGTAATATTCAAACGTGACATCGGGCGAGATGTGCTCCTTGATATACTCTACGATGCGTTGGAATTCGTCGAGCGACTTGGTTGTCTGCGAGTAGAGGCGTATGCTGCGGCTCAGGTCGAGCGACTTGGCTTCTTCCAGCTTCTCGATGACGATGGCTTTTCCTTCCGTCTGTCCGACGAGTCCCAGCACTTCGGCATGGCCATTCTTGCCATAAATCACTATCTGCTTGTCCTCTTCCGTGTTTTGGGTATATTCCTGCTTGATGCGTTTCTGCAGGCGGAGGACGACGGGGCAGGTAGCGTCGATGATTTCGATGTGGTTGCGGCGGGCCGTCTCGTAGGTCTCGGGCGGTTCGCCATGAGCGCGGAGCAGCACTTTGGCGTCGTGCAGGCGGTTGAATTCGTCGTGGTTGATGGTGACGAGCCCCATGGCCTTCAGGCGCTCCACCTCGCGGCTGTTGTGCACAATGTCGCCCAGGCAGTACAGCGTGCCGCCTTTGGCCAGCTCCTCTTCGGCTTTGCTGATGGCGTTGACCACTCCGAAGCAGAAGCCCGATTCTTCGTCTATTTCTACTTTTGCCATAAGATAAAACGGTGTTTTGCGGGTTGGAAAACATTGCTTTCCCGACCGGAAAACAATGTTTTCCCAGTCGGGCGGGGTTGAGGCTTATTGTCCGGCTACGCGTGCGAACTGTTCGGCCAGCCAGGCCTTCTGCTGCTCGATGGTCAGATGGCTGTTGTCCAGCAGCAGGGCGTCGTCGGCCTTGCGCAGGGGGCTCACTTCGCGATGCTGGTCGATGTAGTCGCGTTGCTTTACATTCTCCAGTATTTCGTCGAAGTTCACGGCCTGACCTTTGGCCTTCAGCTCGTCGTAGCGGCGCTGGGCACGTATCTCGGGCGAGGCGGTGACGAATATCTTCAGCTCGGCGTCGGGGAAGACGGTGGTGCCTATGTCGCGGCCGTCCATAACGATGCCCTTGGCCTGTCCCATTTCTTGCTGTTGTTTGACCATCGCTTCACGTACGAAGTCGAGGGCAGCTACAGGACTGACATGGGAGGAAACTTCCATGGTGCGTATCTTGCTTTCCACATTCACGCCGTTCAGGTAGGTGTCGGGGCGGTTGGTCTCCGCATTGGAGCGGAAGGAGATGCGGATGTTGTTAATCTCGCTCTGAAGCTTTGCGGTATCGATTTGTCCGTCGTGCAGAAGCCCGTTCTCGATGCAATACAGGGTGACGGCACGATACATGGCTCCGCTGTCGATGTAGATGTAGCCTATTTCGCGGGCCAGGTCTTTGGCCATGGTACTTTTTCCGCACGACGAGAATCCGTCGATGGCAATGATAATCTTTCTCATTGTTCTATATATTAATAAGGTGGTTTCTTCATTGAAATGCAATGTTTCTGCTTGGAAAACGGAACATTTCACTTTTTGTTCAAAAAAACATGCCAAAGATAAGGCTATTTTTAAAATATCTCGTTACATTTGTAGCACAAAAGCAGAAGTGGCATCATGAATGATTAAAAAAACGAAAATGCAGCGGTTATTGTGTAAAAAAAGACATCCGCGCATGAACATTCATGGGAAAAGTGCTATATTTGCCCCAAATGGGAAACACTAAAAATTAATTATAAATTATGGAAGTTAAAAAATCGCCTAAAGCAGACTTGGAGAACAAAAAATCGACTTGGCTGCTCATCGGTTACGTAATTGTGCTTGCCTTCCTTTTTGTCTCCTTCGAATGGACGGAGCGTGACAAGAAGATTGACATGAGCCAGGCCGTATCCGATCTTGTGTTTGAAGAGGAAATTGAAATTCCTATTACGGAACAACCGGAGCAGGTGACTCCTCCGCCTCCTCCTGAGGCTCCCGCATTTGTTGAGCAATTGACAATTGTGGACGACGAGATGGATATCGAGTCAACTGAAATCGCTTCTTCCGAGGAAACTGGTCAGGCAGTAGAAATCGCTTACGTGCCTCCTACGGTAGAAGAAGAAGTGGTTGAAGAGCAGGAAATCTTCGAGGTGGTAGAACACATGCCTGAATTCCCCGGCGGACAGGCTGCCCTGTTCAAGTATCTGAGTGACAACATCAAGTATCCTACCATCGCTCAGGAAAACGGTACGCAGGGTCGTGTAACCGTACAGTTTGTGGTAAATGCCGACGGTGGTATCGTAGATGCCAAGGTTATCCGTGGCGTTGACCCCTACCTCGACAAGGAAGCCCTTCGCGTGGTCAGTTCCATGCCGAAGTGGAAGCCGGGTATGCAGCGTGGTAAGGCTGTGCGTGTGAAGTACACCGTGCCCGTAATGTTCAGATTGCAGTAATTTGATTGTCAAATAGTAAAGACGGAAGAGGTTGCCTGTGTGCAGCCTCTTTTCGTTCCTACATATTCCATTTTTTTCTTTCAGCCAACTATGTTCAAGTCTTCCGAACTTCTTGAGAAAATCAATGCGCACATTGCTGCGCTTCAGTTTGACCGTCGTCCGATGGGGTTGTACGAGCCTGTCTCCTACGTGTTGTTGTTGGGAGGAAAACGTATCCGCCCGGTTCTGATGCTGATGGCTTACAATTTGTATAAAGAAGATGTGGAGAGCATCTTCAGCCAGGCCACAGGAATCGAGGTCTACCATAATTATACGTTGTTGCACGACGACCTGATGGACAAGGCCGACCGCCGCCGCGGCAAACCGACGGTACATAAGGTGTGGAATGAAAATACCGCCATCCTGTCGGGCGACGCCATGCTGGTGCTGGCCTATCAGTTCATGGCCGAGGGTTGTCCGGCCCCCCTGCTGAAGCCGGTGATGGACTTGTTCAGCCAGACGGCGTTGGAGATTTGCGAAGGGCAGCAGTTTGATATGGATTTCGAGACCCGCGACGACGTGTCCGAAACCGAATATCTGGAGATGATCCGCCTGAAGACTTCCGTCCTGCTGGCCGCCGCACTGAAGGTGGGCGCATTGCTGGGCGGCGCTTCGCAGGAAGACGCCGACCGCCTTTATGACTTCGGCATGAATCTGGGGGTAGCCTTCCAGCTGAAGGACGACTTGCTGGATGTGTATGGCGACACCAACGTGTTTGGTAAGAACATAGGGGGAGACATCTTGTGCAACAAGAAAACCTATCTGCTTATCCAAGCCTTCCGCCAGGCATCGGATGCGCAGCGCATCGAACTGGAGCGATGGGTCAAGGCAGAACAATTCGATCCGGCCGAGAAGGTAGCTTCGGTAACGGCTCTGTATGACGCCATTGGAGTCAAGGCCTTGTGCGAACAGAAAATTCAAGCCTATACCCAACGTGCCGAAGAAAGCCTGGCGCTGGTCGGCGTCTCTTCGGAGCGTAAGCGGGAGTTGCATGAACTGATGGAAAGCTTGATGTACCGTCAGTCTTGATTCGCTTGTTGTTGGAAAAGAAAGAATAGCGTATGCCTTATAGAAGATTACCCAATACCGACCAGGCTCGTATTCGTGCAATGAAGACGGCGCTTGGAAAAGCCGATGGCTATGACAATCCCTATGGCTTGCCGTTCAGCTTCAAGACGGTGGGAGCGGTGCGCAACTTCCTGCCCCGCTTCGAGGCGGCGCATGCTTTCTATACTGAGTGCTTCGAGCGGCAGGCAAAGGCCGGGCGCAAGCATCAGGCGCATGTGAAGATGGCTCGGTTGTATCTTTCCCATTTCATTCAGGTTCTCAATCTGGCCGTCATACGTTCGGAGATTCGAGTTGCCCATAAATCTTATTACGGACTCGACGACCAGCATACGTTGCCCGACCTGTCGGGGGAACAGTCGTTGTTGGAGTGGGGGAGTAAGATCATCGATGGCGAGAACCGTCGCATTTCTGAAGGAGGCATACCTATATATAATCCTACTATCGCCAAGGTGAAAGTGCATTACGATATTTTTGCCGACAGCTACGAGCGTCAGCGGGAATTTCAGGCAGCCACGGCCCGAAGTCTGGAGGCTGTTTCTGCCATGCGTCGTGAAGCCGATTCGCTAATCTTGGATTTGTGGAATCAGATAGAGGAGAAATTCAGTGGGATAGAACCGGCTGACAAGCGCTTGGATTTGTGCCGTTCCTATGGAGTTATCTATTATTATCGCACCAGCGAAAAAGTAAAGTTAGGAATTGAAGAATGAACTTGATTGATACACACTCCCATCTGTTTTTGGAAGAGTTTTCCGAAGACTTGCCGCAGGTCATTGAACGTGCCCGCGCGGCAGGGGTTTCCCATATCTTTATGCCGAATATAGACAGTACCACCATCCGCCCGATGCTGGAAGTGTGTACCAGATATGCTGGCTATTGCTTTCCGATGATAGGGCTTCATCCCACTTCGGTAGACGGAGGATATGAAAAGGAGCTGGAGATGGTCGCTTCGGAGCTGGCTTTCGGCCGGTCGTATGTGGCGATAGGCGAAATCGGTATGGATTTGTATTGGGACAAGACCTTTTGTCAGGAACAGGAAATCGTGCTTCGGCGACAGCTCGATTGGGCGTTGGAGTACGACCTGCCGGTAGTCATCCATTGCCGCGAGGCGTTCGAACCTATATATAAGATAATGGAGGATTATCGTGTAACCAGCCTTCGAGGTGTGTTTCATAGCTTTACGGGCAATGCAGACGAGGCGGCAAAGGTTCTTGAATTTCCAGGTTTCCTATTGGGGGTAAACGGTGTTTTGACATTCAAAAACTCCCGCCTTTCCGAGGTATTTGCAACAGTTCCTTTGGACAGAGTGCTGCTGGAGACCGACTCGCCTTATCTGACCCCCGTCCCTTATCGGGGGCGGCGTAACGAAAGCGCCTATGTGCAATATGTCTTGTTGAAGCTTGCGGATGTTTATGGCTTGCCTCCCGAAGAAGTGGCAGAACGCACTTCGGCAAGCGCTTTAAAAGTGTTTGGAATGCTCAAATAAGGGTACAAAGACTTTAAAGTTTATTAATTTTGGGTTTTTCTTAAAGATTATAGGCGCAGAATGCGATGTGAGAAGAAAAAAAAGAATACATTTGTAGCTGAAAAAGCGGATGGCTCGCAAATTATTTGCAATTCGCATCCGATTTGAAGCGGTCATTGCATAAGGAGAGATGCTCGAGTGGTTGAAGAGGCACGCCTGGAAAGCGTGTATACCCCTAAAGGGTATCGGGGGTTCGAATCCCCCTCTCTCCGCATGAATGGTGAAAGACAACAAATAAATACAATAAGTAATTTAATTAATTAATCTTAAAAATTAGACACACAATGAAAAAGTTATTTGCAATTGTTGCTGTGATGGGAGTCTTAACATTTGGCTCAACTCAACTTGCTAATGCTCAGGATGCTCCTGCAGCGGAACAAACAGAACAGGCAGCTCCTGCTGCACAGGCTGCCAGCGATGCTGCTGCTCCTGCAGTAGCTGTAGAAGAAGGTGGTATTCACAAGGAACTGAAGACAAAGTTCATCGAAGGTTCTGCATTCTTCATGAGTTTCCCTGCTATCGCATTGGTGATCGGTCTTGCATTCTGCATCGAACGTATCATTTACTTGAGCTTGGCTGAGATCAACACAAAGAAGTTTATTGGTGCAGTTGAAGCCGCTTTGGAAAAAGGCGATGTAGAAGGTGCCAAAGACATTGCCCGTAACACAAGAGGTCCTATCGCTTCTATCTACTATCAGGGTCTGATGAGACTTGATCAAGGTGTAGATGTAGTTGAGAAGTCCGTAGTTTCTTACGGTGGCGTTCAGGCCGGCTACATGGAAAAGGGTTGCTCTTGGATCACGCTGTTCATCGCAATGGCTCCGTCTCTGGGATTCTTGGGTACTGTAATCGGTATGGTGCAGGCATTCGATAAGATCCAGCAGGTAGGTGATATCTCTCCGACGGTTGTTGCAGGTGGTATGAAGGTGGCCTTGATTACTACTATCTTCGGTTTGATTGTAGCCTTGATTCTTCAGGTATTCTACAACTACATCCTGTCTAAGATTGAAGCTCTGACTAGCGAAATGGAAGATTCTTCTATCACGCTGTTGGATATGATCATCAAATATGATTTGAAATATAAGAAATAATCTACTGTCTGCGATATTATGAAGAAATTTAAAATTCAAAACGTTTCGGGTACTGCCCTGTTGGTCATGCTGCTTCTCTCTGTAGTAGTAGTTGCCATGTTCTTCTTGGGTGGCGAAACCCCGATGGAGCAACGTTTGGTCGCAGATACCTCTTTGTCTGAGCCTGCACAAACAGACCTCCTTATCTATTGGATGTATATCCTGTTTGGTGTAACTGTAGCGGTTACATTGGTTGCTGCTTTGTATCAGTTGGTGACAGGTTTCATCGATTCTCCCAAAACAACTCTCAAGTCTTTGCTCGGAGTAGTTCTGTTGGTTGTTATCATGATTGTATCATGGGCAATCGGTAGTGGTGAGCCGTTGGTGATGCCGGGTTATGAAGGTACTGAAAATGTGCCTTTCTGGCTGAAGTTGACTGATATGTTCCTCTACACAATCTATATCCTGATGGGTATCACAGTATTGTTGATCGTCGGGTTTGGAATTACAAAGAAATTTAAATAAATTAGTGACACATGGCTAGAAAGAAAAGAGGCTGCCCGGAAATCAACTCCAGTTCAACGGCGGACATGGCTTTCTTGTTGCTGATTTTCTTCTTGATAACTACCTCTATGGATACCGACCGTGGTTTGGCAAGACGTTTGCCTGAACCCCCGCAGGAAAACCAGAAGAAAGAGGATAAGGATATCAAGGAGCGCAACATCCTCCAGGTCTTCGTGAACTTTAACGACCAGTTGATGTGCGGAAATGACTATGTCAGTGTAGAGCAGCTGCGCGCTAAGGCAAAGGAATTCATCGCCAATCCGTACAACGATGAAAAGTTGCCGGAAAAGGTGGCTAAAGAAGTGCCTTTCTTTGGTACCCAAATGGTGACGAAGTTCCACGTAATTTCTTTGCGATGCGACCGCGGTACGTCCTACAAGGCATATATAGCTGTACAGAATGAATTGGTTGCTGCCTACAATGAGCTACGTAATGAACTGGCACAATCCAAGTGGCAGAAGAATTACGCCGACCTCAATGAGGAGCAGCAAGAAGCAATACGTGAGATTTATCCTCAGGTTATCTCTGAGGCAGAACCTAAAAAGTACGGAGAAAAGAAGTAATGGGAAAATTTAGTAAAACAGGTAAACGTGGAATGCCGGCGTTGAACACTTCTTCTCTGCCTGACCTTATCTTCTCTTTGTTGTTCTTCTTTATGATTGTAACAACGATGCGTGAGGTAACATTAAAGGTTGAGTTTAAGGTTCCGCAAGCCACAGAGTTGGAAAAACTTGAGAAGAAATCCTTGGTAACGTTTATCTATGTTGGTAAACCTACTGCAGAGTTCCGCAAGAAGCTGGGTGATGAAAGTCGTATCCAGTTGAATGACAGTTATGCTGAAGTTTCTGAAGTATATGACTATGTCAACGGTGAACGTGCAAGTATGAAGGAAGAGGATCAGCCGAATATGACTGTTTCTTTGAAGATTGACCAAGACACCAAGATGGGTATCGTTACAGAAATCAAGGAAGCTCTCCGTCAAGCTTATGCATTGAAGATTAACTATTCTGCGCAACCCCGCCAGTAATAGTTGGAATAATAAAATGAAAAAGAGCATATCCATTGGATATGCTCTTTTTTTATGCGTTCATTTCTGATTATGCTTTGGCGTTATATACGTCATGATAGATTCTTTTTTTCACTCTCTCATAGTCTTTTTCACTGTCCAGAGATCCATAAACCATAAGTCGCATGGGCAGAAAGTCGTCACCTGCTTTGTAAGGTGGTTGGCGATATTCGTTTTCCCACAATGTGAAGCCGTTCCGTTGGTAGAAACCTACTCGTCGTTTGGCTATCTCTTCTTCCGGCATTTCTACTTCCAGTACAATAGGCTTGTGCAAAGCGTTGCATAGATGTTGCAGAACGGCCTTGCCATACCCGCCGTTTCTTTGTGTCGGATCGATGGCAAAGTGTTCGGCATAATAGAAGTCATCGAAGTCCCAGTAACTGATAAGACCAATTGGTTGTCCGTCGTTCAGTATAATGTTGTTGTAGAAATGCGGACGGTGGTCTGTGAAGTCTCGTATTTCGTTTAAATCCCTGTATTCGTCAGAGGGAAAAGACTGTGTCATAAGCCCTTCCAGATAAGCATATAGCTCACGGTCAGAGGTCGTAATACGTTTCAGTGTAATCATGTATTGTTTGTTTTATGGATGAATGTTCAGCATTTTATTCCGTATAGAATTCAACCAATCGCCGGATGGCGCGTTGGCAAACGGGGCAGAATGTCGGATATTCATTGGTACGCATGCGGCAGTTATCGGCAGGACGGTAGATACCTTTGGACGAATATCCTCCACCCTCGTATACACCTACTGGATAGTTTTCACTTTCTGTCGTGGGCGTGGGAATGGGTGTCTTTTTTTTCAGCATATCTTCCCATTTTGAGGCAAAGTTCACACGGGTACTGATATTCTGTTCCCACGGTTCTACATCCAGCGGATAAGTATCGTTCATAACGTCCTCATCATAGAAATATTCATCAGCCAGTCCGGCAAAGCTATGGCCGAATTCATGTACCACTACGGGGCGGAACATCGGATGATGAGCTGTGGTCAGTGTATAGGCATTGTAGATACCTCCACCGCCATATTCATCGGTATTGGCCAGAATAATGATGTGTTCATAGGGGATTCCTGCCAGTGCATCATGTATAGACTTCACGCGCGAGGTAGTCAGGTACCGGTCGGAATAGAATGTGCTGAAATGCGAATTGAATGCAGTCCGTTTCCATTCATTCAGGCGTGGAATGCTGACTCCGCTGTCTTTTGAAGGGCTGGCCACGGTCACTATATTGAAACGGTCTTTCAGTGATTTGAACGGTTCGTGGTCGAATAGGCTTTCACAGGCAATGGCTGCGTCGCGGTAGAATGTGTCCATCTCACCTTCCGTATAACCCTCTGCCAGAATGGCCACGTCGATGCATCGTTCAGAATTTCCACTTTTCATCAGATATTTATGAGGCGTCACGTTATCGAATCCTTTCGGATGGATCAGGATGTCGTTCGGGTCAACCGTATGCTTCAGGCTGGCTGTCGGTTTCAGACGTTTGTCGAGGAGTGTCACTTCCACTTCAACCGGTTGCTTGGGGTAGGGCAGCAGGAATGTATTTTCAAACCCCTTCTGAACACTGCGCGCTTCATCTGTTTCCAGCCATTCCTGGAAGAGCGTAGAGAATGAAGTGCGGTAGATTACAATTCCACTTGCCTTGTCGCGTACCGTTATCTGTCCGTAACCGGCCAAAGGCAACTGATCCAGGTTATGCTTGCGTCCGCTCCAGCCGGGTAAGGCGTACAATTCGTCGACGCAGATTTCCTGATGTTCGGCGTTGCCGGTGAAATAGTAGTCTGCACGGAGTGTCTTGTCCGTGAAATATCGGGAGAATTCTTGTGCGTACAATGTGCCTGCCATGAGCAGTGTGATAAGGAGACAAACCTGTTTCTTCATAATCTTTTCTTTTTTTGTGGAAGTTACAAAGGTATGGTTTTTGTAATATATATGCAAGAAAACTAACAATCCGTATCTTTTATGCTGAAAAAAATGCTAACTTTGCATCCTGGTAATTATAAGTCAATATTATTTTAAGGAGTTAAAAATGGGACATCATCAATTGGATACTTTGGACGAGCAGATACTGAAGCTGATAGCCGACAATGCCCGTATCCCTTTCCTGGAAGTGGCGCGTGCCTGCAATGTATCGGGTGCAGCCATCCATCAACGTATACAGAAGCTTACGAATTTAGGAATATTGAAAGGGTCGGAATATATCATTGACCCCGAGAAGATTGGTTACGAAACGTGTGCCTATATCGGAATCTATCTGAAGGATCCTTCTTCGTCGGATGCGGTAATCAAGGCGCTGGAGAACATTCCCGAGATTGTGGAGTGCCACATTACAACCGGTAAGTACGACATGTTCATCAAACTTTACGCGCGCAACAACCGCCATCTGCAGAACATCATTCAGGAAAAGCTTCAACCGCTGGGCATGGCCCGTACCGAGACACTGATTTCCTTTCATGAGGTTATCAAACGCCAGATGCCTATCCTGATTGAGGAAGACGAACCGGAAGCGGAAGAGAAAGATTAAGTTGACGTTCTTCGTCCGCCTTTCAGCGGCGGACGTAGTCTACAAAGGCATAGGAACAGGGATGTTTTTCATCGGCAGGATGAACGTCCCTGTTTTTTTCGTGCCATACTTCAGGCAGTACCTGCGGGAAATAGGCGTCGGCCTGTGGAGCCTCGTCATCTATTTCTGTCAGGCAGAGGCGGTCGGCCAGCGGCAGGGCCTGGCGGTAGACACTTTCACCGCCGATGATGTAGACCTCTTCGTCGGAGCTGCAATGTTTGAGGGCTTCCTCCAGACTGGTGAATACCTCGGCGCCGGGGCAGGTGGCATGGACGTTGGACGAGAGGACGATGTTGCGTCGGTTGGGCAGTGCGCCTTTGGGCAATGACTCGAAAGTCTTGCGGCCCATAATGATGGTATGACCCGTAGTCAGTGCCTTGAATCGTTTCAGGTCGTTGGGCAGCCAGAAGAGCAGTTCGTTCTGGTAGCCGATGGCCATGCGGCGGTCTACGGCGGCTATGATGCTGATCATGTCTTTTTTCGTTTTTGGGGTGTTAAACGGATACTTTGCCTGCGATGTGTGGATGCGGATCGTAGTTCACCAGCTCGAAGTCCTCGTACTGGAAGTCGAAGATATTCTTCACATCCGGATTGATTTTCATCTGCGGCAGGGGGCGCGGTTCGCGCGTCAGTTGCAGTTTCACCTGCTCCAGGTGGTTCAGGTAGATGTGTGCATCGCCCAGCGTATGGATGAAATCACCTGCTTTCAGGCCCGTCACCTGCGCCATCATCTGCAGCAGCAGGGCATACGATGCGATGTTGAACGGTACCCCCAGGAAGGTGTCCGCGCTGCGCTGGTACAATTGCAGGCTCAGGCGCCCGTCGGCCACGTAGAACTGGAAGAAGGCGTGGCAGGGCGGCAGGTTCATGTTGTTCAGGTCGCCCACGTTCCAGGCACTCACGATGATGCGGCGTGAGTCGGGATTGTGCTTGATGGTTTCCACCGCTTCGCTGATCTGGTCGATAAATCCGCCCTGATAGTCAGGCCACGAACGCCACTGATAACCGTAGATATGTCCCAGGTCACCGTCGGCATCGGCCCATTCGTTCCAGATACGTACACCATGTTCCTGCAGGTATTTCACGTTGGTGTCGCCCTTGAGGAACCAGAGCAGTTCGTAGATGATGGACTTCAGGTGCAGCTTTTTGGTAGTGAGGCAGGGGAAACCGTCGTCCAGGTTGAAGCGCATCTGGTGGCCGAACACGCTGATGGTGCCCGTACCGGTTCGGTCACTTTTCTCGACACCCTCGGTCAGGATGCGGTTGAGCAAGTCTAAATATTGTTTCATGAGTAGGTTGCTTTATTGTTCATCGTTATGTGATTCTGCTTCGTCGCCTTGGTCGGAGCAGGGCTCCAGCTCGAAGTAGATGTAGTCTTTTATGTGAAACTTTTTATACCATTCGGAAGGATGGCTCTTGGAAAAACGGACACCGCAGTAATCAATCAGTGTCCCCTCCTGACCGCTCCATGTGATGGTGCGCTTGTGCCCTGTGGCATAGGCAATGAGCGGTATCCGGTCCTTGGCCGTATAGGTGTGGGTCGGTAAGGTTTCCATCAGGATACAGCCTTCGGTAGGTACAGGCAGGTAGAGGCTCATGCCGATGGGGCTTTGGATGGCAATGTGTGCGGTGTCAGGCGACTGTGCCTTGGCAAAGAACTGGAAATTGGTCTGGCCGTTTATGTCCAGCGGCCGGACTTTGTTCAGCGCCTTCCGTGTACTGGTACCGTTCGTACATTGCACCATGTAGAGGATATAGGAAACCTTCAGGTCCGTCTTGACCTGTACATTGAATCCGTAGATGCCCTGGAACTCCATGAGGCCTTGTACAAAATTGTCCTGCGGAGTTTCGTAAAAGACGGATATGGTATCGGTCGCATGACTGGTTTGTGCCGTCAGGCTGCAGAAAGCCGTTGTCATGAATAGGGTCAGAAGCAGAAAATGCCTTTTCATAAGTTCATTCTTTAAATCAGGTTGAAAAAGGGGGCTGTGTCAGTCCGGATAATCTTGTAGTGAATGTTCGTTTTGACATAACCCCCGCAAAGGTAGGCTTTTCTGTTGAATTGTGCAAACGTCAGAGGAACGGGGTAAGCAGATTGCCGAACCATCCCACAAACTTCTTCCATGCCGAGCGCTCTTTCCAGACTTCGGGTGTCAGCAAGGTGCTGCGTTGCTTGTCGCGCTCGAACATCTCCGTCAGTTGGGCCGTCGTTTCGGGGTCGAAGATGAAGGCATTGGTCTCGTAGTCGTAGCGCAGGCTGCGACTGTTCAGGTTGGCCGTACCCACGGTACAGAAGCTTCCGTCCACCATCATCACCTTGGAGTGGTGGAAGCCGCCGTTGAACAGATACACCTTGGCACCTTTCTTCATCAGCTTGTGCAGGATGTAGAAGGCCGCTTCGGGCGTAAAGGGAACGTCGGATACCCGTGGCACCATGATTTCCACCTCCGTACCTTTCTTCAGCGCATACTTGATGGCTTCGCGGATGGACTTGGTCGGCACGAAGTAAGGGTTCACGATGCGTATCAGGCTGTCGGCTTCGCAGATGGAGGCAGCATAGGCACGACTGATAGAACGCGGCGTCTCGCGGGGCGTGCGGTCTACAATCATGATTTCCTCGGCGATGCTGTCCGGCAGCTGGGGTGTGTCGGGGAAGTATTCCGGCCCGCCGATGTGTTGACCTGTCTCGCGGTTCCACATGGTCAGGAAGATGCCCTGCAGGTAGCGCACGGCGTCGCCTTCGATACGGGCGTGGATGTCGTGCCATTCGCCTATCTTGGGCAGGCCCTTGATGTAGTAGTCGGCCACGTTCATGCCGCCCGTATAGCCTGTCTTGCCGTCGATGACTACAATCTTGCGGTGGTCGCGGTGGGCGGCGTGGTTGAACCAGGGGAAGGTGAAGGGATCGAATTTCACGATTTCGATGCCCTGTTCGCGAATGGCTTTCAGGTGTTTCTTTTTCAGAGGCTTGTTGTTCGACAGGTTGCCGAAGGCGTCGAACAGCGCACGTACCTCCACTCCTTCCTTTACCTTCTGGGCCAGCAGACGGAAGAGGACACCGGCGATGGAGTCGTTGCGGAAGTTGAAGTATTCCAGATGGATGTGGTGGCGAGCGCCGCGGATGGCTTCGAACAGGTCGTTGAACTTGTCTTCACCGCTCATCAGCAGTTCCACCCGGTTGTTGCAGGTCAGCGGGGAGCCCATGTCCTTCAGCCGTTGCATGACGGCGCTGTCGCTGCGGGCCGTTTGGGCGGAGGCCTTTCCGGCAAGGAGCAGCAGAACCATTGCCAGACTTAGGGTGATATGTATTAAAACTTTTTTTGTCATTCCAGTTTTTTGAAGGGACAAAGATATAACATATCACCGACAAAATTGTTTGTCAGCAGCGAAAAATAACTATTTTCACGCCAATGAGGCTATTTTTTTATACATAAGGAACAGTACTACCACTACGGCTACCGCCATCGATCGCGGGTCTGTCTGCGCCATGCCGTCGGCCAGTGTCGCGGTGAAGGCCTCGCGCAGGCTGTTCCATAGCAGTTCCAGTCCGTCCAGCGCCACAAACAGCACGGCGGCCAGGGTGAACCCTCCGGCCGTCCACAGGCGTGCCAGGCGGTTGCTCCGGCGGGGCAGGCTGTGCATCACGCGGCGTGTGAAGCCATTGTCGGCCACTTCCTGCCGTTCTCCGGCGAAGAAGCTCTCCAGTAACTTGTCGTCATTTTCCGTCATAACCATTCTGTTTTAAGTACGTTGCCATCTTTTCCTTGGCCCTCGAAAGGTGGCTTTTTACGGTTCCCGTGGGGCATCCGGTAATGCTTGCTATCTTGTCGATGCTCTGGTCTTCCAGATAGAAGAGGGTGATGCAGGTGCGCTCGATGTCTCTCAGCGTGGCCAGTGCGCGGTGCAGGTCCGAGTGCAGGCCCGTGTCCGGCTGGCGCACGCTGCACTGGGCGTCCACCCGTGCCGTGTCCAGGTCGTCTGTCTCCTTCCGGCTGCGAAGATAGTCATAATATTGGTTGTACGCAATGCGGTAGAGCCAGGTGGAGAAGCTGGACAGGTTCTTGAAGGAAGCCAGGCTGGTGTAGGCACGGATAAAGGTGTCCTGCGCCAGGTCGTCGCTCAGTTCGCTGTCGCCGCAGGTCAGGTTCAGGAAGAAGCGCCTCACGGGCGACTGGTATTTCCTGACCAGCTGGTCGAAGGCGCGGGTGTTGTGGAACACCACGACCTGCGCAATGAGCGATATGTCGTTGAGTTGGCTCATTCTTTCGGTTCGTTTGTGTCTTCAGCGTCGGGCGTGTCTTTCTTTTCGGTCTGGTCGCGGAGTTCGATGCCGCCCACCTTCATGTAGCGGTAGCCGGTCTTTTCGTCACGCTCCATGCGGATGAAGGGTTTGCCGTCGCCCTGTCCCGGCTGGGTATAGTAGATGGTCACTTGTCCGAAGCCGGTGAACATGATGAGCAGGCCGATGCATCCCAGGCCGAACACGCCCGTGATGGACCACAGAAAGATGAAGAGCCCGATGCCCAGGAAGATGTTCTTGATGCCCCGGCTGTGCAGGTCCTTGCCTTCGCCTTCTTTAAAAAACTCGGGCGGCAGCTGTTGTCCGGCAGCCAGTGCCTGTTCGGCCAGTCGGTATTTGGCCTTGCGGTTCTTGTAGCGGAAGTAGAAGATGATGAAGATGAGCAGTGCGGGCAGGCCCAGTGTGAAGATGATGGCCGTCAGGGCGACGAGGGTTTCCGGCGCGTCGTCGCCGAAGTTGAAGCCTACCCATTGCAGGCCGCTGCCGTCGTGTCGGTGGCGGTAGGTATCGTCATCGCCGGCTTCGTCGGCATCGGTACCTTCGTAGGTGGTGATACTGACGGTGTCCACCTGCTGGCGACCGTCAATCAGGTCATAGTTCAGTTCGATGACGCGCTTCTTGCCGTCTACGGTGTCGGTCACGGTTCTGTTTTCGGCCTGCATGCCCAGGCTTGTGGCGGCCATCAGGCCGAGTAGGATAAGGATACGTTTCATATTCGTTCGTTTTTATTCGTTTCAGGGTTTTCTTTGTCTGTTAGACGGAACCTCCGCCCCACAAGGTTGCAAAGTGACGACTTTTTTTTCAGAAATTTCCGTCTTTTCCCTTTTTTCTGCGTTTCCCCTTCGTTTTTCTCGGTCGCCATGCGGCTCTGACGTTTTGACACTTTGTATTTTCTATTGGCTGAGAATCGCTTCTTTCCGGCCTGAGGACGGTTCGTTTCCATCCGCGCGAGTGATTTTCTGTATAACGCTGGAAGTCAGTTGCGTATCGAAATGTTTACAGTTGAAATAGAACGTCAATATTCCCTTTTGAGGCCCGGCTGTTCCTTTTCCGTGGGCAAAGCGTCGCTTTTCCCTCGGCAAGTTGTATGTTTTCCCTCGGCAAATCGTATGTTTGGTGTGGTTAGAAGGTTTGTTTTCTCTCGGCAAGTCGTATGTTTTCTGTCGGTAAATGCCCGAATTCGTCTGCCGGAGTGCATATATAGTCTTTTTTCTGCATTTCTTCTGCATAATTATAGCCTATTTTCTTTGTTTCTTCGCTGGTTGTACTCCTTTGGCAAAACTGCGTTGTCAGCCTTGCGGCTATTCTGCTTTCATTTTGTTTGTTCAGGCTTGTTTTGTCGGGCAATGCGTCAAAGTGCGTGCAGGCAAGCCCCATTGGTATCGGAAGCTTTTAAGATGTGTCCCATTTCCTTGCGTTTTTGTTCCAAAGGCACTTTCTGTTTTCGCAGAAGTGTTGGATTGTCCGTAGGTTTTCGTAACTTTGCTTGCATTCATATCGATAAATTCTTAAACTCCAAAAAACTCATGAAACACTTTTATTTGCTATTTCTGCTCTGCCTGGCGGCCTGCGCGGGCGGCGGCGAAAAGGAGAGAGAGACCGTCAGGCTGTGGTACGACGAGCCGGCGGCCAACTGGAACGAAGCCCTGCCCATCGGCAACGGCAGGCTGGGAGCGATGGTCTTCGGCGGAACGTCCGAGGAACACCTGCAGCTCAACGAAAACACACTCTACAGCGGCGAACCCTCTACGATGTTCAAGGACATACAGGTGACGCCCGCCATGAAGGAACGCGTCGTGGCCCTGATGAAGGCCGGCGAATACGGCCAGGCTTCGGACCTCATCTGCAAGCATTGGCTGGGACGTCTGCACCAGTACTACCAGCCCTTCGGCGACCTCTACATCACGGACAACCGTGGCGGCGAGGCTTCGGCCTACACCCGTGAACTGAACCTCTCGGAGGCCGTGAACCGCACCGTCTATACCGCGGGCGGCGCGACGGTGGAACGCGAAGTCTTCGCTTCGCATCCCGACGATGTCATCGTCATCCGCCTGAAGACCGACAACAAGGAAGGGCTCGACGTCACGCTGGACTTCGCATCCGTTCATCCCACCGCACACCAGCTCCAGCAGGACGGCAAGCTGGTGCTGAAAGGTCAGGCACCGGGCTACGTGGAGCGGCGCACCTTCGAGCAGCTGGAGAGCTGGGGCGACCAGTACAAGCACCCAGAGCTGTACGACGCCGACGGCCGCCGCAAGTTCAACAAGCGCGTGATCTATGGCGACGAGATAGACGGCAAGGGCATGTTCTTCGAGGCCCAGCTGTTGCCCGTGTGCCGCGGTGGCAAGGTCGAAGTCACCGACAAGGGTATCCGCGTGAGCGGCACGGACGAAGCCTGCTTCCTTCTGAGCATGGCCACCAGCTACAACGGTTTCGACAAGAGCCCCAGCCGCGAGGGCATTGACCCTTCGGCCAAGGCCTCGTCCATCTTGAAGAAGGCTTCGGCCTATACTTACGACCAGCTGAAGGAACGGCATACGGCCGACTTCAACGCCCTCTTCGGCCGTGTCAGCCTGAAGCTGGCTTCCTCGCCCGAGCAGCTGGCCCTGCCTACCGACGAGCGTATCGACCGCTTTGCCGACCAGAGCGACCCCGACCTGGCCGCCACCCTCTTCCAGTACGGGCGCTACCTCATGATATCCGGTTCGCGTCCCGGCGGCCAGCCCCTCAACCTGCAGGGCATTTGGAACCAGGATACCATCCCCGCCTGGAACAGCGGCTATACCATCAACATCAACACTGAAATGAACTACTGGCCGGCCGAGCTGACCAATCTGTCCGAATGTCACGAACCGCTGTTCCGCATGATTGAAGAGCTGGCCGTTTCGGGCCGCGAGACGGCGGAGCGCATGTACGGAGCCCGTGGTTGGGTGGCCCATCACAACACCTCCCTGTGGCGCGAGTCCGTACCCAACGACAACGTGCCCAGTGCCTCCTTCTGGCCGATGGTACAAGGCTGGCTCACGAGCCATCTGTGGGAACACTACCAGTTCACGCAGGACGAAGCCTTTCTGAAGGAAAAGGCCTATCCGCTGATGAAGGGTGCCGCCGAGTTCTTTGCCGACTGGCTGATTGACGACGGTCAGGGCCATCTGGTGACTCCCGCCGGCCTCTCGCCCGAAAACTGGTTCATCTCGCCCAAGGGAGAACGCGTGGCCCTCAGCATGGGTCCCACGATGGACATGGCCATCATCCGCGAGAACTTTACCCGCACGCTGGCCGCTGCCCGTCTGCTGAACGTCGATGCCGAGTTGCAAAAGGAATTGCAGGACAAGTTGGAGAAGTTGCTTCCCTATCAGATAGGCGAGGGGGGTAAGTTGCAGGAATGGATGTACGACTTCAAGGAGGCCGATCCGCGTCACCGCCACCTGTCCCATCTGTACGGCTTCCACCCCGGCGACCAGATTACGACCGATACCCCCGAATTGTTCAATGCCGTACGCCAGACCCTGCTGAACCGTGGCGATGAAGCTACCGGCTGGTCCATGGGCTGGAAAATCAACATGTGGGCCCGCATGCTCGACGGCAACCACGCCTATAAAATCATTTCCAACCTGTTCAACCCCATGGACTTCGGCACCGGCCGCAAGGGAGGTGGACTTTATAAGAGCATGCTCGACGCCTGTCCGCCCTTCCAGATCGACGGTAATTTCGGTTTCACCGCCGGTGTGGCCGAAATGCTGCTTCAGAGTCATGCCGGCTACCTGCATCTGCTTCCCGCTCTGCCCGATGCCTGGCCCGAAGGCAGCGTGTCGGGGCTGAAGGCACGCGGCAATTTCGAGGTAGACATGCAGTGGAAGGCCGGAACCCTGACCGGCGCCGCCATCCGTTCGCTTTCGGGCAAGTCCTGCAAGCTGCGTACAGCCTGGCCGGTAGTGGTCAACAAGGACGGTCGTGAAGTGGCCCGCAGTGGCGGAAAGCAGTCCAATGCTGTCTTCAGCTACTACGAAGTGGACTTCCCCACCGAAGCCGGCGGCGAATATGCGATAGCTTTGCAGTAGTCTGCTATAGATGAATGTGTGGAGGATGTGTGTCACAACTCACCACAGATTACCCGGATTATCACGGATTGTTCAATCGGATAATCGGAAGGCTGGCAACAGATCTGTGTCAATCTGTGTAATCTGTGGTGGGTTGTATGTACATCCTTTTTTATTATACCAATAGATTGGTATTCCGAAAGTTTGTGCATCCGCATAATTAGCCTTATCTTTGCCGCCACAATCAATCATAAACTGACGTTCTTTGGAGAAGTTGCGGCGCATCCTGAAGTTTTTTCTTCCCCTGCTGTTCCTGACGTATTGGGGAGGAGTCACGCTGTTCACCCACTCGCATGTGGTGAACGGGGTCATCATTGTGCACTCGCATCCCTTCAAAGCCGGTCATCAGCACACCGAGAGCCAGGCCGAAACAATCTTTTTTCTCGACCATTATGTGGCTTCCTCCGTTCCTGTGCTGCTTGTTGCCGTTCCCTGCTTCTGTGCCCTGTTGGGCTTGCTGGTTGTGGCGCGTACGTCGCGCCTCTTCCTACGTCGGCCGGACGACGGCATCCGTCTGCGGGCCCCTCCCGCTTGTGTCTTCTTCTGCTGACGTGAGATGTATCATGGTTTACCACAGATTGCGCTGATTGACTCGGATCTTTATCATGCTGATTGTCCGAGCAAATAATCTGTGCCAGTTTGTGTAATCTGTGATGAGTCTCCGTTCAGGTACATCCATCCTTTTCTTTATTCAAATTATTAAAATAGAAGACACATGAAAAAATATATCTTTCTTGTGGTGGCCGTGCTGTGTGCATTGCTGCCCGCCACCCTTATGGCCGAAGAGCTGAAAAGCTCGGATGCCAACATCATAGGACATGTATTGGAGAAACATTCCCAGGAACACCTTTCTTATATCACCGTTTCGCTGAAGGGTACCACCATCGGTACCCTGACCGACGCTACGGGCCACTATTTTCTGAAAAACCTGCCCGAAGGCAAGTTCACGTTGCAGGTCAGTGCCGTGGGCTACAAGACCCTGACGCGTGAAGTTGTCCTGAAGAAGGGCGTTACGCTGGAAGAAAACTTCGAACTGGAGGAAGACCTTGTGGCACTGGACGGCGTTGTGGTCACCGCCAACCGCAGTGAGACCACCCGCCGTCTGGCCCCTACGCTGGTCAACGTCATGGACTTCAAGCTCTTCGAGCAGACCAACTCCACTACGCTGGCCCAGGGACTGAATTTCCAGCCCGGCGTGCGGGTGGAGAACAACTGCCAGAACTGCGGCTTCCAGCAAGTGCGCATTAACGGCCTCGATGGTCCCTATACGCAGATTCTCATTGACTCGCGTCCTGTGTTCAGCGCTCTGGCTGGCGTGTACGGACTGGAGCAGATTCCGGCCAACATGATTGAGCGTGTGGAAGTAATGCGCGGCGGCGGTTCGGCCCTCTTCGGTGCTTCGGCCATTGCAGGTACCATCAACATCATTACCAAGGAACCCTTGCGCAACTCCGCCCAGCTGGGGCACACCCTCATGGGCGTGGGCGGCCTTTCGACGTTCGACAATAACACGACGATGAATGCTTCGCTGGTTACCGACAACCACAAGGCGGGTATCTACGTCTTCGGCCAGAACCGCCAGCGCAGCGGCTTCGACTACGACGGCGACGGCTTCACCGAGCTGCCCAAGCTGCGCAACCAGACCGTGGGCTTCCGTTCTTTCCTCAAGACCAGCAACTATTCCAAGCTGACCTTCGAGTACCACCATTTGCAGGAATTCCGCCGGGGCGGTAATCTGCTCGACCGTCCGCCCCACGAGACCGACATCACCGAACAGACCGAGCACAGCATCAACAGCGGAAGCGTGAAGTTCGACTACTTCTCGCCCGACGAGAAACATAAAGTCAATGTCTACGCCTCCATGCAGCACATCGACCGCGATAGCTACTACGGCGGCGACCATTCGCTCAATGCCTACGGAGCCACGACGGACCTGACGTGGGTAGTCGGTTCGCAGTACGTCTACCACTTCGACCGCTGCCTCTTTCTGCCTGCCGACCTGACGGGTGGCGTGGAGTACAACCAGGACGCCATGCACGACAAGATGTGGGGCTACAACCGTTACATCGACCAGACGGTGCGCATCGCCGGTGCCTTCCTGCAGAACGAGTGGAAGAACGACCGCTGGAGCTTCCTCGTGGGTGGCCGTCTGGACAAGCACAATCTGATAGATCACGTCATCTTCAGTCCGCGTGTCAATCTGCGCTACAATCCCACGAAGGACATCAACCTGCGTGCCGCCTATTCCGTAGGCTTCCGTGCGCCCCAGGCCTTTGATGAGGACCTGCATGTCGAGAATGTGGGCGGCAACGTATCCATGATTCAGCTGGCCGAGGACCTTCGCGAAGAGAAGTCACGCAGTGTCAGTCTTTCGGCCGACCTGTACCACCGTTGGGGTGCCTTGCAGGGCAATCTGTTGATCGAGGGCTTCTATACCAACCTGTCCGACGCCTTTGCCTTGCGCCAGATCGGTACCGAAGACGGCATCCTGAAGAACGAACGCTATAACGAAAAGGGTGCCCGTGTCTACGGCGTGACCCTCGAAGGCAAGCTGGCCTGGCTCACCACGCTCCAGCTTCAGGCAGGTGTCACCTTGCAGAAGGCCGAATATAAGGAAGCCCGCCAGTGGAGCGACGACGAAACCGTTCCCATGGAGAAGCGCATCTTCCGCACGCCCGACACCTATGGTTACATGACCCTGACCTACAGCCCTGTGAAACCTCTGAGCATCGCCCTGTCGGGTACCTATACGGGCAGCATGCTGGTGGAACACCGTGCCGGCTATATCGAGAAAGACCGTGCCGAGACCACACCCAGCTTTTGGGAGATGAACCTCAAGGCCGCCTACGACTTCACCCTCTACAAGAACATCACCCTTCAGGTGAATGCCGGTGTGCAGAACCTCTTCAACGCCTATCAGAAGGACTTCGATCAAGGCAAGCTGCGCGACTCCGGCTACATATACGGTCCCGGCCTGCCCCGTTCCTATTTTGCCGGGGTGAAGATCAGCTACTGATGGAATTAATAAATTAAGGTATTTATATACCAATTTACACTAATCTTATAAAATAATCTGCATTTAATTTGCATCTTGTGTAAAAAGCTACTATATTAGAGGCGTAATCAAAAACTAAGCCTTATGTTTAATAGTAGATTTAAATCATTAAAAGACTTACAAGATGCGTTCCCAACAGAACAACATTGTATAGACTACTTGGAAGAAAAAAGGTGGGGTGGAA
>NZ_CABUOL010000029.1 GCF_902493215.1 uncultured Mediterranea sp.
GACCTCCGGAAGCACGTCCTTCACCACCACCCATCGGGTGATCAACCGGGTTCATAACAACACCACGGTTACGCGGACGACGTCCTAACCAGCGGGAACGTCCGGCCTTACCGGAGCTCTCCAATCCATGGTCTGAGTTACCTACGCTACCGATAGTAGCCTTGCAGGTACTGAGAATCTGACGAACTTCGCCTGAGGGCAACTTGATAACGCAATACTTGCCTTCTCTCGAAGTCAACTGAGCGAAATTACCGGCCGAACGAACCAGAGCAGCACCCTGACCCGGACGCAATTCGATATTGTGAATTACAGTACCGACCGGAATGTTCTGGAGGGGAAGAGCGTTACCGATTTCGGGAGCCGCATTCTCACCAGACATCAAAGTTGCACCAACTTGCAATCCATTGGGAGCAATAATATATCGTTTTTCGCCGTCAGCGTAGAACAACAAAGCGATACGAGCCGAACGGTTCGGATCGTATTCGATTGTTTTCACCACTGCAGGCACACCGTCTTTGTTTCTCTTGAAGTCGACGATACGAATCACCTTCTTGTGGCCGCCGCCGATGTAACGCATGGTCATCTTACCTTCGTTGTTGCGACCGCCAGAGGATTTCTTACCAAATACAAGAGACTTTTCTGGTACCCGTGCAGTAATTTCTTCGAAAGTACCAATAATTTTATGTCTTTGCCCCGGTGTTGTGGGCTTAAATTTACGTACTGCCATTTCTTTTAAATATTGCTATAAAAATCAATAGTATCTCCTTCTTTCAACGTAACAACCGCTTTTTTGTAAGCGTTTGTACGTCCGTTGATGATACCTGCGCGTGTATAACGGCTCTTGTTCTTGCCGGCATAACGGATTGTATTCACATCAACTACGGTAACGTTGTAAAGGGCTTCTACTTCGTTCTTAATTTCCAGTTTATTAGCTTCAGGACGCACGATAAAGCCGAAACGATTGTTCGACTTATCAGTAATTGCAGTCATCTTCTCTGTCACTAACGGTTTAATAATAATTCCCATTATTTAAGCCTCCTTTTTACATTAAGATATTGTCGATAGCAGAAAGTGCGCTTTCAGCAAACACAACAACTCCAGCGTCCAATACTCTGTAAGTATTTAACCCTGAGACAGTCTGCACATTAGCGCCCTTCACGTTACGAGCCGACAAATATACGTTTTTATTTGCTTCCGGTAAAATTACAAGCAGCTTTTTGTCAGAAACTTTAAGATTTTTTGTCATAACAACAAAATCTTTAGTCTTAGGAGCTTCAAAGTTGAAGTCTTCCACTACAATGATGCCATTGTTCTGTGCCTTGTAAGACAAAGCCGACTTGCGTGCCAGAGCCTTTACTTTCTTATTCAGTTTGAAGAAGTAATCTCTCGGTTTCGGACCGAATACACGTCCACCACCAACGAGAACCGGTGAGTTCATGTCACCACGACGTGCACCACCGCCACCTTTCTGGCGACCGATTTTGCGGGTAGAACCGCTGATTTCGCTTCTTTCCTTTGACTTGTGTGTACCTTGACGCTGGTTAGCCATAAACTGCTTAACGTCCAGGTAGATAGCGTGGTCGTTGGGCTCAATTCCGAAGATAGACTCGTTTAACGTAATCTTTCTCCCAGTGTCTTCACCTTTAATGTTATATACGTTAACTTCCATTATTTCTCAATTATTACGATTGAACCTTTGCAACCGGGAACAGAACCCTTGATCAACAGCAAGTTGTGCTCCGCAATTACTTTTAATACTCGCAGGTTTTGAACAGTTACTCTGTCGCCACCGAGCTGGCCGCCCATACGCATGCCCTTGAATACCTTTGCAGGATAAGAACAAGCACCGATAGAACCCGGTTTGCGGGCACGGTTGTGCTGACCGTGAGTAGTCTGGCCCACACCGCCAAAACCATGTCTTTTCACAACGCCCTGGAAGCCTTTACCCTTCGATGTACCGATTACATCTACAAAGTCAGCGTCATTGAACAGCTCTACAGTTACTGTATCACCCAGATTCAATTCATTTGCAAACTCTTTGAACTCAGCCAAGTGTTTCTTGGGTGTTACTCCGGCTTTCTTGAAGTGACCCATAAGAGGCTTCGTAGTATGCTTCTCCTTCTTGTCCTGGAAACCCAGCTGAACAGCTGCATAACCATCTTTCTCTACGGTTTTCACTTGAGTAACAACACAAGGACCTGCTTCGATAACAGTGCATGGTACATTTTTACCCTCGGCACTGAAAACGGATGTCATTCCGATTTTTTTTCCTAATAATCCTGGCATTTCACTAATAATTTAAATTTTTAGACTTTGATTTCTACTTCCACACCACTCGGCAACTCCAGCTTCATCAGAGCGTCAACGGTCTTAGCTGTAGAGCTGTAGATGTCGATCAGTCTCTTGTAAGAAGAGAGTTCGAATTGTTCACGCGACTTCTTGTTTACGAAAGTCGAACGGTTCACAGTAAAGATACGCTTGTGCGTAGGAAGAGGAATGGGACCGCTAACGATGGCGCCCGTCGTCTTCACTGTTCTTACAATCTTCTCAGCTGACTTGTCAACCAAGTTGTGGTCGTAAGATTTCAGTTTGATTCTAATTTTTTGACTCATTACTGTCTTAATTATTAATAGTGTTATTTATACAAGAAAGTTCCGTAGGTTAAGAGTCATTCGCTAACCTACGGACTTTTTCAGTTTATTATTTAGAGCAAGTCTGCACGACCTTTCACTTCTTCCAATACCGCCTTGGCGATAGAGTTGGAAACCTGTGCATGGTGAGAGTATACCATTGAAGAGGTTGCACGACCCGAAGTGATGGTACGCAACGCAGTTACGTAACCGAACATTTCTGCCAACGGAACCATTGCTTTCACGATGCGGGCACCCGAACGGCTTGATTCCATACCTTCTACCTGGCCGCGGCGCTTGTTCAAGTCACCGATAACGTCACCCATGTTTTCTTCCGGAGTAACAACTTCCAGTTTCATGATAGGTTCCATCAATACCGGACCTGCCTTGGCGCAAGCATTCTTGTAGGCTTGGATGGCACAGATTTCGAACGACAGCTGGTCGGAGTCTACCGGGTGGAAAGAACCGTCGACCAAAGTCACTTTCAGTGAATCCAGCGGATAGCCTGCCAATACACCGTTCTTCATTGCAGTTGTGAAACCTTTCTGTACGGACGGGATGAATTCCTTAGGAATGTTACCACCTTTCACTTCGTCAACAAACTGCAAGCCGCCTTGAGTGAAATCCTCATCAACCGGGCCGATATTCACGATGATGTCCGCAAACTTACCACGACCACCCGACTGCTTCTTGTAAACTTCACGCAAGTTAACAGTCTTCGTGATAGCTTCCTTATAGTTAACCTGAGGCTTACCCTGGTTACATTCAACCTTGAACTCACGTTTCAGACGGTCGATGATGATATCCAAGTGAAGCTCACCCATACCGGAGATAACCGTCTGGCCTGTCTGTTCGTCAGTCTTCACTGTGAACGTCGGGTCTTCTTCGGCCAACTTGGCCAAGCCATTAGAAAGTTTATCCATATCCTTCTGAGTCTTAGGCTCAACGGCGATACCGATTACCGGTTCGGGGAAGTCCATAGATTCCAATACGATCGGTGCAGTCTCGTCGCACAGCGTATCACCGGTATGTATATCCTTGAAGCCCACACCAGCGCCGATATCACCGGCACCGATCACCTCAACAGGATTCTGCTTGTTTGAGTGCATCTGGAACAGACGTGAAACACGTTCCTTCTTACCGGAGCGAGAGTTGTAGATATAAGAACCGGCTTCGATCTTACCGGAGTAAACGCGGAAGAAAGTCAGACGGCCTACATACGGGTCGGTTGCGATCTTGAACGCCAAAGCAGAAGTCTTTTCATCTTCGCTCGGCTTACGGTCCTCTTCGGCACCGGTTTCAGGATTTGTACCGATAACGTTCTCTGTATCCAGCGGAGAAGGCAGGAATGCGCAAACGTAGTCGAGCAATGTCTGCACACCTTTGTTCTTGAATGAAGAACCGCACAACATAGGAACGACAGCCATTTTTACGGTAGCGTTACGGAGAGCTCTCAACACTTCCTCTTCTGTGATAGTGGAAGGATCATCGAAATATTTCTCCATCAGGGCATCGTCAAACTCAGCTACTTTTTCGAGCATTTTATCTCTCCACTCATTGGCTTCATCCACCAGGTCGGCAGGAATTTCCTCCACTGTGTAGTCAGCGCCCATTGTTTCATCATGCCAGTAGATAGCTTTCATCTTGATAAGGTCCACCAGACCTTTGAAAGACTCTTCGGCACCGATAGGCACAACGATAGGACAAGGGTTTGCTCCCAAAACGTCCTTCATCTGGCGGACAACTTCGAAGAAGTCGGCGCCCGAACGGTCCATTTTGTTAACGTATGCGATACGCGGAACGTTGTATTTGTCGGCCTGACGCCAAACGGTTTCGGATTGCGGCTCAACGCCACCTACTGCACAGTAAGCAGCAACGGCGCCGTCAAGAATACGCAAAGAACGTTCCACCTCAGCGGTAAAGTCAACGTGTCCCGGAGTATCAATCAAGTTGATCTTGTACGTATTACCGGCATATTTCCAACGGGTAGTGGTGGCTGCGGAGGTGATAGTGATACCACGTTCCTGCTCTTGCTCCATCCAGTCCATTGTAGCGGCACCGTCATGCACCTCACCGATTTTGTGGGTCAAACCCGTATAAAACAAAATACGTTCAGAGGTTGTGGTTTTTCCGGCATCGATGTGAGCCATGATACCGATATTGCGTGTCAAATGTAAATCATTCTTTGCCATTTTCTAATTCCTTTTACTTTAAGTTTTTTAATCTTCGATTGTCAGTCTCTTATAGTATATTAGAATCTGAAATGAGCAAATGCGCGGTTGGCTTCAGCCATTCTGTGCATATCTTCTTTACGTTTGTAAGCACCGCCCTGTTCGTTGAAAGCATCCATGATTTCAGCAGCCAGCTTATCAGCCATAGACTTACCGCCACGTTTGCGTGCAAAGATAATCAGATTCTTCATAGAGATAGACTCTTTACGGTCGGGACGGATTTCAGTAGGAACTTGGAAAGTGGCACCACCTACGCGGCGAGACTTCACTTCCACTTGAGGAGTTACGTTGTCCAATGCTTTTTTCCAGATTTCAAGAGCTGATTTCTCTTCGTTCTGCATTTTGTTCTTCACTGTTTCCAGAGCGGCGTAGAAGATTTCGTAAGAGGTATTCTTCTTTCCGTCGTACATCAGGTGGTTTACGAATTTGGAAACTTTCACATCATTAAAAACGGGATCCGGAAGGATAACGCGTTTTTTAGGTTTTGCTTTTCTCATTTGTCTGAAAGAATAATGTTTTTCGTTCTTGGTTGTTTACTTCTGTCTTCTTCAACTCTCCCTCCGGAGAATTTACTCAACCTTTAGCATTTCCAACAAACTAAAACGTAAGTTATTACTTTTAATTTTTACTGTTTATCAGTTTCGGCCGCTTGATTATTTCTTCTTGGCGGGAGCAGCCTGTCCCGGTTTCGGACGCTTAGCACCGTATTTGGAACGTCTTTGGGTACGGTTGGCAACGCCTGCGGTATCCAAAGTACCACGAACGATGTGATAACGTACACCCGGAAGGTCTTTCACACGACCGCCGCGCACCAATACGATTGAGTGTTCCTGCAAGTTGTGACCTTCTCCCGGAATGTAAGAGTTCACCTCTTTACCGTTGGTCAAACGTACACGAGCTACTTTACGCATAGCTGAATTCGGTTTCTTCGGAGTGGTTGTATACACTCTCACGCAAACGCCACGTCTTTGAGGACATGAATCCAAGGCAGGAGACTTGCTCTTGTCTACCAGCACCTGACGTCCTTTTCTTACTAATTGCTGAATTGTAGGCATTTTAATTGTTTTTTAGTTATTATATTATTGTATGAATTTTCGACTATACACTTTTTCGGGCTGCAAAGATACGAATAATATTTGAATTATCAATGCACTACAATATTTTTTTTGATTTTCAGCCGAATAGCCTCGTCCGAAGCCGTTACAAAACGACGACATCAGGCCTCGCCCTGCACGTTCGACAGCGGCGGAAGGGGACGTTCTTCGGGCACCTGGATAGGGCCGAAAATACGTTCGTACTTGTCGATGTTTTCCTGCAGAGCACGCATCAGACGCTTGGCGTGTTCGGGCACAAGAATGATGCGCGACTGCACGCCGGCCTTGGGCATGCCCGGCAATATACGCACGAAGTCGAGCACAAACTCGGAGCTGGAGTGGGTAATGATGGCCAGGTTGGCATACGTGCCCTGGGCTACGTCTTCTTTCAGTTCAATCTGCATCTGTCCGTTGTTGGGTTCCTGTTTCTCCATAATTCAATTGTATTTTTGGGTTTTGTGCCACAAAGTTAACGGTTTGCGCCGGATTCTCCAAATCCGGTGCAAACAGCCAACAGGCTGTCAGCGGACCACTACTTCGTCCACATAGATGCGCGAGGGCTGACCGGGCCGCACATGGTCAGGCGGACAGTTGCCGGGCGCCTCGAGCGTGAAGCGCAGGTAGCGTGCCCGTGTACCGACCTTCACCCGCAGGTCTTCCACAAAGGTACCTTCCTTGAAGATGTCGGCATCCGTAAAGTGCAGGCTGCCGGCAGGGACAAACGTCCGGTTATCGTCCGACGTCTCCACCGTCAGCGTCCGCGGCTTGTGGCAGCCCATGCCATAGTTGGTGATGCAGCCCACCGCACACTCCGTCACAAGCTGCCGTTCCAGCAGGTCTACCGTAAACGTCAGCGGGCGCGACATGTCTCCGGTATACCACTCGAAGTCGGTCTGTTTCAGACTGCCGCGCAGTCCGTTCACCAGGATACCTGCCTGCGCCGGAAGCCCCAGCAGCGGTTTGGCGGTGGCCAGGTTCCAGTCCAGCCGCAGTTCCAGCGTCTGCCCCATCTTCTGTCCGTCGCGGAAGGTGGCACACTTCACCACGGCGTCAGCGTCCACCGTCAGCGGACCTTCATACAGGTCCGAAGCCGCTCCGGGCTCCATGCCGTCGGTCGTATAGCGTATCTCCACATCGGGACGTTCGCACACCAGATCCACCTTCAGCTTCCCGCCGGCAGGCGTCACCGTGTGCTGTATGTTGTACATGGACCGTGCATACCGGATGCCTTTGGCCTGCAGGTGGGCCAGATAGCCATCCAGTGCTTCGACAAACACCGGCCAGTCCTTGCTGCCCTTGGGCGACCAGGCCACTTCAGCCACAGCTGCCAGACGGGGGAACACCTGATAGGTCACATCGGAAGGATGGTTACAGAACTCCGTCCACATGGAGCCCTGTACGCCCATCAGCAACGGCTCGTACTCCGGCTTCCAGTCTTTCTGCACCGGTTCGTAGGTGTAGACATCCTTCAGGGTATTGTTACCGAAATAAGTCAGCGGCTCGAACCACTGCGGTCCCTGGTAGCGGATGAGGTAAAGCAGGCGGGCGGGTGTCATGACAAAACGGTGTCCCTGCGCGGCCGCCTTCAGGGCCGCGTTGCCGAATCCCTGCCAGCCGAAAATCACGACATCCTCGGGCAAGGTGCTGTTGGTCAGTTCGTCCCAGCCCATCACTTCCTTGCCCTTCTCCTGTACGTAGCGGCTCATGCGGCGCATGAAGTAGCTCTGCAGTTCCTCCTCGTCGGGCAGTTTCTCGTCCTTCATCCGCTGCTGGCACAGAGGGCATTTCTTCCAGAAAGTCTTCCGGGCTTCGTCACCGCCCAGATGGATGTATTTCGAAGGGAAGAGTTCGGCCACTTCGTCTATCACTCCCTCCAGGAAATGGAAAGTCTGCTCATTGCCCGCACAATAGATGATGTCGGCATGATCGCCGCCCAGTCCGGGCAGGACGCCGACCGGTTTGTCCACTACAGGACAGGCCAGCTCGGGATAGGCAGCCAGTGCGGCATTCGAGTGCGCAGGTATGTCGATTTCGGGAATCACCTCCACCTGGCGCGCCTGGGCATAAGCGATGATTTCACGCATGTCGTCCTGCGTATAATATCCGCCCACCGATGCCGGTTCGCCTGGCAGCGGATTCCTGCGGTCGGGGAAGACCCGGTCATTCCGATTCACCCGCCGGCTGCCCACCTCCGTCAGGCGCGGATAGCGTTTGATCTCCAGACGCCAGCCATTGTCGTCCGTCAGATGGAAATGGAGCTTGTTCAGTTTGAGCATGGCCATGCAGTCGATAATCTGGAGCACATTTTCCTTGGGAATGAAATAGCGCGACACATCCAGCATCAGTCCGCGGTATGCGAAACGGGGACTGTCGGTCACCTCCATGGCCGGCACAGCCCAGTCTGCCCCCTCCACCGGCGCCAGCGACTCTATCGCGGCAGGCAGAGACAGACGGAGCGTCTGCAAGGCATAAAATCCGCCGGCATATCCGCCGGCCTCGATACGTATGCCGTCGCGGTTCACCCGCAGGCGGTAGGCCTCGGCCGCCAGGTCGTCGGCCCGTTCCAGCCGGATGTCTCCTCCGCCACCCACGACCACCTTCGGGGTGAACCCTGCCGGACGGCTGAAAAGCGAACTGAAGTATTCGGCCAAGGGCTTCAACCCCTCATCACCGGCCGACACGACAACCGACGGCGTGATGTGGAACGTTCCCGCCACAGCGGCTGTTTCCACCGGACGGGGAACAATACGTACCGGTTCCGATTCCTGGGCCCGCAACAGACCTGCGAGCAGATATGCCGATACAACCAGTACCAGCATCTGAGGAGTGATTTTTTTCTTCATTGTCTTTCTATTGTGCAGCATATCCGAATGAAGGCGAAAGATAAGAAAAATATCTGTGTTTTACGGCATCATCTGCCACTTTTTACACAGACAACATGCTGACACGAAACGTACGGACATAAAAAAAGGGCTCCGCCGAGCCCAACCTTTGTTAACCTTAAATCTAATACTATGAAAAACACATTGCAAAGATACGGAGGTTTCGGGAATTTGCAAATTATGCAAATAAAAAAGCATGTTTTATAACACGTTTTAGTACAAATACAGGTCTGTTAACGGACAGAGGTCCCGTCAGCCGAATACAGCCGCCGCGTCGAGGCACGGACAGGCCTTAGGCGCGGTGCCGGGCAGGTCACGGTGTCCACACACCACAGCCTGCGGGAAGAGCCGCTTCAGCCGGCCGAAGAGGTCGTGCAGCCGCTCGGTCTGTGCCGTGGTGCGGGTGTCGGCCGGACGGCCCTGTGCGTCGAGCCCGCCCTCGTAGCAGATGCCGATGGAGCAGCGGTTGTAGGGACGGCAGTGGGCGCCCACTTCGAGCAGGCCGCGGTGCTGGGTCAGGGTTCCGTCGCGACGGACGTAGAAGTGATAGCCCACGGTGCGGAAGCCGCGGGCACGGTGGTCGTGAAGCAGCTGCTGGGCGGTATAGTCCTGCGTGCAGCGGGTGGCGGAGCAGTGGAGTACAAGGAAGCGCACGCTGTCGGCGCCCTGCATCAGCTCGCCGTCCTCCATCCGGGCGAGGAGGGTGCGCTCGGTGGGCACCTCCTCGCCGCGGACGGTCATCGGGTAACGGTCGTCGGTCATGACAGGAAGGGAATCAAGGGTGAACAACTGGTGACGCCAAGTGCCGTCAGGGCGGCGATGGCTGCCTGGATGATGGCCTTCACGATGGAAGTCCAGGTAATTTTCTGGGTAGTGGTGTTTGACATAATTAGTGGTAAGTGGTTAGTGGTTAGTGATTAGTGGTGAGTGGTTAGCGGTTAGTGGTAAGCGGTTAGTGGTAAGCGGTTAGTGGTGAGTATACTAACCGTTCACCGCTAACCGCTAAAGTTACAGCGGGCTTTCGTCCTGTCCGCCGCCGTCCTCACCGGTACCGGAGGTATCTTCGCCGCCGGAGGTGTCTTCACCGGCCGGAGTGGAAGTTCCGTTGTACTTCACGAGGCTGATCTTGTCGGGAATGAGGTCGTAGATGCGGCTGTTGTTCACCATCGTGAACGAGGGACGGAAGCCGGGCACGAGGGTCTTCACCAGCGCGGCGGAAGCATCCTTTTCGGCGCTGACGCTCTTGCTGTTGATGAACCGCAGGTAGAGCTTGCCGAAGCCCAGGAGCTCGATGGCATAACCCTTCTTGAGGTTCTCCACCACGTAGTAGGCATAGCGGTCGAGTACGTTCTTCACGTCGCCGGGGCTGGCGGTCGATTCGGCGGCAATCTGGCGGGCCACGTCGTCGGTGGTCAGCGTGCCGTAGCACACGGGCGACACGTTGTAGACGGTCTCGCCCTTGCGGTCACCCAGCTGGATGACGCGCTTCATCACTTTGTAGGCAGTAGGCATAGTCTTGCACTTTGAACAGGTTGGTATTCGGATTATTTCTCTCGTGGAACCGGAGAGGGCGCCTCTCCCCTTTTCCTGTCACAAAGTTAGCACATCGGCCCGGGGCAGCGGGCGATGAGGGTCGATAAGGGTCGGAAGCCGAATCACCGGCCGACGAAGCACGGCCTGACACCCCGACGAAGCACTTCCTGAGGGGCTGACGAAGCACGGCATGAGTCCTTCAGGAAGCACGGCGTCAGGGGGTGACAAAGCACGGCGTCAGGGCTCGCCCAGATACTCCATGATGAGACGGGCCTCACGGACGGTGAGGTTGCGGCGCTTGTCGAAGGGGGTACCGCCCCGCGTCAGCTCGGCATAGAGCGGACGGCAGCGGCGGATCCAGGAGGTGAGACGGCGGACGGCCTGCTCGGGTTCGGCATCGGGGAAATACTGGCAGGCCAGGGAACGGCGGGTGTAGGTGATGGTTTTCATAATGGATAATGGAAAATTGAGAATTAAGAATGAAAGAAAACGATGCAGGTGTGTAGGGATGTGTAGGGTAAATCCGCAAACTTTTCGGCATTCCGTAAATAAATAGGCTGCCTTTAAAGGCAGACCATTTATTTAATTTTCACGCGTAATGTTTGCATACTACCCTACACATCTATACACATTCTTCCTATCAGACTATCAATCAAACGTTTGAGGTGTAGGGATGTTTTCATCGCCACTGGACAAAGATTCGGGCAACACACTGTTCATTTCTTCGGCACTGCGGTCGGCAACAATCCAGATATATCCGGAACGCAGTCTTTTCTGCTCGAACCCCAGCTCCTTCATTGCCCGCCCCACCTGCACAGGGCTGAGCCGCATCGACGCGAAGCGGGCACAGATCTGCGAGGCCGTCAGGTAGCGGCCCTTCTCCAGCGCCGAGGGGCGGCGGTAGTGGGCCAGGATGAGCTCGCGGGCAGGGTTGGGCGCTTCGAAACGGCGGTTGCGGCGGTTGAGCGCCTCCACCTCGTCGCCCTGGAACCAGTAGCGGAAACCGCCGTCGAGCAGGGCCTTGGCCTGGGCGTAGACACCCTCGTAGTCGATGGGCGTGGTCCAGGGATTCTCGATGTGCTCCACCTCGAAGGGCAGCCAGCGGCGGTTGCCGGTGTCGTCGGTGAGGAACTGGAGGTTGTTGCCCGTGGCGCAGAACGAGGCCACGTGGGGCAGCCGCACCTTGTTGCGCCCGTAGGCCGGACGCTCGTTGATGTAGAGCGTGGTGGTCATGGCCTTCAGCTGGTTCAGCTCGGGACGCTGCATGGAGTCTATCTCCTCGAAGTTCACCAGCAGGTTCTCGGTCATGGTGAAGAGGTCGTCCTTGGTGAGGCGCTGCGAGTTGGTCTTCGTGGTGTAGTAGCGGCGCAGGCAGGGCGGCAGCAGGTTCTCGAGGAAGGAGCTCTTGAACGAGCCCTGTGGACCGAGAAGGACGAGGATTTCGTGGTTCACCACGCCGTCGTCCAGCGCGGCGGCCAGCAGCCCCACCAGCCAGCGGCGGAAGTAGTGGTCGAACTCGGCGGCCGACGTGCCACGGCACACCACCATCCGGGCCAGGCGGCCGATGGGGTCGGACACGCCGTCCCAGGGCGGCAGCGCGTCGAGGTAGTGGCGCAGGGGATGGAACGTGGGGACGAAGTCGCTCTGCAGCAGCGTGCGCAGGCGGAAGAGGTCGGCGTCCAGCCCCTCGTGCTGCATGGCGCGCCACAGGGAGTTCTCCAGCGCGTCGGTCATCGGTTGCCAGCGGGGTTCCTCCTCCCCCGCCCCGTCCGTGAGCCGCACCTCCAGCTGGTGGATGAGGAGGTTGCGGCGCAGCTGGCACCAGCGGCCGATGAAGGCCTCCATCTGCCCTACCGACACGCGGGGCGCACGCCCGCTACCGCCGCCCGACCTGTTATTAGAGGTACGCGCCCGCGCGTAGCGCGCGAGGCGGCACGTGGCGTGCTCGGCGGTCAGGGCGTAGCAGCTGCGCACGGTGGCCGCCACGGAGTGTTCGGCGGCATCGTAGTCGGCAAACTCGCTGAGGGCCCACGCCTCGGCATCGGCCTCGCTCACGCCGAAGCGGTTCATCCAGTAGAGGCAGCGGCTGATGTAGGCGTTGTGGCTGCCGGGAGCGTAAAGGATGCCGTCGTCCTCCACCAGGCGGCGCACGGTGGGGGCGGCACTCACGGCCCGCACGGGCCGGCCCCGCGAGGCACGGGGACGCGCAGGTACCTCCAGCTCCACCGCCAGTGCCTCGGCCTCGGGGCGGTAGCACACGGACGGGTCGTGGCAGAGGGCGGACATACGGGTGGCGTTCTTGCACTGGGCGTCGGTGGTGACACCCGTCAGGCGGGCGTAGTAGTCGTTCACCGTCTGCCAGGCGCGGGCAAAGGCCGGGGCATCGGCAGGCACGGGCGTCACGCGGGCCACCACCCGCAAGCCGCGGCCCGAGAGGGTGACATAAGACAGGAACGTGTGGGCATCGGCCCGCACCTGTTCGGCCAGCGTGTCCAGGCGGTCGGGCGCCACACCGTCGATGTCCACCATCACGAAGCCCGAGTAGCCGCGCACATGCCGGCTGCTGCGCCCGCCCTCCAGGGCGACGGCACAGACAAAGGCAGGCAGCTGGCGTCCCTTGATGGCGGCCTTGCGGCGTTTCAGTTCCCCGGCCGCAGCGGTGTCGGCACCGGCTTCGGCCAGTGCCAGTGCGGCACAGGTCTCGCGGTAGAGGCAGGTCAGGGTGAGGTGACGGCCTCCACGGATTTCTTCCACCAGTGCGTCCCACGGGGTGGGTACGGGCACGGTGTCGCGCAGGGAGGCGAAGCGCGGGGGCTGGAAGGAAAGGGTCTGTTCGGTTGTTTTCATAACACGTTTCTTTTAAAGTTTGCGGCGAAGTTAGGCATTCCATTTTTGGCCGTGATGTACACATGAGTACATCATTTTTAAGGGGAGGAAACGCAAATTATGATTTATTCACCAAATAAATATCCAAAGAAGCCGCCTCCAGCCGAATTTATTACAGACGGTGAGTGAAAAAAGAAAAGCATTCAGATGGATAATTCAAAGAAATTATGTAACATTGCACCCGTAAAACCCTTTATCGCATGACAACACGCTACCTCTCCCTGCCATTCTTATTTCTGACTTTATTCCTGACAACTGCCTGCCGGCACGACAGCCGGACGGACCTCATTCTGAACCAGGCCGACTCCCTGCTGGCAACCCGCCCCGACAGTGCCCTGCACCTGATGGAGCGTCATGCCGACCGGCTGCCACCACGTTCCACACAGGAGTGTGCCCGCTATGCCCTGCTGCTGGCACGGGCCCTCGACAAGTGCGAACAGTCGCTCGAGCCCTGCGATTCGCTGCTCGACGTGGCTCTGGCATGCTACGACAGTCGCAGTCCCGAACGGGCCACCGCCCTGCTCTACAAGGCCCGCCTCGAGGTGGAAATGGACTGCCCCGAACGAGCCATAGCCCACCTGCAAGAGGGGCTGGAGGTGCTGCGACACTTTCCGGAAGCCGAAGAAATACGCCGCCACACCCTCAGTTCGCTGGGCAACCTCTACTTTGAGAACAGCCACTACGAGGATGCCCGGAAGATGCACCTCGCCCTGTGGCCCCTCTGCCACACAGACAAGGACAAGGCCATCGCCCTGAACGCCCTTTCGGGCTATCCTGTGGTCCAGGAGAGCGGCGACTCGGCCGTAGACATTCAGCGACGCGCACTCCGCTATGCACTGGCCTGCGGAGATTCGGGCGTGATTGCCATGTCGGAATACAACCTGAGCCTGCGGTTTTATTCGAATGACGACATCGATTCGGCCATCCACTACGCCCGTCGCTCCCTTATAAACACGCTCTTCGGGCAAGACCCGGCCCAACGTTACAGCCTGTTGGGAAGCCTGTATGCCGAGCAAGGCACCCATCCGGACTCGGCCCTGCATTACCTGCAACAAAGCCTGACAGGCACCTCATTTCCGGACCTAGCCGCCTATCTGGACTTGTACGAAGTGGAAAAGGAACGGGGCAACTGTCCCCAAGCCCTGCACTATCTGGAAAAACATGTAGATATCGTAGACTCCCTGTTCATCGCCGAAAGGAACTCAGGTATCAACCGGACCATCTACGAATACAAGACGCGCCTGCGCGTGCAGGAAGCCGAAGCCCGGAACCGCGAGCACCGGAACCACATTGTGCTGACAGCCGTGGTGTGCTGTGCCCTGCTGGCCCTGCTGTGCCAGCATCTGTATCAGAAGAAAAGACGCCAGAGGCTGGTCTACGAAAGCATCCTGCAGGAACTGAAACAACGCCAGCACACCCTCCAGCAGGAAATAGACCGTAACCAGGAAGCCCTCGACCGCCTGCAACAGGAAAAGACCGACCAGCAGGCCGAACAGGTGCAACAGACACAACACCTGAAGCAGACCATCGACCGGCTGAAGGAGGAAAAACTGCAACTGCAGAACCAACAGTTCAGAAGCACACGCATCTACAAGAAGATACACACCCTGTCGCGGCAGGACGCTGCCGACCGGAGAACATGGAAAGTACTGTCTCCCGACGAACGAACTGAACTGCGCCGCACTGTCGATGGGATTTATGCCGACTACATCGTGCATCTGCAAGCCCTCTACTCACCCCTGACCGAGGACGACCGTCTGTACTATTGCCTGGCTACTGCCGGAATCGACACCCAGACCATTGCGCTCTGCTTCGGTTACACCGACACCCACACCATCAACCAGCGAAAATCACGACTGAAGACCCGATATATCGGCCCTAAAGCGTAAAGTGTGACTCCGGCCGACAAACAAGTATTGATTTACAAGTAGTTAGCTTTTTGAAGTGTGACTCACTTTCCTTGGGTATAGCAGCCAAAAGGCATAACTTTGCTCCGTCATTAACTAAAAAACATTTATATTATGAGAGCAAAGTATTGTATGCTGTTTCTGTCGCTGCTGCTGATTCTGCCGATGAGTCTACAGGCGACCAACAAAAAGAGAAAAGTCATTCTCCGCAATGTAACTACACAAGAAACAGCAGTCACCCGCACCCCTTCCACCTTCGACGTTCACGTCGAAGAAGTGAACAACACCCTTCAGATTGTCTTTACCGGCATATTGCCGGATGCCGAAATCCGCCTGACGGACAAGAACGGCGACACCGTCATCAACGAAAGCCCCACCCTTATCTACGATGGGATGACTCTCTATGTACATACCCCTTCCGGCTATCCGTACCTGCTGGAAGTGGAGTCGCCCACCCTAGAGCTGACAGGGGAGATTGTACTCGAGGAGTATTGAATCTTATTGGCATCAGAAACTAAACTTAACAACATCATATATCAACCGACAAACAACCGAGAGACAGATCTCTAAAAGCAGACTGTAATGCAACAAAGACACTTGGACAGGGAGCAATATTTCAACGAACTGGCCCAGACGGCACGCGAACATTACATCGGTTACATCAGCCGGTTCCAGCCCATTACGCCGACCTCAAAGGTACTCGAAGTGGGCTGTGGCGAAGGCGGCAACCTGCTGCCCTTTGCCGAAATGGGATGTCGGGTGACGGGCATAGAACGTTTTCCCGAACGGGTGGAGCAGGCTCAGGCCTATTTTCAGAAGAAGGGATACAGCGGCCGTTTCATCGCGGACGACTTCCTGAAATACAAGCCGCAGACGAACGAGAAGTATGACCTTGTACTGATTCACGATGTCATCGAACACATTCCGGACAAGGACAGCTTCCTGGAACATCTGAAAGGATTCGTCCACAAGGACAGCCTGGTATTCTGGGGATTTCCAGCTTGGCAGATGCCCTTTGGCGGACACCAGCAGATTTGCCGCAGCCGCCTGTGCTCGCACCTTCCCTTCATCCACCTGCTCCCTGTGCCTGTGTACCGATACTTGCTGAAAGCCAGCAAGGAAACAACCGGATGCATCAACGAACTGCTGGATATCAGAAAAAGCCGGATAACGACAGAACGGTTTGAACAACTGGCCGAGACACACGGGCTATCCATCGTGGACCGCTGCCTGTGGTTGGTCAATCCGCACTACCAACAGAAGTTCCACCTGAAGCCACGGAAGCTACCTGTCGCGTTTTCACGGATCGGATACATCAGAAACTTCCTGTCAACCTCCTGCTTTTACCTGACACGATATCGCCAATCCACTTAACCGGTATTATTATGAAAAGAAAGTTAGCAATAGTATCTGTCATCTGTACAGTAACCATCGCACTGAACAGTTGTAGTGAAGAAACCGAAAACATTTATAATGAACCCGCTGTGACCCGCACTATCAGTACAGCAACCGTGACCTTCTCCAACCGTACGGTCACCGACGACGAAACGGTTTCGGGTACAGACATAATGACAGAAAATGTGACTGTCAAAAATCGGGCAAAACTGACGTTTGAAATAGACAATTCCGTTACGATAAACGGGCCGTTCACCGTTGAATATGGTTCAGAACTGGAAATCAACTAAACTATAGATGAGGATGGGATAATCAATCTCATCCTCATCTTTATATTTTCTCTATATCATACTAAGAAAAACACCTTGAAACAACCATGCCCTCTCTTCCCCCTCCGCCATCCGACGAAACCGAGAAGATGGACAATCCCTGGATAGAAACCGCCGCCAGGGAGTTGCACGAAGTAGGTAAACGGTGGCACCTCACCTCGAACCGGCAGTTGGCGCAGGCACTGGCCATAAACCCGCGCACCACGGCCAAGCTGAACCCGGCCCGTCCGGACGGTTCACTGAAACTGGAAACCATCGACCGCATCTACAGTACCCTCACCGCCCTGTGCTGCCTCTACTTCAGCGCAGAGGAAATGGAAGAGGAATACCGCCGGCTGGCCGACTCACGGATGCGCATCGCCCAAAGCGTGGCACCGCTGCCTGTCGCCATACAGGAACGACTGGAAGAAGAAAAGGGATACAAAAAAGGAGAATGTACCTGCAACGGTTCATCCTCCCACAAATCAAAAAATTGCTTATAATGAAAAAGAATAAGCGGAGAGAACGAGATTCGAACTCGTGATACCCTTTAGGGGTATACACGCTTTCCAGGCGTGCCTCTTCAACCACTCGAGCACCTCTCCTTTTTGTTTTCGGAGCGCAAAGGTACAACAAGTTTCCGAATTTTCCAAATTCCGGCAACAAGAGTTTGCTCCAGAAAACAAAGGAGGATGTCCATACGGACATCCTCCCTCCCAAAGTTATTACAATTGATGTATTACTTGCAGTTATTCTTCTACTTTTTCATCCACCGTATTGTAGTCGAGCACGGTCTTCTTGTTGGCCAACATACGGTCGTACTCTTCCTTCGAACCGACGATAATCTTGTCGAAGTCGCGCTGACCGGTACCGGCAGGAATCAGGTGACCGCAGATAACGTTCTCCTTCATACCTTCCAGCTTGTCGACCTTGCCGTTGATGGCTGCCTCGTTGAGCACCTTCGTCGTTTCCTGGAAGGATGCGGCAGACATGAAGCTCGAGGTCTGCAGAGCGGCGCGCGTGATACCCTGAAGAATCTGCGTTGAAGTGGCGGGCACGGCATCGCGCACCTGTACCAGCTTCATGTCGCGGCGCTTCAGCATGGAGTTCTCGTCGCGCAGCTTGCGGGCGGTTACAATCTGACCCGGCTGCAGGTTCTGCGAGTCGCCGGCATCGGTAACCACTTTCTTGCCCCAGATACGATCGTTCTCTTCCATGAACTCGATCTTGTCGACTACCTGCTGCTCGAGGAAGCGGGTATCGCCCGGTTCGTTGATTTCGACCTTGCGCATCATCTGGCGTACAATGATTTCGAAGTGCTTGTCGTTGATCTTCACACCCTGGAGACGGTAAACGTCCTGAACCTCGTTGACAATGTATTCCTGAACGGCCGTAGGACCCTTGATGGCCAGGATGTCGGCAGGCGTGATGGCACCGTCGGACAACGGCGTACCGGCACGCACATAGTCGTTCTCCTGTACCAGGATCTGCTTGGACAGCGGAACGAGGTATTTCTTGACTTCACCGCTCTTGGAGGTAACGATGATTTCACGGTTACCACGTTTCACCTTACCCATCGTGATTTCACCGTCGATTTCAGATACAACGGCGGGGTTCGACGGGTTACGGGCTTCGAACAGCTCGGTGACACGGGGAAGACCACCGGTGATATCGCCGGCCTTGCCGACGGCACGCGGAATCTTCACAATCACTTCGCCGGCCTTCACCTTCTGTCCGTCTTCCACTACCACGTGACCACCCACAGGGAGGTTGTAGGTACGGATGAGCTCGCCGTCCTCGGTCATGATGTGTGCGGTAGGCACCTTGGTCTTGTCCTTGGACTCGATGATGATGATTTCACGCAAACCGGTCGATTCATCGGATTCTACCTTGTAGGTCACGTTCTCGATAACATCCTCGAACTCGATCTTACCGGTAGCTTCGGTAATGATGACTGCGTTGAAGGGGTCCCAACGGGCGATGAGCTTGCCTTTCTCCACCACTTCGCCATCGGCAGCATATAGTGTAGAACCGTAAGGCACGTTATGGGTAGAGAGGACGATGTCGGTATTGACATCGACAAAGCGCAACTCGGCCAGACGGCCTACCACAACCTTGGCGGGTTCGCCGGCTTCGTCGACTACATCGACGGTACGCAGTTCCTCGAACTCCAGACGGGCGTTGTTCTTGGCCACGATGCTGGCGTTGGCGGCAATGTTGGCTGCCGTACCACCGGCGTGGAAGGTACGCAGTGTCAACTGGGTACCCGGCTCACCGATAGACTGTGCAGCGATGACGCCGACAGCCTCACCCTTCTGTACCATGCGGCTGGTAGCCAGGTTGCGGCCATAGCACTTGGCGCAGACACCCTTCTTGGACTCGCAGGTGAGCACAGAACGGATTTCGACACTCTCGATGGGCGACTCTTCAATCTTCTGGGCAATGGCCTCAGTGATTTCTTCGCCACCGGCCACGATGAGTTCGCCGGTCGTAGGATGTACAATATCGTGTACGGATACACGGCCCAGGATACGTTCGTACAGCGTGGCGATGGTCTCGTCGTTGTTCTTGAGGGCTGTACAAACCAGTCCGCGGAGTGTACCGCAGTCTTCTTCGTTGATGATCACGTCGTGCGACACGTCTACCAGACGACGGGTCAGGTATCCGGCGTCGGCCGTCTTCAAAGCGGTATCGGCCAAACCCTTACGGGCACCGTGGGTAGAGATGAAGTACTCAAGCACGGACAAACCTTCCTTGAAGTTCGAAAGAATCGGGTTCTCGATGATCTGACCGCCTTCGGCACCGGCTTTCTGCGGCTTGGCCATCAAACCACGCATACCGGAAAGCTGACGGATCTGCTCCTTCGAACCACGGGCACCGGAATCCAGCATCATGTAGACGGAGTTGAATCCCTGGTCGTCGGCCGAGATAGTCTTCATCAGGATGTTGGACAACTCGGAGTTGACGTGAGTCCAGATATCAATTACCTGATTGTAACGTTCGTTGTTGGTAATGATACCCATGTTATAGTTGTTGATAACCTGTTCCACTTCTTCGTAACCCTTCTGTACGAGTGCTTCCTTTTCTTCGGGGATGATGATATCACCCAAGTTGAAGGACAGACCTCCCTTGAAGGCCATGTAGTATCCCAAGTTCTTGATACCGTCGAGGAAGTCGGCAGCCTTGGACACACCGCACACCTTGATAACGTGGCTGATGATGTCGCGCAATGACTTCTTGGAGATGATGGTATTGATGTATCCGGCTTCATCAGGCACCAGTTCGTTGACGATGACACGGCCCACAGATGTATCGTGCATCATCTTCTTGACAATGTTGCCGTTTTCGTCTACATCGTTCACCACAACGCTGACCGGTGCGTGGATGTCGCACTTGCCTTCGTTGTAGGCAATCAGAGCTTCTTCGGGACCGTAGAAGGTGAGGCCTTCACCCTTGGCACCCTTACGGAGCTTGGTGATGTAGTACAGACCGAGCACCATATCCTGGGCAGGCACGGTAATAGGTGCACCGTTGGCCGGATTCAGGATGTTGTGCGACTGGAGCATCAGCAGCTGCGCCTCGAGGATGGCTTCATTGCTCAACGGGAGGTGCACAGCCATCTGGTCACCGTCGAAGTCGGCGTTGAAGGCCGTACATGCCAACGGGTGCAGCTGGATAGCCTTGCCTTCGATCATTTTGGGCTGGAAGGCCTGGATACCCAGACGGTGCAGTGTCGGGGCACGGTTCAACAGAACGGGATGTCCCTTCATGACGTGCTCCAGAATGTCCCAGATAACGGGTTCCTTGCGGTCTACAATCTTCTTGGCACTCTTCACCGTCTTCACAATACCACGCTCGATGAGCTTGCGGATGATAAACGGCTTGTAGAGCTCGGCGGCCATCAGTTTGGGGATACCGCACTCGCCCATACGCAGTTCGGGACCAACGACGATAACCGAACGTGCAGAGTAGTCGACACGCTTACCCAACAGGTTCTGACGGAAGCGTCCCTGCTTACCTTTCAGGCTGTCGGAAAGTGACTTCAACGGACGGTTGGCATCAGTCTTCACAGCGCTCGACTTACGTGAGTTGTCGAACAATGAGTCGACAGCTTCCTGCAACATACGCTTTTCGTTGCGGAGGATGACTTCGGGCGCCTTTATTTCAATCAGTCTCTTCAGACGGTTGTTACGGATGATGACACGACGGTAGAGGTCGTTGAGGTCGGACGTAGCAAAACGGCCGCCGTCCAACGGAACCAACGGACGAAGTTCGGGCGGAATGACGGGCACAATGCGGACAATCATCCACTCGGGCTTGTTGCGTCCGCGCGAAGCACGGAACGACTCAACTACCTGCAAACGCTTCAAAGCCTCGTTCTTACGCTGCTGCGAAGCGTCGTTGTTGGCACGGTGACGCAATTCATAAGACAAAGCATCGAGGTCGAGGTTGGACAACAGGTCGTAGATGGCCTCGGCACCCATCTTGGCGATGAACTTGTTGGGATCGGAATCCTCGAGGTACTGGTTCTCTTTGGGGAGCTTGTCCAGCAAGTCGAGGTATTCACCTTCTTCCAAAAGGTCGTATTGGGCTACTTCGTCAGCCAGAACACCGGGCTGAATTACGATGTAGCGTTCGTAATAGATGACTGCATCGAGTTTCTTGGTAGGCAGTCCCAGCAGATAACCGATTTTGTTGGGCAACGAGCGGAAGTACCAGATGTGAGCCACAGGTACTACCAGCTGAATGTGACCCATACGCTCACGACGTACTTTCTTCTCGGTCACTTCCACACCGCATCGGTCGCAGACGATGCCTTTGTAACGGATGCGTTTGTACTTACCGCAGTGGCATTCGTAGTCCTTGATAGGACCGAAAATACGCTCGCAGAACAAACCGTCGCGCTCGGGCTTGTAAGTGCGGTAGTTGATGGTTTCAGGCTTTAACACTTCACCGCTCGAATTCTCCAGGATCTCTTCAGGTGAAGCCAAACCAATGGAGATTTTCGAGAAATTACTCTTTATCTTGTTATCTTTTCTAAAAGCCATACTTTATATTAATTGATAATTGACAATGGAAAATTGAAAGACTATTCTAAGTTGATGCTCAAGCCGAGACCGCGCAGCTCATGAAGCAACACGTTCAGAGACTCGGGGATACCCGGAGTAGGCATCGGCTCGCCCTTCACGATGGCCTCGTATGCCTTGGAACGGCCTACCACATCGTCCGACTTGATTGTCAGAATTTCCTGCAGGATGTGTGCGGCACCGAAAGCTTCGAGTGCCCAAACTTCCATTTCTCCGAAACGCTGACCACCGAACTGTGCCTTACCACCCAACGGCTGCTGCGTGATGAGTGAGTACGGACCGATGGAACGGGCATGCATCTTGTCTTCAACCATGTGGCCCAGTTTCAACATGTAGGTCACACCAACCGTAGCCTGCTGCTCGAAGGCTTCACCGGTACCACCATCGTAAAGGGTGGTCTTGCCATAACGCGGCAGTCCGGCCTTGTCGGTCCACTCGTTCAGGTCATCCAATGTAGCACCGTCGAAAATCGGAGTGGCAAACTTGACACCCAACTTCTTACCGGCGCGGCCCAATACAGCCTCGAAAATCTGACCGATGTTCATACGCGAAGGCACACCCAGCGGGTTCAATACAATGTCGACCGGAGTTCCGTCGGCCAGGAACGGCATATCTTCCTGACGAACTACACGAGACACAATACCCTTGTTACCGTGACGACCGGCCATCTTGTCACCCACACCAATCTTACGTTTCTTGGCAATGTAAACCTTGGCCATCTGGATGATACCGGCAGGAAGCTCGTCACCGATGGTGATGGCAAACTTCTTACGCTTCAGTTCGGCATCAAGCTCCTTGTACTTCTTGATGAAGTTCATCACCAAAGCACGGATCAGACCGTTGGTATGCTCATCCTTCGTCCAACCGCTCAGCTGAATGGCAGTAAAGTCCAGATCGCTGAAGTCAGAAGCATGGAAACGTGCACCCTTCGAGATGACATCGGCTCCCATATAGTCTTTCACACCTTCGGAAGTATAGTTTTCAGTCAGTGTCAGCAGTTTGTTAATCAGAATCTTGCGCAGATCGGCAACCTTTCCTTCAAATTCCTCGTCAATCTTGGGCAGCAATGCCTTGTCTGCCAATTTAGAGCTGCGAGTCTTGATGACACGTGAGAACAGACGCTTGCCAATGACAACACCCTTCAACGAAGGAGAAGCCTTCAGAGAGGCATCCTTCACATCACCAGCCTTGTCGCCGAAGATAGCACGAAGCAGTTTCTCCTCGGGAGAAGGATCGGATTCGCCTTTCGGAGTAATCTTACCGATCAGGATGTCACCCGGCTCGATACGAGCACCGATACGGACGATACCATTGTCATCCAAGTCTTTGGTAGCTTCCTCACTCACGTTAGGAATATCGGAAGTCAATTCTTCCATACCACGCTTCGTTTCGCGTACCTCCAACGAGAATTCTTCTACATGGACAGAAGTCAACAGGTCTTCACGGACAACACGTTCGTTCAGCACGATAGCATCCTCATAGTTGTATCCCTTCCAAGGCATGTAGGCTACCAGCAGATTCTTACCCAAGGCCAATTCACCGTTTTCAGTCGAATAACCTTCAGTCAGGATCTGACCTTTCGTTACACGCTGTCCCTTTTCACAAATAGGACGCAGGTCGATGGTCATATTCTGGTTCGTACGACGCCACTTCGGAATGCGATATTCCTTCAGGGCGGGTTCGAAACTTACAAATTCTTCGTCTTCCGTACGGTCGTACAAGATACGGATTGTAGTGGCATCCACAAATTCTACCACACCTTCGCCTTCGGCCGTAATCTGTGTACGCGAATCACGGGCCAACTGACGCTCGATACCAGTACCGACAATCGGCGCTTCACTGCGCAACAAAGGAACGGCCTGGCGCATCATGTTCGATCCCATCAAGGCACGGTTGGCATCGTCGTGCTCCAAGAAAGGAATCAAAGATGCAGCGATAGAAGCAATCTGCTGCGGGGAAACGTCCATCAGTTCCACTTCACCCGGAGCCACAACAGGGTAATCGGCATCCTGACGCGATTTTACACGCTCACGGATAAACGTTCCGTCATCGTTCAGGGGCGCATTACCCTGAGCAATGATCTTACCCTCTTCTTCCTCTGCCGACAGGTAAACCAAACCTTCGGGAGAGAGATCAACCTTACCATTGGATACCTTACGGTAAGGAGTTTCAATGAAACCAAGGTCATTAATCTTGGCGAACACACAAAGTGAAGAAATCAAACCGATGTTCGGTCCTTCAGGCGTCTCAATCGGACAGAGACGACCGTAGTGTGTATAGTGCACGTCTCGCACCTCGAAACCGGCACGCTCACGCGACAGACCGCCAGGACCCAGAGCCGACATACGGCGCTTGTGGGTAATCTCGGCCAACGGATTCGTCTGGTCCATGAACTGTGACAAAGCGTTTGTTCCAAAGAACGAATTGATAACCGAAGAAATGGTCTTGGCATTGATCAAATCAATCGGAGTAAACACCTCGTTGTCACGTACATTCATACGTTCACGAATGGTACGCGACATACGGGCCAAACCGATGGCAAACTGATTGGACAACTGCTCACCCACCGTACGTACACGACGGTTGCTCAGGTGGTCGATATCGTCTACATCAGCTTTCGAGTTGATCAGCTCGATCAAATATTTGATAATCTCGATAATATCTTCCTTCGTCAACACACGTACATCCATGTCGGTTGTCAAGTTCAACTTCTTGTTGATACGGTAACGGCCTACATCACCCAAGTCATATCTCTTCTCCGAGAAGAACAGATTGTTGATGACTTCACGTGCGCTGGCATCATCTGCAGGATCGGCATTACGCAACTGACGGTAGATGTAAAGCACAGCTTCTTTCTCCGAGTTACTGGGGTCCTTCTGCAGCGTATTATATATGATTGAATAGTCAGACTGGTTCGGTTCTTCCTTGTGTACGAGAATGTTCTGAACGCCTGACTCCAGAATGATGTCAATGTGTTCCGGCTCAATAACAGTTTCACGGTCTATAACTACTTCGTTACGCTCGATAGAAACTACTTCACCGGTATCTTCGTCTACAAAATCCTCAATCCATGTTTTCAAAACACGTGCAGCCAACTTACGGCCAACAATCTTCTTCAGATTGGCTTTGTTGACTTTCACGTCTTCGGCCAAGTTAAAGATTTCGAGAATATCCTTATCATTCTCAAATCCGATAGCCCTCAACAACGTAGTTACAGGCAACTTCTTCTTACGGTCGATGTATGCATACATGACGTTATTGATGTCGGTTGCAAACTCGATCCAAGACCCCTTGAAGGGAATGATACGGGCCGAATACAGCTTCGTACCGTTAGCATGTACACTTTGACCGAAGAATACACCCGGAGAACGGTGCAGCTGAGATACTACAACACGCTCAGCACCGTTGATCACAAAAGTAGCCTTCTCTGTCATATAAGGGATAGGTCCCAGGAAAACATCCTGAATAACCGTATCGAAATCCTCGTGATCGGGGTCGGTACAATACAATTTCAGTTTGGCTTTCAAAGGTACACTATAAGTAAGCCCTCGCTCTATACATTCATCGATGGTATAACGCGGCGGATCAATATAGTAGTCCAGAAATTCAAGAACAAAATTGTTTCTTGTATCAGCTATCGGGAAGTTTTCAGCAAATACTTTATACAATCCCTCGTTCTTACGTTTCTCGGGAGGAGTGTCCAGTTGTAGAAAGTCTTTGAATGACTTCAATTGTACTTCCAGGAAATCCGGATACTCAAGCGGATTCTTAGTCGAAGCAAAATTAACTCTTTGATTTACAGTATTTGAAGACATCTGTTAATGGATTTGTAGAACTTAATTTTAAATATATACACAAAAAGGTTAAGAACCCTTTTCACGAAGGGTTCCTAACCGAATTACCTGATTTACAGGCTAATGTTATTTAAGTTCAACTTCAGCTCCAGCTTCTTCCAATGTTTTCTTCAATGATTCTGCTTCGTCTTTAGCCAAACCTTCTTTTACTACGCTAGGAGCACCGTCTACCATGTCCTTAGCTTCCTTCAAGCCAAGACCGCAAGCTTCCTTAACGGCTTTAACTACCTGAAGTTTAGCTGAGCCAGCGCTCTTCAATACTACGTCGAAAGAAGTCTTTTCTTCTGCGGCAGCAGCACCACCAGCTGCAGGACCAGCAGCAACAGCTACAGCTGCAGCAGCAGGTTCAATACCGTATTCTTCTTTAAGGATAGTTGCAAGTTCATTAACTTCTTTTACTGTCAAGTTAACTAATTGTTCTGCAAAAGCTTTCAAATCTGCCATTTTTGTATGAATTTAATTGTTTAAATACTAAAATAAATTGATAATTTGTTGTTTTGTCGCCTGCTTGCACAGGCCGACCTTGTAAATCGGGGCTTAAGCCTCGGTTCTTTCACCAAGAGTCTTGAGCACTCCGTGAAGTGTGTTACCACCAGACTGCAAAGCAGAGATAACGTTCTTGGCCGGAGATTGCAGCAATGCAACGATTTCGGCAATAACTTCGTTCTTGCTCTTGATTGCTACGAGAGCATCCAACTGGTCAGCACCCACATAGAAGCTTTCTTCAGCATAAGCAGCTTTCAGACCGGGAATACCGTCTTTAGCCTTGTCCTTAATCAGCTTGGCCGGTGCGTTTGCAACATTGCAGAACATAACGGCTGTAGTGCCTTTCAGGCAACCATAAAGCGGAGAATAATCTTCTTCGAGACTTTCAAGAGCTTTGTGAAGCAATGTGTTCTTAACAACCATCAACTTGATGTCTGCCTTGAAACAAGCAGCTCTCAAAGCACTGGTAGCAGCTGCATTCATAGCAGTCGTATCAACCAGATAGAAGTGTCCGTATTCCTTTACTGTAGCAGCAATCTGCTCTATAATCGTACTTTTATCTTCCTTTCTCATTATTTCTCCGTTTTATTAGATTTCTTCAACTGATTTGGGGTCAATCTTGACACCCTTACTCATTGTGCTAGAAAGATAAATACTCTTAATATATGTACCCTTGGCTGCAGTCGGTTTCA
>NZ_CABUOL010000030.1 GCF_902493215.1 uncultured Mediterranea sp.
TAGAGTAGCTGACTACGGATCAGCCGGTTACAGGTTTGAATCCTGTCGCGGTCACTCCAATTTCTCAACCAAAGGGTCGCGTAGCTCAACTGAATAGAGTAGCTGACTACGGATCAGCCGGTTACAGGTTTGAATCCTGTCGCGATCACATGAATCCCCTGCAAGACGCTTCTTGCGGGGGATTTTTGTTTTTGGCGTATGGCGGTCTCATGCCGTGCTTCGTCACCCTCCCATGCAGTGCTTTGTCATCTCCTCACGAAGCACTTCGTCAGGGGTCAAGGAAGCACTGTGTCAGAGGGTGACGAAGCACTGTGTTTGCCTGTGTTCAATCCTCTCGAGTATTATTATTGTTTGGAATTAAGCGTAACGTTAGGGTCCTGTGTCCAAAACATATAGATATAGTTCAGACTCTTCCCAAATGAAGTCGGGATGAACCATATATTCTTTTTCAGCTCTATTTCAATCTGACGGTATACGGAGACGGGAATGGTATGGTATTCGTCCATTCCGGGTACAGCAGGAAATTCAAATACGACATCGGCTACTTTGCCCGTTTGCGAGTCAATGAATAACTCGATAAGCAGTTCATTTCCTTGTAATTTAGCTTTCTGCTCCGGCGAAAAGGCCCGGTTGACTATATCGAATGCTTTGGGCTTACTCCAATTGTCTTTTTTGATATGGGCAGGATCTCCGGCATGAAAATCATATTGTTCCCCTGTATCTCTGTACATTTGCGTTTGCCCATAATATTTCGTATCTTTATTATAAAGAATAGCTAACACTTCATTTTCCACATCACATTGATAGGTATACCCATCTTCATAGAATGTTTTGGTCTCCGAGTAATAACCTGTTTGGGCATGCAAGACCCAAACCCACATCCACATCCCTATAATACACACAACGGTTCTCATGATGCTTCTTTATTTGTTCTTTCCGACATCAGTACTATCTGCAGCGGTATGATTTGCCGCCTTTCTCGGATTGACCACCGTTTCGTCCTCTCTCCGAATATTGTCGTCAAAGAGGCTGTCGTTACCCGGTTTCAAGGGAGGACCGAGGGGAGCCCGTGGATTGCTCCGGAGGGTGACGTTAGGATCTTGTGCCCAAAACATATAGATATAGTTTAAGTTCTTTCCGAATTTGGTTGGAACAAACCATACGTTCTTTTTTAGTTCCACCTCAATTTGACGGTATATCGAAACGGGAGCGGTATTAAAATCGCCTACTATAGTTACAGATGGAAATTCAAATACGACATCGGCTATTTTTCCCGTCTGCGAATTAATGAATAGTTCAATAATCAAATTCCGCCCTTTTAATTTAGCTTTCTGCTCTGGTGGAAAGGCCTTATTGACAATGGCAAATGCTTTGGGCTTAGTCCAATTGTCTTTTTCAATATGGGCAGGATCTCCGGCATGAAAATCATATTGTTCCCCTGTATCTCTGTACATTTGCGTTTGCCCATAATATTTCGTATCTTTATTATAAAGAATAGCTAACACTTCATTTTCCACATCACATTGATAGGTATATCCGTCCTCGTAGAACGTCTTGGTTTCCGAGTAATAATTGGTTTGGGCATGCAAAGCAGAAACTCCAAACATCATTGCGATAAAGATTCTGAATGTTCTCATATGCTTATTTACAATTTTCTACAAGTTCCTGTAATAGAGTGAGATTTTCAACTATATCACCGACTTCTTCGTATTTATAAACTTTTTCGTTCGAATATTCCCTTACTTTTCTAAAAGCATTAATTGCTGCATCCCAATATCCGTCTAGACAATATCCAAGTATGTCATTACGTTGCATTTTAGGAGTAAGACATTCATCAATTAACACAATTTTTGAAAGCCTTTTATCATGTGTATATGACTCTTCCCAGTTAATTTTATAATCCGGTTTCTTCTTGAGAAACATATATTGTGCCAAATGTGCTTCTATCTCACAGTTCAACAGGGAGTTGTACATGCCGTCCCCTTTTTTCAGATATTGGAAGGCATGAAACAATTCGTGCAGCAATACATGGCTGTAGGCATCCTTAATCTTTAGAGACAAGGTATTGGTGGCTGGTGTATACTTGGAGTATCCTTCTTCGGTAAACTGGATGCTGATTTTCTCACCGCCCAATGCGTCCAATATTTCCTTGTATAGGTTCTGTCCCAAACAGGGATCCTTATCCATGTCGTTCAGCAAGGATTCAAGCCACTCCCACGTCTCCTTGATCATGTTACTGTGTTCAAAGATACCTTTGGCTTTAGGAGCATTCGGTTGGCTGCTTCCTCCTCCCTCTACGGGGACATCTTGACCGGAGCCTCCACCTCCTCCGCCACCTATAGGTCCTCCTTGCTCGTCATCAATAAGACTCGAATCCACATAACTCATCCACACTTTTATGTCTTTACAAATAGTTCCGTCATACTTTGTCATGCTATTTCCATCTATTTCGATAGTAATATAAGCATCCCGGCATTCTTGTCCGACGACTACATATTCTCCATCTTCTCCCCGGGTCATTGCTTGAGAAGAAAATACCTTTCGGGAAAGATTCTTCCGGCCGAACACGCGGAAACTTAAATAATCGAACTGTCCTTCCTGGCCATATTGACGGATGATTTCCGCATCCCGGCCGACAGGCCCATAGTCCAACAAACCGTTTTCCATTTTGAAGAACCATACTGTGCGAATTTCATCTGGAAAAGAAGGGTGATAAAGAGGTACCCAAAAGAAAACAGGAGCATCCGGCGATTCCTGATAGACATCCGTATCGTCCCATAAAGGTACCCCATAGCGTTCGCAGAAACCTTTCATGAAAGGCTGCTTCAGTTCCATGACACGCATTGTAGACACGATGGGAGTCAACAATGCATCCGTGTACCTAAACCATTCTTCCATTTCTCCGGCTCCATACCGCTCGTCACGCAGGCAAGAGAACAGTAGTACTATACAGGACAAGATCGTCGAATAAAAATAACGTTTTTTCTGCATAGGTGTATTGTTTTAAGGATATGCGCCCAATATAGGAAAAAATAACGGATACACAAAACTTTTAACTGAAAAATAACGGAGCGTATGAGAAAAAAGCAAGAAAGGAAAGCGGATTACAAAACAAAAAGCCGATATCCGTCAGGCAAAACCTTCGGGATACCGGCTTTTATTTGTTGTTTTGACAGGAAAGTGCCGTCAGCACTTGATGTTCAGTTCGCTCAATATCTTGCGCATGGCCTCGAACGTGGTGATGCGCGTAGGCACCAGCGGGAGGCGGAGCTTGTTCTCCACCATACCCATGGCGTTGAGCATGGCTTTCACGCCGGCCGGGTTGCCGTCCACGAAGAGCAGCTTGAACAGCTCGGCAAACTTGTGGTGGATGGTCAGCGCGTTGGCATAGTCGCCCTGTAGGGCCAGGCGTACCATGCGGCTGAATTCACGCGGGAAGGCGTTTCCGATGACCGAAATGACACCCACGGCACCCAGCGTGATGAGCGGGAAGGTGATGCCGTCGTCGCCCGAAATGACGTCGAACGTGTCGGGTTTGTTCTTGATGATGTCGTCCATCTGCGTGATGTTGCCCGACGCCTCCTTGATGGCAATCACGTTCTCGAAGTCGCGGGCGATGCGCAGGGTGGTTTCGGCCGTCATGTTCACGCCTGTACGGCCGGGCACATTGTAGAGCACGATGGGCAGTTCCGTAGCCTCGGCAATGGCCTTGTAGTGCTGGTAGATGCCCTCCTGTGACGGTTTGTTATAGTAAGGCACCACGGAGAGGATAGCATCCACACCGGTGAAATCGTCGTTTTTCAGTGTGTCGACAATGGCGCGCGTATTGTTGCCACCGACACCCAACAGAATGGGTACACGTCCGTTGACACGTTCTATCACCATCCGCTTGATTGTTTTCTTTTCCTCTTCGGTCAGTGTCGGGGTTTCGGCGGTCGTTCCCAGTACGCACAGGAAATCCGCGTTGTTCTGTATCAGGTAGTCCACGATGCGCATCAGGGCATCGTAGTCTACACTTTCATCTTCCTTAAACGGGGTGATCAATGCAACCCCCATTCCCTTCAATCTTGTTTTTATCATGGGTCTTATGAAATAATCTGTGGTTTAGCAGTTCGCAAATGTACTATTTTTTTCGTTTTGCGCTACAAATATCCGAGATAAAAAACGTTTTTATGTGATTTTGTCAGGAAAGCAAGTCCAGAAACTCGTTTTCGGACATAATGCGGATACCCAGTTTCTGAGCTTTCTCCAGTTTGGCGGGGCCCATGTTGGCACCGGCCAGGATGAAGCTCGTCTTGGACGAGATGCTGCCCACATTCTTTCCGCCGTTGCGCTCAATCATTTCCTTGTATTCGTCACGCGAATGGTGCTCGAACACGCCGCTGATGACGATGGACTGCCCCGCCAGCTTGTCGGTGTATCCGCTCAAGTCTTCCTCGCTGCGGCTGAACTGCAGACCGGCTTCCTTTAGCCGCTCCACCAGGCTGCGGTTCAGCGGATTGGCGAAGTAGCTGACGATGCTTTGGGCTATTTTTTCGCCGATTTCATCGACACTCATCAGGGTTTCGACGCTGGCCTGCTCCACTTCGTCGATGCTCTTGAAGGAGCGGGCTATCTTCTTGGCCACCGTCTCGCCCACAAAGCGGATGCCCAGGGCAAAGAGAACACGCTCGAAGGGCACGCTGCGACTTGCGGCGATGCCGTTGACGATGTTTTCGGCCGATTTCTGCCCCATTCGGTCCAAGTCCTTGATGTCGTCCACCGTGAGGCGGTAAAGGTCCGCAGCGTCCTTGATAAGCCCCAGACGGTAGAACATGTCCACGGTCTCGGGTCCCAGTCCGTCGATGTTCATGGCCCGGCGGCTGATGAAGTGTTCTATCTTGCCCTTGATCTGCGGCGGGCAGGCCGTTTCGTTGGGACAGTAGTGGGCAGCCTCGCCTTCGAAGCGCACCAGCGGCGTGCCGCACTCGGGACAGCGGGTGATGAACTTCACTTTCTCGCCCAGCAGAATACCGCGGGCATCGGTGTCCACGCCCGTTATCTTGGGGATGATTTCACCGCCTTTCTCTACATAGACCATGTCGCCGATGTGCAGGTCGAGGCCTTCGATGATGTCGGCGTTGTGGAGCGAGGCCCGTTTCACGACGGTACCCGACAGCTGCACGGGGTCCAGATTGGCTACCGGCGTGATGGCACCCGTACGGCCCACCTGGTAGCTTACCTTGTTGAGCCGAGTCAGTGCCCGTTCGGCCTGGAACTTGTAGGCGATGGCCCAGCGGGGCGACTTGGCCGTGTAGCCCAGGTTCTTCTGCTGGCGCAGGCTGTTCACCTTCAGCACGATGCCGTCGGTGGCTACGGGCAGGTTCTTGCGTTCCGTGTCCCAGTAGTTGATATAGTCGAACACTTCCTGCAGGGTGCGGGCCTTCTTCATGTGCTCCGATATCTTGAAGCCCCACTGTGCTGCCTTCTGCAGGCATTCGTAGTGTCCGTCGGCGGGCAAATCTTCGCCCAGCAGGTAGTAGAGGTAGGCATCGAGCTTGCGCGCAGCCACTACGGAGGAGTTCTGCGACTTCAGCGTACCCGAGGCGGCGTTGCGCGGATTGGCAAAGAGCGGTTCTTCGCGGGCTTCGCGTTCGCGGTTCAGGGCTTCGAACGACTCCCACGGCATCAGAATCTCGCCGCGTATTTCGAATGTAGAAGGATAGTCGCCGTGCAGCACGAGGGGGATGGTGCGGATGGTCTTCACGTTGTCCGTCACGTCATCACCCTTCTCGCCGTCGCCGCGGGTCACGGCGCGCACCAGCTTGCCGTCTTCGTAGGTCAGGGAGATGGACGTGCCGTCGTACTTCAGTTCGCAACAGATTTCAAAGTCCTCGTTCAGGGCCTTCTTCACCCGCTCGTAGAAGTCGGTCACTTCGCTTTCGGAGTAGGTGTTGCCCAGCGAGAGCATGGGATATTTGTGGGCCACCTGCGTGAAATTCTTGTTCAGGTCGCTACCCACACGCATCGTGGGCGAATTCTCGTCCGCATATTCGGGGTGCTCCTTTTCCAGGTCCTGCAGTTCGCGCATCAGGTCGTCGAACTCCTTGTCCGTGATTTCGGGAGCGTTCATGACGTAGTAGTTGTAGTTGTGGCGGTGCAGCTCGGCACGCAGCCAGTCTATTCGTTCTTTGGGTGTCATAGTTCGTCTTACAGATAGTTTGCATGCAAAAATACGGGTTTCTCCGTGAAAATCCGTGTAATCCGTGCCAAAATACTATCTTTGCAGAAAAAATAGAAAGAAACGTTATGCGCATAGACATTATTACCGTTCTTCCGGAGATGATTGAAGGTTTCTTCAACTGCTCCATCATGAAGCGTGCACAGAACAAGGGCCTGGCCGAGATACATATCCACAACCTGCGCGACTACACCCAGGACAAGTACCGACGCGTGGACGATTACCCCTTCGGCGGCTTTGCCGGCATGGTGATGAAGATTGAGCCCATCGAACGCTGCATCAACAGCCTGAAGGCCGAACGCGAGTACGACGAAGTGATTTTCACCACGCCCGACGGCGAGCAGTTCAACCAGCCCATGGCCAACACCCTGTCGCTGGCGCAGAACCTCATCATCCTGTGCGGCCACTTCAAGGGCATCGACTACCGCATCCGCGAGCACCTCATCACGAAAGAGGTGAGCATCGGCGACTATGTGCTGACGGGCGGCGAACTGGCAGCTGCCGTGATGGCCGACGCTATCGTGCGCATCATTCCCGGCGTGATTTCCGATGAGCAGTCGGCCCTGTCGGACTCGTTCCAGGACAATCTGCTGGCCGCTCCGGTCTACACCCGTCCGGCTGACTACAACGGCTGGAAAGTTCCGGATATTTTACTTTCCGGTCACGAGGCGAAGATCAAGGAATGGGAATTGCAGCAGTCCATCGAACGGACCCGCCGGTTGCGTCCCGACTTGCTGGGAGAATAAAACAGACGTGTAAATATAAAAAAAAAGGACATCAGCCGGCTGATGTCCTTTTTTTATTGTCTTCGGTTGCGAAGAGGGTATCTTTGTCAGATGTTACACCTCAAGCGCACCGATAATGTCTGTTACAGACTTGAATCCGTGTCGGTTCAGGTAGTCGTCTATACCCTCGGCCACCTTGACTGTAACCGTCGGATCGATGAAGTTGGCCGTACCGATCTGGATAGCCGATGCCCCTGCCAGCAGGAATTCCACCGCATCCCGCCAGTTCATGATGCCTCCCAGACCGATGACGGGTATTTTTACCGCCTTGGCCACCTGCCATACCATACGCAGGGCAATGGGCTTCACAGCTGCTCCAGACATACCTCCGGTCACTGTGGAGAGCAACGGACGACGTTTTTCGGCGTCGATAGCCATACCCAGCAGGGTATTGATGAGCGAAACGCTGTCGGCACCACCGTTTTCGGCCGCGCGCGCTATTTCAGTAATGTCTGTCACGTTGGGCGACAGCTTCACGATGAGCGTTTTTTTATACACCTGGCGTACTGCCTTGACCACTTCTTCGGCCCCTTTGGCAGTCACGCCGAAGGCCATTCCACCCTGCTTTACATTGGGGCAGGAAATGTTCAATTCGATGGCAGGAATTTTGTCAAGTTCGTTAATGATGGAGGCCGTTTCGGCATAATCTTCGATGGCCGATCCCGACACATTCACAATCATATTGGTCCGGATGTCCTTGATGCGGGGATAAATGTGTTCAACAAAGTAATGTACACCCTTATTTTGCAGTCCCACAGCGTTTAACATGCCCGAAGGAGTCTCCGCCATACGCGGATACGGGTTGCCTTCACGTTTGTGAAGGGTGGTTCCCTTTACAATGATACCGCCTATTCGCTCCAAATCGATGAAATCGGCAAATTCTTCGCCGTAGCCGAAAGTCCCGGAAGCGGTCATCACGGGATTTTTCATTTGTAATTCACCAATCTTTACACTTAAATCTGCCATAACAGTTTGTTTATATTAAATACGGGACCTTCTTTACATACACACAGGTGGCCTTCATCGGTGTTTTCCACGCAGCAGAGGCAGGCACCTACGCCACAGGCCATCTTGTTTTCCAGAGACACTTCGCAGTCGATGCCCTTCGCTTTGGCATAGCGCGCCACGGCCATCATCATCGGCTTGGGACCGCACGTATAAATGTGTTCGAACTTCACCTGCTCCAGGATGGAATGCTGCGTCACGAAACCCTTTTCGCCGTGACTACCGTCCTCGGTCGTTGTATAGACATCGCCATAAGCAGCAAACTGGTCGAGCTGCAGCAAATCCTTGTCGCTGCGGGCGCCCAGCAGGAAAGTAGGCTTGCATCCCCGTTGCTTCAACTGTTCGCCAAGGTAGAGCATCGGAGCCGTACCCACACCGCCACCTACCAGCAGCAGCTTGTCCGAAGGCTTTTCGGGCATGGTAAAGCCATTTCCCAAAGGAAGCACTACATTGATTACATCGCCGGCTTTTGCTTCGCCCAGGCGCTTTGTTCCGTCTCCTACGAGCTGGATCAGGAACCACACCTCGTTGCGTTGTCTGTCCACATAATTGATGGAAATGGGGCGGCGCAGGAATGTGGTGGGCGAGCCGTCCACACGGATTTCAGCGAACTGTCCCGGCAGCATCTCCGGTAGTTCCATCTGGGGGGACGTCAGCTTCAGCAGCACATAATGGGCATGCAGGCGGACGTTCTCCGTGACTGTCAAATCTAAGATATATTTTTTCATTACTATAAAAGAATGGATTTCAATCGTTGTGCAAAGATAGTGCAAACCGAGAGAAGTACAAAAGCCGAAAACAACGTTTTCAGGCTTTTTACTTCCGAGGTGCCGCCTATCTTATTCAAAGTAGTGCAAACCGATAGAAGTACAAAAGGGGAGTTCGCTTTCTTTATTTCTTCAGGCGCGGATTACGCGGATTTCACGGATTAATTTGTATTCCGTGTTTTACCGCGTGATTCGTGCCTGAAAATAACCTGAAGTCAGCCTCTCTTTATTTTGCCATTCATCGTTCACCATTTATCATAAAACATTCCTCTTTCACGCCGGCTTGAAAGTCTCGTACGTATTGTCGTCGAAGAAGATTCTTATTTCGGTGATTTTCCTGGGTGGTCTTTCTTTATAGATAATCTCTTGTTTTACAATCTCTTTGGGCGTGTTTGAGGGCTTTGCTAATGCCATTTCCTTGCGATTTTCCGGTTCATCTGTCCCTTTGGCCGGATTTTCGGCATTCTCAGCGAATAGCGGATAGTCTGCGCCGATGTTTTCGGGGGTAGAAACGGAAGCCTCGGCATCGTTGCTCATGCTGCCTTGTCCCGTGAGCAGCCACTCGAGGCTGATGTCACTATAACGCTGGTGAAGCCGGAGGATGACTTCCGTGCTGGGATATTTGTTACGGGGGCCCAGAATGTGAGAGATGGTAGCTTGTGCCACTCCAATACTTTCGGCAAAAGCTCCGGCCGTCAGCTTTTCCCGTTCCATGATCATTTTAAAGCGATCTTTGATGCTCATACAGGTCGATATTACAAAAGTGTTTTCTTATATTATTGGTTACAAAAGTAAATAATCTAGTTCACAAAAGCAAATTTAAGAATGTAATTTAACGGTTTTACAAAAGTATTCCTTATATTCCATTTTCGATTATTACATTCGGTATGTACCTGATATAAGTAAAAATAATGCATGTATTAAACTTTAGCAAAACTAAATATTTATCTGATAATCAGTATATAATATTATACAATATTGTGCTTTACGGCTGTATTTACATAAGTAAATATCCTTTTGGTGTGTTTGTGAAAGCATATTTGCATCAAATCATAGTATTTTATTGGTATATAGTTGATTGATAGATGCTATATTTACGCTTAATCACTTGGAAAGTACGAATGTAATTCCTTACTTTACCACTATAAATATACATCTAGTTGTACATATAACAATGGTGAATATTATATATGTAATATAACGGTTATAGTTATTACATAGGTAAATATACCGATATATTACAAATGAAAACCTTTCTTGTTGTATTTACAACTATTTTGTCCATTTCAGTAGCCTGATACACCCTTTGGATATGACAGATTTGATGAAATGGAGGATTATGTGTGCGGATTGGTGGTATATTATTATGGATAGCCGGATATTTTCTTCTTTCCTTTTTATTATTGTAATTTCCAGCCCTTTTTTCCGTATTAATGGACTAATTGGAGAAAATATCGCATTCTCAGAGGCTTTATTTTGATATAAACGTTTGTAATATAGTGCGTTAACCCCTATTTTTACATTCGTCAATTGGGAGATTCTAGAGAAATGGCAGTCGAACACAGGTAAACAGGGGCTGTTTTGGCGTACAGATGCGGCAATGGACGTGGTTTGGAGCTGTAAATTGAGGCAACAAAAAAGGATGGTATCCGGATGTCTGTTCACAGCTCCGATACCATCCATATTTCTTTCTGGAAAAACCAGATTGGATTACACTCCCATTAATGCAAAATTTTAAACACCAGTTCCCGCAGGATATCGCCGTCGCTCATCGAACTGTTCTCCACACCTTTCGACTGTGCATCGGCCGTACGTATCTCGCCTATAATCTGCAAGGTCTTCACTCCGCTGTAGCGGCGCATGGCGGCCAGGTATTCGCGAGCCTGCCAGGGCGACTTCAAATCCAGAAACGAAGCGATGCCCTGCTCCGACTTTTCGGGTGCATAATAGGCCATCATCAGGTTGGAGAAGAAGCTGAAAAGTAAAGATAAAGTCATCTGTATGGGGTTTCCTTTCGGATTTTCTTCAAAGTATTTTACTATCCGATTAGCTTTCAGCACATCTTTTTCGACCAAAGCGGCCCGAAGTTCGAAGTTGTTATAGTCCTTGCTGATTCCGATATTCCGTTCCACCTGTTCGGGTGTCACTCTTGTCAAACCTTTTGGCAGCGTAATGACCAGCTTTTCCAGTTCGCCTGTCAGTCGGCTCAGGTCGGTACCCACGAATTCGGCTACCATCTGCGAGGCCTTCGGTTCGATGTCCACCCCCTTGCGTTTCAGGTAGGAACTGATGAAGGCAGGCAGCTGGGCTTCGCGCACCTTCTTTGATTCAAAGACTACGCCTCCTGCCTTTTCTATCTCGCCTGCCAGCTTCTTGCGCCGGTCCAGCACACCATGCTTGTGGCAGAGGACGAGGATGGTGGACAGCAGCGGCTTTTGCAGGTAGTAGGTCAGCTCCTCCATGCCGCGCACGGCCTGGGCCTCCTTGACAATGATAACCTGGTGTTCGGCCATCATCGGATAGCGTTTGGCCGCGTTGATAACGGTCGCTATGTTATCTACATCGCCCCCATACATCACCGTCTGGTTGAACTCTTTTTCCTCATCGGTCAGGACGTTCTCCTCGATGTAGTCGGCTATCAGGTCGATGTAGTAATCTTCTTCGCCCATCAGGTAATAGATGGGGCGGTACTGCTTGGCCCGAAGTTCCTTCAGAATGTCGTCGCACGTCAGTTCCTGCTTTGCCATAGTCTTACCAGTCGAATTTCAGGTGTTTTACGGTCTTCTTTTCGTCGATAATCATGCGGAGCGACTCGATGCCGATTTCCACATGCTCGGCCACGTAGTTCTGCGTCACCATGTTGTCGCTCTTGTCGGTCTTCACGCCTTCGGGAATCATGGGCTGGTCGGACACCAGCAGCAGGGCTCCTGTGGGGATGTGGTTGGCAAAGCCGCAGCTGAAGAGGGTGGCTGTCTCCATGTCCACCGCCATGGCACGTGTCTTCTTGAGATATTCCTTGAACTGGTCGTCGTGCTCCCAGATGCGGCGGTTGGTGGTATAGACGGTACCGGTCCAGTAGTCGCGGGCATGGTCGCGGATGGCCGACGATACGGCACGCTGCAGCATGAAGGCCGGCAGTGCAGGCACTTCGGGCGGGAAGTAGTCGTTCGAGGTACCTTCGCCGCGGATGGCTGCGATGGGAAGTATCAGGTCCCCCAGCCTGTTTTTCCTGTCGATGCCCCCGCACTTGCCCAGGAAGAGGCAGGCCTTGGGATGGATGGCGCTGAGCAGGTCCATGATGATGGCGGCATTGGGGCTGCCCATGCCGAAATTGATGATGGTGATACCCTCGGCGCTGGCCGATATCATGTTGGCGTCACGTCCCAGAATGGGCACATTGAACTTCTCGGCAAACAGCTCCACATACTTGTTGAAGTTGGTCAGCAGGATGTATTCGCCGAAGTCTTCCAGCGGGCGTTTGGTGTAACGTGGCAACCAGTTGGCTACAATTTCTTCTTTTGTTTTCATACGGTTACGTTAATCTATAAGGATTAGGATACGGGTCCGCAGAAAGGCGTCTCTGCATCGGCATGCCTTTCTGCAAACGCAAAAATACAATAATTAGGGAGACGGGAAAAGAAAATGGCGGAATTTATAAGATTTCACGGATTGTACTTCTCTGTCTTAGGATGATATCTGTCCCTTATGGTACACGGATGGCCAGAGTATCCGGCTGTCATCACTCTTTCCCGCCGTTCAGAATAAGCCGGCATGCCTCTTCGACCAGGGTATCCCGACCTTTCTGAACATCTTCGAGAAGTGGCTGGCATTCGATGTCCGGCTGTACTCCGATGCCGTGGTGGCGGGAACCGTCGTGATTCAAGAACTTGTATCCCGTAAAGATGAAGCCTATGGAAGGATTTCTCAAGATAACGGCATCCCCGTTTGTTCCCGAAGTCGGTTCTCCGATAATGGTGCCTATCTTATAATATTTTATCAGCTCCATCACTGTCTCGCAAAAACTGAGCGCTTTTCTGTTCGTCAGAAAATATACCGGCCTCTTGATCCGTACAGGTACAGGCTGCTCATACTCCCATGACTTCTGGTAAGGTTCGACAGCCGGATGGATTCCCCATTTGCTCTCGGCGGTAATCTGGTAGTCCACTTTCTGATGGTCGGGCAAGTAGAAGGTGGGAGTAAGAATCTGTCCCACCAGAGCCGGTTTGTCTATGAAATGAGACAAGATGGGAAGGATGGAAGTATCGGGATACCATGACATACAGATGTCCGTCCTTCACATGTCCGTAGTGGGCATAGGAAACCGTCAGATATTCGGGATAAGACGCACAGGCGGCCACTTGCTTCAGATAGGATTTCATGAACTCCTCCCACGTCCCGTCCAGCCCGTCTTCGGCGTAGTAGGCATAGAAATGCTGGATGTAGGCTCCCGAGATAATGGCATTGGTCAGGCGGTAATAGGGGGATAGATAAAAATCTTTCGTCCATTTGTATTCCAAGGATTTCTTCAGTTGCTTTAGTTCGTCCGACTCTTCCAGCAGTTTTTCGGTGGTAATCCGATAGCAGGCATGCAAGTCGGAAGACAATCGGACCGTGTGCTTCTGGGGTAGCTGGAGTACATTTTCCTGCATCCTGATTACCCGGCTGGATGTTGCAGACTTTTGGAAACCGGTGTTCAGTGTGGTAGCCTTGATGTAAAAGGGGCAGACGGCCGGAGATAAATCTGCAGCGGGTGCATTGGTGAACTGCAAATCGGGAAGCAGCGGGGAAAAACGTGCAAGGAGCAGCGAATCAGCCTGCACACGGGAAGTCATCGGCAGTACATCACGTATGTTCTTCTCTAATAAGGCATACCAATCCAGATTGTCCACATACGGATTGGGAGAGAAATACCGTGCACATCCGTAAAGCTGCGCCAATTTCCATAACTGGGTGGCTTGAAAATCGGAAACGGTGAGCCGCTCAAAATTCTGTGCGGCCAGATGTATCGATTGAATCAGTGATAGAACGACAAGAACAATTTTCAGTTTCATGGACGATAATATCTTTTTAAAAAACTATAATCGGAAAATCATGTCTGCAAATGTACTACAATTAAGGAAACAGGAAAATAAAAGAGTGGATTTTCGTGTATATTTACAGACAAATACCCCAAGGCTCCCCTGCCCGCTCCCTTCCCCAATCAGCCAGCCTTGCAAGCATCCGGGAGGCATCCACCATGAGTATACGACTCATGTAGGATCAGTCGTATACTCATGGTAGGTGCGTATTTTTCTGTTTATACAAGGGAAAACTCCTTCTTTCCGCCGTCTTTTTGATAATGGTTATAATTACTTACAAGATGAATGATTCCTGTTTCTAGCTGCAAGAGTAGTCTTTGAGGTGTGTTTCAACCCCAAGGGGCTTATGTTTGAAACATAGGGGCCGAATGTTTGAAACATTCCCCCTTTGGGTTTGAAACATAAATTATAGGACATCAGAAGAAGGTGTGGAGACAATAGCTTGGAGGAAGTTAGAATAGTTTACAATTATGTTCGGAGCTCCTACATTTCTTAAACCTGCCCTACCTCATTTAAAGACCTGTTCTGACAGCATTTATTCGTACACCCCATTTTGATAGTCCGACAGGTATTGGGAGCAGGTTTTACCGGTCTGCTGCTTGAAGAAACGCATCAGATGGCTCGGATCCGAAAAATGGAATTTGTCGGCCAGCTGGGTGACAGTGCAGTCGGTGAAAAGCAAGTCGTTCTTCAGGGCTTCCAGCAACCTTTGTTTCAACAGGTGGTTGGCAGAAACACCGAACTGGGCCACTACTGCATTGTTCAGGGTAACGCGGCTGACGTGCATCATCTCGGCATATTCGGCAACCCGCTGCACGTCATAGATATGCCGTTCGAGCAGGTCCTTGAACTGATAGGCGTAATTGTTCTTGGGTACGTCGACCGGCAGGTGGTAGACCGAAGCGTATTCACGGTTGATTACCAGCAACAAGTAATACAGTAAAGATACAATCAGATTGTAGCTGTCGGCAGTGGGATGTTGCAGTTCCTGCTTGATTTTTCCCAAAAGCCTCATGTATTCGGCAAAAGTATCTTGGGAAACTGACAAATGGGGTGGCGTGTCAGTCTGATAGCAATAGAGCAGGCGGTAAGTAAAAAACTTGTCCGCCAGGAACGTGCGCATGAAGTCTTCCCTAAAGATGAGAAAGGTGTAGTCCAGTTCTTGTTCATCGACATGCCACTCTTGTTGCTGGTACGGGGAAAGAAGCAACACCATGTTGTCATGCAAATCTATCTGTTTACAGTTCAGCAATAAGAATCCATTGGTCCGGCGGAAAAAGAAAAATTCGAAAAAGTCGGTTTTGAAGGTGGTGTTTTCGGTCAATACACCGCTAATTTCCTTCCCACTACCAGTATTGATATAAAAATCCACACCGCATTGTGTTTTACTGAAAGGTACATTGACCAGTTTCGACGGATTGATATTCTTCTTTTGCATAATAGAGATGGATGAGGTTGTCGGCAAAGATACGGAATCCATTTATCAAAATGGCATATCTTTCATATTTTAGGGCATAAAGGAATGAATGATATCTTCCGAACTTTGCAGCGGTATTAAAGAAGGAGTGAATATATCGGTCAACCCAATATAACAATAATATGACTACAGAAATTATCAGAACAATCAACGTACAGAGCGTCATGACCAAGTCATCTCTGCCAGTCGGAGGATATTCGGTCAATCCGTATGTGGGCTGCCCGCACGCCTGCAAATATTGTTACGCATCGTTCATGAAGCGCTTCACCAGGCATACTGAAGCCTGGGGAACGTTTCTGGACGTCAAGCGCTGGAAGCCCGTCGGCAATCCGCATAAGTATGACGGCCAGCGAATTGTCATCGGTTCGGTGACGGATGGCTACAATCCTTATGAAGCTGAGTTTGGCAACACGCGCCGGCTGCTTGAGGAACTGAAGGGAACGCAGGCTGAAATCATGATCTGCACAAAATCCGATCTGGTCTTGCGCGACCTGGACCTGCTGAAGCGGTTCCCCAAAGTGACCATTTCGTGGTCGGTCAACACCCTTGACGAGCAGTTCCGCAGCGACATGGACCGTGCCGTGAGCATCGAACGCAGACTGGCAGCCATGCACCAAACGTACGAGGCAGGCATCCGCACCGTATGCTTCGTTTCGCCCATCTTTCCCGGTATAACCGATGTCAGGGCCATCATAGAGCGTGTTAAGGATTTTGCCGACCTCGTCTGGTTGGAGAACCTCAATCTACGCGGTCAGTTTAAAGGAATCATCATGGATTATATCCGTAGAAAGCATCCCTCGCTCGTTCCCTTGTACGAAGACATCTACAACCGGAAACGGCCCGAGTATTGGCAGAGCCTGGAGAAGGAAATCTCGGCATACGCTGCAGAGCAGGGCTATCCCTATCGGGTGAACGATCTGCCCTATGGACGTTCGGAAAAAGGAAAACCCGTACTGGTGAACTACTTCTATCACGAAAAAATACGGCTGGGGAAATGATTATTCCGCACTCATTGTCCTTTCTCTTCCTTCTTCCCGTATTTCCGCTCAAATAGATCCGCATTCCGGTTACCCCACTCTATCATGGCGTCGATAATTGGGATAAGGGTCTGGCCCAGCGGTGTAATGGCATATTCGGAACGTGGCGGCAACTCGGGAAAGATGGTTTTGGACACCAGTCCGTCCTCCACCAGCTCCTTCAGCTGAATGTCCAGTACACGGGGAGTAGCCTCGGGGAAAAGTTTGTGAAGCTCACTGGGGCGCAAAGGACGATGACGCAGTTCGTCCAGGAAACACGATTTCCATTTGGAGTCTATCAGACTCATGGTCAGGCGTAAAGGGCAGTCCAGATCAACGGGAATTTTTCTTTCGTACATGTTTGGGGATTCTATTATTAATTCGGATACAAAGATATGCATAACACTCTAATGCTGGGATATACCGAATAATTTTTCGGTATATGAATAATTTTTCGGTACTTGCACAAGCCAGTCTTACCATGTACTTTTGCGGCAGTTACGAACCCGTTAAAACACATTTGTCATTATGAGAACAAGTATCGAAGAGTATGAGGCTGTAGAGAAGGCAGCCATGAAGTTTGTGAAAAGTGTAGCTGAAGGCAACAGTAGTTATGCCAAAGAACTGTTTATAGACGAAGCAGTCTTGTTCGGTTATCTGGACGGAAAATTGGAACACGGCAGCATTCAACAATTCTACCATAATGTGGATACTGTAGGTGCAGGACAGGATTTCAGGGCACGTATTGATGTGGTGGATGTAGAAGAGACGCTGGCTGTTGTCCGTGTGCTGGAAGAAAAATGGGGTGGACGCATCGATTTTACCGATTATCTGCTGCTGATGAAGATGGATGGAGAATGGAAGTGTGTGGCCAAGGCTTACAACCAGAATTCGAATACGATTTGTAAATAAGTAGAAGGATGTGCTGATTATCTGCTGCGAAGAAGAAGATGACACAGTCATGGATGGAGTAGGCATCCCGGTGAAGCGTTCAACTGCTTTACTGAAATGGGATATAGTCGGAGAAGTGCTCGTACTCGGTGTCTTTTTTTAATAAACATCCATTTACACGCAATGAAGGCAAACCCTGACTCTGTCAAATTGCCTTGCTGCGAGGTCTTCTTGTGAAATGAGGAAGTTCAGCATGCCGCAATCGTAGAAGCGGAGCCCCCAGCGGTCGTCTTCGTCAATTTGGAGCAAAGAAATATACCCGGGGGCTTCTTCTTCACGAACTTCTTCAAAGAATGGCAGGCCGAGGAGTTTATGGTTGTCGTCGCAGGCTCCAGTCTTTTCGAAAGATACGGCTTCGGCTGGCAGGCAGGCGTCTATACCATCTTTCCAAACTACTTTGTGCGTGTGCAGTCCGTCTGTCTTAGGGCTGTAGATTACCTTGTAGGTGTCCTCCGGCCAAAAGCCGATGTGCCCGTTATATGCCTCCAAATCACCCAGAAAATAGTCGAGCGAGGCAAAGAAATACAACATTCCCTGATGTGGAAGTTGGTTTTCGCAATCGTATGGGGCGATATCTTCCAGCCTGATTTGGCAGATAAATGTCAGCCAATCCTCGCCTCCACCGTTATCTTTGTTCGCATCGTCCGGCATGGCAGGGAAGTCAATCCCTTCCGGCAGGTCGGGAAAGCCCCACCAATGGCTTTTCGACGTCAGTGTACCTTCCGCCGTTTTTGTGCTGATTCTTATTGCCATAATTCATTAGGAATAAATTTGTTCAATGATTTCTGTACGTCGGGCAAATATATCATATTCTGGATGATTTTTATTGGTTTGGATGATTATATTTGGTATGGTGACTGAATTTCCATCCTTTTTCGTACTTTTGCCTCCTCTATTAATTAAGTTATAGAATATAAAAAAGACTCCGCCCATGCATTCACTGAACCTGCCAGCCTTCGATGCCAGGATTGCCGTGCGCGACGGCAAACGGGTGATATTCGACCCCATCCGCCGCCGCTACGTGGCTCTGACGCCCGAGGAATGGGTGCGCCAGCACTTCGTCCATTTCCTCATTGCCTATAAAGGGTATCCGCAGGCGCTGATGGCCAACGAGGTGCAGGTGCAGCTCAACGGTACGCGGAAGCGGTGCGACACCGTGCTCTACCGCCGTGACCTGTCGGCCCGCATGATTGTGGAGTACAAGGCGCCCGATGTCCAGATTACCCAGGCCGTCTTCGACCAGATTACGCGCTACAACATGGTGCTGAAAGTGGACTACCTGATTGTGAGCAACGGCCTCCAGCACTACTGCTGCCGCATGGACTACGCAGGCGGGCGCTATCTGTTCCTGCCCGATGTGCCGGCTTATAACGAACTGTAAGCAGGCTTCTCTCTTTTGAAAAAAATCTTGCGAAACCGCATGAAATGTGGCAAAGAATGCTAACTTTGCGCTTGTAACCATCAAAAGAAAACACGTTATGGACACAAACCCTTTCTTCAGTGGGGATGAGAAGAAGATGCTCATCCCGCTCTATCGCAAGCTGTTACAACTGTCGGGTGATACGTTGCTGCCGGGTGACTGCCGCAAGCTGAAGGTGCACCTCGTGGCCTGTGCCGCTACCAACGGCCTGCAACGCGACGTGTTCGGACTGAACCCCGTCATCAAAGATATGCAGACGGCCGTCATCGTGGCCGAAGAAATAGGTATGCGCCGGGCGTCCATCCTGGCCCTGATGCTCCACGAGGTAGTGCGCAGCGGGCAGTGTACGGCCGAAGACATCCACCGCGAGTATGGAGAAGATGTGGCAGGCATCATCCGTGGCATCATCCGCGTGAACGAGCTGTATGCCAAGAGCCCCACGATTGAGTCCGAGAACTTCCGCAACCTGCTCCTTTCCTTTGCCGAGGACATGCGCGTCATCCTCATCATGATTGCCGACCGTGTGAACGTCATGCGGCAGATCAAGGATGCGGAGAACGACGAAGCACGCCGCCAGGCAGCCAACGAAGCGGCCTACCTGTATGCGCCGCTGGCCCACAAGCTGGGCCTCTACAAGCTGAAGTCGGAGCTGGAAGACCTTTCGCTGAAATATACCGAACACGATGTATATTACCACATCAAGGACAAGCTGAACGCCACCAAGGCCGCGCGCGACCGCTACATAGCCGCCTTCATCGCGCCGGTACAGAAGAAGCTGGAGGAGGCGGGGCTGAAGTTCCACATCAAGGGACGAACCAAGTCCATCCACTCCATCTACCAGAAGATGAAGAAGCAGAAATGCCCCTTCGAAGGTGTGTACGACCTGTTTGCCATCCGTGTCATCCTCGACTCTCCGCTGGAGAAGGAGAAGCTGGAATGCTGGCAGGCCTACTCCATCGTGACCGACATGTACCAGCCCAACCCAAAGCGTCTGCGCGACTGGCTGTCCGTGCCGAAAAGCAACGGCTACGAGTCGCTGCACATCACCGTCATGGGGCCTGAAGGCAAGTGGGTGGAGGTGCAGATACGTACCGAGCGCATGGACGAGATAGCCGAACGCGGATTGGCAGCCCACTGGCGCTACAAGGGCATCAAGGGCGAGAGCGGGCTGGACGAATGGCTGACTTCGGTACGCGAGGCGCTCGAGAGTTCGGACAGCGACCTGGAGGCGATGGACCGCTTCAAGCTGGACCTGTACGAAGACGAGGTGTTTGTCTTCACGCCCAAGGGCGACTTGTTCAAGTTGCCTAAAGGTGCCACGGTGCTCGACTTTGCCTTCCACATCCACACCAAGCTGGGCTGCAAGTGCATCGGCGCCAAGGTAAACGGGCGCAACGTACAGCTAAAACAGGTGTTGCAGAGCGGCGACCAGGTGGAAATCATGACCTCGAACACGCAGACGCCCAAGCAGGACTGGCTGAACATTGTCACGACCTCGAAGGCGCGCACCAAGATACGCCAGGCGTTGAAGGAGATGGCATCGCGGCAGACAGCCTTTGCCCGCGAGACACTGGAGCGCAAGTTCAAGAACCGCAAGATAGAATATGATGAGGCCGTGATGATGAGGCTCATCAAGCGCATGGGCTACAAGGTGGTGACGGAGTTCTACCAGGCCATCGCCGACGGTGCGTTGGACGTGAACGACACCATCGACCGCTACCTGGAATTGCAGAAGCGCGAGAACGACATCCGCGAGGAAGTGCAGTACCGCAGCGCCGAGGAATATAACCTGCAGCCGCAGACGCCGGAAGACGGTTCGGCCAAGGAAGACGTGCTCGTCATCGACCAGAACCTGAAGGGCATCGACTTCAAGCTGGCCAAGTGCTGCAACCCCATCTATGGCGACGACGTGTTCGGCTTCGTCAGTGTGACGGGCGGCATCAAGATACACCGCTGCGACTGCCCCAATGCCGCCGAACTGCATGCCCGCTTCGGCTACCGCATCGTGAAGGCACGCTGGGCCGGCAAGGGCGAAGGCACGCAATACCCCATCACTCTGCGTGTGGTGGGCCACGACGACATCGGCATCGTGACGAACATCACCTCCATCATCTCGAAGGAGACAGGCATCACGCTGCGCAGCATCGGCATTAACTCGAACGACGGCCTCTTCTCGGGCACGCTGACCGTCATGGTGGGCGACACGGGCCGACTGGAGGCACTCATCAAGAAGCTGCGGACGGTGAAGGGGGTGAAGCAGGTATCGAGAAACTGAAAATGATTCTAATGTGCAGAGAGATAAGGACAATGATACAAAAACAATCATGCCTGTTTTTTTTGTTTGTCCTGCTGCTGATAACGGTAGGTTGTAACAGAAAAGGAACATACACATGCCACGTATTAGACCTGGCCGAGACGTTTCTGACCAGCCATCCTGACAGTGCTTACAAGCTGCTCTCTTTGCTGGAGCGTGACACTATGTGTAGAGAAAATTTTTCTCACTGGTGCTTGCTCTATGGAAAGTTATCGCAACGTATGCCACTGAATCCCCTTCCTTCCTTCGACTGGAGGGACGTGACGGAATGGTATGAAAAGCACGGCACGTTGTCCGACAGGCTTTGTGCCCGCCTCTTTTTGGGAGAGTCATACGCCGCCGAAAAACATCCTGACCTGGCGGCACAAGTATACATCGGAGCCTACGACCTTGCAAGACAGCACAAAGACTACAACTCAATGGGGTATGCCTGTTCTTATCAAGGTAATCTGTATGAGTCGCAAGACTACATCCCAAACGCCATCGAAAAGTTCAGACAGGCCGCTGGATATTTCCTGCAAGCCGGAAACCACAGAAGCCATGCTTGTGCATTGAGGGACTTGGCCCGACAATATGCGTATATGGATTCTCTGCCGGCGGCATTCGCAGTGCTACACAAGGCAGATTCCATCGTTTCCACACTGAATGATGACGAAGTCTACAGTTCCATACTCAATGCTTACGGCAATCTTTATATGAGAAATTCCGACTATGAGCAGGCAGAAGACTATTTTTATCGCTCCTTGGAAATTGCCAAAGAGGCATTGCCTGACTACATCGCCCTTTGCGACCTATATCTCACTATGGAAGACACGGAGAAAGCCAAGGTCATATTGGAAAAGATAGCAGAGAAAGACTGGGAGCAGGCAAAGGTAGAAGAATATTATCTGCACTATATCATCGGTAAACAGGAGAATCATACAGACCAGGCCCTGGCTTATCTGGAGCTGCTTATGGAAGTAAAGGATTCCTTGAACATGGAAAAAAGTAACTCCAAAATAGCAGAACTCGAAAAAAGGTATGTGACCGTCAAACTGAAGAATGAAAACACTGCCTTGCAAGTCCGTAAGCAGCGCTACCTTATAATAAGTATCATATCAAGTATAATTGTACTGTGCCTTTCTTTCATTTACTATGCGCAAAAGAAGAAAAGCGAGCAGAAGATTATACGGCAACAGGCGGAACTGAATTATCTTGTCAGACAGCAACAGGCCCTCTTGCATGAGATAGAAGAAAAGCGGTTCATGTTGGAGAATGCAAGAAAAGACATTGAGGAAACAAGAAAGTTGCAGATTGAAATAAATCTTCTGACAGAAAACTATGTGAAGCTGGAGAGAAAGCTTCTGACCGATTCGAACCTTTACCGAAAATTACAGCAACTTATCAGGCAGAAGAAAACAACCAATGGACAGGCTCTTGTCACGGATGAGTTGTGGAAACAAATCGTAGACGAAGTAACCAAGGTATATCCCAATCTCAAAAGTTATATATTGGAACTCTGCCCCGACATCAGTGAATCGGAATGGAAATATTGTTGTTTCTATATGCTGGGATTTGATGGTAATGAAGCAGCCATATTGTTAAATATTAATCCGGGTTCCATTCATACCAAGAATAATCGTTTAAGACAAAAACTGCACATTACGTTACCCCATCAAACCAACTTATACGAATACCTTATCATGCAATTGCATAAGACAAATCTTACCTGAAACACGTATTGAATGTATATGTGTATAGACAGCAAATGTAAACGGCTGATTATCAATGTATGGATGTCTATATGTGTATCGGTTGTTTAGTTCCTCATGTGTGGGATTGTTACTAATTTTGCAGCAAATTCAAAAACAATAAAAGCATGAAGAATTCTAAACTGATTTGTTTAATTGTGGCATTTACGATGATTGCAGTACAAGTAAGTGCAAAAGGTGGTTACAAAAGAAAAGTCGAACTAAAGAAAGAATGGAGAGTTCAAACAAAGTCTCCTCAAGAAGTACCTTTGCAGGCCTTTTTGATAGAGAATCAACAACTGGAAATCCAAAGCCAAGGTCTATTTGACTTGAATATTCAAGTTGAAAATTCACAAGGAAACATTATGTTAGTTGATATTGTATGCTTAGATTCATCACAATCCACTATCATAGAATTAGAGCATTTTTCTCAAGGAAAATATATCTTATATTTATATAATGACGAAATGGAGGCAGAGGGTGTGTTTTGTATTGAATAATTAATATAATGAAACACTACTGTCCCGTAAAAGTGGATAAATAGTTCTTTGAAATTATTGAAATATAGT
>NZ_CABUOL010000031.1 GCF_902493215.1 uncultured Mediterranea sp.
CTATGGTGCAAATTGCCGCCATAAAATTATTTTTGAATAAATTTTAAACAGCTTCTAAATGCAGCCAAGAATTTAACTGTTTTTAATTATCGCAAATACCATAGAACAAACAACAGTACAAACCTCTTAAATCGGAACATATTATGAGAGCACCGAATGAGAATCATGTGGCTGAAAATGAGGCCAATCCCCCAAAAAGAGGCCGGAAAAGGGAACCAGACCTGAAAGGCATTCAAGAAGACCGGCTATATTATATTGAAATGTTACTGATCGGTTATTTGTCGGGAGATTTCGACAGGAAGGCCAACGGGAGGATGGCCCCCTTCGCTCGCTTTCCTGACCGGAACAAAGATGTTTGTGGATAAAAACGGCAAGCCATTGAGCTACAGCACGCTCATCAAGGAGGTTTACATGGTATGGGATGAGCTTACCCGAAAGGATGAATTCAAACAGTTCCGACGGAAAGGCAGCTGGAAACCTATCAGAAAGTAAAGTTTCTTTTAAAAACATCGGATGTGAAGAAGGGTACATACTTTTGCGGCGTAACCAAAAAACAACATCGGATTATGAAAAGAAACAGAAAAAAGGCTTCGGCATACGAAGCGCTGAAAAAACGGTGGGCGATACGCATCCGCCTGGAGAAAAACTACAGTGAATACAGTGCAGCTTGGATGGCAGACCGGCTGATGAGCCTGCTGGACTACATGCAGTACGGACAAGCGGCGGTGGCACACCGCAAGCAGAACGGCGAATTCAGGCTGGTAAGGGCCACCCTCCTGCCCTACGAGCATGCCTTCGGTCGGAAGTACGACCTGCGACGGGTCAAGGGAACGGTGGTCTACTGGGACCTGGAACGGCAGGTATGGGACAGCTTCCAGCTGGAGAATTTCATGGAGTGGAAACCAATCGTCTGAAGCAGCTATGGCCATGAGGTATACAGGTATCTTGTATTTTCCGGTGGAGGTGAATCTGCCGGAAAATATCGCCATGGAGCTGGTGGAAGCCCGGTTCGGACTGAAGGGCGTAGCGGTGGTACTCAAACTGCTGTGCAAAATCTACAAGGAGAACGGGTATTACCTGCCCTGGAACCCGGAGCAGAGGGCACTGTTTTCCAACAAGGTGGGACGGGACATCAGCGAGGAGGAGATGCAGGGCATCGTGGACATTCTGGTGGAGAAGGGCTTCTTCGACCGGGAATTGTATAAGAAGCAGGGGGTGCTGACTTCGGCGGAAATCCAGGAGGCATGGCTCGACGCAACCAAACGCAGGAAAGGGAGGGAGCCGGCCTCCCTACCCTTCCTGATGGAACGTTTCGTGACCCCGGAAAAGGGTACGGAAACAGTCAGTAAAGCGCCGAATGCCGGAGCACCGGATAAAAATGCTTGCAATTCTGCCGAAAATGTAAGCAATTTCCAACAAAGCAGAGTAGAGCAAAGTAGAGCAGAGCAAAGCACAACAAGTATGAAGGAAGAAGATCCTGCTGAAAACCGGTCGAAGCAGGGCCCGCCGGAATATGCGCTGAACAAACGGACGCACAACTACGAGGGGCTGCTCCTGACGCTGCAACAGAAGCGCATCACCGACCCCGCCGACGTGCAGGCCATTCTCCGCCTATCGGACTACGGCCGCCTGGGCGGCCATGTGTGGAAGGTGCTCCACTCCACCCGCTGGAAGGATATCAACGCCCGTGGCAAGTACCTCATCGCGGCCCTGGCAAAGGAAAAACGCCCGGACGACAGGATGTAGACAAGCTGACGGGAAGGTGTGTACGGGCTGGAAACAGAATGTACACAAAGTAACTCTCCCCTTTTCGCTCTCAACTCTCCACTCTCCACTCAATTGACCTGCGTCAAAAAGTCGCCTGTCCGGTGAGGGGCATTAAACAAATAGGCAGATGGACGTGTTTTGAATGCTGTTGAACATTTTGAGCAACAGAATTATTGACACTAACAAAAAGACAGGATGAAAAAGATTGTTTGGATCACATTGTTATGCGCACTGGCCTTTGTATCCTGCCAACAGGAGGAATGGACGGAACACACCGGCAACCGGACAGGTGGCACGTCCGTCAGGCTCAGAAGTGAGGAGTACGAGAATCCGGGGACAACCCGCAGCACCACCGGCGAAACGGAACCCTACGACCGGGTGGAGTTCTGCGTGGCCGATGAAGAGGGCTACATCGTCGGCGGGCTGAAGGGAATCTACAACCCGCAGAGCCAGGAGATGAAAATCGAGGGACTGAAAGAAGGGGAATACAGGTTGCTGATTCTGGCTGTACGGGGTGACGAACAGGCTGACGGGGCTACCATACGCCGTATGGAACACCTGACGGACGAATGGATAGGTTTTCCGGAAGACCTTGGAAAACCGCTGGAAGCGGAATACTTCTACTCGCAGACGCCTTTCAGCGTGGAGCGGATACAGACGGCAGACGGATATGAACACGAAGCACAGCTGCCGGACGAAATCGTACAGAAACGAATCATGGGCCGGATGGACATCGCCCTGCTGTACAACAACGAGAATGTACGCACGGCCGTGACACAGAAAACCCTGACACTGGAGAACGCGCGCTTCTATACCCGCTTCACGGGAGACGGCGGATATGCCGGAGAAAGTAACGGCACCATGGAGCAGCTGGACCTGAGCCAGGCGGAAGCGTTCTGTTTCATGCCCGTCGTGGCAGGAACAGAGGTAGAGGGACGAATCGACCTCGAGACCCGGAACTACCGTGGAGGAACGGTGGCATGCAGCTACCGCTTCGCAACGGATTCGCTTTGTGCCAACCGGATCAGCCGGGTGAACGCGCAAATGGTGCATCCGGACGATTACCTGGGCACGCTGTTTGTCACACGGACGGCCTATAACGAAGGCAGACATGCCCTGATCCTGCAGGACGGAGAGCCGAAAACCGTGTACACCGACCCGGCACAGCGGAAATTCAACACAGCCCAACCGTTGCAGCTGGACATCGACGACGAAGGACGGCTGCACGCACGCTTCTACTCGCCACGCGACCTGAAAGGGGTACTGGTGAAGGCAAGGCTGCAGGCGGCAGGCAACGACTACTTCGACCTGGCCTATTTCGATTCCATACCGGCCTTTGCCGACTTCTACCAGAAGACGACTCTTGTCAGCAGAAAAGGTATGTACCGGACGGAAGCGGGAAAGCTGATCGAGATAGACAGACTGGAACCGGAAGAACTGGCCGCGCTGGAATTCAAGGTGGAATCGGACGATCCCTACTGGGCGAAGCTACAGGAGATAGAGCACGGATGGAACATCTACTTCGGACTCTATGGCGGCGATCCGGACCTGCCCGACGGAGGACCGGTAGGCAACTGGATGGGTATCCGCCCGGTACACTGCCGCGAAGTGGTGGCGCTGTTCATCAACTTCACTTATATGATAGACATGCAGGAGCACGAGGATATTCTGAAAGAGAACGAAGACCTCCTGTATGGTAACGGGGGTGTGGACGACAAGGTGACCGCCGAAAAGGTACTGTCACAGATGCGACAGCAGAGGACCCTGCAGGTGGGACTGGTATACCCCGGCAACGGAGTAATCGGTCTGGGAGGAGGAAACATATTCGGAGCCTACCAGTCTGCATGGGTTACCCACTATACCAATGCTTATGCCTGTGAAATCATGTTCCACGAGCTGGGGCATGTCATGGGATACAACCACAGCAGTTCGTTCACCTACGGCCCCTGGGCACAGCAGCTGATGAATCACTTTTATGTGAACAACCTGCATAAATTCCCCATCGACTCTGCCTCCTACCTGGACAGCAAGAACAACCCGACGCTCTATTGACAAGCGTACGTATTTTGAACAACAACTTAAAAAACTGTAACCGATGAATACATTCAACCGAATATGGGGTGTCCTGCTGCCTCTGCTGATGGCCGGATGTCATGCCGATACGGCATGGGACAGCATGGAGACCCACACCGGAACAACCGTACGCCTGCTGGCCACGGAAACGGCCGGAACGCAAACCGGCAATGACGACGCGCAACTGAACGACATACGCATCTACCGCTTCGACGGAGGAACCCTGAAGGAGGTGTTCGGACCGATGACACCGGAAAAGGACGGGACATGCCGCCTTGACCTGAAAACGAACGACGGGGTACTGATGGTGCTGGCCAACGCATCGCACGTCGAAGGGCTGGAAAACCTGACTGCCGGCACCACACTGGAGGAATTCAAGAAACTATGGGCCGTAAAAGAAGACATGGCTGCGCAAGGCTTGCTGATGAGCGGACAGGCAGACCTGGCCGAAACAACGGCCGGAAATCTGGAGGTAAAGCTGAAAAGAAGCGTGGCACGGATAGACATCGAGTCGACGGACAAGGGGGTGGAAGTGCTCCAGGCCAGCATCTCGCAGCTGGCAGACAGAGGGTACATCAACGAACAGACGGAAATCGCCAGTCCAGAACAGACGGAAAAAGGGGCGTTTGAAAAGACGTTCGACACTCCGCTGGCCAACGGTCGCGAAACATGGCTCTACGCCTGCGAACAAAGCGGTGAAGGAATGACTGCCGAGGTACTGGTACGTTTCAGAGGAGCCTTGCACCGGATGAAGGCTGCGCTGCCTGCCATCCTGCGGCGAAACACGACCTATACGCTGCACGTGTACGGACGGGGAGACGACGTCAGCCTGAACATCACGTCAGACGGATGGGAACAGGGAAGCACGACCGGTACGGAAACCGTAAACCGTGCCCTGGTCAATCTGGAAGCCTCAGACCTGCCCGCCAACGTACGGGTAAACGAACGGGGAGACAGCGTCTTCATCCCATACATGGGCAGCGACTTCCGCCTCGCCCTGAACGGCGAAAGCGGTACGACGGTAAGCATGGAAGGACAGGTAGACAAAGTTACGGTACAGACGGCAGCCACACGAAACCTGGAGCATGTGGGCAACGTGACGGTATCGGCCGGACACCGCTTTCCGGGCAGTAACTGGGAATATATCCACCTGGACCTGTACAAGGACCGGACATGGACGGGACGGGTGGTACTGGCCTGCGAACCCAACCCCATCAAGCTGGAGGGCAGCATCGTACTGGACGAGAACGGTGTCTGTGACTTCGGGCGATATGTAGACGGCGAGCTGGGACGTCTGACACTTCCCCAAGGCAAACAGGCCATGATAGAAACCGGAGACGGGGAAACGCCCTGGCTCAAACTGGCAGAGAGCGAAGACGGATACCGTGTACTGGGTGGATGGAAGCCCAACGACCCCAAGGCGGACGGCCGTACGCAGGAAGCCCGACTGGTCATCAGTGACGCAGACGGAAGCAACCGGGAGACCTACCCCATCCGACGGGTGAACTGGGGACTGCCGGTGGTGGAAATAGACGGTACCTGGTGGTGCAAGTACAACTTGAGGGGAAATGTCAAAAGCTTTGAGGACCAGGTGAGCATTGCCGACGACCAGGCCCTGGAGAAGCCGCTGGCCGAGGTGCTGGCTACCTGCAGCGACGACGAACTGCTGGCGTGGATGGGCGGACAATATCAGGGTGGAAACCCCGACGAACTGCCTTTGCGGCACGACGGAAGTGTGTTCTACCACGAAGGTTACAAAAGCAATCCGCAAAACTGGGGGAACATGGCTGCCACACAGATGGCTCCGGCAGGATACGAAGTACCCGGCTACGATGACTATGCGTTCTTCGGATGGGGAACCAACTCGAACATCGGCGGTACGGGAACCCGGACCTACCAGAACGCACAGGGCAAGGACATCACGGTGACCGTAACGGAACGGAACGCCTCTTTCCTGGGAGAGCAGTATGGCACGGTGGCTTTCTATGATTTTGCCTACGGAAACAACCACTGGACGTTGTATGGCCTGGGCCATCAATGGAACACCACGAACGGAAGCATATCCCGGATGATGATTATGATGGCCACAGCAGGAGTCAGCGGCAGCTGGTATATGGAAGGCTATGCACAGGCCGAAAAGCCCGGACAGAACTGGTGGAAATACAGCGCCCAAAATGCACAGAAAACGCGTACGATCCGATGCATCAAAACACCGGTAGAATATATAGTCGACTAATTTCTTTACATTTATTTCACAACCGTATTATTAACAAACTGAACAAACGATTATGAAAAAGAAAATGATGAAAGTTTTAGCCTTAGTAACAGGAACCTTGATCAGCATGTCCTGTTCGAATGATTCAGAAGGTAACCTGCCATCCGTCAATCCGGATGCGACCATGGTACAAACCCGTCTGGCTGCCTACGACGGACAAAGCCAGAATGCAGAAAGTGACACAGATATAACTGACATGAAGGCATTTCTATTTCAAAAAGGTACCTTGACTGAAATATATGAACTGGGAGCGTCTTCTCTGGATAATCACAAAATACAGATAGACAGCCGTACCGGAAATCTGTATGTAGTGGCCTATGCAGGAGGCTCCATCCCGACAGATGATCTGCTGTCCAAAAGCCTGAGTGAAGAAAACTGGAAATCGAGCATCGTTCACATGAATGGCAGACATGCCCAATTTTATACGGGTGTAGTGGCTCTGGGAACTACCAGCAGTCCCAACAATACGGCAACTGTAACGTTGAAACGAGGTCTGGCCCGATTTGACCTCACGGTCAATACAGCCGAAGTGACTTCGGTGAACAGCGTAACACTGAAAAACATAGCCCGATCGGCGTATGCATTTCCGCAGGATGGCATCATCTCACCTGCCGAAGCCAACCGTAAAGACACGACAGTCGTTTTCACGGAGCCGATAACCGATGCTCAGGAAGGCATCATCTACGCCTACGAACAGGAAAATACAAACATCGAAATAAGCGTAACAGCCCTCATCGGAGGACGGGAAACGACATTGACCAAACAGTTTGACGGACCACTGAAAAGAAATACAATCTACACCGTCACGGTACGTCAGGATCAGATCGACATCCAACTGAGCACATCCCTTGAAGACTGGGAGAACGGAAGTAATACCGAACTGATCCCCGGACTGGACAGCCGTCTGACCATCGACCAGACTTTGTCCCAACTGACCGAAGACATGCAGGTAACGGATGAAGGCAGTACCCTGATCTTTCCCCACGGAGCAGCAGAAGTGCTGCTCGCCGTGGATTGTGACGACGAGTTGGAGGTATTGCCAACATCCGGTTATCCGGTGACCGTAGAACCGGTAGCCCAGACCCGCGGACTGGAAGGGAAAAACCTCTTCCGGATACGGAAAGCACTCTATGCCCCCGGTATGGGGGCAGAAGAGATGACACTGCAATTCCACCGCAAAGGTCTGGACAACTCGTATCCCGAAGACGGGATACGGCTGGTGTTACAGGCCAATCCGGTACAGATAGAAGGGTTGCTGACGTTTGACGCGGAAACTTACACGCACCGGTTCGACCGCTACATTGACAACGAACTGGGAACCTTCACCTTGCCCGACGACAAACAGCTGGCGGTTGAATTTGCAGGAAACGAAGATCCCTGGCTGAAGCTGGAACTGCGCGAAGGGACGGACAATGTCTATCGCGTGCTGGCCGGATGGAAACCGAACGATCCTACCGCCAACGGACGTATACAGGAAGGCAAACTGGTAATCAGCAACAAGGCAGACGGAACAGAACGGGAAGAATACCTCGTGTCGCGACGTAACTATGGCCTGCCGGTGACCTGGCTGCACGGAGTGTGGTGGTGCAAATACAATGCAAGAGGGAATTCCCGCTCCTTTGACGACCAGGTATTGTCGTCCGTCGACCCGGCGGCAATGGCCGGACAGACGGTGTTCCAATATCTGGAGACCTGTACCGCCGAAGAGTATTATGATCTGTGGGGATGGGCCTATCAGGGAGACAGCGGAAAAGGATTGCGGGTAATCAACCGGGACGGAACGGCCGTACTCGACGGTTTTGCAACCGGACAGACCGTTCACATGAACCGGCTGTCGCCAACGGCTCTGGCTCCGGAAGGATACGAAGTGCCGAGTATGGAAGAGTTCAACCGTGTATTCGACGCGACAGACTACGTATGGGTCATGTGGAACGGTACTCATGAACTGAAGAACCCGTGGGAGGGACACAGCCGAATACAACGTACGCAGAAACGCAGAAATGATATCGTTGTAGACGGTCTGGCCCTGACTGACCTGATATACATAGCCATGAAGAGTCCGGACTTTCCGCAATACGAACCGGTGGTGTGGTATGGCCCGGCAGCACAGTGGAACGACTCGGGTATCTACCACGGACACTACAACAACATTCTGTTTACGGTCTATGAGCCGGGAGGAAAGGGATGGTATTTCAACGGATCGATGGCTGGCCTGTATCTGACCCAGAATGGTGCCGGCAACAACGATACCCGCATCCTGCGCTTCAAGAAATCGCCGGTAGAATATATTTATGGTGTAGAAGAATGAGATTACAAACATCCGATAAAACACACATCAAACAATATATTTCGGATAATGGAATTTAATTTTGGAAAATAGAATTTTGTTCTTATCTTTGCAAGATAGATAATTGAGTGAACATAATGAGAATATTTACAGAACAGGCTATAAAAGAATATGCAGAAGCACATCCTGATGCAAAGGTCGCTTTGCAAGAATGGGTTACCATAGTCAAGAGAAGTGAATGGACCTGCTTTTCAGATGTAAAAAAGACTTTCAATAGCGTGGATAATGTGGGCAACCAACATTATGTATTCAATATTAAAGGCAATAATTACAGGCTGATTGTAGTGATAAAATTCACGATAAAGTTCGTTTATATTCGCTTTATTGGCACTCATGCCGAATATGACAAAATAGCGGATTGTTCTGTTTTATAATTAAACCGAATCGGCGGTTACCGATTAACCAAGAGCTATGACAAAGATAGAAACCAAAGCTCAATACGACTGGGCTGTAAAAAGGGTTGAGGAACTACTTCCACTGGTTACAGACGAAACCCCTCTCGATAATCCGAACAGCATAGAGTTGGAATTACTTTCTAATCTTGTTGCTGATTATTCAGAAGAACATTTTGCACTGGGAGAGCCATCTCTGGTTGATGTGCTGAAACTCCGTATGTATGAGATGGGACTTAACCAGAAAGCACTGGCAAAATTAATTGGAGTCAGCCCTTCTCGTTTGAGCGATTATATTTCCGGTAAATGCGAACCTACATTGAAGGTTGCCCGTGAAATCAGCCAAAAATTGAATATTGATGCCAATATAGTTTTGGGGGTATAAGCTAAAACCAGCTGATTAAACCAGCCTGCTACAAAACAAAAAAATCAGAGACTTACATCACGTAAACCTCTGATTGTCAAAATGAGCGGCAAGCGGGACTCGAACCCGTGACCCTCAGCTTGGGAAGCTGATGCTCTACCAACTGAGCTACTGCCGCCTGTCGAAATCTTTGTCTTTACAAACATTCTTTTCACAAAGCGGGGACAAAGATAGAGACTTTTTTTAGAAAAGCAATAGCGAAGTCAATAAAATCTTGTATTTTTGTTTCCCGTTAGAAAAACAGATGGAATGAAACGGATTGTATTGATAACAGGCGGAGCACGCTCCGGCAAAAGCAGCTATGCTGAAAAAATGGCACTAAGCCTCTCTCCCACTCCGGTTTACATGGCCACCGCACGTATCTGGGACGACGAATTCAGACAACGGGTCGTCAAGCACCAGCAACGCAGGGGACCGGAATGGACCAACATTGAAGAAAACAAGGAGCTGAGCCGGCACTGCCTGGACGGACGGGTGGTACTGGTAGACTGCGTGACACTGTGGTGTACCAACTACTTCTTCGACCTGGACAGCAACGTGGATGCAGCCCTGCAGGCTGTACGCGACGAATTCGACCGACTGACCCGACAGGATGCCACGTTCCTCTTCGTCACCAACGAAATAGGAAGCGGCGGCACTTCGGAAAACGAAATCCAACGCAAATTTACCGACATGCAAGGCTGGATGAACCAATATATCGCTTCGAAAGCCGATGAAGTGATTCTGATGGTGTCGGGCATTCCCGTGAAAATAAAGTAAAACTGAAAATAGCATGAAAACATTCGAAATCGCAAGACCGGACAAAGGGATGGAACCGGCCATCGTGGACAAAATCAATAACCTGACCAAACCGAAAGGCTCACTGGGCCGACTGGAAGAAATAGCCCTGCAAGTGGCACTGATCCAACAGACACTGACACCTGCCTTAAAGAAGCCACAGAACATTATCTTTGCTGCCGACCATGGAATTGTGGAAGAGGGCGTAAGCCTCTCGCCCAAGGAAGTGACCTGGCAACAGCTGAGCAACTTCCTGCACGGAGGGGCCGGTGTGAACTTTCTCTGCCGCCAGCACGGGTTCCAACTGAAGCTGGTCGATGCGGGAGTGGACTATGACCTGCCCTACGACAAGGGAATCATCAACATGAAAGTGCGTCGCGGTACCGCCAATTACCTGTACGGACCGGCCATGACGGAAGCCGAAATGGAACTGTGCCTGGAACGGGGAGCCGAAATGGTACGCCGCTGCCGCGAAGAAGGAAGCAACGTTCTGAGTTTCGGCGAAATGGGGATAGGCAACACCTCGTCGTCGTCGATGTGGATGACCTACTTCACCGGCATTCCGCTGGAAGAATGTGTCGGCGCAGGCAGCGGACTGGACAGTGCAGGCATCCGTCATAAATACGAGGTACTGAAAAAGAGTATGGAAAACTACCACGGTAACGGGTCGACACGCGATGTCCTGCGGTACTTCGGCGGACTGGAAATGGTAATGGCCGTAGGTGCCATGCTGCAGGCCGCAGAGCTGAAAATGCTGATTCTGGTGGATGGATTCATCATGACCAACTGCATGCTGGCAGCCAGCCGGCTGTATCCGGAAGTCGTGGACTATGCCGTCTTTGGTCATTGCGGCGACGAGACCGGACACAAACGGGTATTGGACTACATGCACGCCAAGCCGCTGCTGGACCTGGGATTAAGACTGGGAGAAGGAACCGGCGCCATCTGCGCCTATCCCATCGTGGATTCGGCAATCCGCATGATCAACGAGATGGACAACTTTGCCCACGCATCCATCACCAAATATTTTTAAGCAATGAATTTTCTGGCTGCATTGATATTCTTCACACGCCTGCCCTTCTGGAAAATCAGGGAAGTGCCGGCCGAGTGTTTCAAGCATGTGGTGCCCTACTGGCCGCTGGTGGGATGGCTTACGGGAGGAATCATGGCCGGCGTACTCTGGCTGTCCGGCCAGGTATTGCCCTTGCCCGCAGCCTGGCTGGTGGCCATCGTGGCCCGGCTGGCCGTGACCGGCTGCCTGCATGAGGACGGACTGGCCGATTTCTTTGACGGGTTTGGCGGGGGAACAACGCGTGAACGTATCCTGGCCATCATGAAGGATTCGCACATCGGTACCTACGGTGTGGCGGGACTCATCTTCTACTTTCTGCTGTTGTGGCAGCTTCCGCTGTCGCTTCCGTTGCCGGTGCTGTGTGCGACAGCCCTCTGCGCCGACTGCTGGAGCAAGTTCTGCGCCTCGCAGATTATCAACTACCTGCCCTACGCCAGACCCGAAGCCGAAAGCAAGGCCAAGGTTGTGTACAGCGGCATGAGCCGGGGTGAAGGAATTACAGCCTTCGTCAGCGGCATCCTGCCCTTGTTCTTCCTGCTGCCACTGCGTACATGGCCTGCTACGGCCGTTCCCCTGTTCACCTTCCTGCTGCTGCAAAGCCTGATGAGGAAACGGCTGCAAGGATATACAGGCGACTGTTGCGGAGCCATGTTCCTGCTATGCGAACTATCGTTTTACCTATCTGCTGCGATTATATGGAACTTATACTGATACGCCACACCTCGGTAGACGTACCGCCAGGTGTATGCTACGGGCAGACCGACGTACCCCTGAAACCGACGTTTGAAGAAGAAGCGGCCAAGACACTGGCCAACCTGAAAACAATCCTGGCCGACGGACAGATGTCGGAACAGGTCTATACCAGTCCGCTGACCCGCTGCGTACGGCTGGCCGAATACTGCGGTTATCCGGATGCCGAACGAGAGCGGCGCATCATGGAAATCAATTTCGGAGCCTGGGAGATGAAACCTTTTGACCACAACGATGACCCGAGACTGAAGGAATGGTATGCCGACTACCTGAACGTAGCTGCTACCGGAGGCGAATCGTTTGCCATGCAGTACGAACGGGTCGGCCGTTTTCTGGACGAACTGAAACAGAAACCGTGGCAGCGTGTCCTCCTCTTTGCCCACGGCGGGGTACTGATTTGTGCCCAGATTTATGCGGGGCTCATCAAGGCCGAGGAGGCCTTCAGTGCCCTGACGCCCTACGGAGGCATCATCCGGGTAACCATCTGATCCGGCATCAGGCCAACAGCCGGACTGCCAGCGTAAGTACAACGAGCAGCATCATCAGCGCCTCGGCGCGACGGTTGATGCGGATGGCCACCTGCATGTCTGCAGTGGTCAGCAGACGGTCGGTGTACCCGATAAAAGGCTTCCAGACCTCTTCCCCAAAATAGAAGTGGGGACCGCCGAAACGGCAGTCCAGAATACCGGCCAGTGCCGACTCCGGATAACCGGAATTGGGGCTGGCATGCTGGTTGCCATAACGGGCCACAAAAGCCAGCAGGGACAGCCGTCCCGACGCCAGTACCATCAGCAGGGCGGTCAGACGGGCCGGTATATAATTGGCCACATCGTCCAGACGGGCGGCAAAACAACCGAACTGGCGGTATCGCTCGTTGCGGTACCCGATCATGGAATCGAGCGTGTTTACCATCTTATAGGCCAGCATGCCCGGCACTCCCAACAAGGCATACCAGAACAAGGGGGCCACCACACCGTCGCTCAGATTCTCGGCCAATGTCTCCAACGCCGCCGTACGGACTTCCTGCGCAGACAATTGCGAGGTGTCGCGCCCTACAATGCGGGCCACCTGACGGCATCCTTCCTCAAGCGAACGGTCGGCTGCCTGGAAAACCATCCGGACCTCACGTACCAGCGTGGTGCCTGCCAGGCAATAAAATATCAGCAGCACCTGCAACACCAGCAACAATCCCGGAGAATACAGGGCCGCTCCACGCAACAGATAAAGCGTCAGGACAAAGACGACCGACACCCCTATCACACTCAGGGCCGCTCCTTTCCAGAACCGGAATTTTCCTTTATTCAGATGACGTTCGCCCCAGGCAATGGCCCGGCCAAACGCCACGACCGGATGGGGCATCCAGAGAGGGTCGCCCAACCAGCGGTCGAGCACCCAGGCTGCCAGCAACGGCAGACACAAATAGCATATAAGCAACAGTTGTTCCAAAGCAGAAAGAGTTTATAAGGATTCGTTATTCCTGAAGCCAGGAAGCAATGGCTTCCACCAGACGGTCGTTCTCCGCAGGTGTCTGGGTGGCTATGCGGAAGAAATGCTCGTCGAGGCCTTCGAAATTCGACGCATCGCGTATCAGAATGCCGTGCTCGGCTGCCAGATATTCTTTCAGTGCCGAGGCCTTGCCGAAACGCAGGCGCACCAGCATGAAATGCGTATGTGTGTCCCACACATCCAACGCTCCCAGCTGCTCGAGCCGTCTGCGCAGGCGGGCTGTCTCCTGCAGGCACTCGTCCAGACGGACCGGATCGGGCATTCCTTTCGAAGCCAGATAGAGACCGGCCTCGATAGCGAACGCATTGACCGACCAGGGCATGCGGTGGGTACGTATGCGGGCCAGCAGACCTTCGTCACCCGTCAGGAACCCCAGCCGGAGGCCCGGGATGGCATAATGCTTGGTAAGGGAATGCAGCAACAGCACATTGGGATAGCGGGCTGCCTCGGCTGCCGGGAACAGCGGCCGCTGCGTAAAGTGTTCGTAGGACTGGTCGATGACGAAGCATACCTGCGGATTGCGTTCGACAAGTGTCTCCAGCCAAGCCTTGTCGACGACACTGCCCGTTGGGTTATTCGGATTGCACAACCACAACATGCGTATCTCTTCGGGAAGCAGAAAACGTTCCCGCCCGGAAGGCAGGGTATAGAGCGAACTGACACGATGGCCGTGCATCACACAGGCATCGGCATATTCGCTGAACGTGGGCTGCAGAATGGCCGTACGGGTTCCTCCGAAGGTCTGGGCTATCAGATAAATGGCCTCGGTGGCTCCGTTGGTGACACATACCGAAGCGGGCGCCAGATGCATCAGCCGGGCCAGTTCGGCTTCCAGCGTATAAGGTTCGGGCTCGGGATAGGAAGAAACCAGGCTCTTCTGCCGGCCGTCACCGCGCACGCATTGGGCCAGATGTTCCAACAGCCCCGAAAGGTCGGGGTGTCCGTATACATTCGAACTGAAATTGGCCGTTATCGGCCTGCTGTATTTATAGGAGTCGTCTCCATGTCCGTCAATCATGTTCCGTCAAAATTTGATAGACAAGCGGCAGGTTGACGTGACGGCGCACGTGGTCGGCCAGCTTGTCGTATTGTTGTTCCTTGAATGCCTGATAATCGAACGTGCTGCGTTCCTTCACCTTGTCGGCAAAAGGCTCGAGCAGAAAGTCTATGAAGGACGCGTTGTCCAGAATGCCGTGAATGTAGGTGCCCATACAGGTGCGGTCTACAAAGCAACCGTCGGGTTGTCCGTCTTCCAGCCGGTTCAGCGGCCTGTAGTCTTCGTCGGACACACCGGTGGTAACGCCCATGTGGATTTCGTAACCGCTCATTTCGCCGGAACCCCCGCCTGTACCTGCGTCGAGGGTGAAGCGCACCTGCCGCGTCACCTTACCGCCGGTCATGCGGGTGCTTACCGGAAGCAGGCCTAGCCCGGGAAGCCGTTCCATTTCGCCTTCCACATGATCGGGGTCGAGCACTTCCTGTCCCATCATCTGATAGCCTCCGCAGATGCCCATGACCGTCTTTCCGTCGCGCCGGGCCCGGATGACGGCCTGCGCCACCCCGTTGCGCCTCAGTTCGTAAAGGTCGTCCAGCGTACTCTTGGAACCCGGCAGCAGAATGATGTCGGCCTTGGCTATTTCTTCCGTATTGTTGGTATAGAAAAGATGGACACGCGGGTCGCGTTCCAGTGCATTGAAATCGGTAAAGTTGCTGAGATGGCGCAACAGCACGACGGCGATGTTTACCTTGCCGCGTTCGGCCTGAATGGATTTGGTGGCAAGCGCCACACTGTCTTCTTCTTCGATATAGATATCCTTGTAGTAGGGCACGACTCCCACGACCGGTATGCCGCAAAGGTCTTCGAGCATCCGGATGCCCGACTCGAAAAGACGGATGTCACCACGGAACTTGTTGATGAGGATACCCTTGATGCAGGCCCGTTCGTGCGGACGGAGCAGCATGAGCGAACCGTACACACTGGCAAACACTCCGCCACGGTCGATGTCGCCCACCAAAATGACCCGTGCTCCCGCATGAAGAGCCATGGGAAGATTTACCAGATCGGTGTCGCGCAAATTGATTTCGGAGATGCTTCCGGCCCCCTCGAGAACGATGGGATTGTAGCGGGCAGCCAGACGGTCGTAAGCGGCACAGGCCTCGCGGCGGAGCGCCTCATGGCCTTCCTTACGGAAATAGTCGTAAGCGTGGCGGTTTCCCAAAGGACGCCCGTTGAGCACAACCTGCGAAGTGTGGTCGCTCTGGGGTTTCAGCAAAATGGGGTTCATGTCCGTATGGCAGGGAACACCGGCAGCTTCGGCCTGTACGGCCTGGGCACGCCCTATTTCAAGTCCCTCAGGGGTAGCATAGGAATTGAGCGCCATGTTCTGCGCCTTGAACGGTGCCGGATGATAGCCGTCTTGCCTGAAGATGCGGCAGAAGGCGGCAGCAATGATACTTTTGCCCACGTCACTGCCGGTACCGGCGAACATAAGAGGATGTAATAACTTCATACGTTTCGTTTTTGCAGCCGCAAAGGTAATAAAAAGGAGAGAATGGAAAAAGGAGAAAAGGAAGCAAAAAAAAAGGCTATCTTCCCAGACAGCCAATCTTTTGTTAACCTTAAATCTAATACTATGAAAAACACATTGCAAAGGTAGGCATTTCCCGGAATCCTCCAAAAGAAGACACAAAAAAACGAATTATTATAACATAGCTTAAACTCTATACTTTCTTGTTAACATATAAATACTGCGCCATTCGCTTGCTAAACTTGAATAAAGTGTGTACCTTCACAGCCTGAACAAAAAAATATTACCGTTATGATCTATTCCATACTCGATACCGACCTCTATAAATTTACGACGTCATACGCCTATATCAAGCTGTTTCCCAATGCGCAAGGAACCTTTTCCTTCACCGACCGCGACCATACGGCCTACTCCGACCGCTTCCTGGCCGAACTGAAGGACGCCATCGACAACATGCGGCGGATTACGCTGACGGGAGACGAGCTGGAATACATGGCACACAGTTGCCGTTTCCTGCCCCGGGTCTATTGGGAATGGCTTTCCTCGTTCCGTTTTCAGCCGGAGAAGGTGAAAATCAGTCTCGACGAGGAGCGGCATCTGCATATGGAGGTAACTGACTATATGTATAAGGTAACGCTGTATGAAGTACCCTTGCTGGCACTGGTATCGGAAGTGAAGAATCAGGTGTCGGGCAACATTCCCGACCTGACCCAAGTAACCGAACGCCTGGTGGACAAGGTGGCGCTTTCCAACCGTCATCACTTGTCTTTTTCGGAATTCGGTACCCGACGCCGCTTTTCGTTCGACGTACACGACACGGTCATCGGTTACCTGAAACAGCACGCCCTGTACTGCACGGGAACCTCCAACTGCTATTTTGCCATGAAATACGGCATGCGCCCCATGGGTACGCATCCGCACGAATGGTTCATGTTCCACGGCGCGCAGTTCGGCTACAAGCACGCCAACTACATGGCGCTGGAAAACTGGGTCAACGTGTATGACGGCGACCTGGGTACAGCCCTGTCGGACACCTACACGACCGATGCCTTCCTGAGCAACCTCAGCCGCAAGCAGGCCAAGCTGTTCGACGGCGTGCGCTGTGATTCGGGCAACGAATTCGAATTCACCGACCGGCTGATAGCTCGCTATCAGGAGTTCGGTATCGACCCCACCACGAAGACCATCATCTTCAGCAACGCACTCGACTTCCCGAAAGCGCTCGACATCCAGCGGTTCTGCGAAGGACGTATCCGCTGTGCCTTCGGCATCGGCACAAACCTGACCAACGACACGGGCTTCAAGCCGGCCAACATCGTGATGAAACTGACCCGCTGCCGCATGAACCCCAGCCAGGAGTGGCGCGAATGTGTCAAGCTGTCCGATGACGAAGGGAAGCACTTGGGCAGCAGCGAAGAAGTGAAAGCCTGCCTTTACGAATTGCAACTGGCCTGACCGCCGTCGGCCGGCCGGCGCTTGCGCTTATAGGCAAACTCCTGCCATTTTTCTTCCGGCCAGTTCTGGCGCTGCATCTCCATGCGCGCCATGACAAAGAAGAGGTCGGACAGGCGGTTGACCAGGACCAGGATGTCTTCCGCCAACGGTGACTGGCGGTGGAGCGTCCACAGCCGGCGTTCGGCCCGACGGGCCACCGTGCGGGCAAAATGCAACTGGGCCGATACGGGCGTTCCGCCGGGCAGCAGGAAATAGCCGTGATCGGCCAACTGCTCCGTCAGCCGGTCCATCTCCTGTTCGCAACGGAGCGTCAGTCCGGCGGCGTGAAGTTCGTTGGGATTCACCTTGCCGGGCGGTGTGGCCACATGGCTCATCACCACCATCAGTTCTTTCTGTACCTCGTGCAGCAGAGGCTGCCAGCCGTCATCGGCAGGCAGCAAGGAACGGACGATGCCTATCACGGCATTCAGTTCGTCCAGACAGCCGTTGGCCTCAATGCGGATGTCGTCCTTGGGCACCCGCTTCCCTCCATGAATGCCGGTCATCCCCTTGTCACCGGTCTTTGTATAGATTCGTTTCATTGTTCGTTTTCAAAAAGTTTGTCCAAATCGGTTTCGCCCCAATACAGATGGGTGTAACTGGCCAGCAGGTTCTTGTAACGGAACACCGGCGTGTCCACCGGCTGTCCCTTGGCATTGTACACCTGCGCTGCCGACGGCCACAGATGCTCTCCTGCCCTCTCCACAAACTGGGTGTAATGGAATTCGTGCCCCCGCAACGTCTGTCCGTTGTAATCGAAACGGCGGTAGCCCAGACTCAGCTTGCGGTGTTCCTTCCGGTTGGAAATGGAAAACGGCAGTACACCTGCCAGCGGACAGAAATCAGGCTGCCCGTCCAGGCAGACTCCCTGCGACAAATAAATCATCCCACCGCACTCGGCCAGTGTCCGTCCGCCCCCTTCGATGTACCGGCGGACCGACTCCAGTGTTCCGGTTGCCGCCTTCAGAGCTTCGGCATGTTTCTCGGGATAACCACCGGGCAGATAGAGCAAACGGGTATCGGCAGGCAGCGGTTCCGGCTGTTCGGGATCGAAAAACACCACGTCGCCATAACGCCTGAACAGATCCAGATGTTCGGTATAGAGGAAAGAAAACGATTCGTCGTTACGGGCCACGGCCACGACTCCGTGCCCCACCACTTCATTTTGTACCACACGGCTTGCAGGCAAAGGGACGGCGGTAACTTCCAAGAGTCGGCCGATGTCGACATGCGCTTCCAGTTGGGCCAGCAGGCGCCGCCCTGCCTCGTCCGTTTCCTGCTCGCTGAAGTCCAGTCCCAGGTAACGGGACCCCTGCTCCAGCAACGCGTCCTTGGGCAAATAGCCCAAACACTCTACCTGCAGGTCATCGCACACCTCACGCAGCATCTCGAAATGGCGGGGCGACCCCACCCGGTTGAAGATGACGCCCGCAAAACGGATGTCCTGCCGGAAATGCAGGAATCCCTGCAACAACGGAGCCAGCGAATAGGCCGCCGAACGGGCATCGACCACCAGCACCACAGGCAGGCGGAGCAGACGGGCCACCTCGGCCGACGAACCGCGGTCGCGGCTGTAACCGTCGAACATCCCCATCATACCTTCCACCACGCACACATCGGCATCTGCTGCATAACGGGCATAGACCTGCTCCACATGGGCGTTCGAAGCCATGAACAGGTCGAGATTGACCGACGGACGGCCGCAGGCCCGCTCGTGAAACTTCGTGTCGATGTAGTCGGGACCGCACTTGTAGGGCTGCACCTTCAGGCCCCTGCCCTTCAGCAATGCCATCAGTCCGCGGCTCACCGTTGTCTTTCCACTGCCCGACATGGGGGCGGCTATCAGAAATTGGGGTATGCTCTTTGTCATTTTTTCTGCATTTATTTCGGGCAAAGATAACCATATCTGAACAGAAAACCTTATCTTAGCTGCCAAAAAGATGCACACCTATGATTACAGAAGAACTGAAAAAGCTATATATAGCCTACACCGGACACGAACCGGAATCCATCGATGAAATGCCCGCATCGGGCTCCAACCGCCGTTATTTCCGCCTGAAGGGAAATCCTAACCTGATTGGGGTAAGTGGCGAGAGTGTGGAAGAGAACCGCGCCTTCCTCTACATGGCCGAGCACTTCCGCCGGCAGGGTCTGCCCGTACCGCAGGTCTTCATCAAGTCGGACGACGACATCTATTACCTGCAGGAAGACCTGGGCGACACGCTGCTCTTCAATGCCATCGAGAAAGGACGCAAGACCAGCGTCTTCGGCGAGGACGAGAAGCAGCTGCTGCGCAAGACGCTCCGCCTGCTGCCCGCCGTCCAGTTTGCCGGAGCCGAAGGCATGGACTTCTCCTACTGCTATCCGCAGGCCGAGTTCAACCGCCGCAGTATCCTGTGGGACCTGAACTACTTCAAGTACTGCTTCCTCAAGGCCACCGGACTCGACTTCCAGGAGGACCGCCTCGAGGACGATTTCCAGAAGATGGCCGACGTACTGCTGCGCAGCAGTTCGGCCACGTTCATGTACCGCGACTTCCAGAGCCGCAACGTCATGATCAAAGACGACGAACCGTGGCTCATCGACTTTCAGGGCGGGCGCAAAGGTCCCGTCTACTACGACGTGGCTTCGTTCCTGTGGCAAGCCAAGGCCAATTACCCTGACAGCCTCCGCCAGGAACTGCTGCACGAGTACATCGACGCCCTGCGCAAGTACCAGCCCGTAGACGAGGCCTACTTCATGGCCCAGCTCCGCCACTTCGTGCTGTTCCGCACCATGCAGGTACTGGGTGCCTACGGTTTCCGCGGCTATTTCGAAAAGAAGCCCCACTTCATTCAGAGTGTGCCCTTCGCCATCGAGAACCTGCGCCAGCTGCTCCGCGAGCCCTATCCCGAATATCCCTATCTGTGCCAGGTATTGACCGAGCTGACCCAACTGAAACAGTTTACCGACGACCTACAGAAGCGCCGCCTCGTAGTCAAGGTCACCAGCTTTGCCTACAAGAAAGGTATCCCTGAAGATCCGTCGGGCAACGGCGGCGGCTTCGTCTTCGACTGCCGGGCCGTGAACAATCCCGGCAAGTACGAACGCTACAAGCCCTTCACCGGACTGGACGAACCCGTCATCCGCTTCCTGGAGGACGACGGCGAAATCACCACCTTCCTGGAGCACGTCTACGGTCTGGTCGACGCTTCGGTGAAACGCTACATGGAGCGCGGATTCACCAACCTGTCCGTATGCTTCGGCTGTACGGGCGGCCAGCACCGTTCCGTCTACTCGGCACAGCACCTGGCCGAGCACTTGAACCAGAAGTTTGGGGTACAGGTCAACCTGATACACCGCGAACAGAACATCGAACAAACCTTCAAAGCCCGCAACTGATATGAAAGCCATAATTTTTGCCGCCGGCCTGGGCACCCGTCTGCGCCCGTTCACCGACCACATGCCCAAGGCCCTGGTCCCCGTAGCCGGTGTTCCCATGCTGCAACGCGTGATACTGCGGCTGAAAGAAGCCGGATTCGACGACATCGTCATCAACATCCATCACTTCGGAGAACAGATACTCGACTTCCTGAAGGCGAACAATGATTTCGGTGTGCGTATCCGCATCAGCGACGAACGGGGCGAACTGCTCGACACCGGCGGAGGCATCCTGAAGGCCCGCCCCCTGCTGGACGACGGCGAGCCCTTCCTCATCCACAACGCCGACATCCTGACACACATAGACCTGGCCGCCTTCTACCGCCACCACGTGGAAAGCGGAGCCGACGCCACCCTGCTGACCAACCACCGCCAGACAGCCCGCTACCTGCTGGCCGACGGCAGCAACCGCCTGTGCGGATGGGTGAACAAGTCGACCGGAGAGACACTGCCCCCCGGCACGCCCTACGAAGAAGGCCGCTACAACGAACTGGCCTTCGGCTGCGTGCACGTCCTCTCGCCCTCGGTCTTCGGCTACATGGGCCACGGACAGTGGACGGGCAAGTTTTCCATCATCCCTTTCTACATTGACATCTGCCGCCAGGCCCGCATCCAGTGCTACCCCATCGACACCGAAGGATGGTTCGACGTAGGGAAGCCCGAAACGCTGGCACAGGCAGATGCTTACTATCGGAGAATGGAACAAGAATATTCAAAAAAAGAATAAAGACATCAATTGGTATGATTGAGTACTGCTACCTCTGAAAAGGAAGCAGTACTTTCCGAAAGTTCTTGAAGAGCATGGCACATCCATTAAAATCGGGACACTAATGAAACGTTATACATACCAAAAATCTGTGCACTTTTGAGTCACAGAATTGAAATTTTATTTGTACTTTTGCACCGGATTTCTTAATCAATAGTGCTCGAATTTCGGCTTTCATCTTTTTATATTATTCCCTGATGTGGCCGTTAGTAGCGCATTGTGGCAGATTCTATGCTGTCCGGACTCTCAGTTCATTATTAGTATTTCCGAGGGAATAAGCAAAGGTTAACGGCTTATAGTTAACGGTTAAAGGAAAAAATAATGAACAACAATACATCTATTTTTATTTCATGAGTAAACTTATGGCTTATTCCGCTTTGGCTATTACATTGATAGCCGAAGGGGCTTTTTTTGTGCCTATATGTGCACAAGAGAGGGCTGTGCAGACAATGACACTCACGACACTTTACGACCTTGCCGACCGGCAAAGTCAGAAGGTGAGAGTAAGTGAGGTTGCTCTGCGGGCAGCCGATGAAGGAGTGGCAGCAGCCAAATCGGCTTTGCTGCCGAGTGTGGACTTGAGCCTTCAGGGCAGTT
>NZ_CABUOL010000032.1 GCF_902493215.1 uncultured Mediterranea sp.
AATTAACCTACTGATTTTTAATTAATTATAAAGAAATTTAAACAGCTTCTAAAAATCATCCTAGAAATAATCATTAAAACTTCTCCATTGTTACACGATACGACAACACAAATCTATGCTTTAGTAAATGAGAATATATACTAGACCTATACAAAGAACATGAAAAGGGGAAAGGATTATTAACTTTCCCTTCCCCTAATATTCAGAATCTTGTCAAACCAAAATTAGTTATAATGTTCTGGATTTTCATCCTGCCACTCGTTGACTCCATCTCTAATCCTATTCCTGAAAGTCAAAGTATCTGTCGCATAAGATACCGTTCCATCAGAGTTCCTAAACCTATATTTTAAAAAGATCTTTCGGTCTTGCAACAGTTTGGCACGGTTAAAATAACAATCACCATCATTTGATACCTCCAATACAGCATTGTCTGATTCAACATTAACAGCACCAGTTTGATGGTTTAAGGTTAGTTTCAGGTTACCTGAAGTATTTCCATCACCAATTTTATTAGTAACCAAACTCGCAGGAGCTACAGTAGTTAAACTCCACACTTGATTGTCAGGTTGAGGTATCTGCGTATAGTAACGTTTAGTTTCTACAACCTCACCATTTGCATTTTTCACCACAGTTACACCACCATGCCAATAATTGCCAAACAGCATGTTCTCATATTTCAGACCTATAACCATCGTACTTTTTGAGGCCAAGATCGTATCAGCATCAGCACGAATTATTTTAAATGGAATTGCATAATTTGCTTTCAAGGTAAGAGGATCACTCACAAATTTTAATGAGTCAACTTTCAGCGTTACTTTACCCAAATGATCTCCCTTGGGAATTACTATCACATCATTACTAATACTATAATAATCAGACGGCATACTTTTCAGTTCATCCACACCATCAACTGCATCCTTAATATAGTTGGAGGTACTTGATTTCATCGCTTCCAGAACTGACGCATCAACAAGCGAATTGTCAATCTCATAATCAACGACTCGGTCCTGATTATTATCCATCACTCCACCCAATACAGCACCGACTTCTATTTTCATCCCTTCGCCTACAACAACCGTACGAGTATTCACCTGATTAGCAAAATAAATGCCAGAATAATCATAATCCTTCACATAATCCTCGTAACAGGAAGCCATAAATAAAGCAACTGATGATATAAACAATATTTTTTTCATATTCATAATCCATTTAAATTATTTCCACTGATCCCATCCCTTATTTTGTTCCAACTTGTCCATTTTACGCATCTCTTTATAAGGGATAGGTTGATAAGGAGAAGTGAACTTACGTACTTCCACGACTTCAGGTTCACCATAAGTAAAGGAACCATCCAAATTTTTTATAATAACAGGTCGAGTAACATTCATATTCAATAAAGACAAATCATCCTCAGTAGACCAACGCCTCAAATCATAATACCTCATACCCTCAAAACAAGTCTCGATTCTCCGTTCATTTCTGATAAATTCACGGAAAGCAATCTGCCCTTGTTTGGCTACTTCATCCAAATAAGGATCAGACTCGAACAAAGACTGATTGTCGTAAGTTTTTCTTGTACGAAGCATAGCCATTGCCTCTTTTGCAGACAAGCCATCGATTTCAACCTCAGGGCCTACATACTCATTAGCAGCTTCTGCAAAGTTCAAAAGCATATGAGCCCACCTAATATAAAACTTAGAGTGATTAGATTTCTTTACATTTGCATCATTCCAGTTCAATCCCATATATACATACTTTTTTATATGATAATTGGTACGACTATTTTTAGACAAATCTGCCAAGTCCTTACCTGACTGTCCATTGGCATCAGAAATCCAATTTTCGAACGTATACATAGGTTTACTGGTATTGTTATCCCTGTAAGCCTGAGCTCCATTATAAAAAATCACACTGTAAAATCTAGGATCTCTATTTTTATAAGGATTTTGAGGGTCATACAACTTGGCTCCTTCGGGGTGTTCCTTCGGATATCCATTACTCATAGGAAAAGCATCCACCAATTCTTGAGTTGCTCCAATACTTCCGTTACCACGGAAACCTCCAGGGTAAAAAGCCTTCTCCATTGCATCATTAGAACTGTTGAATCTAGAAGAAAAGATAATACCCGCGAAATTTGGATCAGTCCAAAGTACACGTTCCTGTGGTTTAAAACCATGAGCACCATCTATTTCTAATTTGAAATCTATCACTTCTTTAGCATATTGAGCTGCAAGTTTCCACCGTTCCTTATCTCCATCATTAAATAAAGGACTTGCGTAAGTCAGATACATCTGAGATAAAATAGCACGGGTTGTAATACCATCCATACATCCCCAAAACATACTTCCAGCCGCCCCTTTATCACTAGCATTTATCAAAAAATCTCTATGTGCAATAGGAAGATACTTAAACGCAGAATCACAATCTTCTTTTATTCTTTGCATACAATCTTCATATGTATCACGTGCCTGATTGAAATCACCAGTCAAAATCTCATCATCAAATGATTCTGTTATAATTGGAAATCCTAATAATTTTCCGGATTCCGACCTACCACCAAATCGTTTTAACAAATCCCATTCATACCAAGCTCTTAAGGCATAGGCTTCCCCTTGAAGTCTCCAACGAGTTAAACTATCTTTTCGAGCTTCTGTTTTATATCTAGTATGAAAGCCTCTATCATCCTTTAGAAAACGATTCACGGAAGCAATGGCTTCATAGTCATTTTTCCAATATCCCTCAAAAGGATCTTGAGCAGTAGTTATAGCTCCAGTACCAAGCTTAGTCAAAACGTGAGTCGTACTAGTAATGACAGCATCATCTGTAGCTCCATCCAAATAATAGCCTTCGTTATCGTCATAGGTTTTGGACATATATTCATAAGCTTGTCATACAAAGTTACGATAAGCTAGAAAGAACGCCTACCAAAATTCGGTCAATTTAGGTACACTATTTAACACAACGTTGTTTAACGTGAGTTCGAAATAAGAATCAGAATATAGCCTGTTGCCCATCATTGATAAAGTTCACGTCAATGGCGGGCTTCTTCTCAAAAAAGCAGTATGCCGCAATAGTCGACAGCGTATTTGCAATGAAGTTGTTGAATGAACGGTGTCTGAAATGCCCTATCCGCGTAATGTTCTTCAGTTCGTCATCGACCGTTTCAATCAAGGCTCTTTTTCAGAGAAGAATCTTGTCGGTTATACTCATCAGGGAATTCTTCATATTGTTCTTGACCCTGGTGACAAACTGTATGCCATTGAGGAAAAGGTTCTCGAACAGTGCCTGCCCGATATATTCCTTGTCGGCACATAATTTTCCCTTTATGTTTTCCAGAAACCGGCCTTGTTTCAATGGCTCGCGGTCATCCACATTCCCGGGAGTGAGCATGAAATTCAGGATTTCACCCTTGTCATTGATTGTCAGATGCAATTTGAATCCGAAGAACCATCCCATGGAGCTTCTCCCACGTTCGCAAGTCCCACAAATGTCTTGTAGATCAATATACGTTGGTTACGGCAGACACGCAGAGTTGTGGAATCAACAAAACTGGTGCCGGTACAGGTATCCAGCAGGACTTTCTTAATGAAAATGGCCAGGGGAAGCAGCACCTCTTTCTCCAGTTCTACAAAACGGTTATAGGGATACCGGGCACGGGAAAAGGTGTTTCAGATGTTTGCAGACATACTCCTTGTAGTAAGACTTGAAGCAGCGGAAACCGCCGCTATGGAACAGAATAAGAATGACCATGATCTCCGCATCACTCATACGGTTGGGCTTGTTACGATGCTTCTGCTTCTTGTCTTCAACCATATATTTTTCCTGTTGCAATACAAATTCCTTGCAAAAATCATCGCCATACAATAAATTTCTGTAATTTTAGACCTTGAGAACATAGCGGTAATTATTTAAATGTCATAATTGAGCACTATAAATTTAACACTTTTATCGCTATATTCCTAATTCCCAATGAAATATTTATTTGCTTATATCGAACTCACGTTAATCTATTTATACACATGAAAAGTATATTTCAGCTAATAGCCCTTCTCTGCCTTTCTATTGTGGCATGTATGATGGAATCTTGTTCCAACAAAAGTGAAAAAATTGTTTTGGCGTATGTCACATCGCACGGGACAACTCTTCCAGACCCTGACATTGTAACACACATAAACTATGCATTCGCTCATGTAGATTCTACATTCAGCAAACTTAAAATAGACAATGAAAAACGTTTGTCTGAAATTACAGCCCTCAAACAAAAAGCACCCCATCTGAAGGTGTTGCTTTCCGTCGGTGGATGGGAAAGCGGCAGATTCAGCGAAATGGCAGCAAACGAACAATACCGCATGTCGTTTGCCAACGATTGCCAGAGGGCAATAGAGCAATTTCAACTGGACGGCATCGACATAGATTGGGAATACCCAACCAGCAGTGCGGCAGGGATATCATCTTCTCCTGACGATACAAAAAATTACACGCTACTGATGAGAGACATACGAAAAGCAATTGGTCCTGACAAACTCTTAACACTCGCTTCCGTACATAACGGCGATTACATAGACTTCAAAGCCATCGACCCTTATATAGATTTTGTCAATGCTATGGTATACGACATCAACCGTCCTCCCTACCATCATGCGGCTCTTCACCGCTCGCCATTGGTAGGAAACGGATGCGGTGAAGAATCCATTGAAGCCCATATTCAGAAAGGAGTTCCTGCAGAAAAGCTGGTATTGGGCATTCCTTTCTATGGACATGCAGCTGCTCCACTGCCTGATTTTATCAGTTACGATGCAATAAGGGCACAGCAGGATTACAAGGTTTGCTGGGATTCCATTGCAAAAGTCCCTTACCTTGCCGATAAAGAAGGAAAACTGGTTTGCTCGTATGAAAATCCAGCCTCCATTGCAGCCAAATGTGCTTTCATCAAGCAAAAAGGGCTGAAAGGCATCATGTATTGGGAATACAATTCTGATGGGAAAGAAGGGAGTCTCCGAAAAACAGCCTATAAAGGGATGCAGGGGGAATAAGTTCCACTTCCAACCAACGTTTTTCCAATCAACATCCAAGCTCGTTATGTGTTATAACACTATTACTCCATTAAATAAACAATCATGAAAACAAGAAGAAATCTAGCCATCCTACTCAATTGCCTGGCATTGACAGCTTTCGGACAGACCAGAGAGTTTGCCAATACCATCAAAATTGAAAACACGGATTCCAAGGAAATCATTATTGAAAAAGCTGCCCACATTATTCCGACAGCCAATCAAATGCAGTCATTGGAAAATGAGTTCATCGCCTTTATCCATTTCGGACCGAATACCTTTACACGAATGGAATGGGGAACAGGAAAAGAAGATCCCAAGATTTTCGACCTGAAACATCTGGATACCGACCAATGGTGCAAAGCCATTAAGGCAGCCGGCATGAAAATGGTGATTTTGACGGTCAAACACCACGACGGCTTCGTATTATGGCAAAGCCGGTATACCAAGCATGGCATCATGTCCACCGGTTTTGAAAACGGAAAAGGAGACATCTTGAAATCACTCTCACAGTCATGTAAAAAATATGGGCTGAAATTAGGTGTCTATCTATCTCCGGCCGATTTATACCAGATTGAAAACCCGGAAGGCTTGTATGGAAATCTGAGCAAATACACAATGCGAACCATTCCAAGGCAAGTAGAAGGCCGCCCGTTTGCCAACAAGAAAACATTCAAGTTCATGTTGGACGACTACAACGAATACTTCATGAACCAACTGTTCGAAATTCTGACTGAGTACGGTGAAATACATGAAGTATGGTTCGACGGCGCCCATCCCAAACGGAAAGGGGGACAGCGCTACAATTATGCAGCCTGGAAACAATTAATCAAGGAACTGGCTCCCAAAGCCTCGATCTTCGGACGGGAAGATATCCGCTGGTGTGGCAACGAAGCCGGACAAACACGAAGCACAGAATGGAATGTCATCACCTATCCCGAAAACCCAGACACAGCATCTCATTTCCCCGATATGACAGATCCTGACTTAGGCAGCCGCAAAGTGTTGTACAAAGGAAAATATCTGCATTACCAACAGGCCGAAACCAATACATCAATCCGTGAAGGCTGGTTCTATCGTGACGACACCAACCAGAAAGTACGAAGCGCCGACGACGTATTCGACATATATGAGCGTGCCGTAGGAGGAAACTCGACCTTCCTTTTGAACATTCCGCCCAACCGGGAAGGCCGTTTCTCCGACACAGATGTCAAAGTACTGGAAGAAGTGGGAAAACGTATACGGGAAACATACGGAAAAGACTTGTTCAAGCAGGCCCAAGGTCCTAAAGAAGTGTTGGACCAGGATAAGAATAGCTACATCGAAATTGCATCACCAGACGAAGAAATCAAGATAACGACCTCTTCTCCCATCAAGTTCAATCGACTGGTTCTGCAGGAAGCTATTGCACTACGCGGAGAACGTGTAGAAGAACATGTTGTCGAAGCCTGGATAGACGGTGCCTGGAAAGAGATAGCCCACGCTACCAACATCGGCTACAAGCGTATCCTGCGATTCCCCGATGTAACGACCAGCCAGATCCGTATACGCTTCCCACAAATGCGTATGAAGGCTGCTATCAGTAAAATTTCTGCCCACTATTACCATTCACGTCCGCCACAGCTCACGGCCTGGCGTAATCTGGACGGCCAACTCACCATCGAACCCCTGCAACCCGACTTCAACTGGAAACGCCATGGTGAAAACAGCATAAACAATCTGAATGCCGGATATACAATCCACTATACACTCGACGGCAGCAACCCGACATTCTCCTCCCCTGTCTACCAAGGCCCGTTCCAGGTTGACAATCAAGAGGTACGTGCCATGTCCGTTTTAGGCAAAGAGCAAGGACCTGTTTACAAAGAACAACTCGGATACATCAAAAAGAATTGGAAAGTGGTTGCTGCAAGCAGTGAAGATGGTGCCCACAAAGCCAATCTGGCATTTGACGAGAACCCGGCTACCTATTGGCAGACTCAGAAAACTACAGGCGAACGCAATCTGACAATCGACTTGGGAGCTGTCAAAACAATACAAGGCTTTGCCTATACCCCCCAAAAAGCCAATAAAGAAGGTATGTTTGAACGAGGTCGTATCCTGATCAGTGAAGACAACAAGAACTGGAACAAAGCGGAAGAGTTCACATTCGGAAACCTGATTAACGACCCGGTAAAACGTTATCACAACTTTAAATCTCCGTTGAAAGCCCGATACATAAAAATCGAGATGATAGAAGCGGCCAACAAATCGGACTATGCGTCGATTGCAGAAATAGACTTCTTCTGATAAACCAAATTCCACACGAGGCTGTATCAAATAAGAGGATGCCTTACCAGGCATCACACCTTTCTGATACAGCCTCGTATGTTTTCCAAGAATCTCCTTTCACACAATCCGTTTACCCAGCTTAAACCATCTGTCCAAGCTGGGAAAACCATTCGTTTAAGCTGGGAAAAGCACTGCTTTAAGCTGGGAAAACGGATGCTTTCCCCAGCTTAAAACAATGCTTTCTTCACTTCAGTCAAATAATACTATTGTTTTTTCCGATAATGTAGCACCACCCCATTCTCGCGACGGAAAGCACGTTCGGCCACCTGACGCAAATGGTCAGCGCTGACGGAACGATAATTGTCTACCTCGCGATCCATGTCTTCGGCACGGCCGGCCAGTTCGAACCAGGCCAGATTGGTGGCTACATTCAGGTAATGGATATTGCCGAATATCTGGGCAGACTCAAACTTGTTCTTCACCTTTTCCAACTCAAGCTCGTCAACGGGGCAATGGCGGAGCTGTTCCAACTCCTCACGGACAGCAGCTTCGGCCTCATCGAGCGACACACCCGGCGAAGGCTTGCCGCTGATATGAATCAAGCCAGCATCGCGGCTGCCTGAAATATAGGCATCGATACTGGAAAAGAGTTTCTGCTCCTGCACCAACCTGCGGTTCAAGCGGCTGGAGCGACCGTTGGACAGGATGTCGGACAGGATGTCGAACGCATAATAATCGGGATCGTCGCGGCGGCACATGCGGAAGGCCATGAACAAAGCATCGAGGGGAACAGGGCGTTCCACAGTAAGACGCCGTTCTTCGGTCTGTTCAGGTTCCTGGGGCAGCTGGCGCATGGGCACTTCCCGACGGGGAATGGGGCCGAACCACTTTTGCGTCAAGCGCACGGTTTCCTCCCACGTGATGTTACCGGATACGGCCAGAACTGCATTGTTGGGAGCATAATGACGGTAGAAGAAGTCGCGTACCTCGTCGAGCGTAGCTTGTGCAATGTGAGACAGTTCCTTGCCGATGGTAGGCCACTGGTAGGGATGTACACGATAGGCCAAAGGACGAATCAGATGTCCGACATCGCCATACGGCTGGTTGAGGCAACGTTGCTTGAACTCCTCCATCACCACGCCTCGCTGCACTTCAAGGCTGCGTTCGCTGAATGCCAGACCGAGCATACGGTCAGACTCCAGCCAGAAACCCGTCTCCACATTCTGTCGGGGAACGGTCAGGTAGTAATTGGTGATGTCATTGTTGGTCCACGCATTGTTCTCGCCTCCCGCCAGCTGAAGCGGTGTATCGTAGTCGGGAATGTTCAGGGAACCTCCGAACATCAGATGTTCGAACAGATGGGCAAAGCCCGTATGCTCGGGGTGCTCGTCGCGCGCGCCTACATCATATACAATGTTCAGCGCCACCATCTGCGTACTGGTGTCCTCTACATGCACCAGCCGCAGGCCGTTCTCCAATATCAGTCTGTTGATCTTAAACATTCCCACCCGAACCTTAATTCAAAACTTCCACTTTCACAATCTTCACATCCTCTTCGGGACGATCGTTGCGGTCGGTCTTCACACGCTGGATCTTGTCGACCACATCCATACCCTCGAGCACTTCACCGAAGACGGTATACTCACCATCCAGATGGGGTGTACCGCCCACGGTCGTATAAGCTTTCACCTGTTCGGGAGTGAAGCGGAACTCGGGCTGACCGGCCAACTGCTTCTCAACCTGTGCAATCAGCGTATCCTGCAGATCCATCAGTCCGTCCTGGTCGTTAGCCTTACGCATTTTATAGATTTCCTTGGCATGCTTGGAAGCCAACTCGTTGAAAAGGTTGTTGAAACGTCTCTGATTCATCTGCTCTTCCATACCCAGCAATGTAGAATCGTTGTACACCTTACCGGTAACGATGTAGAACTGGCAACCCGACGAAGCCTTCTGGGGATTGACGTTATCTCCCTGACGGGCAGCAGACAAGGCACCCTTCTTGTGGAAGTATTTGGGATAAACAAACTCGGCAGGAACGGTATAACCCACATCGCCCGCACCCAGCATCTTGCCCTTGGGCGCATTCTTCGATTCGGGATCGCCTGCCTGTATCATAAAGTCCTTGATGACGCGATGAAAGAGGGTTCCCTCGTAAGTACCGTCCTCGGCCAGCTTGATGAAATTGTCCCGATGCTGGGGAGTTTCATTGTACAGCTTCACCACGATATCACCCGCGGTGGTCTCAATTTTCAGTTTGGTTTCTTCGCTCATATCTTTCGCTTTTTTGTCTTGTTTGCAGGCCGCAAAGCCGCAAATCAATATGGTTAATAATACAACTGTTGTCTTTTTCATCTTACTTTTTGTTTAATTTAAGTCTGCAAATATACTAAAATCAGCCAAAACCGCTTACCTTTGTGTTGTAAAAGATAATATTTGCGCTTATGAAGTCTATATTGATAGTAGAAGATGACATCACGTATGGTATGATGCTGAAGACCTGGCTTGGGAAAAAAGGCTTTCAAGTACAGTCGGCCAGCAGTATCGCACGTGCCCAGAAAATCATTGAAACAGAAGATGTAGACCTCATTCTGTCCGATCTGCGCCTGCCCGACCGCGACGGCATCGACCTGCTGAAATGGTTGGGACAGCACGGACGCATGAAGCCGCTCATCATCATGACGGGCTATGCGGACATCCAGTCGGCCGTACAGGCCATGAAGCTGGGAGCACGCGACTACGTGGCAAAACCCGTCAACCCCGACGAACTGCTCAAGAAGATGGACGAAGCCCTGAAGACTCCTGAACCCGGAAACGAGGCTCCAGCTGTAGTCCGCCAGGAAAAAGCCGCGGCAGGCAAAGAAACAACCACTGCCACCAATCCACCGTCCGACTATCTCGAAGGAGAAAGCGATGCCGCCAAGCAGCTCTACAACTACGTCCGCCTGGTGGCCCCCACCAGCATGTCGGTACTCATCAACGGTGCCAGCGGCACGGGCAAGGAATACGTGGCCCACCGCATCCACCAGCTGAGCAAGCGGGCGCAATATCCGTTCGTAGCCATCGACTGCGGCGCCATCCCCAAAGAGCTGGCCGCCTCCGAATTCTTCGGGCATGTGAAAGGGGCCTTCACCGGTGCCCTGACCGACAAGACCGGTGCTTTCGTGGCAGCCAACGGCGGTACTATCTTTCTGGATGAAATCGGGAACCTGAGCTACGAAGTACAGGTACAGCTGCTTCGTGCCTTGCAGGAACGCAAGATACGTCCCGTCGGCTCGAATAAGGAAATTCAAGTGGACGTACGTCTGATTTCGGCCACCAACGAAAATCTGGAGCAGGCCATCGAACGGGGTAATTTCCGTGAAGACCTTTACCACCGCATCAACGAGTTCACCCTGCGCATGCCGCAACTGAAAGACCGCCACGAAGACATCCTGCTCTTTGCCAACTTCTTTCTGGACCAGGCCAACCGTGAAATGGACAAGCACCTCATCGGATTTGACGAGGCAGCCTCCCGTGCCCTGACCGAATATCACTGGCCCGGCAACCTCCGTCAGATGAAGAATGTCGTACGCCGCGCTACCCTGCTTGCCACAGGCAAGTTTATCACGTTGAACGAATTGTCCGACCTCCAGTATACCCAGCCTGCCATGCCTACACCCGGCAGCATGCCCCTGCGTAACGAAGAAACCGAGAAACAGCACATCATCGAGGCTCTCCGCCAGACTGGAAACAATAAAAGCCGGGCAGCACAACTGTTGGGTATAGACCGAAAAACGCTCTACAACAAACTGAAACTCTACAACCTTTCGGACATATTGTAGAAATATTCCACACTTCATTCCACACATCCACACTTACATTCCACACTTTCCCAACAAAGGTCAAACAGCCAGTTTGCTGTTTATCAATCAAATAAGCAGCATGCGCCATTTTTGGCACGCTATTTGAAGCTATCTATTATGCAAGCGCGAGCCTGCACAACAAAAACGCAACTTAAACCTAAACTTTATATATATACTCTTTTAAAAGGAAAGCAAGTGAAAGTAAAACGTTAGTATTAGTAGCAGCCCTGTTTATGTTTGTTTGTGGAGGGCTCTCCCCGGCAACCTTCTGAAAAGAAGATGCCGGGGGAGCCAATACAAAAACCGGAAACAATCAGCCCTAAAATACTTCCGGTTGCCCCTTTTGACAGTTCTTGCACTGCGGACAAAAACACCTGCTCGAAGTTGCTGAACAAGAGTAAGCACACTAACAAGAAAAAAGCCGCCCCGTCTTGTCTATTCTGGGGGCGGCTTTTTCTTTTTTATCGCCTTGATGTTTCTCTATATTCTTACCAATGACGTTCAGGATACAGGTCGTTCCACCATTCGGGGCTGTCCTGCAGCCACTTGGCAAACCAGGCCATAATGGAGTTATGCCACTGGACACGTTTGTCATAGTCGGCTATGAAGTGATTTTCACCATCCACAGTAATGAATTCTACCGTCCGGCCCAGAATCTTCAGTGCATTGTACAGCTGGATGCTCTCGCCGATGGGTACATTGGTATCGGCCGTACCGTGCAGAAGCAACAGAGGCGTATGGATCTTGTCGGCATTGAACAGGGCACCGTGCTTGGTGAAGAGATCGGGTTGTGACCACGGATAACTGCCTGCGGCGGCAATGGCATTGTAGGAATAGCCCCAATAACCCTCACCCCAATAGCTGGTGACGTTGCTGATACCGGCATGAGAGGCAGCAGCAGCAAAGATGTCAGTCTTGGTCTGCAGATACATGGTCATGAAGCCGCCATACGAAGCGCCCAGACAGCCGATGCGCTTGGCATTGACAAACGGATGGGCTTCACAGAACTTCTTCGTGCCTTCAATAATATTGTCGGCCGTATAGTCACCCCAGGCATTGACGTGGCGGGCGGAGAATTCCTGTCCGTAGCCGATGGTACCGCTGGGCTGGATGACGTAGACCACATAGTCGCGCGAAGCGAAAAGCTGCGGACTGTAGGGCGAGGTCATACCGCGCGTAGTAGGCGTGGTACCTCCGTAGTAGTAGACAATCAGCGGATATTTCTTCTCGGGGTCGAAGTCGGGAGGCAGGCACATCATGCCTTCAATCGTCGTACCGTCCGAAGCCGTGAAGTTCCACTCTTCCATTTGTCCGAACTGAATCTTGTCCAGCGTCTTCTGCATCGGATTGGCCAGCAGCTTGGATGTCTGCTTCTTGCCGTCGTACAGATAGGCCACGCCGGTCGAGGTGTTGCCACCACCTACATAGGCTGCCACCTGCGGAGCCTTGTCGGCCAGCGTAAAGGATGAAATGACATCTTCAGCCAAGGGAAGCATCTCGAACGTGCCTTTCTTCGGCGTGTAGCGGTAGATGTGCTGGCAGTCTTTGTCGGTCGTGTTGAAGTAGATGCAGCCGTCCGTACGGTTCCATTGCAGGAGAGACACCGACGGGTTGAAGTCGCGTGTAATGGGCGTTATTTTCTTAGTAGCCAAGTCCATCAGGAAAGCCTGCGTATCGAAGTCGTTGGCAATGGGATGCGATCCACAGTTCTTGCCGATGCCACCGAAAGCCTCGGGGCTGCCGATCAGCACCAGCTGACGGCCGTCGGGCGAATAGGAAGCAGAGTTGAGGTAGGCATCCTCACGCACCAGTGTATCGGCCTTCATCGTGTTCAGGTCGATTTCGAACAGGGTAGTCAGGCTGTAGGGACACTTCGTGATGTTGGGTTTCGACGTGGTGCAGAGCAGCTTGGCGCCGTCCCACGAGATGTCGTTCAGGTAGACGGGGCGCGAGCCGTAGGTCAGCCGTTCGGAAACGCCCGTCTTCAGGTCGTACTTCACCAGGTAGGAACGGTTACGCGAGCCGGGGATACGGTCATCGGGCATCAGCATGCGCTTCAGGGGACCGTTCACCTTCTCGCCTTCATCCGAAGACGAATAAATGAGATAGTCTTCCGTGGGCGACCAGCTGAAACCTCCGTCAGGTACATTGGCCATCACCGTCTCTTCGCGCATTGTGGCGGGATCGAACAGCACGAGGTCCCTTTGCTCATCGCCCGTCACGGTATAATAGAGTTTGCTGCTCACGGGCATCCAGCGGGCGTTGGTGGGCACGTTAGGATGAATCATGCGGCCGGTCTTGACCTCGGTCAGCTCCTGCCACGTACGCGAGCGCTTGGTGGAGTAGTTGTCCCAATAATAGGTCAGCAGGTACTTGCCGTCGGGCGAGAGGGAGACGGAGTAGACTTTCCGTCCGAAGGCGGTATTGTAGAGCGACAGACGGCGCTTCATGTCGGGAGCCATGTGAAAGGGTACGTTCCCGAAGTCCTTATCGCCCTCGAACGTACACTTCAGTACGGGTTCGGCCTTGTCGTCGGCTGAGGCAAGGAGCTTGATGACAATTTCGTTGTCGGCCTCGGGTTCCAGACGCAGGCTGATTTCAGCGGGATGTACCTGCGAAAGGCTGTCCTGAGCGGCATCTTTCACATGCTTGGACACACCGTTGACGAACACCTCGAAGCGGGCGGGCGAAGAAACTTTGAGCTTGCCCTTCATGAAGCGCTCGGCACGCAGGTTGGTGGCGAAGAGGTAGAGCAGATTGTCACGGTCGGCAGGAGCCACACGAACGTAACCGGCGGTATCAGCCTCGACGCGGTCGTAGGTATAGGAGTCGAAATCCAGATTCACTTTTGTTTTCAACAGCTCCTTCATGGCAAACTTGTCGCCCTTGAAGTTGATGCTGTCACCCTGAAGAGGCGCCCGCAGCGACACGGCGGGACGCAGATAGAAAGCAGACGCCTGCTGTTGCTGCGCCTGCAGGGACATTCCTGCACAGAGCAGCAATGCCGAGAGTAAAAATTCTTTTTTCATAAAAGCAACCGTTTTTTTCATTTCAAATACATCGCCCCGATTCAGACTAGGAGTCTAGTCTAGGGTAGACTAAGGGCCTAGTCTAGGGCAGACTAAAGGTCTAGCCTAAGGCAGACTAGGGAGTTAGCCTAAGACTGGGGATCCCTTTCTTCAAAGCTGCGCCACAGGTTGTCTGACGGCACGGGAGCCACAACGTCTATCTGTTCCTTGGAAACGGGATGGACGAAACGTACGCGGCGGGCGTGCAGACAGATGCTGCCGTCGGGATTGGAGCGGGGAAAACCGTACTTCAGGTCACCCTTGATGGGGCAGCCCATCTTGGCCAGCTGGCAACGGATCTGATGGTGACGGCCCGTCTTCAGGTCCACCTCCAGCAGACAGTAGTTGTCCGAACGGGCAATGAGCCGATAGTGCAGGATGGCCTTCTTGCTGCCGGGCTTTTCGGAGTCGTAGGCGTAGCTCTTGTTCTGCTTCTCGTTGCGCACCAGGTAGTTCACCAGCTCGCCCTCGGTTTCGGCGGGCGTCTGCTTCACGATGGCCCAGTAGGTCTTCTTCACCTCGCTGTTCTTGAACATCTCGTTCAGGCGCGACAGGGCCTTGCTGGTCTTGGCAAAGACAACAAGACCGCTCACAGGGCGGTCCAGGCGGTGGGTCACACCGATAAAGACGTTGCCGGGCTTGTGGTACTTCTCTTTCAGATACTGCTTGACGGTTTCCGAAAGGGGCACGTCGCCCGTCTTGTCTCCCTGAACAATCTCCGAAGCGGTCTTGTTGACGATAATGATGTGATTGTCCTCGTATACGACGGTCATATCAGTAGCAAATTACATGTTCATGCCACCGTCGATCTGGATCACCTGACCCGAAACGTAGGACGACATGTCGGATGCCAGGAAGGTAGCCACGTTGGCCACGTCTTCGGGCGTACCGCCACGGCGCAGAGGAATCTTCTTGCACCATTCGGCCTTTACCTCGTCAGAGAGGGCGTCGGTCATGGCTGTCATGATGAAGCCCGGAGCAATGGCGTTGGCACGGATGCCGCGTGAGCCGAGTTCCTGAGCGATGGACTTGGCCAGAGCAATCATACCGGCCTTGGAAGCCGAGTAGTTGGCCTGTCCGGCATTGCCGTGAACACCTACTACAGAAGCCATGTTAATGATGCTGCCGGCTTTCTGGCGCATCATGATGGGCGTACAGGCGTGGATGAAGTTGAATGCCGACTTCAGGTTCACGTTGATGACCATATCCCACTGCTGCTCGCTCATGCGCATCATCAGGCCGTCGCGGGTGATGCCGGCGTTGTTCACCAGGATGTCGATGCGGCCGAAATCCTGATGGATGGCCTCTACCACCTTGGCCGTATCCTCGAAGTTGGCTGCGTTCGAAGCATAAGCCTTGGCCTTCACACCCATGGCTTCGATTTCTTTGGCAGTATTCTCGGCGTTCTCGTCGATTACCAGGTCCGTAAATGCTACATTGGCGCCTTCAGCGGCGAACTTCAATGCGATAGCCTTGCCGATACCACGTGCGGCACCGGTTACGATGGCTGTTTTTCCAGTTAATAATCCCATAATCGTATTGTTTAAAAATTAAAAGTATCTTTTCTTCGTCGTAAAACTATCTTTTCCGCTCCCGTATCACAGTGCTTTCGGCTCCTTGCGATGCAGGGCGCCGAAGACGATGCGTGCCACGTACTTGTCGCGTGTGGCGTCGTCCAGATTGGCTCCGATCTGCCCACGGATGTAGGGCACCTCGATGCCTTTCACACAATAGTGCACCAGATCGGCCGTCATGTCGAGGTCGTCTATCTGAAAGACACCCGTCTCCATTCCTTCACGCAGCACATCCTTGAAGAGCTGTACCTCTTTTTCATCGAACCGCTTGCGAGCCTTCTCCACCTTCCAGATGTCGCGGAAGAAATCGGCACGGAGCGTGCCGTTGCGGTAAACCACTTCCTTCACCACGTCCAGACGGGTGTAAATCATCTCGAGCATCTTCTCGTCAGGCGAGATGTGCTTGTCGGCCACACGCTTCATGGTGTCCAGCAGGATGTCCAGCTGCGACTCGACCACGGCCAGATAGATATCCTCCTTGCTCTTGAAGTAGGTATAGAGCGTGCGTCGCCCTTTCTTCGAAGCGAGGGCGATGTCGTTCATCGTGGTGTTCTCGACACCCATCTTCGCAAAGAGCTGACGGGCGACGTCCACTAACTGGGCTCTGGTCTTGGATAACGGCATGGTTCAATAATTGCACATTGCTTAATAATCTGAGCAAAAGTAAGACATTTCCCCTTATCACACAAGAAATAAAAAAAATATCTGCCGAATATTTGTTTTTTCCAAAATAAGTCGTACCTTTGCACTCGAAATCAAGAACATCGCGGAGTGGAGCAGTTGGTAGCTCGTTGGGCTCATAACCCAAAGGTCGT
>NZ_CABUOL010000033.1 GCF_902493215.1 uncultured Mediterranea sp.
GTGGTGCCACCAGGAATCGAACCGGGGACACAAGGATTTTCAGTCCTTTGCTCTACCAACTGAGCTATGGCACCAAGTTGCTTTCTTGCGATTGCGGGTGCAAAGGTAAGCCTTTTTTTTGATACTGCAAACCTTTTCGTGGAAAAATATATAAAAAAAAGGTGCCTCCGCTGGGGAGACACCTTTTCATTATGATCGATTTCAGTATCAGTCGATGTTCGGGTTGATGCTGTGCCACTGGTCGATGGCAGGCAGAACGCCCATAGCGATCACCTCGTCGCGCAGGTTGCAGAGGTGCTTGTAGCTTTCCTGCAGCTTGGCTTCTTCTTCGGGCGTACCGTTCAGTTCTTTGTAGTGAACGCCGTCCTTGGTGATTTCAGTTTCCATAGCCATCATGATGTGGTCGAAACCGTGGCTGTGTACATACGTACCTGCCGGCCAGCGGAACGGCTTGCCACCCATAGCGGCAGCAATCATTTCGATGGAAACGTATGCCGGGCTCTGGAAAGAAGAGCGGCCGCGCAGAGCGATGATGTTGGCACCGCCTTTGGTAACCTTTGTCTGGATTTCGGCCCACTGTTCCTTGGTCAGCTCGGGAGTACCGATGATGTCGAGCAACGGCTTGCCGTCAACCTTGGCTGTAGAAGCGTATACGGCCATCTGCTCGCCGTGGCCACCGTATGTACGGCAGTTTTCAATCTTGTCCGGAGACATGTTGAAGTGCTTGGCCAGTTCGCTACGCAGACGGGTGCTGTCCAAAGCGGCCAGTGTAGTAACCTGAGAAGGTTTCAAACCGGAATACAACAGGGTGATCAAACCGGTGATGTCGGCCGGGTTGAAGATCACTACCACGTGCTTAACGTCGGGGCAGTAAGCCTTTACGTTCTTTCCGAATTCTTCGGCAATGGCAGCATTGCCTTTCAGCAAGTCTTCACGAGTCATGCCGGCCTTGCGGGCAGCACCACCTGAAGATACTACATATTTGGCACCTGTCAGGGCTTCCTTGATGTCGGAAGTGAACGTGAGGTTCACTCCTTCGAAACCGCAGTGGAACATTTCTTCTGCTACACCTTCCAAACCCGGAGCGTACGGATCGTACAGACAGATGTTCGGAGTGAGACGCATCATGATGGCTGTCTGAGCCATGTTGGAACCAATCATACCGCCGGCACCGACGATAGTCAATTTTTCATTTGTAAGAAATTCCATAATCTTGTTATTTAAAGGTGAATAAACAAATCTGTTTCAGAATTGCTCTGCAAATATACGGTTTTTCTCGCAGATTTGTGCATATAAAAAGTTATCTTTTGCTTGAAATGTGGTCTGTTATCCGTACCTTTGCCTAAAAAGATGTGTTATGGATATAAAATTAGGTAAATACAACACGTTGCGGGTGGTGAAGGAAGTCGATTTCGGCCTTTACCTGGACGGGGGAATCGAAGGCGAAATTCTGCTCCCCAAGCGTTATGTTCCCCAGGGGTGCAAGCCGGGCGACGAGCTCGAAGTCTTCATCTACCTCGACCAGGAGGAGCGGCTGGTGGCCACCACGCAGAAGCCCCTGGCGCAGGTGGGAGAGTTTGCCTGCCTGGAGGTGTCGTGGATCAACCAGTATGGCGCTTTCCTCAACTGGGGGCTGATGAAGGACTTGTTCGTGCCCTTTCGCGAGCAGAAGATGAAGATGGAGGTGGGCAGGAAGTACATCGTCCACGTGCATCTGGACGACGAGAGCTTCCGCATCGTGGCCTCGGCCAAGGTGGACCGCTACCTCTCGAAGGAGAAGGCCGACTACAAACCCGGCCAGGAAGTGGAGGTGCTGGTGTGGCAGAAGACCGACCTGGGCTTCAAGGCCATTATAGATAATAAGTATAGCGGCCTGCTCTACGAGAGCGAGATTTTCCAGCCCCTGCATGCGGGCATGAAGCTGAAGGCCTACGTGAAGCAGGTGCGCGAAGACGGCAAGATAGACCTTACCCTGCAGAAGATGGGTCAGGCGGGCGTGGAAGACTTTGCCTCCGTGCTGCTAGAGCACATCCGTAGCAATGGCGGGCGCACGACGCTCAACGACAAGAGTCCGGCCGAAGAAATCTATGCGCTTTTCGGCGTCAGCAAGAAGGTGTTCAAGAAGGCCGTGGGCGACCTGTACAAGAAGCGTCTGGTGGTGCTGGAGGCCGACGGTATCCGGCTGGCGCAGTAAATATATCGGACAGAATGCGGGCGAAGCGCCGTTCCGCTCCCCGTCCGGCGGAAAATGGGATTGAACCTCAGAGGGCTTATGTTTGAAACATTCGGGGTCTATGTTTGAAACATAAGCCCCCAATGTTTGAAACCAACAGAAAAGCCCGCTCAAGGCGGGCTGAAAACTTTTCTTCTCTCTGCTTTCGCGGAGAAGTTATGAATCCTTACATTTATTCGATGGGCACTCCCTTGTAGAAGTCCAGTATCTTCGTGCGGAACAGGTAGTCGTACTTGGCCTGCAGCTCGTCGCTTTGAGCCTTCATCAGGTTCTGCTTGGCTTCGTTGAACTCCACGGCGTTGGCTTTGCCGTTCTCGAACTTCTGCGTCATCAGGCGGAAGGACTCTTCGCTGGCCTGGGCGGCGGCATGGCTGCTGGCGTACTTGCTCTCGGCGGCGGTGGCGTTGTACCAGGCCTGCTGGATTTCCTTGTAGAGCGTCTTCTTGGCGTTGTCCAGCTGGAGGGCGTAGTTCTCCTGCTGGAGGCGGGCGGTGCGCACACGGTTGCGCGTGGCCAGGCGGTTGAAGAGGGGAACGCTGAGGCTCACGCCCACGTACTTGCTGAAGTTGTCGCCCATCTGCTGGCGGAAGGTGCGGTTGATGGTGGAGTAGTAGCTCGTACCCAGGCTTCCGTTGAGGCTCAGTTGCGGATAATAGCCGCTCTGGGCGATGCGGATGCTATGCTTGCTTCCTTCGAGGCGGTATTGGGCGGCCTGGATGGAAGCCTTGCCGGTGAGGGCGGTCTGATAGATTTCGTCGGGCGGAGTGACGGGCGACGGGCTGATGGCCGTAGAGGGTGACTCGAGCACGAAGCCTTCGGGCGATTCAAGTTCGATGAGCTGGCTCAGGGTGAGCAGGGCGAGGCGGTAGTCGTTTTCGGTCTGCACGGCCGTCATGCGGTCTTGCGCCACGCGGGCCTTGGCGTCGGCCACCTCGGCACTCGAAGCCTTGCCCACGCCTGCCAGTCCTTCGATGCGCTTGCATTGCTGGAGGCTCAGTTCCACCTGCCCGAGGGCCACTTCGTGGAGCTCCTGGTTGAAGAGCACCTGCAGATAGGCCGAAGCGATGTTGATGGAGATGTCTTCCTTGGCCTTCTCGAGGTCGGCGGTGGCGGCCTTCAGGTTCAGCTTGGCCAGGGCATACTGGTTGGGCAGCTCGAGGCCGGTGAAGAGGGGGATGCTGGTAGAGAGCTGCATGTTGGTGCCGTTGCTGGCCGTGTTGACGTAGACGGTGGAGTAGTCGCCGGTCGTCTCGTCGGGAACGGCGGTCTGCGTACGTCCCCAGTTCCAGCTCTGGTTGGCTCCTCCGCTCAGGTTGGGCAGGCGGGCCCACTTGGCGGTGTTCACTTCGACGGCGCTCTGCTCGGCCATGTTGGCAGCCTGGCGGATGTCGATGTTGTGTTCGATGGCGTGTTCGATGCACCGGCGCAACGACCACGTCTCCTGTGCTTGGAGGCCTGCGGCGAGGCAGGCCAGGGCGGCTATGGCGGATAGTCTGTTCATATCTGTACGGGTAGGGGTTTAGGGGTTAGTCTTCTTCTTCCTGGTTCTTGGTGTTGTTGCGTATCAGGTCCTTGTCGGTGATGCCGCTCTTGACGGCTATCTGGATGCCGTCGCTCATGCCCACTTCGATGGGTTGGCGGCGGAATACCTGCTGGGGCACGCTATCGGTGAGCACATAGACAAAGGTGCTGTCGTCCTTGAACTCCACGCATCCTTCGGGGATGGCGAGGGCCTGGCTGGCACGTTCGAGCACGATTTCGCCGTTGGCAGAGTAGCCCGAGCGAATGACCACCGTATCGGGAACACTAACGGCCGCTTTGATCTCGAACTGGTTGGCACCGTTGGCTTCGGTCGACTTGGGGGCGATGTACTCAAGCTTGGCCTGGAAGGTGAGGTCCTGCAGGGCGCCGATGGTAATCTTGACGGGCATGCCTTCGCTCACACGGCCCACCTCGGTTTCGTCGATGTTGCCGCGGAAGATGAGGTCGTTCATGTCGGCCACGGTGGCGATGGTCGTACCGTCGTTGAAGGTGTTGCTCATGATGACCGAGTTACCCACCTTGACAGGCACGTCGAGGATGAGGCCTTCGATGGTGGAGCGTATCAGAGTGCTCGAGAAGGAGGCGCTGTTCTGCGTGATACCTTCCTTCACAATCTGCAGGTTGTCCTTGGCGGCCTGAAGCTCCTCGCGGGCCTGCTTCACGGTCACTTCGCCCTTCTCGTACTCTTCGGAGCTGATGAGCTTGTCGGCATAGAGCTTCTCGAGGCGGGCAAAGTCGGTTTCGGCCTGGCGCCCGTTGATCTCGGCCAGGCGTACGCGGCTCTCGGCGGCGTTGAGCGTACCCAGTTCGGGGATGACCTTCACCTTGGCTATCACTTCGCCTTTCTTCACCTTCTGGCCGGCTTCCTTGTAGACCTCCTCGATGATGCCCGATATCTGAGGCTTGATGAGGACTTCGTCTCTCGGCTCTATCTTGCCGGTGACGACGGTGGTCTTCTCCAGATCGGCCACGGCGGGGCGGACGGTGTCGTAGAGGGTGATTTCGGGTTGGGACTTCTGGTACAGGAACACGAAGGTCCAGATGAAGATGCCGGCCACGATGACCAGCAACGCGATTTTCAGAATCTTTCTTGTTTTCATGTCGGATATGTTTTTTGTTATTGTTTCTATAGTAAGATGGAGTGAATCGGAGGTGAAACGGCTATTCGTCGCGTATCGCCTCTATCGGCTTGATGGCCATGGCGCGATAGGCCGGCGCGAGGCCCGCCAGCACGCCGAGGGCGATGAGCAGCACGCAGGTGCCCACGGCCATGCCGAAGCTCACCTGATAGTGCGTCTCGACGACACCCTGCGGATTGGCCGCCGCCTCGAGCACCTGGAGCACCAGCACGGCCAGCGAGATGCCCGCCATGCCTGCCACGGTAGTCAGCACCATGCTCTCGGAGAGTATCTGCTGGAGAATGTCGCGCGGACGGGCCCCGATGGCTCGTCGGATGCCTATCTCGGTGGTGCGCTCGCGCACGGTGACCATCATGATGTTCGACACGCCGATGGCTCCCGCAAAGAGCGTGCCCAGCCCCACCATCCAGATGAGGATGTGCACACCCGTCATCAGGGCATCCATCATGGAGAACATCGCTTCCACGTTGAGCATCATCACCGCCTGCTGGTCGTCGGGCGAGATGTAGTGGGGCGTCTTGACGGTCTGTTTCACCTGCTCCTCCACGTCGGCCACCTTCACGCCCGGCTTCATGGTGAAGCAGATGACCTCCACGGTGTTGCCCAGGTTGTACATCTTCTGCATCGTGGTGTAGGGCAGGGTGACGGCTTCGGAAGCCTGTCCCTGTATGTTGACGTTGCCCTCGGACGAGCACATGCCCACCACGCGGTAATAGATGCTGTCCACTTGCACATACTTGCCGCAGGGGTCGCCTCCCTTGGGGAAGAGGCTCTCGTAGACACGCTTGCCGATGACGCACACCTTGCGCGCCTCGCGGATGTCCACGTCGTTGATGAAGCGTCCGTAGGTGATTTCCTGATGCTCTATCTGCTCGTAGTCGGGGTAGAGCCCCTTGACGCTGCAATCGTACTTGTTGCCTTCGTAGATGGCCGTCTTGCCCCACTTGGCGATGGAGGGTGTGGCGATTTCTATTTTGTCCAGCTTGCCGATGCGTTCCACGTCGGCTATCTCGAGTTCCCAGTAGCGGCCCTTGCGGAAGCCCTTGTAGGCTTCGCCCGTGGGTTGGGCAAAGAGGAATCCCGAGTTGGTGGCGAAACCTTCGAACTGCTTGCGCAACTCCTGCTCCATGCCCTGGCCGCCTCCCATGAGGGCCACGAGCATGAAGATGCCCCAGAATACGCCGAAGGCCGTGAGCAGGCTCCGCGTCTTGTTGCGGGTGATGGTGACGAGGATTTCCTCGCAGGTATCTTTGTCTATTTTCATAATGCCTGATTTTCAATTATCCATTTTCCATTCTCCATTCCATTAATCCGCCCTCAATGCCTCAATCGGCTTGATTTTCGTGGCCTTGCGGGCAGGGAAGAACCCGGCCAGCGTGCCGGCTACGATGAGCGTCAGCGTGGCCTGTATGGCGATGCGGAGGTCCACCGTCGGGTCGCTGAACATCTTGGCTTGGAACATGCTGGCGTCCATCGTCTGGTTGCCGAAGGTGTTGTCCATCCACTCCGTCACGCCGATGCCCGCCACCATGCCGATGTAGCCGAAGAGGGTGGTGATGACGACGCTCTCCACGATGATGAGCCACAGGATGGAAGCCGGCTTGGCACCCAGCGCCTTGCGGATGCCGAACTCATGGGTGCGCTCGCGCACGGTGATGAGCATGATGTTCGACACGCCCACGATGCCGCTCAGCAACGTAAAGATGCCGATGACCCAGATGGCCGTGCGCAGGATGCCCATGGCGTTCATGGTGCGCAGGTAGTCGGTAAAGCGGTTCCATATCCAGATGGCGCTCGTGTCGTCGGGCGAGAAGCGGTGGTTGGCGCCGATGACGCGGCGGTATTCCTTCTCGAAGGCTTCGTTGCTCTCGATGGAGGTCAGGTTGCGGGTGGTGAAGATGATGCTGTTCAGCTTGTTGCCCTTGTTGTAGATGGTCTGCAGGGTGCTGAAGGGGATGAATGCCTGGTTCGGCTCGCGGTCGCCCGAGTCGTTGTAGAGCCCCACTACCTGATAGGCCACACCGCCGGCGTTGACAAACCGCCCGATGGGATCGGTGTGCGTTTTGCCGAAGAGGATTTCGGCCGACTTGTGGTGGAGCACGATGACCTTGCGGCGTTCCTTCAGGTCCGTCTGGTTGACAAAGCGTCCGGAGGTGATTTCCACCGTCTCCGTTTCGCCATAGTTGGGATACACACCCATCAGCGACAGGTTGACGTATTCTTTCCCGTAGCTGATGTTGACGCTTCCCTGTTGCAGGGTGGCGCCTGCGCTGGTCACGTTTTCGCGGAACTTCGTTTCAGTGTCCTCTATGTCGCGGTTGTCCAGCTCGATGCGCCGTCCTTCCTTCAGGCCGTCGTAGGGTTGGGTGGTCCAGCCGGGGAAGATGCGGATGGAGTTGAGCGAGCGGTTCATGGAGTTCTGCTCGAAGGCATGGATGAGGCCGTTGCCCGCGCCCAGCAGCACGATGAGCATGAAGATGCCCCATGCCACGGCGAAACCCGTCAGGAAGGTGCGCAGCTTGTTGCGCCGCAGGGTGCCGTATATTTCTTGCCAAAGGTCAATCATGAGAATTGAGAATTGAAAATTGATAATTGTGATAATTGTGATTTGTGATTTGAGAATGGGGGAATTTTCCATTCTCCATTCTCCATTTTCAATTTATTTCATGAACCCGTCGCGCCCGAAAGGCGAAGCGTCGTGGTTCAGGTTCTCTTCGATGGTGCCTATCACGCCGTCCTTGATGTGGATAATCTTGTCCGTCTGGTTGGCCACGCCGCTTTCGTGGGTCACGACGACGATGGTCATGCCCGTCTGGTGGAGGTCCTTCAGGATCTGCATCACTTCGACCGAGGTCTTGCTGTCGAGGGCGCCGGTTGGCTCATCGGCCAGGATGATTTGCGGACGGGTGATGAGGGCGCGGGCGATGGCCACACGCTGCTTCTGTCCGCCGCTCATCTCGTTGGGCATGTGGTGCGCCCAGTCCTTCAGGCCCAGGCGGTCGAGGTATTCCAGCGCCAGGGCGTTGCGTTTCTTGCGGCTCACGCCCTGATAGAACAGGGGCAGGGCCACGTTCTCCACCGCGTTCTTGAACGAGATGAGGTTGAACGACTGGAAGATGAAGCCTATCATGCGGTTGCGGTATTCGGCGGCGCGCGTTTCGCTCAGGTTCTTGATGAGCGTGCCGTTCAGGTAGTATTCGCCCGTGTCGTAGTTGTCCAGTATGCCCAATATATTAAGTAAGGTGGACTTTCCCGACCCCGATGCGCCCATGATGGATACGAACTCTCCCTTGGCGATGTCCAGGTTGATGCCCTTCAGGACGTGGAGCGGCGCTCCGTTGTAGTAGGTCTTGTTGATGTCTTTAAGTTGTATCACGACTTTCTCTTTTTTGATTTATGCTTGTTTTTTCGCTATTAGACGCACGACTTGTGCAAAAAGTTGCAAGCCGGACGGACTTTTTTTCATTTTTCTGCCAACGTGTGCGGGTTGTATGGGGCACAGAACGAAACGTATATTGAGGTTTGAGCGAAAATGTGTCTAAATCGGTTGATATACAAATGGTTGTGCGGAATATGGGTGGGTGGCTCTGCAAAACGAAACGTTTACGTGGGTTTAATTTGCAGCTACATTTAGATGCTTTTCGGGCATACGGATTTGCAGATAAGTTTAATTGGGTTTACATAGGGCTTACATGATTGATTAGGGTGGGGGAGTGCTTGGCAGCTGCGGCTGCTTTTTTTGTACCCGATTATTTGATATAATGTTACTTAAATTATTCCATATAATAGTTATTTGGTATTTTTGCGACAAAATATTATTAGTTATGGCAAAGGTAATACATATACATTTGACACACAGAATAGAAGGAACAAAGCGGAAAGACTGGTATTTTAGTAGTATAACGGCCATTTATACTGTTTTGACGGCAGAACAGGTGGGCGCAACGAAGAATTATCTGCTTCATGCAGGATTATCTGGTAACGGGACTGTATGCACCAAAAAGGCTATAATAAAGCAATCTACGCTCATTTCTTGCGGGCGTAGTGGAAATGTATCAGACGAATAATAAGTGGCTAAAAAGGCAATAAAAACGGCTTTAGAATGATCCGGTGTGGGGAGGTGGTTATACCTCCCCTTTTTTGTGCTTGAAATCGGTCTTTTTTGACGCTGGACATTCAGGTGGGCATTCAAAGTGGACATTCACTTTTATAGAACTGGACATTCAAAATAGGGTTTTGGCGGTGTGCGATACAGACATGCTAAAATACCACAATTTTAAAAATACCCCTTGTTTTTTATTTGATAGCCCCCCCCTAAAAACCTATCATTTTTCACGCTTTAGTTCTTAAATGCCCAAATATCAGTGTTTTTATACCCATATATGAAGGTAGGGGAGGGGGATTGCTTGGGAGGGGGACATCATGGGGGGTGATAGGGGGTACGCTTCGTTTCCCATCACTGGTGTATGGTAACAGTAAATCCGCCTACCCGACATTTGCAGTACCGGAAATGGACGCATCCGATACATGTTTTTCCTTTTCGATTGTCATTTGCCGGATTCGTTCCTCTAAGCGTCCGATTTCTCTATCTTGTTCCCTGATGATTTCTTCTTTTTCGCGAATTAAGGCAAGGAGAGAGGAGAGTTCGGTTGTTTGTGTTGTTGTAGATGATGTATTATAGTAAATATCACCTTTCCCTGTAAGTAACCAGGTAGGGTTTATATCATTATGTATTTCGATAATTTTCGACACCCATAAACTTGATATATCTGTTCCTTTGCTGATGCATCTTGAAATTACTCCATTTGAGCACCCAATAGCTTGTTCAAGCGCCCTTGTACTGATACCTTTTTCTTTAATTAGGATTGCAATCCTGTCGGAAATGTTCGCCATAAATCGTAAATTATCTACATAAAACTTTTTAGTGTCGAAAATATTCTATATATTTGCAGCGTGTTCAAAAAGGAACACCGCGCCAAATATACAAAAAAGGCGTGTGATTAGCGAATTTTAAGGATTAAAGAAAATGAAAGCAAAAGTAATTATAGCCCAAGCAACAGCTGAGACCGCCGAAACTCTTTACGGGCTGGTCAAGAAGATGGTAGATACAACAGCAATCAAGGCTTATCCCAGTGTGGATTATCAGGCAGTTTTCTTTTCGGCTGATAGATACGACTTAGACTTTGTAAAAAGAGTATTGGCGGATAAGTGCTTTTCTTTCAAAATTGAAGATGCAGAATAATACAATAAAATAAGTGAGTTTATGACACAGCAAGAATTTATGGAACGGACGGGGATAACCCCTACAGTAGAGGATTTTGATTACATCCATGCGGTTTATCTGAACACTTCGATGAACAAGGATGAGTTCTGCAAAGATTTCAAGAAACATGGGGACAGCCGGATTATCCGTGATGTTCATGTGCGGGTGCTGAACTATGAGATGAAATGTGAACGGCAAAAGGAAGTTATCGGCAATCTGACCGACTTCCTGATTGGCAAGGCGCATGCGTATGATGATACCGATTTTCGCAATCAAGCGGTAAGGTTGGTCGGTGAGGTGGAAGTGGTGAAACGGACCATCGAATTGGGGCTTCCGCTTTGGGATGAAGACAGAAAGGTTGTCCTTTCGATGATAGAGGAACAAGGCAAATAGATTCAGGATAACCCAGCGTGACAACCCGGAAGGCGTTAAGAGACGGGTGACGGTGTGGAAAGACACACGGGAGTGCATGGTTCTTGCGCCGGGGTTCGATTCCCCGGACTCCCTCCAATATTAATCATTAAAATAAGTGAGATATGAACAAGAGGTACATTCACATTACGAAAGCTGACCGCGACTTTATCGCAAAGGCGCTCAACGTGACAGAGAAGACTGTTTATAACGCTATCCGGTTTGATGACCGTCGTGGCAACTCCGAACTTTCTGCAAAGATCCGTAAGCTGGCCATGGACCGTGGCGGTATTGTGATGGTTGTTATTCCGGAAATAGAGACTTTCCATGATTATGACAATGTGATGCGTCAGTACTGTCCGAACGGTGCCTTAATAGAGCTTGACCGTAAAGACGGCAGTGGGCAGGTAATTTTCAAGGGGAAAACGGTGAAGACTTACGAGCATGTGATGGTTGCTGATATTAACCAAATCCAAGCGTTTGCATCGGCATTGAGATAGGAGGTGACTATGTTGGTGTATTACGGTAACATACAGTGTATTTCTGCACGCGAGCTCATAGATAAAGGCTATATCACCAAGTCCTGTTATGACAATTGGGTGAACCGTGGCCGTATCAAGGTGGTGCGCCGTGGTGGAGGTGCTGCTGGAAATTGCGCGTTGGTCGCCCTCAATAGTCTGCCTACCGAGTGCCTGGAGCGGGTAAAGGAAGACAACCCCGGAGGAACAAAGCAGGCACTTCGCCACTGGATACTGTCAAACTATGTGTTGGATCAGGCTGCAGTAGCTTATTTCTTGGATTGGGCCTCCCATTCTTCCAGCAACAGAGCTACGGACGAACTTGCCCGGAAATATGCGGTGAATGCTTCAGTTCTGAATACTTGTATCAAGCTTTATAACAGAAGCAACGATTACCGCAAACTGATGGGTGAAAAATATAACTGGGACATGATGGCCACTACCATCGAGACCTTACGCGAAGACTTTGGTCATGACCTTCCTGCCAGTACCCTGCGTTTCCGCAAGAAAGTGAACGAATACAAGCAGTACGGTTACGAATGTCTGATAACCGGAAAATTCGGCAACCAGAACAAACGGAAGGTAACTCACATGGACGAACGCCTGGTGATGAGTTTGAAAGTACTTCCCAACCAACCATACGGCAGTGATGTGCATGAAATGTATCTGTCGTTTGTATGCGGTGAGCTGGAAGTATGGGATCTGGAAACAGGGGAGATATTCAATCCGGAAAACTTTACGGATAAGAACGGGGAACCGAAAGAACTGAGCGAAAGCACTATCCGGAACATTCTGAACAACCCGGCAAACCAGCTGCTGATAGAGAAAGCCTTGCGTGGGCGTATGGAGTTCTATCATGAGCAAATGCCTCACATGCATCGTCATGGCGGTGATTTTTCTCTGTCACAAATTACGATGGATGACGTGGATTTGCCGCGCCGAATGAAAGGCGGCGAGTATGTGCATGCTTATTATGCCTATGATGTGGTGAGCCAGTGCCGTATCGGGCTGGCCTACGGACGGGATAAGGATGATGCTTTGGTAGTGGACTGTTTCCGTGATATGTTCCGGCTCATCGAACGCAACGGATGGGGTATTCCAGCCGGTATTGAGGTGGAGCAGCACTTGATGAGCAAGTATAAAGGAGGATTTCTGAAGGCAGGTGAGGTATTTAAGTTTGTGCATTTCTGTGCTCCACAGAACTCACAGGAGAAATATTCTGAACCCCTGAACGGTGCGTTCAAGACAACCATAGCACATAAGAACCATGAAGGCATTGGCCGCTGGTATGGTAAGGGTGCACGGCGGGTGGATCAGAAGAAAGTGAGCGACAGCAGCAACCACACCTGGGAAGACAAAAAGTATTATACGTTTGAAGAGCTTGTGGCGGATGACCGTCGCGATTGTGAAGAATGGAATAATACGCTTCACCCCAATCAGAAGAAATATCCCGGAATGACCCGTTGGGATGTGCTCGTTGCCAAAATCAATCCGACCCTTCGACCGCTTGATAAATTGACTTTGAGCAGATATATCGGAGAAAAGGTAGATACCAGTATTCGTAGAAATTCCACAGTACGTGTGGCAAATGCGGACTGGTGGCTGAGCGGTCCGGAAGTGCTGGAGCAGCTGGAACCAAACAACCGCAAGGTGACGGCTTACTATCTGCCGGATGAAGAGGGTAAGCCTACGGATGTCTTCCTGTACCAGAACGACCGCTACCTTGACAAGGTTCGTCCGGTAGTGACTTACAACCGGGTGATGGCAGAACAGACCGAAGAAGACCGGGCTGCCTATACAGAGCAGGCTAAGATTGTAAGTCATTTCAGCAAATACCTCAAAGACCACGCCATCGGCAAGGTGGGCACCGGTACACCCGATCAGCCAACGGATGATCCGGAAGAGGAACTGGAACTTCCCCCGGTGGAACTATCCGATGATTTGCCAGCCGATTTGTCGGCAGATCCGGAATCTGATTATGAATGGCACTCCGGAATAAGCGAAGCAATGAGAGCCATCAGTGATATGTAAGAACAGAATTAGAACAACATTAAAACAGCGTTAGAATTATGATTACAGAAGCGCAAAAACAGAAGATTATAGCAGCGATAGCCGGCAACCGTGTGAACTATCCCAGTGATGCCAAGCATGCTGCCTCCTTGGGCATCAGTACGTCTGTGTACAGTGCAATCAAAAACGGACAGACAGACAAAGCCCTGAGCGATGCCAACTGGATAAGCATTGCCCGCAAATTAGGGGTGAACCTCCGTGGTGAAATGGAATGGAAAGCAGCCAAGACCCCGACATTTGAATATATCACAGCCCAGCTGGAGTTTTCACAGCAGTCCAGCCTGTCGGGTATCTTGTGCGACATGCCCAATATCGGCAAGACTTTCACGGCACGTTATTATGTGCAGAGCCACAAGAATGCCGTTTATATCGACTGCTCGCAGGTAAAGACCAAATTGAAGCTGGTACGCAAGATTGCTGCAGAGTTTGGTGTGGACAGTAAGGGAAAGTATTCTGATGTGTATGAAGATCTGGTATATTACCTCCGTTCTATGGAAACCCCGCTTATCATCCTCGATGAAGCAGGCGACCTGCAGTATGAAGCTTTCCTTGAACTGAAGGCCTTGTGGAATGCCACTGAACGCTGCTGCGCATGGTACATGATGGGGGCAGACGGATTGAAAGAGAAAATCAACCGCTCCATAGAATGCAAGAAGGTGGGTTATACCGAAATGTTGAGCCGTTATGGTGACCGGTACAGCAAGGTGACTCCGGATGATGGCAAGGAACGCGAACAGTTCTTGAACAACCAGGCACGTATTGTGGCCAAGGTAAATGCCCCGGCAGGTGCTGATATAGCCCAGATTGTACGGAAGACACGCGGTGGTTTGAGAAGAGTCTATACTGAGATTGAAAAACTTAAAATGACAGCGGAATAATGAAGCGTGCGTACAGTCCGAAGGAAATAGCTGCCAAGAAATGGGTTACTCTGCCGTGGAATGAGAAATGGAGCAAACCTTTCGGGTTTCCGGCAGAGAACGCTTCGTGGTTCATCAGTGGTGCCAGTGCCAGCGGGAAGAGCAGCTTTGTAATGCAGCTTGGAAAGGAACTGTGTAACTATGGGCCGGTGCTGTACATGAGTTACGAAGAGAAAATCAACCAAAGTTTCCAACGGCGTATGGGTTATTTGAAGATGAATGAGGTGCAGGGTAAGTTTCGCGTGGTGACAGAAGGTAGCCTGGAGGAAGTGATTGCCCGACTGAAAAAACCGAAAAGCCCGAAGTTCATCATCATTGATTCCTTCCAGGTGGCCGGATGGGACTATCCGCAGGCTGTGGAACTGATGGAAACCTTTCCGAAGAAATGTTTCATCTGGATCAGCCAGGAAAAGAAGAGCCAGCCGATGGGTGGCGGTGCAGTAAGATTGAAATATATCTGTGATATGAAGATTCGGGTGGTCGGTTATAAAGCTTATTGTCAAGGACGCGCCATTGGAGACCCGGGAAGCTATTATGTGGTATGGGAAGACGGAATCATTCAAACAAGTAATAATTTACCAAAGTGATTATGGATAATAACGAAAAGGCTTTTGAAAGCTACACCGGAACGGAAGAGTTCCAGATCCTGCTGGACGGAAATTCCAGCCGGGCAGTATTGGATGACTGGCTGGAGCGAAACATTCAAAGTGACCTGAAAGTGAGAAGAGCGAAAACGCCCGGTCATGTCGTAATAGAAACGGGTGATGTCTTGTTTGCACGTAATGTGCTGATATGGAATCCAAGTTGTAAAGTCAACATCAAAAAGAAGTGATATGGAAAAAGACAAAGTTTACATCAGTGGTGCAATAGCCCACTACAATATCGATGAGCGCAAAGGTGCGTTCCTCGATGCTGAAAACAGATTGCGTGCTATGGGGTTCGTTCCGGTGAATCCATTCAAAAACGGACTGCCGGATGAAGCGCACTGGAGAGAGCACATGCGGGCGGACATCCGTCTGTTACTGGATTGTAATTTTATCTATATGCTACAAGGATGGGAATTGAGTAAAGGAGCTAAGCTGGAGCTTGATGTGGCCAGTTCGTGTGGCATTAAAGTATTGTTTGAATAACCTTTTAATAGTGAATATA
>NZ_CABUOL010000034.1 GCF_902493215.1 uncultured Mediterranea sp.
GAAATTAACCAAGAGGTTTTAAAAACCGTTAATAATCACTGATGCAACCGATTAATCCACTATCTTCGTACCTTAAAATGAAGGAAAAAATATTGCACATGCGAAATTTCTGTCTGTTGTCTCTCATTCTGCTCTTGGCTGGGGCATGCGGAAAGCCGAAGTATGACCATAAAGGGCGTACGCCATTGGTGGAACTGAATGGGAATTTCCTGTATAAGGAAGATTTGGCGGCAGTGCAGCCTGCAGGTCAGTCGAAGGATGACAGCCTGCTGTTCGCAGAGCACTACATCCGTAATTGGGCGGAAGATATCCTGCTTTATGAAAAGGCTCAGGACAATATTCCAGACAATGAGGAAGTGGAAAAATTGGTAAGGAACTACCGGAAGGCTTTGATCGTACATGCTTACCAGCAGGCTCTGATTGGTCAGAAATTGGCGGAAAACAGTATGGAAGAAGAACTTCAGGCTTACTATGAAAAGAATAAGGAAGTCTTTAAAGCCGAGTCTCCTTTGATGAAAGGACTGTTTATCAAAGTTCCCTTGACGTCGCCCGGTATCAGTCGCGTACGTCAGTGGTATAAGGATGAGCGGCAAAGTGCGGTGGAGCATCTGGAAAAATACAGTTTGCAGAACGCCGTCAAGTATGAATATTTTTATGATAAATGGATACCGGTTTCCGATATTCTGACGCTGATGCCTTTCAACGAGGAAAACGTGGACGCCTACTTCGCGCGTAACCATAGGGTGGAAGTCAAGGATACGGCCTTCTGGTATTTTTTAAATGTGAGTGATTACATTCCGGCCGGCGGTCAGGAGCCTTACGAGGCAGCCAAGCCTATGGTTACCGAGATGTTGCTGAATGGGAAACAGGTGGAATTCCTGAATCAGGTGAAAGACGACTTGTACCAGGAAGCTGTAGAAGATGGAAAAATAAAATATTGTGTGAATTAAGATAGCAGAATGAAAAAGTGTATGAACGTTAGATGTTTAGTGTGGTTGGCCGCTATGTTGTTGCCTTGTCTTCCGGTATGGGGGCAGGACAATGTCATCGATGAGGTTGTATGGGTTGTTGGTGATGAGGCCATCCTGAAATCGGAAGTGGAAGAAATGCGCTTGGATGCATTGTATAACGGACGTCAGTTTGATGGAGATCCCTATTGCGTGATACCCGAGGAAATTGCTGTCCAGAAGTTGTTTTTACATCAGGCTGCCCTTGACAGTATCGAGGTGTCTGAAAGTGAAGTGGTCAGCCAGGTAGACTTTATGATCAACCAGTACATCAGCCGCATCGGCTCCATGGAGAAGATGGAAGAGTATTGGAACAAGAGCGCCACGCAGATTCGTGAAACGCTTCGTGAAAATGCCCGTGAAGGACTGACGGTACAGCGTATGCAACAAAAGTTGGTGGGCGATGTGAAGATTACCCCCGCTGAGGTGCGCCGTTATTTCCAGAATTTGCCTAAAGACAGTATCCCTTATATTCCTACCCAGGTGGAAGTGGAAATCATTACACAGAAACCGAGAATTCCCGTCGAGGAAGTTGAAGCGGTAAAAGGGCGCCTGCGTGAGTTTACCGAACGTATCAATAAGGGGGAAACCAGTTTCTCTACATTGGCCCGTATGTATTCGGAAGACCGTGCTTCGGCCAAAGACGGAGGTGAGATGCCTTTCTATGGCCGTGGCCAGCTTGATCCGGCTTTTGCCAATGTTGCTTTTAACCTGCAGGATCCGACCAAGGTTTCCAAGGTGGTGGAGTCGGAATATGGTTTCCATATCATCCAGCTGATGGAAAAACGCGGTGACCGTATCAAGGTACGTCACATCCTGCTCCGTCCGCATATCCCCGAAAGTGCCTTGACAGCCGGTATGGCTCGTCTGGATTCCATTGCCGACGACATCCGCAACAATAAGTTTACGTTTGAAGAGGCGGCAGCAGTTATTTCGCATGACAAGGATACCCGTAACAACCATGGCTTGTTGCCCAATCCGAATACCAATACTTCCAAGTTTGAGATGCAGGAGCTTCCTCCTGAGATTGCCAAGGTAGTAGACAAGATGCAGGTCGGTGAAATATCCGAAGCCTTTACCATGATTCCCCAAAAGACGGGTAAGGAAGAGTGTGTCATTGTCAAACTGAAAAGCCGTATCAACGGTCATAAGGCAACCATTACCGACGACTATCAGAACCTGAAGGACTTGGTGCTGGAAAAACGTCGTGCCGAGGTGTTGGACAAATGGATACGTGAAAAACAGAAGCATACATACGTCCGCATCAAGGAAGGATGGAACAATTGTGAGTTCAAGTATCCGGGCTGGATCAAGGATTGAGCATCCGGCTCTGTAGTGCTTTTACGATAACTATATGCATAAAAAATATTCGTTTTCTCGTTTTTTGAACAGGCATAGGCACCTCTTGGCGGGTGTTCTATGCCTGTTCGGCATCTGTCTGCTCAGTGCCCAGGACCGGAAAAAGGAAGAACCGGAGAAGAAGAAAACCCGTGTCGACCTGCTGTATGCCGACGAGGCCCAAGCCGACGACCAGGCCCGTCCGGATGTACAGATGCTGACAGGCTCTGTGAAGTTGCGTCACGACAGCATGTACATGTACTGCGACACTGCTTTTATTTTCAAGCGTATCAATTCGGTGGAGGCCTTTGGAAACGTGCGGATGGAGCAGGGGGATACGCTGTTCATCTACGGAGACTATCTTTATTACGACGGTATGACCCAGCTGGCCATGCTTCGCGAGAATGTGCGGATGATTAACCGTAATACCGAACTGACAACTGACAGTCTGAACTACGACCGTATTTATAATTTGGGATATTATTTTGATGGAGGAACACTGACTGACGAGGAAAATGTGCTGACTTCGGTATGGGGTGAATACAGTCCGGCTACCAAATTGGCGGTGTTCAATCATGAAGTGACGCTGACCAATCCCCGGTTTGTGCTGACATCCGATACCTTGAAGTATCATACAGAAACGAAGATTGCGACAATTCTCGGCCCTTCCGACATTGTGAGCGACAATAACCATATCTATTCGGAACGGGGTATCTATAACACCCTTACCGAGCAGGCCGAATTGCTCGACCGTTCGGTATTGACCAATCAGGGGAAAAAACTGACGGGCGACAGTCTTTTTTACGACCGCAAGCTGGGATATGGTGAGGCTTTCGACAATGTGCGTATGAACGATACCATCAACCGGAACATGCTGACGGGCGACTATTGTTTCTATAACGAATTGACCGGCAATGCACTTGCCACGAAACGTGCCGTTGCGGTGGACTATTCGCAAGGTGACAGTCTTTTCATGCATGGCGATACGTTACGGATGGTTACTTACCATCTCAATACCGACTCCATGTATAGAGAGATGCGTGTCTATCATAAAGTGCGTGCCTACCGTTCCGACATTCAGGCTGTCTGTGACTCGCTGGTTTATAATTCGAAAGATTCCTGTATGACCATGTATACTGATCCCGTTCTCTGGTACGGTCAGGAACAGCTTTTGGGAGAACAGATCAAGGTCTATATGAACGACAGTACCATCGACTGGGCGCATATCATTAACCAGGCGCTTGCCATTGAGCGTAAAGACTCCGTACACTATAATCAGGTGGCCGGTAAAGAAATGATGGGTTATTTCAGAGACGGAGAGATGCGGCAGGTAGATGTGAACGGCAGTGTGTTTGTCGTTTTCTATCCGGTAGAAGAGCGTGACAGCTCGCTGATTCTGATGAATTATTCCGAAGGAGGCTTCCTGCGGATGATGTTGAAAGACCGCCGCATGGAACGCGGAGCCTTTATCGGACAAGCCAATGGTACAGCCTATCCGTTGGATCAGATACCGGCAGACAAGTACCGCCTGCCGTCCTTTGTGTGGCTGGATTATATCCGGCCGTTGAATAAAGAAGATATTTTCAACTGGCGGGGTAAAAAGGCCGATGCAGTGCTGAAGCAGAGCACGCGCCGTCCTACTGTTTCGCCCCGTGACATGCATATCGAACGAACTAAAAAATAGGAGGATGTTTTATGGGTATGTTTACAATGAGAAAGCCGCGCGGTTTCCATCATTCATACATTTATGTGGACGAACGTAAGGAGAAGCTGGATAAGATGAGAGAGAAGGCCAAGCGTGATTTGGGTATGCTTCCCGAAAAAGAATTCAATCCGGAAGACATCCGTGGAAAGTTTGTGGAAGCCACAACCCACCTGAAGCGCCGTAAGGAGAGCGGCAAGCGGCCGTTGCACTTCATTGTCATCTTGTTTTTTATTTCTCTGCTGGCCTATCTGTGGTATGCCATCAGTAACGGTATCATTTAAAACAGTAAATTCTTATAGGCATGAGCGATATCATTCATCTGCTGCCCGATTCGGTGGCCAATCAGATTGCAGCCGGCGAAGTTATCCAACGTCCGGCTTCTGTCATCAAGGAATTGGTGGAAAATGCCATCGACGCCGAGGCTACGGAAATTCATGTATTGGTGACCGATGCCGGAAAGACCGGCATTCAGGTGATAGACAATGGAAAAGGTATGTCTGAAACCGACGCCCGCTTGGCCTTTGAACGTCATGCTACGTCGAAAATCCGTGAAGCTTCCGATCTTTTCGCTTTGCGGACCATGGGATTTCGTGGTGAGGCACTGGCTTCCATTGCAGCAGTAGCCGAGGTCGAATTGAAGACACGGCTGGCCGACCAGGAACTGGGCACCCGTCTGGTGATAGCTGGTTCGAAGGTGGAAACACAGGAAGTGGTTTCGTGTCCTCAAGGAAGTAACTTCTCCGTGAAGAATCTTTTCTTCAACGTGCCTGCCCGCCGAAAGTTCCTGAAAGCCAATTCTACGGAATTGAGTAACATTCTGGCCGAATTCGAGCGCATCGCTCTGGTACATCCCGATGTGGCATTCTATCTGTACAGCAATGACAGTGAATTGTTCAACCTGCCTGTCATGCCTTTGAGACAACGCATTATGGCGGTGTTCGGCAAGAAGTTGAACCAGCAGTTGCTGTCGGTCGAGGTGGATACGACGCTGGTGCGAATCTCCGGTTATGTTGCCAAACCCGAGACGGCCCGTAAGAAAGGTGCCCACCAGTATTTCTTCGTCAACGGCCGCTACATGCGCCATCCCTATTTCCATAAGGCGGTGATGGATGCCTTCGAACATCTGATTCCGGCCGGTGAGCAGATATCCTATTTTATCTATTTTGATGTCGATCCGGCCAATATTGATGTGAATATTCATCCGACGAAGACCGAAATAAAGTTCGAGAACGAACAGGCCATCTGGCAGATTCTGTCTGCGGCCATCAAGGAGTCTTTGGGAAAGTTCAGTGCGGTGCCGTCCATCGATTTCGATACCGAAGGCTTGCCTGACATCCCGGCGTTCGAGCAAACGCATCCTGTCGAACCTCCCCAGGTACATTATAATGCAGACTTCAATCCTTTCAAGTCAAATTCTTCCTCGTCTTATGGCGGTGGATATTCACGGAAACAGGTGGAGTGGGAAGGATTGTACGCCGGGCTGGAGAAGGCCAGCCGAATGAATGACGATTATGCCGGCGGGCTGATGCCCGATGCCGATGAAGAGATTCCGGCTACAGCTCCGGCTGTAGAAGAGGCCGGTTTGTCTGCACCGGTCGCTTCGGCTCTGTCGGGTGGCGATTCCGCTTTCTGCGGTCAGGAGGGAACTGGTACATCGGGAGGGCAGCACTGGCAGTTCAAGGGGCGTTACATTCTGACGTCCGTCAAGTCGGGACTGATGCTGATAGACCAGCATCGGGCACATGTTCGTGTATTGTTCGACCGGTATATGGAGCAGATCCGTCAGAAGCAGGGAGTGGCCCAAGGCGTCCTTTTTCCCGAGATTGTACAGTTTCCTGCTTCGGAGGTGGCTATGCTGGAGAGCATTTTGGACGATTTGTCGGCTGTGGGCTTCGAACTGACTTCCTTGGGTGGAGGCAGTTATGCCATCAACGGTGTGCCCGCAGGCATTGAAGGACTGAATCCTGTTGAGCTGGTGCGAAACATGGTACATACGGCCCTGGAGAAAGGCAGCGATGTGAAGGAAGAAGTGCAGTCCATCCTGGCACTGACGCTGGCACGTGCGGCGGCCATTGTTTATGGTCAGGTGCTGGGAAATGATGAAATGGCGGCTTTGGTAGACAGCCTTTTTGCTTGTACGTCACCCAATTACACTCCCGATGGACGCATCGTGCTGGCCACGCTCAAGGAAGAGGAAATAGAGAAACTTTTTGCCAAATGATAAAAGAAACGTTCTTTTTCAAAACTTTTTAAAATCTGTGGTGTTTATTATGCAGGTCGGTGAGAATAAGCGACCCTAACTTAACACCTAAACAAATTTTGGAAAGTATGAAAAAGAATTTGATGTTATTGGCTTTATCAGGACTGTCGGTTGCTGCGGTAGCACAAAACGCGACAGAATTTACTGAAGTACAGGAAGTCGTAGAAGTGCGACAGGACAAGTACGCAGTTGTTACCAATCCCTTCTGGGACAATTGGTTTATCTCGCTGGGTGGCGGTGCCACGGTGATGTTCGGCGATTACGATGCAGCCGGAAGCTTTGGCAAGCGCATCAGCCCCACGTTGAATGTGGCAGTAGGCAAGTGGTTCACTCCGGGCCTGGGAGGACGTTTGCAGTACAGCGGTTTGCAGGCACGCGGCTATGTACCCTCGGCCGGATCGGACTATGCGGTAGGTGCGGTGCAGAACGGCGGCTATTACAAGCAGCGTTTCAACTACATGAATCTGCATGCCGATGTGATGTTCAACTTGAATGCTCTGTTCGGAGGTTACAATCCTTCACGGGTTTATGAAATTATTCCTTATGTGGGTGCCGGTATTACACACAATTATTCCACTCCTCATCGCGAGGCTCTTTCGGTCAACGGTGGTATCATCAACCGCTTCCGTGTATCCGATGCGCTCGACATCAATCTGGAACTTAGTGCGGTAGCTACCGAAGACAAATTCGACGGTGGTATCGGAGGCAAGGGGTATGACGGTCTTGTCAGTGCAACGGTCGGTTTGACCTACCGCTTCCCCAAGCGTGGTTTCGACCGCCCCAGACCGGCTATCTCTGAAGAGCGCCTGGCTGCAATGCGCGACAAGATGAATCGCATGGCTGCCGAAAACGCCGAACTGGCAGAAGCCCTGAAGGCTGCTGAAAGTCGTGAACCGGAAGTGAAAGAAACCGAAGTGATTGTTAGCAAGCCGGTTATCGCACCGCGCACCGTGTTCTTCACCATCGGTTCGTCCGAAGTATCTGTCCGTGAGGCGATGAACCTCTCTTATCTGGCAGAGTCTATGAAGCAATCTTCGGAAACCACCTTTGTTGTCAACGGATATGCCGATGCAGCAACCGGAACCAAGGAGTATAACGAGAAACTGGCCCGTCAACGTGCCGAAGCGGTAATCAACGTGTTGGTTGAAAAGTATGGTGTAGACCGCAGCAAGCTGTCAGTAGGTACTACGGAAGCAGTCGACTCCTTCGGAGAACCCATCCTGAACCGTGTAGTGGTAGTAGAGTCTGCCCAATAAGCTCCGGCTTATAGGCAATAGATAAAAAATGAGGCTGAATTCCCTTGGTGGAGTTCAGCCTCTGTTTTTTTGTATGTTGCATCCTTATTCTCCGCGGAAGCGCTTGGCCTGTTCGGCTATCAGTTCGGCGTCGTCGAAGTAGTTGATTTTCATGGCGCGACGCACGTCGTCCAGCGTGGCGGCAGCTGTTTCGCGGGCCTTTTCGCACCCCTTTTTCAGCATGTCGTAGATGGCCGGGATGTCCTGCTCGTACTCCTTGCGGCGGTTACGGATGGGTTCCAGCGTCTCCTGCATGATGGCGTTCAGGAAGTTCTTCACCTTTACGTCGCCCAGTCCGCCGCGGCGGTAGTGGGCCTTCAGCTCATCCAGGTTGGGGTAGTCGGGCAGGTAGCGTTCGAAGTGTTCGGGACGGCAGAAGGCGTCAAGGTAGGTGAAGACGGTGTTGCCTTCCACCTTGCCGGGATCCTGCACGCGCAGGTGGTCGGGGTCGGTGTACATGCCGCGTATCTTCTTCTGTACTTCGTCGGCCGGGTCACTCAGATAGATGCAGTTGCCCAGACTCTTGCTCATCTTGGCCTTGCCGTCGGTGCCGGGCAGACGGAGGCAGGCAGCGTTGTCGGGCAGCAGGATTTCAGGCTCTACCAGCGTCTCGCCGTAGATGTAGTTGAAGCGGCGGACGATTTCGCGTGCCTGTTCCAGCATCGGTTCCTGGTCTTCGCCCACAGGCACGGTTGTTGCCTTGAAGGCTGTGATGTCGGCCGCCTGGCTGATGGGGTAGGTGAAGAAGCCCACGGGGATGCTGGCTTCGAAGTTGCGCATCTGTATTTCGGTCTTCACCGTCGGGTTGCGTTGCAGACGGCTCACGGTCACCAGGTCCATGAAGTAGAACGACAGCTCGCACAGCTCCGGTATCTGCGACTGGATGAAGAGGGTGCTCTTCGTCGGGTCGAGGCCGCAGGCCAGGTAGTCCAGTGCCACTTCGATGACGTTCTGGCGCACCTTTTCGGGGTTTTCCATGTTGTCGGTCAGCGCCTGTGCGTCGGCAATGAACACAAACATGTCCTTGTAGTCGCCGGCATTCTGCAGTTCCACCCGTCGGCGCAGCGAGCCCACGTAGTGGCCTATGTGCAGGCGTCCCGTCGGGCGGTCGCCTGTGAGGATGATTTTTTCTTTTGCCATAACTTATTTAATTGATAATTTCTTTTTTACAGCTTGTTGGGAGGGGTATCAAAATAAGCGTTCACTTTCTTCAGACACGGATTACACGGATTTCACGGATTAATATCTGTACATATTCCGCATAATCCGCGCCTGAAAAATGACAGGAAGTCTTTTTGATACATCCTTATTGTTAATGTCGCCGTAAAGGTAGGGCTTTTTCACGAAAAACTGAAATGAAATCGGTGGAATGAGGCAGAATGAGGACCGAAGAAGCCTCTTCAGATAGTTTCCGGCGGTTGAAACCAAAAGTTTCAATAGTTGCATCGTCAACGAAACTAGTAGTTTCATGAGAGGTTCGTAGTTTGAAACCATCGGTTTCATTGAAAGAAACCACTGGTTTCATTGAATGAAACTACCGGTTTCATTGCACGAAACTTTTGGTTCCCTTGCACGAAACCTTTTCAACGTTTGGAAGAGGCGCGCGAAATACTTGCAGAAAAGGTTCCGTATCTGCGGCAGATTGTCTACCTTTGGCGGCATATAACTTATTAATAAGAATAGAGACATGAAGAAAATGTGCTGGACGCTGTTGGGGGCGGGCCTGTTGGCTGCCTGCAATCCGGCGTCGAAAATGGATGTCAGCGGTACGCTGAACGGAATTGAGAGTGATACGTTGTTGGTCAACCACCGGTCGGTGGAGGGTGGCGAGGCACGGCTCGACACGGTGCCTATGCAGAACGGACAGTTTGCCTTCAATGTGGGCGACAGCGTGCTGAAGCAAGTCTATATTTACGCCAAGCCCTCGGGCAACGGCGCCATCAGTATGAAAGCCTTGGGGCTGGTACTCCTGCCCGGCCGTCCCGTCACGGTCAGCGGTACGCTGGACGATTACCGTCTGGGCGGCGATGCCTTCTACGAGGCCTGCAACGAACTGGGCGACCAGCTCCGTCCCTGCATAGAGAAGCTCGACTCGCTCCGCGAAGCATGCATGCAGATGGAAGCCGACGGCGTTCCGGCTGACAGCATCCGCAAGGCCTATGCCCCCTCGCGGGAATTCCTGAACCGCATGCAGGACCTGCGTTGCGACTTCATCCGCAGTCATGCCGACCAGGATGTGGCTGTCTATGCCCTGTCGCGCGACCTGTCTATCGAGAAAGTTGGCGAAATGCTCGACGTGATAGCCGAACCCGTACGCACGGGTGTGATGGCCCCGCTGTACCGTCAGGTGAAAGACGGTTACGACAAGGAGATGGCCCGTCGTGCCGCTGCCGAACGGGTGAAGGAAGGCAATCCGGCTCCCGACTTCACGCTGAAGGATATCAAGGGCAACGATTTCACCCTCTCGTCACTTCGTGGCAAGTATGTGGTGCTCGACTTCTGGGGCAGCTGGTGCGGCTGGTGCATCAAGGGTGTACCCGATATGAAGAAGGCCTACGCCAAGCACAAGGCCAAAGTCGAGTTTGTGGGTATCGACTGCCGCGACACGGAAGAGAAGTGGCGCAAGGCAGTAGAGGAACACGACATGCCCTGGCTGCACGTCCGTAACGAAGGCAACCCCGACGTTTCTGTCCTCTATGCCGTCCGCGGCTATCCCACGAAGATTGTCCTCAGCCCCGAAGGTACCATCCTGAAAGTAGTGGTAGGAGAAGATCCCGAATTCTATACCTATCTGGACGGATTGCTGAAGTAAGGCCGGACAGGGAAGTCCGACTTCTTAAATCTTCAAAATACGCTCTGAAAATTTGCTCGTTTCCCGAATAAATCGTTACTTTGCACAAATTTTTAGAGAAGTATATGCAATCACAGGAAATGGGTACCAGCTTTTATTTCAGTTCGGATGAATTTCATTCGCCGGCCGCTGGTTTTTCTGTTTCCGGTAAGATATTTAGTTCTTTGGAAAATGCGTTGTCCGTTGTCGGGTGACGCATTTTTTTTATTCAAGAGGCATTTACAAGCGATTTAAAAACAACTTATAAAGAGAAACAATGAAGAACGAATTGAAGAAAGTGCTCGTCTTGGGTTCAGGTGCGCTCAAGATCGGTCAGGCCGGAGAGTTCGACTACTCCGGTTCGCAGGCGCTGAAAGCGTTGCGTGAAGAAGGTATCAGCTCCGTGCTGGTGAACCCCAACATCGCTACCATCCAGACTTCGGAAGGTATCGCCGACCAGGTTTACTTCCTGCCGGTGACTCCTTATTTCGTGGAAGAAATCATCAAGAAGGAACGTCCCGACGGCATCCTGTTGGCCTTCGGCGGACAGACGGCGCTCAACTGCGGTACCGAACTCTACCAGAAGGGCATTCTCGAGAAGTACGGCGTGCGTGTGCTGGGTACCTCGGTCGAGGCCATCATGTACACTGAAGACCGTGACCTCTTCGTGAAGAAGCTCGACGAGATTCCGATGAAGACGCCCAAGAGCCACGCCGTAGAGAGCATGGAAGACGCTCTGAAGGCTGCCCGCGAAATCGGCTATCCTGTCATGGTTCGTTCGGCCTACGCTCTGGGCGGTCTCGGCAGCGGTATCTGCCCCGACGAAGAAGCCTTTGTCAAGCTGGCCGAAAGCTCGTTCACTTTCTCCAAACAGATTCTGGTGGAAGAGTCACTGAAGGGCTGGAAGGAAATCGAGTTCGAAGTCATCCGCGACGCCAACGACCACTGCTTCACCGTGGCCAGCATGGAGAACTTCGACCCGCTGGGCATCCACACGGGTGAGTCCATCGTAGTGGCTCCTACCTGTTCGCTCACCAATGAACAGGTGGAGATGTTGCAGGACCTGTCGCGCAAGTGCATCCGTCACCTGGGCATCGTGGGCGAGTGCAACATCCAGTACGCCTTCAATGCCGAGACCAACGACTACCGTGTCATCGAGGTGAACGCCCGTCTGAGCCGCTCTTCCGCACTGGCTTCCAAGGCTACGGGTTATCCGTTGGCATTTGTGGCTGCCAAGATTGCCCTGGGCTATACGCTCGACCAGATTGGCGAAATGGGTACGCCCAACTCCGCTTACGTGGCACCCCAGCTCGACTATCTCATCTGCAAGATTCCCCGTTGGGACCTGACGAAGTTCGTCGGTGTGAGCCGCGAAATCGGTTCCAGCATGAAGTCCGTGGGCGAAATCATGTCCATCGGCCGCAGCTTCGAGGAAATCATCCAGAAGGGTCTGCGTATGATCGGTCAGGGCATGCACGGCTTTGTGGGCAACGACGGTACCCACTTCGACGACCTCGACCACGAATTGTCCCATCCGACAGACCTGCGTATCTTCGCCATCGCACAGGCGCTGGAAGAGGGCTACACCATCGACCGCATCTACGAACTGACCAAGATCGATCCCTGGTTCCTGGGCAAACTGAAGAACATCGTTGACTACAAGCATAAACTTTCCCAATATAATAAGGTGGAAGACCTGCCCGCCGACGTGCTCCGCGAGGCCAAGGTGCTGGGCTTCTCCGACTTCCAGATTGCCCGCTTCGTGCTCAATCCCACGGGCAACATGGAGAAGGAAAACCTCATGGTACGTGCCCGCCGCAAGGAGCTGGGCATCCTGCCGGCCGTGAAGCGCATCAACACGGTGGCCAGCGAGCATCCCGAACTCACCAACTACCTCTACATGACCTATGCCGTAGAGGGCTACGACGTGAACTACTACAAGAACGAGAAGTCCGTCGTTGTGCTCGGTTCGGGTGCCTACCGCATCGGTTCCAGCGTTGAGTTCGACTGGTGCTCGGTGAATGCGATCCAGACGGCCCGCAAGCTGGGTTACAAGTCCATCATGATCAACTACAACCCCGAAACCGTGTCTACCGACTACGACATGTGCGACCGCCTCTACTTCGACGAACTGTCGTTCGAACGCGTGCTCGACGTCATCGACCTCGAACAGCCGCGCGGTGTCATCGTTTCCGTGGGTGGCCAGATACCGAACAACCTGGCTATGAAGCTCTACCGCCAGTCGGTACCTGTATTGGGTACTTCTCCTGTATCCATCGACCGTGCCGAGAACCGCAACAAGTTCTCCCACATGCTCGACCAGCTGGGCATCGACCAGCCCGCATGGCAGGAGTTGACCAGCCTCGAAGACGTCAAGGGCTTCGTGGCCAAGGTGGGCTATCCCGTCTTGGTGCGTCCGTCCTACGTGCTTTCGGGTGCGGCCATGAACGTCTGCTACGACGAAGACGAGCTGCAGGAGTTCCTCAAGATGGCTGCCGAGGTGTCCAAGGAATATCCCGTAGTGGTATCGCAGTTCCTGCAGAATACCAAGGAAATCGAGTTCGACGCCGTGGCACAGAACGGTGAGATTGTAGAATATGCCATCTCCGAGCACGTGGAGTTTGCCGGTGTACACTCGGGCGACGCCACGCTGGTATTCCCCGCCCAGAAGATTTACTTCGCTACGGCCCGTCGCATCAAGAAAATCAGCCGTCAGATAGCCAAGGAACTGAACATCTCCGGACCGTTCAACATCCAGTTCCTGGCCCGCAACAACGAGGTGAAGGTCATCGAGTGCAACCTCCGTGCTTCGCGTTCGTTCCCCTTCGTCAGCAAGGTGCTGAAGCGCAACTTCATCGAGACTGCCACGAAGATCATGCTCGACGCTCCTTACTCCAAGCCCGACAAGTCGGCCTACGACATCGACTGGATCGGCGTGAAGGCCAGCCAGTTCTCCTTCTCCCGTCTGCACAAGGCCGACCCTGTACTGGGTGTCGACATGTCGTCTACGGGCGAGGTAGGCTGTATCGGCGACGACTTCTCCGAGGCTTTGCTCAACGCCATGATAGCCACCGGCTTCAAGATACCTTCACGCGAGAAAGGCGTGATGTTCTCCAGCGGCGCCATGAAGTCCAAGGTCGATTTGCTCGACGCCAGCCGCATGCTCTTTGCCAAGGGATATAAGATTTACGCCACAGCCGGTACGGCTGCCTTCCTCAACGCCCACGGCGTGGATACGGTACCCGTTTATTGGCCCGACGAGCGTCCCGATGCCGAGAACAACGTGATGAAGATGATTTCCGAGCACAAGTTCGACCTCATCGTCAACATCCCGAAGAACCACACCAAGCGCGAGCTGACCAACGGCTACAAGATCCGTCGTGGTGCCATCGACCACAACATCCCGTTGATTACCAACGCCCGCCTGGCCGGTGCCTTCATCGAAGCCTTCTGCAACATGAAGCTGGAAGATATCCGGATCAAGAGCTGGCAGGAGTACAAATGAATAGGTAATTGATAATTGAACCTCCTCGTGACGAGGCTGTGCAGGAACACTGTTTTACCACAGATTACACAGATGAACACGGATAATCTGTGAAAATCCGGGTAATCTGTGGTGAGTTGTTGCGCAGCCTCTCTTTTTGATTATCCTTTCTTCTTTTCGGGTATTTATTGTGCCTGTCGAAATAAAAATCCGAAAAAAGTCGTCCGATTGTTTGCAGATATCAAAAATAGTCGTACCTTTGCAGCGCTTTTGAAACGAAAGTGACGGGCGTTTAGCTCAGCTGGTTCAGAGCATCTGCCTTACAAGCAGAGGGTCGGC
>NZ_CABUOL010000035.1 GCF_902493215.1 uncultured Mediterranea sp.
TCTTCATGCTTAACCATTCGTTTTTGACAACATTTCAATGACCTCTTTAGTGTTTCCGAACCAGCTTTTGCCGGTTCTATTGTTTAACTTTTAATCTTTCGGTAAAAATTTACCGAAGTATTGATCTGATATTACATTAAATATATTGGCATGCCAGTTTTTGGTATAATTAACATTTTCAAAAACCTGCTCCATCGTAAGGTTACTAGCCAATTCATCGGATACATCCAAATAATCAGCACATGAAGTCAACGTCAAACATGACGCCGCAAATAACGAAAATAGATATCTTTTCATATTAATATTCACAAATTAAAAAGTTAACTCAAGTCCTACAGTCCAAGTCATATTAATAGGGTATTTAATTCCAGCTCCTGCCGATCCCAATTCCGGATCCCACATTTTTACATGATCCCATACAGCCAGGTTATTTCCTTGTATATAGATACGGGCCTGCTTCATAAGACATTTTTTCAACCATTCCTTATCAAAATTATATCCAACCTCCAGATTCTTCAAACGCAGGAAGGAAGCATCCCGATACCACCATGTGCTATTATAGGTATTGTGAACAAAATTCTCAGTATGCAGTCGTGGGAACATCACATTGGTATTCGTCGGATCATTACTACTCCAATGGTTCATAGCCTCACAACGGACAGAACCTAATTTACCTTGATTAAAAGGTATAAAATGAGTAGAACCATTCAGATTAATAGCTGTATTAGTTACTCCTTGGAAAAATACGCCTGCATAAATTCCTTTATACTCAACATTCAGTCCAAATCCATACACAATTTCCGGATTTTCCGAATAAAAATCATGATCATAGGTAGCATCGTAACTATCTATCTTCTTATCACCATTCAAATCTCTATATTTAATATCACCCGGTCGCACACCACCACTAGGAACAGGCATACCTTCTTTCAAAGTATATTGTTTACTACCTGTAGTAGGATCCACCACAATATCAAAATCATCTTCAGCATACAAACCATCAGCAATATACAATTGAGGCTTACCTAAAATATTACCGGTGTATCGTTGATAATCATAGAGAGGAGCAACTTCATCATATTCTATGACTTTATTATGAGCATAAGTAAAATTACCACGGAAAGACAAAACCCAATCACGAATATTCTGTCTAAACACGATATTTCCATCAACTCCCATATTCTTTACCTTACCAAAATTTTGCCAAGGACTCTGACGAAAACCGGCAACACTACTTACCGTCTTACGTTGCATTAAAATGTTTCGGCGATCATTGCGGAATACATCTACACTCATATCAAAACGCCCGTCAAAAAGTCCCAAATCAATACCCACATTTTTCTTTTCTTCTATTTCCCAAGAAAGGAAAGGAGCCTCAAACAAATTTTCAACGATTCCACCATGTCCGTTACTTACCCCACCGTTAGGGCCATCCGAAAAACCAAAATTATAACCTGGAGCACCTTGATTCAAAGACCCTCTATAAGGGAAACGCGTACTTCCGATATTGTCATTACCCGTCAATCCATAAGAAGCTCTCAGTTTCAATTTATTTATCACATCAGAACAACTTTGCATAAAAGCTTCATTACTGATATACCAGGCAGCACCAACAGCCGGGAAAATACCCCAACGATGGCCTTTTGCAAAATTTTCACTTCCAGTCATACCAAAACTTCCTTCCAGCATATAACGCCCGTCATATCCGTAAGACACACGTGATACAAAACTCTGTTTTTTAAACGGAAGACCATCACCTTGAGTCTGACGCTCCTTTTGCATATAAAGTAACATACCACTTACATCGTGCACGTCATTGAAAACCCGCTTATAATTGAGTGAACCTTCCAAATAGATTCGCTTTTCACCACCAGTACCGTTGTTTATCGGATCTGTCAGATTCGGTTTTCCCTCATTGACCATTATATATTGTCTCACTCCATCCACAACCTCCAATCTATATGATTTAGGTTCCTTCGTACGTCTCGTTTGTGAATAATAATCAGCATCAAAACTACCGGACAGTTTAAGACTCAATCCTTTGGTTATAAAATCCAATTTCTGGTCCAATGTCAATTTAGACTGAATAAAAGCTTCCCAATTATCCTGATAACCGGATTCGTTCAACTTATTGTATGGGTTGGCTGTTTCATTCATATTATTATACAGCTTAGACTCTGAAATAGTTCCATCCGAGAAAATTAACGGAAACTCATTAGGTGCAAAAGAAAACAGACTACCCCAAATTGATTCAGTGCTTATACCCGGATAATGAGAATCTGTATATTGGCCACTGATATCTACAGAAAGTAATGTAGTCTTGGTAACATCAATATCTATATTGGAACGAATGTTGTATCGGCTTAATCCAATATTGGCATCGTACAAGTCGGAGGCTTTAGATTCGTAAATTCCATCTTCATGATAAAAAGCGCCTGAAACAAAGTAACGCACCCGTTCGCCACCTCCACGAAGATTCAGAGTCACTCGCTGGTTAAAACTTTGATCCTTCAACAAACTTAAAAAATCGGCATCTGGATACAAATCCGGATCTGCTCCAGTACGATACATTTCCAGTACCTCATCCGAATAAGGAGCGACAAAGCCTTTAGTAGGATTACCTGCATTCTCCCAAGCTGCTTCGTTATACAACCGGGCATAGTCATACGATCCCATCAGACGAGGCAAACGAGTCGGCTTGTTCATTCCAAATTCAGCTCGTACATCCAACGTCGGTTTCTGAGATTTACCACGTTTAGAAGTAATCAAAACAACACCATTGGCTCCTTCGGCACCATATACGGCAGTAGCAGCCGCATCCTTCAGAACAGTAAAGGTTTCTATCTCGTCCACACCGATATCAGACATACTACGGGGAACACCATCGACCAAAACCAACGGGGAAGTTCCACCAGCAAAAGAACTGATACCACGTATCCAGAATTGAGCATCGTCCCTACCCGGCTCACCAGAACGCTGTACGGCCAACACACCTGCTATCTGACCAGCCAGATTATTGGTCAAGCTTCGGGTAGGCATCTGAAGTTCCTTGGAAGAAATACTATTGACAGATGAAACTACACTTTCTTTCTTCTGCTGGCCATAACCTATAATTACGACATCTTCCAAATTAGTTGAAGATTCCAACATTTTGACATTTATTGCAGCTGAACTTTTGATTTCCCGTTCTTCCTGATTGTATCCAATATAACTGAAGACCAATATCTGCCCCACTTTAGCTTTAATTGAATACCGTCCGTTAACATCCGTAATGACTCCAGTATTCGAACCTTTAATCTGAACGGTAGCTCCAATTACGGGATTACCATCACCATCTGTCACCAAACCGGAAATTGTTGAACCTTTAGCAGAACCTGGTACCTGCGTCACTTCCGATTCAACATCTGTTGTTTTTTTCAGCAATATCTGCCGATCATTGATTTCATAAGCCACATTCGTTCCTGCCAGGATCTGATCCAGAATCTGGGAGACACTTTGCTTGTCGGCATTCACCGAAACCTTCTTTGAAGTATCGAGCAAGTCGGAACGATACATGAAGATGAATTCACTCTGTTTTTCAATGGTTTGAAGAACGGTTTTAATAGAGACGTTCTTCAACTGGAATGTAAAAGTCTGATTTTGTGCGTAGGCCAAATTGCCTGCGTAACTAAAAATTGTGGTTAATAAAAATCCCACAGCAAGCATAAATTTCGTTAACCGAGGCTTCATGATTGCGCTTTTCATTATCTTTTTCATAAATTTGTCATAGATTTTATTATAACACATTTTGGTGTTCTTCACGGGTCCGTACAATATTCGCAGTATTGTACGGACTTTTCTTTTGTTTATACGTAGTATTTTATGTACTCATAGGCTCAATTTTAACGTTATACATCGGGTTATTACTCTCGTCTTTCATGGTTCGTCATCGTGCTGAAGATGCAGGACATACGCATCGGCCTGCTTCGTACAGATGAATCCGCCCGTAAGCGACAGGTTACGGAGAGCTTCTTCCACGCCACGTTGCAGGTCAATCTTGCCGGCAATTCTTATATCCCTAATATCTTCACCACAAACAATTTGCACATCATAATAACGGCTCAGATCGTCTACGATATCTCCTATGGTACCGTTGTTCAAAGGCAAAATGCCTTTGGTCCACAGGATATAGTCGGCAGCATCCACCGCTTCCGTGTGTATGGCTCCCTCAGCCGGTACAACCGCCTTATTGTCGGGCGTCAGTTTCGCTTCGGCACCGGAACCGCTTTTCACGTTCACCATTCCACGAAGTAAAACAATTTCACCAGACTCAGCTTCATTACTATAAGCTTTGACGTCGAAAGCGGTACCCAACACTTCTACATCGAAACGCGCCGTCTTCACGACAAACGGCGCCGTTTCGTCGCGGCGCACATCAATATAGATTTCACCGTCTACAAAAATCTCACGACGGTTCTTCTCAAAACGTTTCGGATAAACGACTTTCGTGCCCGAATTGATATAGAGTTCCGAACCATCGGCCAATATCAGACGGCCGAACCGCCCTTTCGGTACAATAATCTGGTCGTAAGGATCATCCGGTACCTCAGTCTTCTCCACTTCCGCTTCATCCACTTGGATACCGCCATCCTGCTGATAAGTCACCGTACCGCCGTCTTTCACCCGAAGGGTCTGCTCGGGAGCGACTATCAGCTGGATTTCGTCTGTTTCCACCGTCTTTTCCATCATACGGGCCGCAACAACCGACAAATCGGGCTGCTGTTCCCAGTAATGTCCCACGCCCAGCCAAATGCAACCTGCCAGCAATGCTGCCGCCGACACACTGCCCCACACCATCATCCGACGCTTGCTGCGGCGGGCATCGATGCTGCGGTCAATCCGGCGCCACAACTCGTTCATCTCCTGTTGCGAGGAGGTATCTTCCTGAACCCGGAAGTAAGTTACCAGCCGGGACAGTACGCGCTTTATGTCACTTATTTCGTATTTCATAAATCGGCCTTTGTATCTAGAATGGATTCGCATGAAAAACCTACTCACTTATCAGGAACTTTTTTTCAGAAAAATAAAAAAAGGCTGCAAATGCCTCCAAACGCCCGCAATATTTCACTCCAATCTTGGACATAAGATAAAAAATACTTTTATTTGCAAAAGAATTTCCAAAAATGAAAGACATAACAAGCATCGAACAGACAGACGACACCACCCTGTGGCACCTCCTGACCGAAGGAGACCGCAAGGCGCTGGAGGTAATCTACCAACGGTATTACGTCCTGCTGTTGAATTATGGCTTGAAATGTACTTCCGACCGCGAGCTGATCAAGGACTGCATCCACGACCTCTTTGTCCACCTCTATCACAATACCCGCATCAACATCGAAGGCATCACCGTACGGGCCTATCTGCTGAAAGCATTGAAGAACAACCTGTTCAATAAGCTTGTCGGACTGGAGCGGGAAAGGGATTCGCTGGATGCTTCTTCGTTTGAGATACCAAACGACGAAGACCTCTTCGAACAGATGTTTCCGCAAAACGACCGGGATTTTGCACTGGCCCAACACTTGCTGAAAGCCATCGCGCAGTTGCCTCCACATCAGAAGACAGCCCTCTACCTGCGCTACGTCAAGGAGCTTTCGCACAAAGAAATAGCGGCCATCATGGACATCAACGAACAGTCGTCCATGAATCTGACCAACCGCGCCCTGCTCAAGCTCCGTTCCCTGATGGGGAAAGACGGCATGACCTTGGGCGTATGCCAGACCATCCTCTTGCTGAAATCGTTCTGGGTTCTGGCTTAAAAGCATCGTAACAAACGAAAACAGGGCGTTCCATCTGTTTCCCCTATAAGGAAACGAGCGTTCCCTCTATTAGGGAACAACAGTTCCCCTATGAGGAAACGGGAGTTACCATGCTAGGGAACGAGCGTTTCCATGCGCTGGGAACGGGCGTTCCCTACAAGGGAAACGAAGACATCCGTGTATCTTACCTGCCCAAAGAAAGCATGACACCTCGCTCTATCAAAAAAGAAAAGGCTGCATCAGGATGACAATTCATCCTGATGCAGCCTTTTCCCTTATTTCAGGAACAGACTCAATCGGCAATTACCGAGAACTCGGCACCACCGGCAAAGTCGGCTCCATTCTGCGAGCTCAAGCCCGTAAAACGGATATAGCGGGCGCGCACAGGCTTGTCCAGCATCACGCGCTGTTCCTTCTTGCCCTTACCGAAAGTCCCTTTAGTCACTTCGGTCCAGTTCTTGCCGTCCATGCTTGTATGCAGGCTGTAGTCCTTGATGTTTCCGTTGTTTCCACCGTCCTGGCGGGGCAGGTAGACAAAGCCCTTGATGGTCTTCACCTCACCGGCATCGAAGTCCACCCAGTGGGGATACTTGGCCACGGTCACGGAATACATCGTATGCCATGTTGTGCTCGGATTGCCGTCCACCAGATGGGAAGCGGCTCCTTCGCCGGTCTCCTCGCTCGAAGCATAGACCACCGTCATCGGGATGCTCTCCAGCTTCTCGAACTTCATGCTGACAGATACGGCCTTATTGTCTTTGTAACGGGCTGTCACCACACCACCTTCGCGCAGGTTGAAGGGTTCGATGTAGAGATATTCCTTCTTCTTGCCGTCCAGCGTATAGACAATCTCCGCATCCTTTTTCTGCGACGAGATGGTTACTTCACCGTTGCGGCTGCGCGAGATGGACAGCGGCATTTCGCCTGATACCGACACGCGGGCCGTCTCGGTAAAGTCAGCCTGACGCACGGGGCGGATGATGAAGCTCATGTTGTGGTCGCCGGCCTTCATACGGTCGGGTTCCAGCGGGCCGCCCTGACCACAGCTGTTACCACCCAAGCCGGTCACACCCAAGTCGATGTGCAGGTGAGTACCCGTAGACTTGGGCAATTGGTATGGGTGCGGGGCCAGCGTCATTTCCAAAGCCGACCAGGGCAGAGCGGAAGCCGACATGCGGGTACCAGCCACAAACTCCACACCATCGCCCTTGGCATCGGTCAGAGCACACCAGCGGACATCCTCGCGGTTACCCATGCTCTGCGGTTTGGGGAAGTTTACAAAGAGGTCTTTCACCAGACTCTGATGCTGCTCGATGAACGAACCCGTCAGACGGTCATTATAGTTGTTCCACGGACCACGGCCGTACCACGTGTACTGCTGGAGTTCGGCAGGAAGTTCCATCACATAACCCAGACGGGCCAGCACCAGCGACGGGTCGTTCGACGTAATGCTCGACTGGAGTTCTACCGAACCGTCGGGATAGACGGTCCATATCTGGTTGGTGACGAACTTGAAGTCGTTCGGACCGAAGGGACGGTCAGTCAGTTCCTTTATGGAGTTACGGCCGGAGTTACCTCCCTCAAGTACAGCTGCGTTCGGCGCCTGTGACTCGACGGTGTACATCAGCTGAACCGTATTGTCACCCTTCTGCTTGGCGTTGACCCACGCATAGTTCAGGACTTTGTGTTTCAGGTTGTGCAAGCCTTTCTCGAACCATTGTCCGCGTGCCCAGTTGTCGTTGTCCACCGGTGCGCGGAGAGCGTCAAGTTTCGGACCCTTGCCGTCGAGGATGACCTTGCGGCCGTTGTATTCCATACTATAGATGGTACCTTCGCGGTTGTCAAACTTCAACGTGAAGCCGTTGCCCGATACGGTAGTGAAGTCTTCGGCTTCCTCTACCGACGGACGCTCCATCGAAGCCGTCACAGCGGCCAAAGCAGGCTTCTCGCCGGCAGCCTTCACGGGCAGCTGTTCTTCCATCTGTACGAAACCCTTCTTGGCCCAAGGCATATCCTGAGCCAGCAGGAACTGCACCTTCACGAAGTACTCGCTTTCGGGAGCCAGCTTGCTGTAGTCGTAAGGCAGGGTGTAGGCCACCTTCTCACGCGGGCCGAGGATGCTGCGCGGGCCCTTGAAGGCAGTGCTTTCCTCAATCTTCTTTCCATCCTTCCACAACGACCATACCATATAGACATCGGTCAGCGGCTCGAAGTAACGCTTGTTGAAGACTTCAATCTGTCCCTTCGTCATGTCCACCGCCTTGACGCCTACGTTCTGATAAACCTTCTTCACTTCGTAGTACTGAGGTTTGGGCTGATGGCCAGGGAAGAGGATACCGTTCATACAGAACATACCGCTATTGGGCTTGTCGCCGAAGTCGCCTCCGTAGGCCAGGTAGCGGTCGCCCGTCTTCGGGTCGTAGTTGTAGAGCGCTTGGTCCACCCAGTCCCAGATAGCGGCTCCGCAGAAGAAGTTGGTCGACTCGATGGCTTCCCAGTAGTCGATGAGATTGCCCACGGCGTTACCCATCGAGTGGGCGTATTCGGATACGTGGAAGGGGTACTTGATGTCGTACTTGCCTGTCACGGCACCACGCATCCACGCGATGGACGGATACTGGTTGGAACCCATATCCACAATTTTGTTGTTGCGTTCGTACTGAACGGGGCGCGAGGGATCGAACTGATGGAGGGCGTTGTAGGCTGTCACAAAGTTCTTGCCCGGTCCAGCCTCATTGCCCAGCGACCAGATGACCACCGACGGATGGTTGACGTGTGCATGTGCCAGCTCCATGACGCGGGCCACGTGGGCAGCCTCAAACTCAGGCACGTGCGACAGGGATGCTTCACCATAATAATATTCGTGACTTTCGATGTTGGCCTCATCCTCCAGATAGATGCCATACTTGTCGCAGAGGTAGTACCAGTGCGGATCGTTGGAGTAGTGCGAGTTGCGCACATGATTGATGTTGCCACGCTTCATCAGCATGATTTCCTCTTCCATCTGCTTCACCGTGATGGCGTTGCCTGTAGCCGGATTGATTTCCTGACGGTTCACACCTTTCAGCTTCACCGTCTTGCCGTTCACGTAGTAGTAGCGTCCGGCCAGTCCGAACTCGTCTTCGCTGGCAGGCGTATCCTTGATTTCGACCTTGCAGAAGCCCAAGGCAGTGGAGAATGTCTCTACGACACGGCCTTTCTTGTCCTTCAGCTGGCCCACCAGTACATAACGATAGGGAGCTTCGGCCGACCACTTGCGCGGACTGGGTACGGCTATCTCTGTCTTCGAACAGAGTTTGCCACCCTTCTCCATTTCGTCCAATTTATACGTGCCGCCTACTCCTTCCACCAGCTCATTGTCATCCGAATAAAGCTTGTTGGCATAGAGCGAATAGGTCAGTGTATATCCTTTTACCTTCTTCTTGCTCAGATTGCGGAGGTCGGCCTCAACGCGAAGGGTACCGTCTTCATAGTTGGCATCCAAGTCGGGGAAAACGCGGAAGTCGCGCACCTGTACCTGCGACGTCGATGTCAGCGAAACGGTACGAAAGATACCCGGCAGGCGGAACATATCCTGCGCCTCAAGGAAGGAGCCATCCGAATTACGATAGACCTCAACAGCCACCATGTTGTCGCCCTTCTCGTTCAGATAAGGCGTGATATCGAACGAAGCCGTATTGCGCGAGTTCTTCGAGAACCCCACGTAATGCCCGTTGATCCAAAGGTAGAAGAAAGAAGAAACACCGTCGAAGTTGATGTACACCTCGCGTCCTTCCCAACCGGCAGGGATGGTGAACGAACGGCGGTAGGAACCTACCTCGTTGCGGTGCTTGTAGGTCACCCAGTCGGTAGGCGGCGTACGCATCACGCCTCCCTTCCAGTCGTCCACGGCCACCTTATGCTGGAAGATGACCGGCTGGTTGGCATAGATGGGCACTCCGTACTTCAGACTGCCATCCTTCTGGATACCCACCACATTCCATTGCATCGGCACGGTCACATCGTCCCATCCCGTTACATCAAACTCGGGTTTATAAAAATCGGTCGGACGTTCCTCTGGGTTACCCACCCAATGGAACTTCCAGTCACCATTCAACGACTGATAATAACTGCTGTGCTCGGGCAGGACGCGCCGTGCACTTTCCACATCGGCAAATGTAAAGAACCACGCCCGCGGCTGTTCCTTGTTCAGCGCCAGCTCCTCGGGAGCTTCCCACTCCTTGCCTGTCGGTGCCTCGGCCTGACCGTAGGCGAACCCCTTCAGCCCGGCCTCCTGAGCGACACTGCCCAACGTCCCCAACAAGAGAAAGATAGATACTAAGATTTTTTTCATAAAAACGATTGATTATATTATAAATTACGGGAAACAAAAGTACGACTTTTTTCCATACGAAGCCACCCTACCCCTCTATAAACCAAACTCTTTTTCACTTTTTTCTATGATTTATCCGTTCTTTTTACTACCTTAGCCGACAATTTTATAAAATGTAAGGTTCTGATACGGAAGAAACATGAAACAAAAGGAAGGAAACATATCTGCTACGGAAAACAACTTTCTGGAAGTATTGGAACGTTCGTACAAAGCCCATTACAACCTGCTCTACAACTACGGCCTGAAGTTTGTCAACGATGCCGACCTGATTGAAGACTTCATTCAAGACATCTTCGTCCGCCTCTGTAAGCGGGGTGACCTGCACGACATCGACGATTTGAAGATTTACCTCCTCCGCGCCATGCGCAACATGGCCTACGACTATTACGCCGCCCGCCACGACAACCTATCCGTCGACGACATCGAGTTCTCGCTATCCGACGACGAGGACGCTTTCCGCCGCTTCTTTACCAAAGACGATGAAGAAGTCCGCCAATACCACTCCCTGCAGAAAGCCATCAACAGCCTGCCTCCCCAGCAGAAGCAGATACTCTACCTCTTCTACATCAAAGACCTATCACACAAGGAAATTGCCGAGATTCTGGACATCACCCCCCAAGCCTCCATGAACTCGGTATCGAAGGCATTGCGGAGGTTGAGGGAGATGTTACTGTAGTTTAAAAGAAGAAAAGCATCGTTTTAAACGAGTTAAAGCGATGCTTTCCTGCAGATATCTCATGAAACCATTACCTGATTTCCGCCATTTCCGGATATGGAAGAATCTCAAGTGCATTCAGTAAAGCGCCATTGGCTGTCTGCCTCAACCCTAACACCAATACATTCTTCTTTCCTCCAAAGTTCAACCAGCACTCGGGCAAAAAATATTCACGTTGTGGTCCTGCTTCCCAATGACGACCTATATTGTGTCCATTAAGCCACATATAGCCGTTGCCAGATGCATTAATACGAGCCAACCAAGGAATCCAAACTCCTTTCTTCTGTTCAGGAAGTTCGAACTCTATACGATACCAGGTAAACAATCCGTCTGCAACAGACTTAGGCTGAATGCCATTACCTTTTCGAGGAACTTTACATTGCACATCCAAGTTTACGGTTTCCCAATCTTTCGGCGCAAAGCCCGGGAGATTCCATCCTTTACTTATACCAGCGACATCGGCAGAGAAATCCCATTCCAAAGGATGTGTCAAAGCTGTTTCAGTAACAGACAAACCAGCTTCCCGTATACCGGCCAATTCTTCCATTGGGAAATAGCCATGGGCATGCCCCAGATTTTCATATACCACAACAATCTCATTTTCACCTACACAGAGGGTGCCGGAGACATCAAAACGATTGTCATATTCATCTGGACGAATCTGCTGGAAACAATCACGAGTAGTCCAAGATTGTGCATCTGCATGATCAGGGAAAAGGCGTTTGACATTCTTCCCATTAACTTGCACCGAGACAATATCTCTGGTATACATATTAAATAACAAGAAACGCTCCTTTGCAACCTGATTGGCATCCAACGTCACCTTAGCACGATACAAACTATAACGAAAATCGTTCACGCCCAGGTCCGATAAGGAAACCAAACGATGTAAATGCATCCAATCTGCATTTCCGACACAATCTTCTTTTTTCTTTACGGATGCTATACGAATGGAAGCGGGTACTTTTGAAGGCCGTTTGGGTTGAGCTGCCTTATGAGGCCACCACTCACCCTGACTCGGACGTTTACCTGAAGGGATAACCAAAACCTTTGTATCCAACGCATTCAGTTCATAAGTCACTTCGACAGGTTCAAGAGCCAAAGTTCCATTCTCTCCATCATCATGCACATCTATCAGTACTTTTTCTCCATGCTGATTAATATTGTACATCGGTTTCGAGGGACGCTTCATTTTTCCCGGCAAAAGACGTACTGTTCCTTTAATTGACTTTTGAGGATCGGTATTATGCAGAAACACAAAACGTGTACCATCAATTCCAACACGAATACCACCAAACAATGATTCCGGAGCTCCTTCAAGCGTACATGGACCACCTTCGGAACGAATCAAAGAGTGTTCAAACGTATGAATAAACTCACCGATGGCCTGAGCTTCAAAATATTTTGGACCACGTGCACCATTTTCCCTGATCGCCGCATTATAATCATAACTGGTCGTCATACCTCTTGCGCCCCAACCGGCAAAATGAGTACCACCAAAAAACATATAATAATTTATTCCTGTAGCCCCTCCCAACAAAGACATCAAACCAACGGCCTTGAAATGGCGCGCATCCGAATAATGATCCTCACTTAAACCACCTGTTACCAATGAAAACCACCCACCTTGAAGTTCAGTCACAAATCCAGGAGCATCAGGCTGCGCCTTTTTAAGTTCAGCCATACGGTAGGCACAATCTGGAGCTGACGAAAGACCTACATAGTAATTATCACTATCAAAGACCTGTGACAGTTCCTCATCCTTACTACTTCGGCATTCATTGGTCAAACACGTAAATATAGGAACATCCCATCCACTGTCACGAACAGATTTATACAATGCTTTCAAAAGCTTTTCTTTCCCATAACATCCGTGATGGTTATACTCATTCTCTATCTGAATAAGGATAATACCTTTCTCTCCCACAGATTTACGGGTCAACTGCTCATCTGCCAACGCTTTGCATACAGCATCAAACCAATGTTTGCACCAACGGATGTGTTGTTCATCTGCACTTCTCAACCAAAACTCCTTGTAACTTGACGGACGAAATTTTGCCAGCCAACGAGGATACCCCCCACCCGAATATTCAGCACAAATAAATGGTCCAGGACGGACAATGGTATACAAACCAAACTCATCTTGAGCCATCTTCAACCAACGTTTAAGATCTGCGAAATCAAAATGGCTATTATCTTCAGGACTTGCCGGCATAGTACGTTCATGCCAATTCCAAGGAACATACGTCTCAACCGTATTAAAACCAGCAGCTTTAATGTCACGGAAACGATCGCGCCACAACTCCTCCGGGCAGCGGAAATAATGAAAAGCCGCACTATAGACAAACATATCTTTACCATCAATCGTCATACACGAGCCATCGTAACGGATTCGGTCTGGATTAAGAAACTTCTTTTGAGAAGAATTTTCCAAAAGAGATTCAGTTGTTTTACCTTCCTGTGCAAAAAGTATACAAGAATTCAATAAACATCCCAACAATAACCATACAATAAATAAACGTCTCATTTAAATATATCTTATTTTATCGTTAATAATTCAATGATAAATCGATAAGTTATCGAACCTTCCCACCACATACTAAAATTTGTATTCCACA
>NZ_CABUOL010000036.1 GCF_902493215.1 uncultured Mediterranea sp.
TATCATCTGCGAAATCAGCAGTCCCTTGAACGGGTCGCCGATAAAACAAATCAACAGCAGCGCGATGCCCAACGAAAGGATTACCCCCACCTGCGAGTGGCTGTCCCTGATGTGGTACGACTCGCCGAAGATACCGGCAAAGATGGAACCTGCCGCCATGCCGCTTGTAATCGTCGAGGAGATGCCCGCCATCAGCAATGCCAGCGCAAACACCACGCCGGCGCTGCTGCCCAGCAACGGGTCCAACAGCGACTTCGCCTGCTGCAACTCCTCCACCTGAATCCCGCCCTTGAAGAAGGTGGCGGCGGCCAGCAGTATCATCGCACTGTTAATGGCCCATCCCACAATCATGGAGAAGAGCGTGTCGAACAATTCGTACTTCAGCACCCTGCGGATAGAGGCATCATCCTTCTTGTTGTACTCGTGGCTCTGTATCACCTCCGAATGGAGAAACAGGTTATGGGGCATCACCACGGCTCCGAGCACACTCATGATAATGAGCATGCTCCCCTGGGGGAACGAAGGAGTCACCCACCCCTGCACCGCCACAGGCCAGTCTATCCTGACAAGGAAAAGCTCGTAGATGAACGAAAGCCCTATGACGGATACGAAGGCGATGATGGCCCTTTCAATCTTCTTGTAGGAGTTGGTGAAAAGCATTATGGATACGAAGACCGTAGTCAGCACCGACCCCCATATTATGGGGATGTCCAGCAACATTTGCAGTGCGATGGCCCCGCCCAATATTTCGGCAAGGGAAGTGGATATGGAAGCCAGCACCGCCGTACCCAATATAGGGCGCGACACCCATTTGGGAGTGTACTGCGTGGCGGCTTCCGACAGGCACAGTCCCGTTACGATGCCCAGGTGCGCCACGTTGTGTTGCAGGATTATCAGCATGACGGTAGAGAGCGTCACCACCCACAGCAGCGAATAGCCGAACTCCGACCCCGCCGCAAAATTCGACGCCCAGTTTCCGGGGTCGATGAAACCTACCGTCACCAGCAGTCCCGGTCCGATATATCTGAACACGTCCAGACCACCCAAATAGCGTTTGTGGTCTTTCCGTTGCAAGTCTTTAAAAATATTCTTCATTATTATGTTGTTCTTGTTTTGAGGATGTAAAAGTACTCAAATAAAAAACAAATGCACCATAAGTTGGTTCAAAATGGCAGACACGTTGCCTTGCCAACCAAAAAATCATCCCACGAGACGGATAAATTCATCCCGCAAGACAAATTTATCCACCTCGTGGGATGAATATACTCGTACGGAAAACACAGCTTTTCCTGATTTCCTTTCCGTGAAGTCCGCAAATTCTCAAATCCGTGAAATCCGCGTAATCCGTGCCTAAAAAATCATCACGCCCTCTTACATCTTCAATCAGAGCAGCAGAATCAATACCCCATCTCGTGCAATGCCTTACACAACTGGTCGGGACAGGAAGTGGGACGTCCGCCGCAGCGGATACCTTCCAGGCGTGAAATCACCTCTTTCACCGGCATCCCGGTAACCAGACGCGACAATCCTTGCAGATTGCCGTTGCATCCGCCCCAGAACGCGATGTTCCGTACGATGCCGTCTTCCACCTCAAGCTCGATATTGGTACTGCACGTACCTTTGGTCTTGTAAGTATACGTCATTACTCTTCGCTTTCTTCCGGCTTCATATTGGTGTACACCGTCTGCACGTCATCAAACTCTTCCAGGCGTTCCACCATCTTGTCGATGGTCTCGCGGTGTGCAGGCTCCACATCTTTCAGGTCGTTGGCGATGTAAGTAAACTCGCCGCCCACATCCTCAAAGCCGCCCTCTTCCAGGTGCTTCTGGATGGCTGCGTAGCTCTTCGGGTCACCGTAGATGGTGATTGTGCCTTCCTCTTCGTCCTCTTCGTAGTCTTCGTCGATGTCGAAATCGATCATGTCGAGGATGAATTCTTCCATATCCATGCCGTCTTTCTTCTTGAAAGTGAACACGCATTTGTGGTCGAACAGGAAAGCCAATGAGCCCATTGTGCCCAGGTTTCCGCCAAACTTGTTGAACACGCTGCGCACATCGGCCACCGTGCGGGTGGGGTTATCGGTCAGTGTATCCACGAATACGGCCACACCGTGAGGTCCGTATCCCTCGTAGGTCATGCTCTTGTAGTCGCTCTGGTCCTTGCCCATTGCATTCTTGATGGCACGCTCGATGTTGTCCTTCGGCATGTTCTCGCGCTTGCAGGTAGCGATAACCGAACGCAGTGCAGGGTTGTTTTCCGGTTCGGGTCCGCCGGCTTTCACCGCAATAGCAATTTGTTTACCCAGTCTTGTAAAGGTCTTAGCCATGTGACCCCATCTTTTCAATTTGGCAGCTTTTCTATATTCAAACGCTCTTCCCATTGGATTGTATATTTTAATTTGTTCTTTAATTGGTTTCTGTCTTTACTGCCGCGTCAGTTTCCGATACCTCCAATATGACGCGCCGCACATCAGCAGGCATATCAGACCGCTCACCCCTGCCAGGGCATTTCTCCAGCCCTCGTTCTCAGGGAAGTGCCAAAGCACCCTTACTGCCTGAAACAAGAGGAGCAGCCCTATGGTCAGGCCCGTCAGAGACGCTCTTTTGGCTCTGATATGGTGATCCGGTTTTATATCATACTTCTTCATAGCGGGTCAGCTTGTTTTTACCGCAACACGGCTCCCAGTCGGTTCTGCAGGTTGGCAATCAGTTTCTGCATCACTTTGTCAATCTGCTTGTCGTTCAGTGTGGCATTCTCGTCCTGCAACAGGAAACTTACGGCATACGATTTCTTGCCGGCTTCCAGGTTCTTGCCTTCATAGACGTCGAAGAGGGAGACTTCTTTCAGCAGCTTCTTCTCCGTTTCGTAGGCAATCTTCTCGATTTCGGCAAACTGCACCTTCTTGTCAATCAGCAAAGCGAGGTCGCGCTTCACGGCCGGGAATTTGGAGATTTCGGTATAGTTTACCTTCACGTTCCTAATGGCCTTCATCAGCTCTTTCCAGTTCAGGTCGGCATAGTACACCTCGTTGTCGATGTCGAACGCTTTCAGGAGCTTCCTCGTCACCACGCCGAACGTGGCAAGGCGCTTGCCCCCCCTTGTCTGCACGGACAGGGCAGCGGCGTAAATATCGTCCGTAAGGTTGCCCACTACCAGGTCGTGCATCTGCAAGCCCAGACGGGCAAATATGTTTTCGACATACGCTTTCAGCTCGTACACCGAACTGTCCTCGTCCTGATGCGCCCATGAGTTGGACACTCTCTTGCCGGTAATCCACAGGCCCAGGTGATAGTCTTCGGAATAAGGAGCGAGCGCCTTTTCGGGGTTACGCTTCTCTTCGTTGAAGTAATAGCAGTTGCCGAACTCAAAGAATTTCAAATCGGCATTCTTGCGGTTGGCATTGTGCGCGATGCTCTCCAGTCCGCCGAAAAGCAGCGTCTGGCGCATGGCGTTCAGGTCGGCGCTGAGCGGGTTCATCAGCATCACGAGGTTCTTGGCGGGATAAGATTCCAGTCCGTCGTAATAGGCGGCGCGTGTCAGCGAGTTGTTCAGGATTTCGTTGAAACCGCAGCCCACCAGTTGCTCGGCAACCAGGTTCTGCAGACGGTTGGACTTGTCGCACTCGCCCTTCGTTGTCAGGCTGGACTTCAAGGCTGTGGGAATCTCCACATTATTATATCCGTAAATACGGAGGATGTCCTCTATCACATCGCAATCGCGCTGCACATCCACGCGGTATGGCGGCACGTCGAGCGTCAGGCCCTCTGCCGTTTCGCCTACAATCTTCATCTCCAGGCTCGTCGCGATGCTTTTTATCGTCTCTGCCGGAATCTCCTTGCCTATCAACGCGTGTACCTTCCCGTAAGAGAGTTCCACCCGGAAGTCGCGGGCGGGAGCGGCGCATACATCCTTGATGTCGGAAGAGATGGTGCCGCCGGCAAGTTCCTTCACCATCAGCGCCGCCAGTTTCAGGCAGTAAAGGGTGGCGTTGGGATCGACGCCTCTTTCAAAGCGGAAGGAAGCATCCGTATTCAGGCCGTGGCGGCGGGCGGTCTTACGCACCCAAGTGGGGTGAAAATAAGCGCTTTCGAGGAAGACGTCCTTCGTGGTTTCGGTAGAGCCTGAATCCAGTCCGCCAAACACTCCGGCGATGCACATGGGCTCTTCCCGGTTGCAAATCATCAGGTCGCGTCCGTTGAGCTTGCGTTCCACGCCGTCCAGGGTAGTGAAGGGAGTGCCTTCGGGCAGGGTCTTTACAATGACCTCGCCGCCTTTAATCTTGTCCGCATCGAAGCAGTGGAGCGGCTGGCCGAATGCGTGGACGATGTAGTTCGTAATGTCCACCACATTATTAATAGGGCGCAGGCCGATGATGCGTAGCTTGTTCTGCAACCATTCGGGGCTTTCCTTTACGGTGACGCCTTTCACGGTGACGCCGGCATAGTGCGGGCAGGCTTCGCTGTTCTCTACCGTCACCCGGATGTCGAGGTCGTGGTTATCGACGGCAAAAGCCTCCACAGAGGGTTTCTTCAAGGCGGCGGGCTTGCCGTTCTGCACCAGGTAGGCGTACAGGTCGCGCGCCACGCCGTAGTGCGAGCAGGCATCGGCGCGGTTGGGCGTGATGTCCACCTCCAGCACGTAGTCGCTCTTAATGTTGTAATAGTCCTTGGCAAGCGTGCCTGGCACTGCTGTTTCGGGCAGTACGATGATGCCCGCATGGTCTGTGCCGATGCCTATTTCGTCTTCGGCACAAATCATGCCGTTGGACTCTACGCCGCGGAGTTTGGATTTCTTGATTGTGAAGCATTCATCACCGTCATAAAGTTTTGTACCCAAAGTGGCCACCACCACTTTCTGTCCGGCTGCCACGTTGGCTGCGCCGCATACTATCTGCACAGGTTCTCCCTGTCCCAGGTTTACGGTAGTGATGTGCATGTGGTCCGAGTTGGGATGGGGCTCGCACGTCAGCACTTCGCCGATGACCAGGCCTTCCAGTCCGCCTTTAACGGTTTGCACCTCTTCCACGCTTCCCGTTTCCAATCCTATGGAAGTGAGCGCGGCGGCTACTTCATCCGGTGTCAGGTCGAAATCCACATACTCTTTCAACCAGTTATAAGAGATATTCATATCATTATTTTTTTATTGTTTCCAAAAGTGACCCGCAAAGTTAATAAGATTTTCCTGTAGAAAGGGAAAAATTTCAGGAAATCTTCGAGAGTATATACGCTTTTACCTGTTGCCATGACTGATTTACAAACATATCCGGCATAGGGTCTGTCTCTGCATCGTCAAAATGGTCAGCGAAGCTATTCCCGCTATTGATTCCCGCAAATATTCAGCCTCACAATCTACCGTACCGAAAAAATCCAAATCAATAGATTTGCGATGCCCCAATTGCAAAGCGAGCGCAGTGCCCCCTACCAACCTTGTTTGCTCAAGCACCGGCAACCGTTGCAGTTTTTTCAGGAGTTCCAGGGTTGAGGATTCAACTGTTTCCAGGTATAGCATCTGAACTGTTCTTTAGGGGTTTTTGAAATAGCGGCAATGTATGCCAGCGCACGGGGTTCCAAGCTTCTCAATCCCTTTGCGGTCTCTACGATTTTGGGCAATCCGTAGTATGACTTAATGAGATTCCAGTCGCCCAGCAAGCCATATTCCAGCACTCTCTGTATCACATATTGCGCATGTGCGTCGAGGTCGATATCCTCTTTGCGCACATCCCAGAACAGATGCGGAGAGAATTGTTCCATATATTCATTTGCAGACATAGCCTTTACTTCTTTTATTTACAAAGGTAGCATTCTTTTTCCGAAAATCAACCGATTAATCATTTATAAAAAGCCCGCGGGTCAAAGTTTATCTACTATCCGGTGCGCCCGTCTCCGCAGCAATTCGAACTCTTCATCGTCCAGGATGGCTTTCATTGCCTTATACCAGCGTATGAGCACGCTGATTTTCACATCCCCCCTTTTAAAAGGGTCTGAATGGTGGTATTACTCATGCCGGCATGGTCGGCAATCATTTTCAAAGACACGCCGGATGCCTTCAACAGATAGCGGAGCTCTTCACCTATCATAAGATAGGGATATTGCCCGTCCTCATTTTTTACACTCATTTTTAATATTAATTTTATTTAAAACACAAGGGAAATATTTAGGTTTATTAAGTTTCGTACATACATGTGTGTACGGTCATCTGTTTTATAATCACGAACTTTGAAGGGTATTCCTGGAAGATTCGGGAATTGCGATGCAAAATTAACAAATTAATAATCAGCACCAAAAAAAACAAGTAAACAAATGAATGAATTCAAAATGTCCCTGTTCCTCGCCCCCATTTCGCCGGTGAAGGACGGCGGCACGGGGCAAATCATCAAACCTGCCACCCTGAAACCCTACAAAACCATGACCCTGCAGGAAGTGTACCGGACGATAACCGCCAACACACGCCTGCAACTGCTCACCGACCGCGTGCGCCGGGCATTCGACAGCGGCGACCTATCCGCCTACCGCGCCCTCAAACAGGAGCTTCTGCCCTACGTCACCCCCTGCGGCACGTTCGGCCGCCGGCGCAGCGACAGCCTTCTCGAAGCATCGGGACTCGTAGTGGTGGACATCGACCACCTCGACTCCGCTGACGAAGCCGCCCGGCTGCGCCGCCAACTGTTCGAAGACCCGTTTCTTAGGCCGGAGCTGGTCTTCATCAGCCCCTGCGGACAGGGCGTAAAAGCCTTCGTGCCCTACACCCCCGACCCCGCCCTGCCGGATGTGCGCCAGAATGCCGCCGAAAGTATCCGATGGGCTATGGACTACGTGCAGTGCGTGTATGCCGACGGTAACCGCAACTCCGCCAAAGGCGTGGATACTTCCGGCAAGGACCTCGTGCGGGCCTGCTTCCTGAGTTACGACCCCGGTGCGCTCATAGCTACCCGGAATAATCTTTCTCCGGAAAATAATCCGCTA
>NZ_CABUOL010000037.1 GCF_902493215.1 uncultured Mediterranea sp.
TAGAGCACAACCTTGCCAAGGTTGGGGTCGCGAGTTCGAGTCTCGTTTTCCGCTCACAAAAAAGAGGTCCGACAAACATCGGACCTCTTTTTTATTTTCTCCAACTGGAGAAAAATTATTTTCCAACTGGAAATTCTCAGTTTTCCTTCTTTTCCAATCCCAGCCCTACGAGCATGCCGTCGTAGCTTTCGGCCAGCGAACCGATGGTCTGCAGGGTGCTGTTGCTGCTTTTGCTGGACAGGTAGGTGAGCAGCTGAAGCAACTTGTCGGCGTTGAACAGCAGATCCATGGAGCCGGAAGTGCAGTTTACCTTGGCGTTCAGTCCGATAATCTTGGCGAACTTCAGGTTGACCTTCTGTGTGGAGGCGTCGTAGGAATAGGTGCCGTTCAGCGGTTTGGAGCCTACAGTAGCTGTGAGGGTGCTGTCGGCGTTGAACGTGAACGACAGCTTGCCGGCGGTGATGCCTATCTTTTCCAGCTGTTCGTCGAGCTTCTTTTCGACGGTCGATGCGGCTACCGCTCCGCCTGCCTTCTGCAGCAGGTTGTCCGATTCGAATTCCAGGGCTGAGCCTGTAAAGTTCCACGTGCCCGTCATTTGTACTGTCTTGTTGTCGGTGACGGCGTTGACCACTTTCTCGATGTTCTCTTTGTTGAACAGGTCTTTCAGTGATTGTGCGCGGCTGCCGGCAGGGACGGCCAGCAGGAAGAGGGCTGTGCAGCCCAAAACATTCAATTTCTTCATAATTCTTTTCCTTTCATCCTTTTATTTGTCGGTTAATGGTTTCGATATAGTCCAGTATTTCCTTGCGTCCCTGGCGGCTTTCGGAAGAGGTGACGAAGCAGGGGGGCAGTTCTTCCCACTGTTCTTCCAGCTTCTTCAAATAGCTCTCTACGTTGGCCTTCAGCTTGCCGGCCTTCAGCTTGTCGGCTTTGGTAAAGACAAGGGAGAAGGGGATACCGTTCTCGCCCAGCCACTCGATGAACTGCAGGTCGATGGGCTGCGGTTCGTGGCGGCTGTCTATCAGGACGAAGAGGCTTGTCATTTGGGGGCGTTGCAGGATGTAGCTTTCGATGATGTTCCTGATCTGTTCCTGTCCCTTGAAGCCGCGCTTGGCGTATCCGTATCCGGGGAGGTCGACAATGTACCAGCTGCGGTTGATGAGGAAGTGGTTGATCAGCATGGTCTTTCCGGGGGTAGCCGATGTCATGGCCAGTCCTTTCCGGCCGGTCAGCATGTTGATGAGGCTCGACTTGCCTACGTTCGAACGCCCGATGAAGGCGTATTCAGGCAGGTCGCCTGCCGGACATTTACGTACGTCGGTGTTGCTGATGATGAATTCTGCATTGGTTATCTCCATAGTCTCTATCAAAAAAATTAGTGTTATACCCATTGCAAAGGTAGTACTAATTTGCGTATCTTTGCGCCCGCAAAGTGAAAGTTTTTAGCTATGAACGGACAATATCCATCGGTTTTGCTGGAAAAGGCAGTGGGCGAGTTTGCCAAGTTGCCAGGTGTGGGCCGAAAGACGGCCATGCGTCTGGTGCTTCATCTGCTGCGTCAGGACACGGCGACGGTCGAGGCTTTCGGGCGTGCCATCGTCACGCTGAAGCATGAGGTGAAGTATTGCAAGGTGTGCCACAACATCTCTGATACGGAGGTGTGCCGCATCTGCTCCAGTCCGCAACGCGACGCTTCCGTGGTTTGTGTGGTCGAGAATATCCGCGACGTGATGGCTGTAGAGGCTACCCAGCAGTTTCACGGGCTCTATCATGTGCTGGGCGGTGTCATCTCGCCGATGGACGGTATCGGTCCGAGCGACCTGCAGATAGACAGTCTTGTGGAGCGGGTCAAGGCAGGCGGCATCAAGGAAGTGGTGCTGGCGTTGAGTACCACGATGGAGGGCGACACGACGAATTTCTACATTTACCGCAAGCTGGAGAAGCTGGATGTGAAGTTGTCGGTCATTGCCCGTGGTATTTCGGTGGGCGACGAGCTGGAGTATGCCGACGAGGTGACACTGGGGCGGAGTATTGTGAACCGTACTCCCTTCAACGGTACTTTGTAGGCTGGTGTTCGATGTAGAATATACAATATTTATATTATGGATGAACTCATCAAGAAAGCCGTCCGGTTTCTCCGGGCGTTCTATATAGGTTTCTGGCTTCTGCCCGTATTGATTGTTGTGGCGGGTGAAACATTCGACAGCTGGGTAGGAGAATATGCCGGCGATGTGCGTACCACGTACTTTGCCGAGACGCTTTGCATCCTGCTGGCTGCTGTCTGTGTGCCGATGTCGCTGAAGTTGTTTGCCTGGGTGCTGCGGCGCAAGATTGATACGGCCGGCATGGGGCGTGCCCTTCAGCTTTATGTCTTCTGGAGCGGTCTGCGGATGGTGTTGCTGGCGCTTCCGGTGTTGGCGGGTTTCTTTACCTATTATGGGATGCTGAGTACGACGGGGTTGCTGTGCGGGCTGATTGCCCTGACGGCATCGTTGTTCTGCCTGCCGGGTGAAGATCGTATGCGGCGGGAGCTGCATATTGAAAACGGAGAGGAGGAAGGAGTATGAACCGATCTTTCTTTCAAGGTAGCCTGGTGCGTCTAAGGGCTATGGAGCCGGAAGATCTGGAGTTGCTCTACCGCATGGAGAATGATCCGGAAACGTGGGATGTGACCAACTTTACCGTGCCTTATTCACGGTATGTGCTGAAGCAGTATATCGAAGATTCCCAGTGTGACATGTTTGCCGACAAGCAGCTCCGTCTGATGATTGTACGTTGCGAGGACGATGAGGGGGTAGGTACGGTCGACGTGACCGACTTCGTGCCCATGCACCGGCGTGGCGAGATAGGGATAGCCGTCCGCAAGTCTTTTCAGGGGAAAGGATATGCTGGAGAGGCGTTGGCATTGCTCTGCGACTATCTGTTCGGTTTCCTGTTCATGCACCAGCTGACGGCCCATGTGGCGGTGGATAACGAAGCAAGCCGTCGTCTGTTTGCTTCATGCGGCTTTGTGGAGTGTGGTATACTGAAGGAGTGGTGGTTTGCCGGTGGTCAATATAAAGATGTAGTCTTGCTTCAGCGTCTGCATCCTTAATTGAGGCTGGGGGTCTGCGGAAAGCGCGACCATATTCTGTACTTTCCGCCCAGTTCCTTCATGGAGCTTCGCCACAAGTTGTCCGATCCTTTTTCATCCATCAGCGAACCGGTGTCCGTTTGCGACACAATCCAGGTGTTTTCCTTTATTTCCTGTAACAGCTGTCCGCTGTCCCAGCCCGAGTAGCCCATGAAGAACCGGATTTTTCCTTCGATGGACTGTTCGCGGTTGATGTATTCCTTGACGGCTTCGAAATCTCCGTTCATGTAAAGGCCTTTTTTTACCTGAAAAGAGTGGGGAATGTTCTGTAGTGTGTGTACGTAGAAAATGGTATCTGTTCCCAACGGTCCGCCCCAATAGATGGGAATCTGTTCCCGGCAGTGCAGGTCGTCGAAGATTTCAGTCAGCAGCAGGGGAGACAGCTTGTTCATGACGAGCCCCATGCTTCCTTCCTGGGTATGGTCAATCATCAGCACGACAGACCGTCCGAAGAACTTGTCGCAGAGAAACGGTTCGGAGATGAGTATCTTGCCTCGTGTGGGAAGTACATGGTTGCTTTCTATTTTGAATATATCTGTCTCGTTTGGCATGGCTCTAAGGTAAGGATAAATATTCAAATACGCAGCATGTTTGTATCTTTTTTTATAAAAAAAGTCTGAAAAAGGCGTCAGAGCAGGGTAGAGGCAGGCAAACCTCTTTCTGTTCTGACGCCTTTCTGTCTGTATCTGTCAGACGGGATGATTTTCGGCAAAGACAGCCATCCGTTCGTCCAGCAATTTATATTGGTGGTCCTGGATAAAGGATGTGCAGGCACGCAAACCTTCCTGTGAACTGCCGGTGGTAACCAATGATATGGCGCTTACACCATAATACATCAGTTCCTTGGCCAGTTCGCCGCTGGTCATGCCGGGGTAGCCGATGGTGAAGTAGAAGCCGTCGGCCACCGGTTCGCCCAAGTCGTTGTCGTAGACCAGGTGGAAGCCGTGACGCAGGAAGATTTCTTTCAGTTTTCGTGCCCGCTCACCGTATACGCTTACTTCTTTCAGAAAGTTGTATTGTCCGTCGTTGGCCGCTTTCAGCATGGCTGCCATAGCATATTGGGCCGAATGGCTCGTGCCCGACGAGAGGGCGTAGAGTACGCGATGGATGAAAACCGTACCGAAGGTACCGCCGCCGTAGCGTTCTGTCAGGCCCGGATAGGCGCGGTGGTACAGTTTGTCCGAGATGCAGCTCACTCCGATGCGCTGTCCGGCATAGCTGAAGGCTTTGGAACCGGAGATAAGCAGAATGTAGTAGTCGGTATAGTGGGCCACCGAAGGTTGGTAGGGAGGCTGGAAGGGCTGGCTCATGTCCTGGCGGAAATCCATGGCGAAATAGGCCAGATCTTCCAAGACGATGACATCGTATTGGGTGGCCAGGCTGCCGATGATGCGCAGTTCCTCATCCTTCAGACATACCCAACTCGGGTTGTTCGGGTTGGAGTAGATGATGGCGGAAATATTTCCCTTGCTCAGGTAACTTTCCAGCTTGTCCTTCAGCTTGTCGCCGCGGTAGTTGTACACGTCGAAGGTCTCATATTTTTGTCCCATTACAACCAGTTGCTGCTTTTGTACGGGGAAACCGGGGTCGATGAACAGGATGGTGTCTTTCTTGGGGTCGCATTGGCTGCAGGTGAGGAAGGAAGCGAATGTACCCTGCATGGACCCTGTTACGGGTACGCAGCCTTCGGGTGCAATGTCGACGTTGACAAACGCCTTGACGAAACGTGCCGCTTCCGTCTTGAGAGCCGGTAGTCCGTTGATGTCGGGGTACAAGCTGGCTATGCCGTTCTGGAGAGCTTTGATTTCGGCCTCTACGCCGACTGCCGATGGAGGAAGTCCGGGGACGCCCATTTCCATTTTGATGAACTCCACGCCCGATTGTGCTTCTGCCTGGGCGGCGATGGCTTTTACTTCACGGATGGTTGCTTTGGCAAAATCTGCCAGATGAAACTCGTCGATTGTACGGTCGATGATATCTCGTCGGATGGGTGTTGCTTTCATGATTTTACTGTTATTTTTGATTCAAGTACTAGTACAAAGGTAATATAAAAGCTGTATAATTGGCCTTTGAACGAAAAAAAAGAATTTTTTTTGGTAAAGCTATTGCAGAATCAAAAAAAAACTCTACCTTTGCAACCGCAATCGAGAGAGATAGCAACGAAACAACAGAATGGTGCGGTAGTTCAGCTGGTTAGAATACATGCCTGTCACGCATGGGGTCGCGGGTTCGAGTCCCGTCCGCACCGCCAGCTTACAAAGCAAAATTAGGAAAAGCTCTGATTTACAACAGAATCAGAGCTTTTTTCGTTTCCGGGCGTAAGCAGAATATAGCGTTTCTACGAAGTTTGTCAGGTGCAAATTCAGGGTCCTTTTTTAGGGATAATAAAAAAGCACCTGAAATGTATAATACTTCATTGATTATCATGTTTTTGCGTA
>NZ_CABUOL010000038.1 GCF_902493215.1 uncultured Mediterranea sp.
CGGAGGGTTTGGGGGCGGCAGCCAATTCTTCATTCTTCATTCTTAATTCTTCATTAAAAAGCCTCTCCTCGTCCAGGTAAAGCACATACCCCTCCGGCACCACGAACGACGAACGGGCATAATCCTTCACACTGGCATCGTAATTCGCATCGCCCATCTGCTGGGACATCCACCGCTGTGCCTCGGCCAGGTCCATCCCTGCGGGGATGATGAAGAACAGCCGCAGCCCCTCCGTGCTGGGCGTGATGTGGGCCAGCACCACGTAGCGCATCACGCCCCTGCCCTCCAGCTCCGCCCGCTTCTGCTCCCAGTAGCCGCGGGGATTGGGTAGGTGGTCCACGTCGTACATCGACAGGCCGCTGGGCACAGCGTCGGCGTTCAGCCGCCGTCCGTTGCGGAAGGTGGCGTGCGGCGTGAAGATGGGCAGCCGCTTCTTCAGCCCCGCCTTCAGTGTGTCATACTCTTCCTTCGTCAGCTCGCCGCGAAGGCACTTTTCCTTTCCGTCCGCTATCTCGGCGCAGACCTCCGCCACCAGCTCCGAACGCATCGCCTGGTGGAACAGCTCGGGGGTGCACTCCCGCACCACCCGGCTCCTTACGTTATTGCTTATTCCGAACTTCATTGCTTTAATGGATAATGGATAATTGATAATGGATAATTGAAAATCTTCGTTAATTGATAATTGAGACTATTCCTTCGTGTAAATATTAAAGGAGGTTTTGAGCGAAGCTAATGGAGAATTGAGAATTAATTTCGGCCGCATTCTTAATTTTCAATTCTCCATTTTCAATTTTCCATTAAATAAGCTCCGTGTCGAACACGCGATCCACAAAGTCGCTCGCCTGCCGGCTCTCGTCGATGAGCACGTCTGCCGGCGTGATGTCCGCCTCGTCCAGAGCGATGCGCAGGGTGAGCCGCACGTGGCTGTCGCCCACGCTGGCCCGTCCGTGGGGCAGTTTGATGTACTTGCTGCCGGGCCTCGACGCGCTGCGGCGATAGGCGTTGAAGTTGCCCTCCGTGGGGCTTACCAATCCCAGACTGCCCTCCAGGCGTCCGTTTCCGTTCATTAAAGCCTTGTAGGCTTCGTCGCTGATTTGAATCTTTACGTTCATAGTCGTGTAATTTTTTTTTGATGTTGTGAATAGGGTTTTTGAGAGTTGAAAGTTGAGAGTTGAAAGTTGAGAGTTGAAGTGGTGGTTAGCGGTTAGTGGTGAGCGGTGGGCATACTAACCGTTAACCGTTCACCGCTAACCGTTCATCTTCACGATTTCCACCGCCAGAATGTCCTGAAACATCTGCCCGTTGTACTCGCGCGTCTGGAAGCGGAGGACGGCATACACCAGCTCGCCTGCATAAAACTTGCACGAGGCCAGCTGCCCCAGCATGGCTGCCACATACGTGTCCTCGTACTTGCCGCCCACTTCCTGCAACACGATGTTGCACTTCATCACCTGTCCGCTTTCGGCCTTCTGGCTCTGCACGGCGAAGGGTTCGCCCTGCGCTACGACTTTCATTAATTGCTTCATATTATATTGCCACGACGGGGATGGTTTGTCCGTCTTGACTGAGGCAAAGATAGGGCAAGGATGATGAATAATTGCGATATAATAATCTGATAATCAATGTATGTACAACCAATCCGATGATTATGCGATGTTTTGTCCGATCCATCCGATGAAACTGTCCGATAGCTATGGGAAGAGAAGGCAATCCATGGCAGAAGCGGCAGAGATAAAGTTATAATTTTATCAAAAACAAAGCTGAACTGCATAAAATATAACTGAAAAACATTATCTTTGCAAGCGGAAAACGTAACGCACAACTATCATGACTCTCAATCAGATTATCGGCAAGAACCTTGCCAGCTACCGCCAACACCTTGGCTACTCCCAACAGGAGATCAGTCAATATTTAGGTATCAGTCAACCGGCTTATGTCAAATACGAAAATGGAGACACCGTCGTGCCTATGGAAGCTATTGAAAAACTGGCAACGCTCTACAATGTAGAAGAGTACGATCTGATGGAAGAAAATGCCGAACTGACACAAGCCAACGTTGCGTGTGCATACCGCAAAAACGGCGCCATAAACGACCTGGAACAGATAGCCCAATTCCAGAAAATTGTCAAGAACTATATCCAGATGTGCAATGAGCTTGAGAAGTAAAAACGAATTGGAATGTCTGGCTACGCGCCTGCGCGAAGAGATGCACGTCACGACGAAAGATCCCGTACGTATTCATCAGATTCTGAAAGAGAAAAATATCTTGACCTGGTTTCGGAAGCTGGATGACAATTTTTCAGGTATGGCTATCCGTATCCAAGCAGATGATAGAAGCCGATACTTTATGCTGATCAATACGGCCCAGTCCTATGCCAAACAACGGTTCACCGCCTGTCACGAGCTGTACCACCTGCTTTATCAAGAACAATTTACCGTATCGCAGAACAATGCAGGATTGTTCAACAAAAAGGAAACAGAAGAATACAATGCCGACCTTTTTGCCTCCTACCTGCTGTTGCCCGAAATGGGGTTGAAGGAATTGACGCCGGATAAAGAACAGGGTCGAAACAAAATCACACTTGCCACCCTGCTGAAAATAGAGCAAAACTTCGGATGTTCGCGCAGTGCATTGCTCATGCGTCTGAAGGGGTTGGGATGGATTACCGACGAGGTTTTTGCCCGCTACCAGAAAGATGTCCGAAAATCGGCCATCGAATATGGTTACAGCACCAGGCTTTACGAACCGACCTGTCAGACGGAACTGGTTGGAGACTACAACCTGAAGGCACGGGCCCTGTATGATGCCGGACTCATTTCGCAGGCAAAATATTTTTCATTACTGGCCGATATGGGTCTTGACTTTTCAAAAGAACTGGGCGATGGCGAAGAATAAGGTCATATTGATTGATGCGGATGTCATTTCGCATTTCATTGCTACCGGTCGCATTGACACGCTGACAACGATTCTCGCTCCCCATGCCGTCTATGTGGTGGACAATGTGTACAAAGAAGCCACCTGGCACCCTACCGATTCCCAACGCAAAGCCAAAGTAGACGCCTGGATGACCCGCTGCAAAGTTTCGCGCATAGGCTTTCCCTATACGAACGACCATGTCAAGAAGGAATTCTTCCGCCTGAAGAAAGAAAGCCCGCTTTTGGGAGAAGGCGAAAGGGCCTGCATGTCGATGGCCCGTTTCGGGCATGAAGTGGTGGCCAGCAGCAATTTCAGGGATGTGGCCGACTATTGTGACGCATTCGGCATTGAATACATCGGCACCTTAGACATCCTGGCCATAGCATTGAACAAAGGCATCTACACACAAGAAGACTGCAATAACTTCATCGCCGACGCCATCAGTCTCAACAAGGCCCGGTTCCCCGTCAGCGACATCACTCGCTACACGCCGACACGCGACCTGAGCGATTTTTGAAGAACCTGCCTCGTCACTTCTGAAACTCCGCTTTCAGCTTCATCACTCCCTTATACAAGCCGTCGTATGCAATGCGGATGAAGCGGTCTATCTTATTCGGGTTTTGCATCATCTTGACAAACTGCTGGCGGGAAGCCCGCAAGTTGGTCACCTTAACCCTCTCTCCTTCTTGCAACCACTTGTTCCGTTCGGTGGAAATGGCATTGGCTATGCTCCTTGCACTGCAATTCAGCCAAGGTGAATCAGGAAACCACTTCTGCATCTGGCTGATGAATTCAACATCTTTTGTCTGAAAGTTCATCACCTCGGCATCGTCCAATGCAGCATGTAGCCAAAAGAGTTCATTTTTCCCCTGCAGTTGCTCCAATGCCGAAGCTATCAGGTTGTGAAGCTGCCCAAGCCGTTCGGCTGTGGCAAATAGCGAAGGGGAAAAAATGAGGTTATTGAGGCTGGTGTCTTCTTGTTCTTCTTCCGCCATCTCTCCATCGTTCTGTATGGGGTTTGCCTCCGTCGCCTCCACGTGCATGTCGCCCTGCACGATGGTCTGGAACTTGATGTCCGTCATCTGGCAGCGGTCGAAGTAGATGCCGCCGTAGAAGTTCTTCACTTCCGTCTGTTGTTGCTTGTTGTCTTCCATGTCTGTTGTCAATTTTGGGGTAAACTTTGGCTGGCAGGCTCCGCATGGATACTGACACCCTTTATCTGGTTTCCGCTGAAGTGGTTGGCGCCTTCGTAGTAGTTGTACTGCGTGTGTGGCGCCCGGTCGACAGGCTTCTTTATGGCCCTGTCCACCCGTTCCACATGCTCTTTGACGCATTCCGAGTACTTCATGGTTGTCAGGCACGAGAGGAGCGCCACCAGCCCCGCTTTGCTGAACAGCTCCACTGCCCTGTCTATCAAGGCGGCCAGCAGCTTCGGCTCGGTCTCCATCTCTACGGCTGTCTCTATCTCTGTCCGGCAGAGGTCGAAATCTTCGGGCATCACCTGCGGCTTTTCGGCTTCACCCGACGGAGGTGTACCGGGTGGACACTCTTTCTTCAGGTTGTAGTAGGATGTTTCGATGCAATCCAATACCTGTACCCGCTCGTCTTTCGTGGTCCAACGGAAGACGATTTCCTTGATGTACGCACTGTTGAAATGGTCCGTTGCCAGCATCCAGTCCTCCGTTGTCATGATGGCACACGCATGATGTGCCTGCTCCGGCAGCGGAGCGTCCACGTCAAAACTTGCCAGATTGAACACATGATCCCAGTTGGGCGCTCTCAGAAAACCCAGATACCAAGGTAACAAGCGTTTTCTCTCTTTCTGCCACAAAATGACGAACACGCTGCGGAAAAACTTGGAAGGTTTCCCGTGCTCGTCCATCAGGTGTTTCTCCCTCAATATCTGCAAGTGTTCCACCGCCTGCTCAATGGGGATTCTCATCAGACACAGCGCCGCATAAACCAGCGACAGGCACAACTGGGTGGCAGAAGAATCACACTTCAGGTGCTTGTTATGAAAAACATATCCCTCCCAGATGTCTTCGTCGTCCGCATGCTTCACCAGGAAGGCCCGCATACTCTGCAAGTATACTTCATTCAACATCTCTATGGCAGGGATGGACAATTTATGTTCTGATTTCAAAGTCCGGAAGATGGAATAGATTTCATTCCACAACTTGTTGTCGCCGATAAGGTGGTCGATGTGTACAAATTTACGACAGACTATTGGTTGATATTGCAAATATGGTTTCATCGTAGTACGTATTAATTTGATTATACTGAAAACAAAGGTAACTTTCTGACCAAATATACAGATTTCATTCCAACAAACAAAGTCCAAAGCCTGTTTTAACATATATTTTGTGCTATTACGAATTACAGATTACAGTTAGCCAAAATCGAAATGTGTGCGTCACTTATACAGTTATATTATATATATATATTTATATATATAATATAAAATTCTGTACACACTTTTTTCAAATCG
>NZ_CABUOL010000039.1 GCF_902493215.1 uncultured Mediterranea sp.
AGTCTGTGGGGATTGGACATCGGCGTGGTGGACAAAATCCTGATGAACTTCAACCGCACGGCGGGATTGTTCCAATCTGTCCTTTACACGAAGTTGTTCGCCCTTCTTCTGCTTGCCCTCTCCTGCATGGGCACGAAGGGGGTCAAGGGAGAGAAAATCACTTGGCAAAAGATATGGGCGGTGCTTGCCGCCGGGTTCGTGCTCTTTTTCCTGAACTGGTGGATTCTGGCTTTGCCGCTCCCGGTGGAAGCGGTCGCGGCTCTGTATATCCTTACTATCGGCACGGGCTATGTCTGCCTGATGATGGGCGGTCTGTGGATGAGCCGCCTGTTGAAACACAACCTGATGGATGACGTGTTCAACAACGAGAACGAGAGCTTCATGCAGGAAACACGGCTTATCGAAAGCGAGTATTCAGTCAATCTGCCCACTCGCTTCTACTACAAGAAGCGTTGGAACAACGGCTGGATAAACGTGGTGAACCCGTTCCGTGCCTCCATCGTATTGGGCACGCCGGGCAGCGGAAAGTCCTATGCGGTGGTAAACTCTTTCATCAAGCAGCAGATTGAGAAGGGCTTCTCGATGTATGTCTATGATTTCAAATTCAGTGACTTATCGACCATTGCCTACAACCATCTGCTCAACCACCCGGAGGGATACAAGGTGAAGCCGAAGTTCTATGTGATAAACTTCGATGACCCGCGACGCAGCCACCGCTGCAATCCTATAAACCCGGATTTTATGGAGGATATTACAGACGCTTACGAGAGCGCGTACACCATCATGCTCAACCTCAATAAGAGTTGGGTGCAGAAGCAGGGCGACTTCTTTGTGGAATCACCTATCATTTTGTTTGCCAGTATTATATGGTATTTGAAAATCTATCAGAACGGCAAATACTGTACGTTCCCTCATGCCATTGAGTTCCTGAACCGCCGTTACGAGGATATTTTTCCGATATTGACCTCTTACCCGGAACTGGAAAACTACCTCTCACCGTTTATGGATGCGTGGCTCGGTGGAGCAGCAGAGCAGCTCATGGGGCAGATCGCTTCGGCAAAAATTCCACTGTCGAGGATGATTTCCCCGCAGCTCTATTGGGTCATGTCCGACAGCGAATTTACGCTGGACATCAACAATCCCGAAGAGCCGAAAATCCTCTGTGTCGGCAACAATCCCGACCGTCAGAACATCTACGGGGCGGCTCTCGGTCTGTATAATTCCCGTATCGTGAAGCTCATCAACAAGAAGGGGATGTTGAAATCGTCGGTCATCATCGACGAGCTTCCGACGATATATTTCAAGGGGCTGGACAACCTTATCGCCACCGCACGAAGCAACAAGGTGGCGGTGTGTCTGGGCTTTCAGGATTTCAGCCAGTTGGTGCGCGACTATGGCGACAAAGAAGCCAAAGTCGTGATGAACACCGTCGGCAATATCTTCTCAGGTCAGGTGGTGGGCGAAACCGCCAAGACGCTTTCGGAACGCTTTGGAAAGGTGTTGCAGAAAAGGCAGTCCATCTCCATCAACCGGCAGGACGTTTCCACCTCCATCAACACGCAGATGGATGCGCTTATCCCACCGAGCAAGATTTCCGGCTTGACGCAGGGAATGTTTGTCGGTTCGGTGTCTGACAATTTCAACGAGCGCATCGAGCAGAAGATTTTCCATTGCGAGATTGTCGTGGATGCCGAGAAGGTGAAGCGTGAGGAGAAAGCCTATAAAAAAATACCCGTCATTACCGACTTCACGGACGAGGACGGCAATGACTGCATGAAGGAAGCGGTGCAGGCGAATTACAGGCGCATCAAGGAGGAAGTGAAACAAATCGTGAAAGACGAGCTGGAACGAATCGCTGGTGACGAGAACCTGAAACATCTGTTGCAGCAGAAATAACAGATTGGCGACAAAATAAAGGGCGGTGCAAGTTTGATACCTTGCTCCGCCCTTTGTCTTAATCCTGATTTTCAAAAATTTCCTCTTTAAGCAATTTGTTTATGGTCGTTATCGTATGGGTCTGAAAGTAGTTTTTCAGCTCGGCATCATCTTTCAGAAGTATGCCGCATTCTTCATCATAAGTTCCTATGATGTATTTTTTTAGTTCGGAGAAACTGTCCGCAAACGGTATCTGTCTGTTTTCCTGCCAGTATTCGGTTGTGACTTCGGTGATAAACGCTTTCAACACGGCCTTTTCTTCTTTGCCCAGTTTCTTGAAACGTATAGTTTCACGGTTCACGGGTAACGGCTCCGGAAAAATATCCTCCGGATTCTTGCCGCTACGCATGGCTGACATACAACTCTTGCAGATATGCCGGGCGTGTCCCTTTCCGCTGAATTTCTCGTTCGCCTTGTAGTCGCCACAGATACGGCAATAGTGTCCCTGCTGTTTTTTCTTCTTCTTCGCCATATGATTCTATTCTGACATCTTTTTCCAGATCGGTTCCTCTTCCCAACGGTTGAAGAAACCTATTTTGTAGATGGGCACATCCGCATATTCCTTAAACAATGCCAGTAACTTCTCCTTGAACGTATGTCCCTCGTCTATGGCATTGCAGAGGTATAGCATGGCTGTAATCACATAGAACGGCTTTTTCTGTTGTACCTCGGTCAATGGGCGGGAAAGCCATGCCATTCGCGGATTGCGGATTTCACAAGGGCGTTTGACCATATTCCGGCTCCATACTCTGGAATGGTGCGCGATGATGTTGCGCATGTATGAAATGGCTTCCAGCCATCCCGACAGTTCACTGTGTAAATTTAACCCCATATCATTGGCTATTGCCGATTTTTCGGGCAACTGGTGGTTGAGGTTCTTGTATATCTTGGAAAGTGTGCCGAACGTGGCCACCTCAAATATAATCCACGCATCCGGGTATTCGTCAAGTGTTCTTTCTCCGTCCGTATTTGTAACAAGATGCTTGCGCTTGTAGTCCTTCACGAATATCTCGTTGCTCCGCAGGAACTCTTCCATCAGTTCTTTGAGGTGCTGGGCATGGAAAGCGGCATCCGCGAACAGCTTCGGGTCACGATACCAGAGCCCTCCGTAAGACTGTGACAGATGATAAATCATCTTTGTACGCAGGGTGATTTCTATTGTTTCGATGGCATCGAATAAAATAAGGCGCAGTTCTTTATCAAAATAATAGCGTGTGACGACATCTTCCAGATTGGAATCAGGCTGGAACAGATGACGGGTCTTGTCATACTGCATATCCCACCAATAGCCTTTCAGACGATAGTAGCTGATATGGGCCAGATGCCGGGCGGCAAAAGCTTCATCCCCGACAATCATCCCCCTTTGTTTGAGCAGTTCTATTTGTTCTTCAATGGAACGTGATTTCTTGTTTGCCATACCGTTATAAAAAAGAATGACCCGCCGGCAGATCTTACGGTATGCCAAACGGGTACTGTTATCGTTGAACACGGTCTGAGCCGCATATCTTCTTGATTCTTTTGCAAAGGTAAGCCTTTTTTGCGTAACGTACAAGAAATAAGTTGCTTTTTATTCAGATAATGGACGGGAATTTCTCAAGAACAGCTATCTTCTTTTCAATTCCGCTTCCTCATCCCTTCTTATCCGCTCGTTCAGCTTCTCCTGCATTTGTTCGAGAAAATGCGTGTGGCTGATTGTTTTCCTGCGTTTGATGTCGGTGTAGAAGCGGTAGCAGTCTTTGGCTTCTACACCGAATATCCGGTACAGCAGCGGGGCAAGCTGTTTGAGCGGCATCTCACCGTTGTTGATGCAGCCCATCTCATAGATGCCGTAGATAAGTTCCACAAGGTCGATGGCGTTGCCCGTCCATTGAAGCGGCGGAG
>NZ_CABUOL010000040.1 GCF_902493215.1 uncultured Mediterranea sp.
CCGCCGTTTTCTTGAGAAGTCCTCCGTAACAAGTATGTTACGGGGGACTTTCTGCATTTATACCCATCCAATGTCAGACAATGCTTCCTTACCTTCTCATGCAGTGCTTTGTCTGTTCTTCATGCAGTGCTTTCTGATGTCCTCATGCAGTGCTTTGTTGCATACTCTCGCAGTGCTTTGTCGTACCTTCATGTCGTGCTGCATTGTGTTTTCATATTCCTCTTCCGGCTTTCTCGAATAAAATTCTTTTTTCTTGCTAAGTTTTTTCCCTTTTTCTTTGTGTATGTATATTCTTTTACTACATTTGCAGTGCACTATTAATCTAATACACTATTATTCTTCGGATGATACGGATGATAGGCCTTTAATCCGTTATTTCAGGAGGATACTGGTGATGGAACATCAAATATTAATATGTTATGCTACAAGTAGAGAATATTTCGTTCAGTTATGGACGCAGGAAGCCCGAGGTGTTGTCGGACTTCTCGTTTTCCCTGGAGAAAGGCCGGGTATATGGACTGCTGGGGAAAAATGGAGTGGGTAAGTCCACTCTGTTGTATCTGATGTGTGGATTGCTGACGCCCAAGCATGGCCGCGTATTGTATCATGGGGTGGATACGCGGAGACGCCTGCCCGAAACGCTTCGGGATGTATTTCTGGTACCCGAGGAATTTGACCTGCCTGCCGTTTCGCTGGTTCAGTTTGTGGAGCTGAACAGCCCGTTCTATCCCAACTTCAGCAAGGAGGACATGATGACCTATCTGCATCTGTTCGAGATGGATTGGAACATCCATCTGGGCGGGCTGTCGATGGGGCAGAAGAAGAAAGTGTTCATGAGTTTTGCGCTCGCCACGCATACCTCGCTGCTGCTGATGGACGAACCGACTAACGGACTGGACATCATGGCGAAGAGCCAGTTCCGTAAGTTCATTGCCTCGGGCATGTCGGACGAGCGGACGATTGTAATCTCCACCCATCAGGTGAGGGACATTGACAATGTGCTGGACCATGTCGTGATTATGAACAACAGTTGTGTACTGCTCGACGAGTCTATCGTCCACGTGACCGAACGGCTGGCGTTTGTAGAGAGCGACAGCCCCGCTCTGGCCGAGGAGGCTTTGTACAAATTGCCTTCGGTGCAAGGCAACAGCCTGCTACTGCCCAATCGCGAGGGCGTTGAGACGAAGCTCAACCTGGAGCTGCTCTTCGGTGCCGTATTGGCTAACCCCGAGAAGATAAAAGAATTGTTTCATTCTAAAATGGAGGAAGAGAGATGACACGTGATCGTTTTTTCAGTATGTCGCGTTTTCTGAATTATTGTCAGAAAGATTGGGTGGAGAACTGGCGGAAAAATATGTTGCGTCTGGTTGCGATGTATGGTGCTTTAACCGTCTTTTTTATTTGGGCTGGTCGCATCTGGCGTCGTCCTAGTTTTAGTAGTGAGCTTTGGCAAAACGAGTTCGGAGTCGGGTGCTTCATGATATTTGCGATGGGTACGTTGAGTGCTTCGTTTGTGATGGAATTCCTGAAAGACAAACGCCGTCGGCTTTCGGCTCTGATGTTACCGGCTACCGCTTTCGAGAAATATTTATCACGTTGGTTTCTTTATACTTTCGTTTTCCTTTTGGCTTATGCCTTGGCTTTTGTATTGGCCGATTTGACGCGTGCTTTTATTTCTTCCCTCTTTGACACTGGTGTTACGTCTATTTTCCCTTATGGACAGTTGACAAATGAAACGATGTTTCCTCCATTTTTCAGTACCGGACGGGGGACACTCTTTAGCTTCTCGTTCTACTTTGCCGTCCAGAGTGCCTATGTGCTGGGCAGTGCCTTGTGGCCGAAGAATGCTTTCATCAAGACCTCGGCAGCCCTGATTGTCGTTATTTCCATCTTTGTGGCCGTACTGGTTTCGCTGGTCAAGTCGCTGCACTTTGGACCCTATACTCCCATGGAGGAAGAAACGGCGGTGACACTCTGTACTTGTCTTTTGTTCGCCTTTGCCATTTTCTGTTGGGTGACGGCCTACTATCGTTTGAAGGAAGCGGAAATCATTAATCGTTGGTAAGTATGGATTTTAGAGAAACGAAAGCTATTTATCTGCAGATTGCCGACCGCATCTGCGACGAAGTACTGGTGGGGAAGTTTGCCGAAGACAGCCGCATTCCCTCGGTGCGCGAGTATGCCGCCGTGGTGGAGGTGAATGCCAACACGGTGATGCGCTCGTTCGACCAGCTCCAGTCGCAGGGTATAATCTACAACAAGCGGGGTATCGGCTATTTTGTGGCCGTGGGTGCCCGCGAGCGGATTCTCGCCCTGCGTAAGGAGCAGTTCCTGACGAATGAGGTCGACTATTTTTTCAAACAGCTGTACACGCTGGGTATTTCCGATGCCGAACTGGCGGCGATGTACCGCGATTATACCAAGAATCAAGAAAAGAATAACAAGTTATGAAACGAACAACTTATATCATATTGGGTGTACTGCTGGCCCTTTTGGCCGGTATGAGCGCCACCATTATCTATTGGGGAACGCACAGCGGAAGTGTGTCAGACATGACCATCCGCCTGGAAGGAGAAGAGCGGATGCGTCCGTTGCCTGTCTGCAAGGTCATAAGATTCCAGATGGACAAGACTTTGTACAAGTATGATGGCAAAAATGATTTTCATTACTATTTTACCTTGAACAATGCCCATCTGATAGTGACTCCGGCCGATACGGCTACCGGCAGTTTCTCTTATGCGGCCGATATGGAAGAATTTATGAGCTTCAAGGCGCATGGCGATACCTTGGATGTTGTGTTCAGCTTCCCGCCGGAGGAACTTCAGAAGAGGATGCCGGAAGGAAAGATTGTTCCTTCTTTTATTCTACGGACTTCACCTTTTTCTTTGCGCTTGCCCGAAAGCGTTGAGCGCTTGAACGGAGAGATGCTTTATGCGGTAGAGTTGCAGGACTTGCAACGCGATTCGTTGGCCATTGATTTCTCCGACAGCCCTGCCACGGTGTTTGTGCAGAATTCCCGTTTCCGTGCCCTGTCTGTTTTGGCGCGTCAGCTGGATCTGGTCAGCGGGTCGGTGGACCATCTGTATCTGAATCTGGACGAATTGTACAGTTTTGAGGTGAAGACCGATTCCTTCCGCATCGACACCGAATACTTGAGTGGCTCGAGGAATGCGGACTTCCAGGCAGACCCGCAGGAATGTCGTCGTATTCTGTGGAATCCCCTGTCGAAGGAAACCAAACTGAATCTGAAAATGAAGAATCCAAGTGAAATCCTCCTGCGCGACTGAGCAGGGGGATGAAAACGAAAAAAGGAATTGCGATTGCAATTCCTTTTTTTATTGGTTGCGGAGGCAAGACTCGAACTTACGACCTTTGGGTTATGAGCCCAACGAGCTACCA
>NZ_CABUOL010000041.1 GCF_902493215.1 uncultured Mediterranea sp.
CTTACATTTGTTAATTTTTAATTTTTGAATCAGAAAGCCAACTGCTGATTCGCATTCTTAAATATAAGTTTCATGAAAACCACTCCATTTACAGAGAAACATATCTCGCTGGGTGCCAAGATGCACGAGTTCGCGGGATACAACATGCCGATTGAATATTCGGGCATTATCGATGAACACTTGACCGTTTGCCAGGGTGTAGGCGTTTTCGACGTGTCGCACATGGGCGAATTCTGGGTGAAAGGCCCTAAGGCGTTGGATTTCCTGCAGAAGGTAACATCCAACAATGTGGCAGTGCTGACTCCCGGCAAGGTGCAGTATACCTGTTTCCCTAACGAGACAGGCGGTATTGTGGACGACCTGTTGGTTTATTGCTACGAGCCCGAAAAGTATATGCTGGTTGTGAATGCCGCCAACATCGAGAAAGACTGGAACTGGTGCGTGTCGCACAACACCGAAGGGGCTGAATTGGAAAATGCTTCCGACCGTATGGCTCAGTTGGCCGTACAGGGTCCTAAGGCTATCGAAGCCTTGCAGAAGTTGACGCCGATAGACCTGTCTTCATTGCCTTATTACACTTTCACTCACGGTGAGTTTGCAGGTGAGAAAGACGTCATTATCTCAAATACCGGCTATACAGGTGCCGGTGGCTTTGAGTTGTATTTCTATCCCGATGCAGCCATGAAGATATGGGATGCTGTTTTTGAGGCCGGAGCCGAATTCGGTATCAAGCCGATCGGTTTGGGTGCCCGTGATACGCTCCGTCTTGAGATGGGCTTCTGTCTTTATGGCAATGATATCGATGATACCACTTCGCCCATTGAGGCTGGTTTGGGTTGGATTACCAAGTTTGTGGACGGAAAGAACTTCATCAACCGTCCGATGCTGGAGAAGCAGAAGGCTGAGGGAGTGACCCGCAAGCTGGTAGGCTTTGAGATGATTGACCGCGGTATTCCCCGTCATGGATATGGATTGATGGATACGGAAGGCAATCCGATAGGAACGGTTACATCAGGTACCATGTCGCCTTTGCGTAAGATCGGTATCGGTATGGGGTATGTCAAGACCGAGTTCAGCAACCCCGGTACGGAGATTTGTCTCGATATGCGCGGCCGTAAGCTGAAGGCCGTTGTTGTGAAGCCTCCTTTCCGGAAATAAATGGTGATAAGGGCGAACGTTTGGAGCAGAGCTTCTGTTTGCCCAGCTTAAAGCAATGCTTTGTCCAGCTTAAATGATAGGTTTAGGCTGGGTAAACAGGAGCTTTAAGCTGGGCAAATAAATTCAAGCCGACGGGAATGGATAAAAAAAAGAGGATACGTGAGAACGCATCCTCTTTTTTTATTCCTTACAAATAAAGAAATGATTATTTCTTCTGGCTTCTGGCGTAGCGGCTCATAAACTTGTCCACACGACCGGCTGTATCAACCAACTTGGACTTACCAGTGTAGAACGGGTGAGAAGAGCTGGAGATTTCCAACTTAACCAACGGATAAGTTTCGCCTTCGAATTCGATTGTCTCTTTTGTGTTTACAGTAGAACGAGACAGGAACATGTCGCCATTTGACATATCTTTGAATACTACCGGACGGTAATTTTCGGGATGAATACCTTTTTTCATTTCGATATTGTTTTTAATTTTTTTATTTCGATTACTATTGCTGGTAACAAATAGTGGTGTAATGGTCTTTTAAGTTTTCAGGGTGCAAAGATAGTGCTATTTCTTGAATCTGAAAAAAGTTCGGCGAAAAAATTAGGTTTATCTTGTTTTATTTCTTTCTTTTGCAACCAAAATATCTGTATGAATATGAAGAAACTATTCCTTTTAATGATTTTCAGCCTTTCTGCCGTGTTTGTGGGGGCTCAGAACGGAAAGCACGACCTGTATAGCGTAGCTTTCTACAATCTTGAAAACTTGTTCGATACCATCCATGACGCCGGCAAAAACGACTATGACTTCTTGCCGGACGGCAGTTACAAGTGGAATTCTCGTAAGTACGAAGCTAAGCTGGCCAATATGGCCAAAGTCCTTTCTTCGCTTTCACGCGGAAGGGTCAAGCAGGGGCCGGCTTTCATTGGGGTGGCCGAAGTGGAGAACGACCGCGTGCTGACCGACTTGCTGAAGCAGCCGTCAATGTCCCATTATAAATTTATCCACTACGAGGGTCCCGACAAGCGTGGCATTGATTGTGCCCTGCTGTATGACCCGAACCAATATGAAGTGACGGCTTCCAAGCTGGTGCTTTCCGAGCCTTATCAGGGCGATACGGTACATCTGACGCGTGGCTTCCTGATTGTGGACGGACGGATGGCCGGTGAGCGTGTATGTGTCATTGTCAACCATTGGCCTTCGCGTGGCGCCAAGTCACCGGTACGTGTGCATGCTGCCCGTCAGGTTAGGGCATTGGCCGATTCGTTGCAGCGCGAAGACCGTAAGCTGAAGCTGGTCGTGATGGGCGATATGAACGATGACCCGATGGACGAGAGTATGCAGACACTGGGTGCACGCAAATATAAGAAAGAGGTGAAGAAGGCCGATTTCTTCAACCCCTGGTGGGAAACGCTGGAAGATGACGGGGTGGGGACTTTGCTCTATCGCGGCAAGTGGAACCTGTTCGATCAGATAGTCCTGTCGAAGCCTTTGTTGAAGAAGCGCCGCGGATTGCGCTACGACCATCATGAAGTCTTTTACCGCGATTTCCTCATCCAGCAGGACGGCAAGTACAAAGGTTCGCCCTTGCGTACGCACGGCGGCCGTACGTGGCTGAACGGTTACAGCGACCATCTGCCTACCATTATTTATCTGAAGAAATAGTCCTGGCCTTTGTCTGCAAACCATCCTCCGGCAGGTTGGAATGGGTTTGCAACATGGACATTACAATCTTTTGTTAAAACTCTTCAAACATCGGAAAAAATTTTGTTTTTCCTTCGTTCGAAGAGTTTTTTTATGGGGGTGGGTGTCTTCTATTTGAACGAGAATGTTTACTTTTGCACAGAATTTGATTCACTAACTATAAACTTTTAAACAAAATGGTTAATTACAAAGATTTAGGCCTTGTGAACACAAG
>NZ_CABUOL010000042.1 GCF_902493215.1 uncultured Mediterranea sp.
ACCAGGTGATTCCTCGCCAGGGCGAAGTCAATTCGTGGCACTTCGCTCATGTGACCTCGTGTATGGATGACTGGAAATACGATATGTCTGAATGGCACCGAGGATGGCAATCGCGTTTTCCCGAAAATGTTCGTGAGATTGTCGTGGAACACAGGGGCGAATGCCATCGTGCAGACATCTTGATGGGCGGCTATGTCATTGAGTTTCAGCACAGTCCGATTTCTGCCGGTGAATTTGAACTGCGCAATAAGTTCTACACGAGGGCCGGCTATAAGGTGATTTGGGTGTTCGATGAGACCTACGCCTTTGGGAATGAGTATATCTCCAGCAGCCTGGATGATGAGAACAAGTTTGTGTGGAAGTGGCCGAATCGCGCGCTCGCTTCAGTTGTTCCTCAGCGATCCACAGATATAGCAGTCGTTCTGCAGCTCACCGAAGACCATGATGACGACGGTTGCGAATGGCTCGTGAAGGTGGAGTGGGCGATCGTAGACGATGACGGGTATGCCGACTATCGCCGATTCTTCATTGATGATGGTTTTGCGCCAGATCTTTTTACTGAAGACGGCCTACAAAACATTCTGTTGAGCAAGCGGAAGCGGTTTGATGCCTTCCTCCGTGATAACCAACCCTATGCGCCGAAGTGCAGCCGAATCAAGGGTAATCCACGGGACTGGTACATATGCCCGAAAACGCACGATTGGCATAACAACCAATGCCGGGAATGTCAGAACAATTTAATCAACGAGTTCCGGACAGGAACGGATTATAGGCAAGGAGGTTTGTTCTTCTACTGTGCTTATCCTCGCATTATCCATGAAGCGGATAAGTATGGAGAGGTGCATCTCCCATCCATTCGATTTTAAGGAGGACTCCGACATGAAAAAGGAATATGACACCAGCGTGAAAGAGGCCATTGAACGAGTCATGAGCGTATTCTCCGAGTACATCAAAACAACTCCATACTTCGATATTGTATGGTCTGGTAAGGTCGGGTATATCTACATCAGCATCGATAGTTGCCGTGGTACTGTCGGCGACATGGACTGCCTTGTAATTGATAGCCCCGAAGAGCTTCTGGATAAGCTGCTGTATGAAATGGCAGTGGATATCATGGAGGAAGGTGGGCACGACCTAAACCCGGTAGAAGCGTCAGCATTGGAGCGTGCTGAGGTAGAACGGCGCCTTAATGTCTATCTGGAGCAGTTGCCTGAATACCAAGACCGTATCAGTTTTGTATTCGAACGCAAGTGATCTTCAAAGATAATCTCGGTAGAATATAGCGAGGTGCATATGGCAAAGAACATCAGCGCTTTCCATATTCAACGAGCAAAGGCCTTGTTTGCTGCGACAAAGCAGTTTCTGGGATAATTCTTATAAGAAAGCTGCGGGAAGTGCACTAAAGAAGGTAATACGATATGTCACAAAAATAGGTTATCCATTTGTCTGCAGTTTTGCTGGTGATGACATTATTGAGCTGGATTCTACAACAGATGAAATCAAGATGCCACCCTTTCGGATGGCATCTTTTTTATCACCTTTAATCAGCGCAAGCC
>NZ_CABUOL010000043.1 GCF_902493215.1 uncultured Mediterranea sp.
GCGAAAGCTCCGTCAACTATTCCATCCAGGAATATGTCAACGATGTGGTGTCGACTTTCGTCGATGTTGCCGACAAACACGGGTTCCCTCATCCCAATATCATTACCGAGACGGGACGCAGCCTGACTGCCCATCACTCCGTGCTTATCTTCGAAGTGCTGGAAACGGCTTCCCTGCCCGAAATGGACGACGACTGGGAACCGGGAGAGGATGCTCACGAACTGGTGAAGGAACTGTATGACATCTGGGATAATCTGAGCCAGCGCAGTATGCTGGAACCTTGGCACGATGCGCAGCAGATACGCGAAGAGGCACTCGACCTTTTCAGCCATGGCATCGTCGACCTGAATACGCGTGCACAAATAGAGAAACTCTACTGGAGTATCTGCCGCGAAATCAACTCCATTGCCAGCGGCATGAAGCACTGCCCCGAGGAATTCCGCAAGTTGAGCAAGCTGCTTGCCGACAAGTATTTCTGTAACTTCTCGCTGTTCCAGTCATTGCCCGATTCCTGGGCTATCGACCAGATGTTCCCCATCATGCCCATACAACGGCTGGATGAAAGACCCGACCGCGAGGCTACCTTGCAGGATATGACTTGCGACTCGGACGGCAAAATTGCCAATTTCGTCAGCTCGCGTGCCGATACGACCACCCTGCCGCTGCACTCGTTGCGCGACAAGGAACACTACTATCTGGCGGTTTTTCTGGTCGGAGCTTATCAAGAGATTCTGGGAGATATGCACAATCTGTTTGGTGATACGAATGCCGTGCATGTGTCTGTCAATTCCAAAGGCTACACCATCGACCAACTGATTGACGGCGAGACGGTGGCTGAGGTGTTGGACTACGTGCAATATAATCCTAAAAAACTGGTACGTACGCTGGAAACTTGGGTGACGCAGTCCGTCAAGGAAGGGCGTATCTCTGTGGAAGAAGGGAAGGAATTCTTGTCTAATTACCGTTCCGGACTGTACGGATATACTTATTTGGAATAAAATGGAGAAACTGACTGTAATAAAGGTGGGTGGCAAGATTGTAGAAGAGGAAGCCACCCTCTATAAGTTATTGGATGACTTTGCAGCCATCGAAGGCTACAAGGTCTTGGTACACGGAGGCGGACGCTCGGCCACGAAGCTCGCTGCCCAACTGGGTATTGAAAGTAAAATGGTGAATGGCCGCCGCATCACTGATACCGAAACGCTGAAGGTGGTGACCATGGTGTATGGCGGACTGGTGAATAAGAATATCGTTGCCGGCTTGCAGGCGCGTGGTGTCAATGCACTGGGCTTGACGGGAGCCGATATGGATGTAATCCGTTCGGTAAAGCGTCCCGTGAAGGAGGTGGATTATGGGTTTGTGGGCGATGTGAAGCAGGTGAATGATGCTTTCTTGGCAGACCTCATTCATAAGGGTGTGGTTCCCGTGATGGCTCCGTTGACACACGATGGAGACGGGCACATGCTGAATACGAATGCCGACACCATTGCCGGAGAGACCGCCAAGGCTTTGGCGGGCTTGTTCGATGTTACTTTGGTATTCTGCTTTGAGAAGA
>NZ_CABUOL010000044.1 GCF_902493215.1 uncultured Mediterranea sp.
GCGAAAGCTCCGTCAACTATTCCATCCAGGAATATGTCAACGATGTGGTGTCGACATTTGTTGATGCTGCCAACAAACACGGCTTTCCTCATCCCAATATCATTACCGAAACGGGACGTAGCTTGACTGCCCATCACTCCGTGCTTATCTTTGAAGTACTGGAAACGGCTTCCCTGCCCGAAATGGATGACGACTGGGAACCGGGAGAGGATGCCCACGAACTGGTGAAGGAACTGTATGACATCTGGGACAACCTGAGTCAGCGCAGCATGCTGGAACCCTGGCACGATGCACAGCAGATACGCGAAGAGGCACTCGACCTTTTCAGTCATGGCATCGTCGACTTGAATACGCGCGCGCAGATAGAGAAACTCTATTGGAGTATCTGCCGCGAAATTAACTCCATTGCCAGCGGCATGAAGCATTGCCCCGAGGAATTCCGCAAGTTGAGCAAGCTGCTTGCCGACAAGTATTTCTGTAATTTTTCGCTGTTCCAGTCATTGCCCGATTCCTGGGCCATCGACCAGATGTTCCCCATCATGCCCATACAGCGGCTGGATGAAAGACCCGACCGCGAGGCTACTTTGCAGGATATGACTTGCGACTCTGACGGTAAAATAGCTAATTTCGTCAGCTCGCGTGCCGATACGACGACCCTGCCGCTGCACTCGTTGCGCGACAAGGAGCACTATTATCTGGCGGTTTTCCTCGTAGGGGCCTATCAGGAGATTCTGGGAGATATGCACAATCTGTTCGGTGATACGAATGCTGTGCATGTGTCTGTCAATTCCAAAGGCTACACCATTGACCAACTGATTGATGGAGAGACGGTGGCAGAGGTGCTGGACTACGTGCAATATAATCCTAAGAAACTGGTACGTACGCTGGAAACTTGGGTGACGCAATCCGTCAAGGAAGGGCGTATCTCTGTGGAAGAAGGAAAGGAATTCTTGTCTAATTACCGTTCCGGACTGTACGGATATACTTATTTGGAATAAAATGGAGAAACTGACTGTAATAAAGGTGGGTGGCAAGATTGTAGAAGAGGAAGCCACCCTCTATAAGTTATTGGATGACTTTGCAGCCATCGAAGGCTACAAGGTCTTGGTACATGGAGGCGGACGCTCAGCTACGAAGCTCGCCGCCCAACTGGGGATTGAAAGCAAAATGGTGAATGGCCGTCGTATCACTGATGCCGAAACGCTGAAAGTGGTGACAATGGTGTATGGCGGGCTGGTGAATAAGAATGTCGTCGCTGGCTTGCAGGCGCGCGGTGTCAATGCACTGGGCTTGACGGGAGCCGATATGGATGTAATCCGTTCGGTTAAGCGTCCCGTGAAGGAGGTGGACTATGGGTTTGTGGGCGATGTGAAGCAGGTGAATGCTGCTTTTTTGGCAGACCTCATTCATAAGGGTGTGGTTCCCGTGATGGCTCCGCTGACGCACGATGGAGAGGGGCACATGCTGAATACGAATGCCGACACCATTGCCGGAGAGACTGCCAAGGCTTTGGCGGGCTTGTTCGATGTTACTTTGGTATTCTGCTTTGAGAAGA
>NZ_CABUOL010000045.1 GCF_902493215.1 uncultured Mediterranea sp.
GAACCGTATCGCCGAGATGAACAACTGCGAGCTGTCTTTTGCCACGATTGCTACTGTCAACGGCCAGACCCTGCATAACCACTATCACGGCAACCGGGTGCAACCGGGAGACCTCTTCTTGATTGATGCCGGCGCCGAGCTGCCTTCGGGTTACTGTGGTGACATGTCGTCTACCGTGCCGGCGGACAAGACTTTTACTCCACGCCAGCGTGCCGTTTACGAAATCCAGAACGCCATGCATCTGGAGTCTGTTAAAGCGCTTCGCCCGGGCATTCCCTATATGAAGGTGTACGAGCTTTCCGCCCAAGTGATGGTGGAGGGGCTGAAAGAGCTGGGATTGATGAAGGGCAATGCCGAAGATGCCGTGCGCGAAGGGGCGCATGCCTTGTTTTATCCCCATGGACTGGGCCATATGATGGGGTTGGATGTGCACGATATGGAGAACCTGGGTGAGCTCTGGGTAGGCTATGACGGTCAGCCCAAGAGTACGCAGTTCGGCCGCAAGAGCCAGCGTCTTGCCATCCCTCTGGAACCGGGCTTTGTGCATACGGTTGAGCCGGGCATCTACTTCATCCCCGAGCTGATTGACTTATGGAAAGGAGAGAAGAAGTTCATGGACTTCATCAACTACGATAAGGTGGAAGAATACCGCAATTTCGGCGGCATCCGTAATGAGGAGGATTATCTGATTACCGAAACGGGAGCACGTCGCTTGGGCAAGAAAATTCCACTGACACCGGAAGAGGTGGAAGCGTTGCGTTGACAACCACATCCTTAATATACACAGAGAGCCGTTTGTCCCGATAATGCCGGTGGCAAGCGGCTCTCAAATTTAGGGGTCATACAGATTGTATTATGTATGGTTTATGCGTGCAGTTCCAGTACGAACCGTGCTCCCTTGTTGTAGCTGCTGTCTAGTGTCAAGCTGCCGTTCATCTTGGTGGCAATCAGTGAGCAGATGGGAAGTCCCAGACCGTCGCCTTGTGTCAGGTCTTTCACTTCGGTGAAGGGCTTGAAGATGTTTTCGCGCTGCTCTTCGGGAATGCCGCAACCGGTGTCGCTGATGATGAACTGGTGGGTGTGCGCACCGCGTTTCTTGAAGTCCAGCCATATTTTTCCTCCAGCAGGGGTGTACTCGGCGGCGTTTTCCAACAAATGCAGCAAGACGCGTTCCAGTTGCTCAGGGTTGATTTTCACATTCAATTTGGGGGCATTCACGGTCAGGGTGACATCTTCTTGTGTCATTCCTTTGATTTTGTCCATGATGCCTTCACAGAAAGTGGAGATATTCTTCTCCTGCACTTCGTAGGGTTCGGACAAGGTGGTTTCCAATTCGGACAGTTCCTGGATATGGTTGGAGAATGCATGCAGGGCTTTTACGCCCGGCAGTGAGGCGTCGAGCGTGTCCAGTGTCGGTTCCATTTGGGCGGAAATGTTCTGGATAAATTTGGTTTTCAGCTCATTGTGCTCATTGGCAATGCTGATGGCCTTCTTCTGTTTACGGGTGAGGATGATGAAACGCAGCAATA
>NZ_CABUOL010000046.1 GCF_902493215.1 uncultured Mediterranea sp.
GAACCGTATCGCCGAGATGAACAACTGCGAGCTGTCTTTTGCCACGATTGCTACTATCAACGGGCAGACTTTGCACAACCACTATCATGGAAATAAAGTAAAGCCGGGTGACCTCTTCCTGATTGATGCCGGCGCCGAGCTTCCTTCGGGTTACTGTGGCGACATGTCGTCCACCGTGCCTGCGGACAAAGCTTTTACTCCACGCCAGCGTGCCGTTTACGAAATCCAGAACGCCATGCACTTAGAGTCTGTCAAAGCCCTCCGTCCGGGCATTCCTTATATGAAGGTGTACGAGCTTTCCGCCCAAGTGATGGTGGAAGGGCTGAAAGAGCTGGGCTTGATGAAGGGCAATGCTGAAGATGCCGTACGCGAAGGGGCGCATGCTTTGTTCTATCCCCACGGACTGGGACACATGATGGGCCTGGACGTGCACGATATGGAGAACCTGGGTGAGCTTTGGGTAGGCTATGACGGCCAGCCCAAGAGTACGCAGTTCGGTCGCAAGAGCCAGCGCCTTGCTATCCCTCTGGAACCGGGCTTTGTGCATACGGTTGAGCCGGGCATTTATTTCATTCCCGAGTTGATTGATTTGTGGAGAGGAGAGAAGAAGTTTATGGACTTCATTGACTATGATAAGGTGGAAGAATACCGTAATTTCGGTGGCATCCGCAATGAGGAGGATTATCTGATTACCGAAACGGGAGCGCACCGTTTGGGTAAGAAAATTCCGCTGACGCCGGAAGAGGTGGAGGCATTACGTTGACAACCACATTTTTAATATATACAGAAAGCCGTTTGTCCCGGTAATGCCGGTGACAAGCGGCTTTCAAATACAATATGTATGGTTTATGCGTGTAGTTCCAGAACGAACCGTGCTCCCTTGTTGTAGCTGCTGTCCAGTGTCAGGCTGCCGTTCATCTTGGTGGCAATCAGTGAGCAGATGGGTAGTCCCAGACCGTCGCCTTGCGTCAAGTCCTTTACTTCGGTGAAAGGCTTGAAGATGTTTTCGCGTTGCTCCTCGGGGATACCGCAACCGGTGTCGCTGATGATGAACTGGTGGGTGTGCGCACCGCGTTTCTTGAAGTCCAGCCATATTTTCCCTCCGGCAGGGGTGTGCTCGGCGGCGTTTTCCAACAAATGTAACAAGACGCGTTCCAGTTGCTCAGGGTTGATTTTCACATTCAGTTTTGGAGCGTTCACGGTCAAGGTGACATCCTCTTGTGTCATCCCTTTGATTTTGTCCATGATGCCTTCACAGAAAGTGGAGATATTCTTTTCCTGCATTTCGTAGGGTTCGGACAAGGTAGTTTCCAACTCGGACAGTTCCTGGATATGGTTGGAGAATGCATGCAGGGCTTTTATGCCCGGCAGTGAGGCGTCGAGCGTGTCCAGTGTCGGTTCCATCTGGGCGGAAATGTTCTGGATAAATTTGGTTTTCAGCTCATTGTGCTCATTAGCAATGCTGATGGCCTTCTTCTGTTTACGGGTGAGGATGATGAAACGCAGCAATA